>DASYKY010000014.1:0-82317 GCA_035995025.1 Actinophytocola sp.
GCGGGGGAGTGGCGCCATGGCTCGGCGGGATCCGGTCGACGACTCCTTCATCGTGGCGGTTCGGGCGCTCGGAGGTCCCACCGTGCGGCGGGTTCCGGCGCACACGGGGCTCACGAACGCGGCCGCTGTCGAGTTGTTCGACGCGCAGGCGGCCAGCCGGCACCTCGACTTCGCCGCCCGCCACCTGCGCGCCGAGGGCGATGGGTTCTACACGATCGGCTCCGCGGGGCACGAGAGCAACGCCGCCGTCGCGATGGCGTTGCGGTCTACCGACCCCGCTCTGCTGCACTACCGCTCCGGCGGGTTCTACGTCGCCCGCGCGCGTCAGGTCGCCGGGCACGACCCCGTTCGCGACGTGTTGCTCGGGCTGGTCGGCTCCGCCGAGGAGCCGATCGCCGGTGGGCGGCACAAGGTGTTCGGGCACCCGGACCTCGCGATCATTCCGCAGACCTCGACCATCGGCAGCCACCTGCCGCGGGCGGTGGGCACCGCGTTCGCCATCGAGCGGGCGCGGGGGCTCGGGCTGCCGACCCCGTGGCCGGCCGACTCGATCGTCGTGTGCAGCTTCGGCGACGCCTCGGCCAACCACTCCACCGTCACCGGCGCGATCAACGCCGCCTGCTGGTCGGCCTACCAGGGCGTGCCCGTCCCCCTGCTGCTCGTCTGCGAGGACAACGGCATCGGCATCAGCGTGCCCACCCCGCCCGGCTGGATCGCGCACACCTACGACAACCGCCGCGACCTGCGGTACCTCCACGCGACCGGCAGCGACCCGGCCGCCACCGTCGACACCGCCACGACGGCCGCCGCGTGGGTTCGCGAGCACCGCCGCCCGGCACTCCTGCACCTGTCCACCGTCCGGCTCATGGGCCACGCCGGCTCGGACGTCGAGACCGCCTACCGCACGCCGGCCGAGATCGCCGCCGACCTCGACCACGACCCGCTGCTGGCCACCGCCCGCCTGCTCGTCGAGAGTGGGACCCACACGCCCGCCGAGGTGCTCGACCGCTACGAGGCGATCCGTGAGCACGTCCGGCAGGAGGCGGAAAAGGCCCGTGAACGGCCCCGGCTCGCCACCGCCGCGCAGGTCGTCGCGCCGCTGGCGCCGCACCGGCCCGACGCGGTCGTCGCCGCGACCGGGCCAGCCACCACCGAAGAACGCGCGCGTGTGTTCGGCGGCGTGCTGCCCGAGGACGAAGGGCCGCTCACCCTCGCCCAGTCGATCAACCGCGCGCTGCTCGACGCCGCGGCCCGCCACCCCGGCCTGCTCGTCTTCGGCGAGGACGTCGCGCGCAAGGGCGGCGTCTACGGCGTGACCCGCGGGCTGCGCCGCCGCCTCGGTGCGCGGCGGGTGTTCGACACGCCGCTCGACGAGCAGACCATCCTCGGCCTCGCGCTCGGCGCCGGGCTCGCCGGGCTGCTGCCGGTGCCGGAGATCCAGTACCTCGCCTACCTGCACAACGCGGCCGACCAGCTGCGCGGCGAGGCGGCGACGCTGTCCTTCTTCTCCCAGGGCCACTACCGCAACCCGCTCGTCGTGCGCATCGCCGGCTACGCCTACCAGAAGGGCTTCGGCGGCCACTTCCACAACGACAACGCGGTCGGCGCGCTGCGTGACATCCCCGGCCTCGTCATCGCCTCGCCGGCCCGGCCCGACGACGCGCCGGACATGCTGCGCACCTGCCTCGCCGCGGCCGAGACCGACGGCCGGGTGTGCGTCTTCCTCGAGCCCATCGCGCTCTACCACACCCGTGACCTGCACGAGCCCGGCGACGAGGGCTGGGTCGCGCCGTACCGGTTCGAGCACGTCCCGCTCGGCCGGGCGCGCACCCACGGCGACGGCCCGGACCTCACGATCGTCACGTTCGGCAACGGCCTGCGCATGTCGCTGCGGGCCGCCCGCCGGCTGCGTGCCGCCGGCGTGCACGCCCGGGTGGTGGACCTGCGCTGGCTCGCCCCGCTGCCCGCCGACGACCTCCGCCGCGAGGCCGAGGCGACCGGGCGCGTGCTCGTCGTCGACGAGACCCGCCGCACCGGTGGCGTCGCCGAGGGCGTGGTCACCGCGCTCGTCGACGACGGGTTCGCCGGCCCGATCGCCCGGGTCGCGAGCGAGGACAGCTTCGTCCCGCTCGGCGACGCGGCGAACCTCGTCCTGGTCGGCGAGGACCGCATCGAGGAGGCCGCGCTGCGCCTCGCCGGGCGCTGACGCGGATACCGCCTTCCTACGGGTGTTCGGCCGCCCGAGGCTGGGTTAGAGTCGCTGGCCTACTCGCTGGTAACCAGGAGGTGCCCATGGCACTGGGGGTTTCAGAGCGGGTGCGGGTGTCCGCGCTGCTTGTCTCCGTCGGGGTCGCCGGGAACCAGGCCGCCTCCTACCTGCTCAACGTCGTCGCGGCCCGGTTGCTCATCCCCGCCAGCTTCGGGGAGCTCGGGTCGCTGCTCGCCGTCCTCGTCGTCGGGGCCGTGCCGGCCATGGGGCTGCAGACCGTCGCGGCGCTGCGGGTCGCGCGGCTGCGGGAGCACGGTCCACTGTCCACACGCGACACCGGGCAGCTGTACTCACTGGGCCTGGCCACGAGCGGGACCGTCACGGCCGTGGCGCTCGCCGCCGCGCCGCTGCTGATGGTCCTGCTGCACCTGGCCGACATCTGGCCCGCCCTGCTGCTCTCGGTCTCGCTGATGTCGATCACGATGATCGGCCTGTCCTACGGCGTGCTGCAGGGCTCCCAGCGGTTCGCGACCCTGGCCGGGATGCTCGCGTTCGAGGCGGTCGGGCGGATCGGCGGCACGGTCATCGGGCTCGTCGTGTTCCGCAGCGCCACCGGGGCGCTGGCCGGCACCGCCATCGGCGCGGCCGTCGTCGCGACGGCCGGCTGGGTGGTCTGCGGGCGGCCGCGCCCGGCGCGCCACCACAAGGGGCACGTCGGCGAGGTGCTGCACGCCGTGCAGGCCATGCTCGCGCTGGTCCTGCTGGTCAACCTCGACCTGGTGCTCGCCCGGCACAACCTCCCGGCCCACGAGGCCGGCGAGTACGCCGTCGGCGCGATCGTCACCAAGATCGCCTACTGGCTGCCGCAGGCCGTCGCGATCCTCGTGTTACCCCGGCTGGCGAGCGAGGAGGGGCGCCGCACGATGGTGCCGCGCGCGCTCGCCATCTGTGCCGCGCTCGACGCCGTCGTCGTCCTCGCCGCGGTGACGATGGGCCCGACGATCGTCGCGGTCATCGGCGGCAAGGAGTACGCCGCGGCGCACATTCCCGTGTGGCCGTTCGCGATCGTCGGCTCGCTGCTCTCGCTCGTGCAGATCCTGCTGTTCTCCCGGATCGCCAGCGCGGACCGCAAGTCAACGGTACTGCTCTGGCTCGCCGTCGCGGTCGAGATCGTCCTCGTGACGACGTGGCTCCACGACGAACTGACTCAGGTGGTGACCGCCGCCGGTATCGCCACGGGCCTGCTGGTCATCGCCGGCGCGGTCGTCGAGATCCGGTCTCGGCGAGTCGAACCAGTCCACACAGGACGAGACGACGGCGGCCGCGGCGAGCAGTAGCGCGGACTGCGCCAGCCAGCCGTACGCCCACGACTGACCGTGGTCGAGCAGCCGCCCGGTCACCGCGACCACGCACGCCAGCGCGGCGCCGGCGAACGCCAGCAGTCGCGGCGCGGGCGACCACAGCGAGCGCAGCAGCAGGCACGCGATCAGCAGCACCACCGGGAGCATGCCGCCGAGCACCGCGACGAGCGCCACCAGCACGAACGGGATCCACCGCCGCCCGCCCGTGCGGACGTCGATGGGCCGGCGGCGGCGCACCGGGATGAACACGGTGCCGACGAGCAGCAGCGCCGCGGCACCGCCGACCGCGATCCGGGTCCGGTACTGCCCGTCCGGCGCGAAGTCCAGCGACACCGTGCCGCCCGCGCCCTCCGGCACGAGCCAGGCCTGCTGCCAGCCGTCCACCCGGACCCGCTGCAGCTCGCGGCCGCCCATCGAGGCCACCCAGCCGTCGTTGGCGTTCTCCGGCACCGACAGCACGGACTCCGGGCCGCCGGTCACCAGGATCTCCCGCTTGGAGACGTCCCAGCGGGTCACCGTGTGCCCGCGCACGTCCGGCGCCGGAGTGTCCGATGTGGACAGCAGGCGCAGGTCCTGCACGACGAAGGCGTCCGACGGGTCGGTGGCCAGCTCGTGGTCGCCCTGCTTGAGGTCCACCCCGCCCTCGAGGTCCTCGCAGGTGGTGAAGTCCAGCGGCCGGTGCGCGCGGTAGTCGGCCAGCGTGCCGGACACCGAGGTCGTGTAACGGAAGCCGTCCAGCTCGATGCGCGGGCCCTGGCCGCACGGCACGGTGAACCGCGTGTCCGGGTCCACGCGGGGGAAGTCCACCCCGTCCAGCTGCAGGTCGGAGATGGCGGCCGGGGCACCCGGCTTCTCCTTCGTGGCCAGCACGGTGATCTGGATCGTCTTGGTGGTCAGCTCGAAGCTCGCGATCCCCTCCGGCGTGACCGGCACCGACTGGCTGCCGCGCGGCACGGTGATCAGCAGGTCGGTCGGCCGCGAGCCCCCCGAGTCGCCCTCGGTGGACAGCCGCAGCCCGCTGAGCGCGCGCGGGGTGTCCCAGGTCAGCGTCAGCGACGGCCGGCTGTCGGTGCCGTCGGCGATCCACGTGGTGTCCGGGTCGCCGTCGACCGCGGCCAGCGGGCCCGCGGCCGGGTCGCCGGCCACCTGGGTCGAGCTGGTCACCCGGAAACCGGGCAGCGTCACGGGGTTCGTGCCGCCGTCCACGGGCAGCACGGTGCCCTTGACCCGGTAGTTGGCCGGCGCGTTCGTGCGGAACAGCCGGTGCACGCCGGACGGCTCCTCGCCCGACCGCGCGTCGCCCGCGTCGCAGGTCCCCGCCACGCACGCGTAGCGCGGCTGCGCGCCGCGGGTGAACGCGAAGCTCGTCTGCTGCCCCGGCGCCGGGGCCACGTCCGCGGGCACCGACAGCGCCCGGTTCGCCGTCACGCCGGGGATCCCGAGCTCGGAGATCGCCGCGTTGCCCGTCTGCCGGCCGGCCGCCACCGACACCACCGTGACGCGGACCGTGCTGGTCAGGCCTGGTGCGGTGGTGAACTTCTGCGGCGTGCCGCCGCGGGCGACCTCGTGCTCGACGCTGCCGTTGTCGGTCGTGATCCGGATCCGGGTGACGGGCCAGCCCACCCGCAGGCTGTCCACGACCGCCATCGTGATCTCGTCGACCTGGCGCGGGGTGTCGAGCTCCACCTCGAGCCACTGGCCGTCCGGCCCGTCGAAGCTCGACGAGCGCCACGCGGTCAGCGGGTCGCCGTCGATCGCCGCGAACGGCAGGCCGGACGGGTCGCTCGCGCCCACGGCGTCGGCGTAGCTGATCGACGTGGACGCGTGCACGTCGCGGATCCCGCGGTACGCGGCGACCGTCTGGTGGTCGCGGCCGCGGAAGGGCAGCACGTCGGTGGACGGCCGCTTCTGCCGCGGCACCTCGGCGGCTGTCAGCGTCTCGGACAGGTTGTCCCGCACGCGGCCGACGTTGCGCTCGCGGTAGCGCAGCCCGTCGGTGACGAGCCACTCCCGCGAGTCGGGCAGCGCGCCGTCGCCGGCCAGCGTGGTCGGCGCCTTCGCGTCGAGCATGCCGGCCTCGAGCAGCGGCAGCAGCGACTCCGGCCCGCCGCTCACCGTCGGAATGTCCTGTGTGGACACCACACTGGCGCGGGGCACCGTGACGTCCACCCCGTACACCTCGAGGGCGGGTACCTTGCCGACGCCGTCGAGCGACACCGGGTCGCCGAACTGCGCGACCCGGTGCAGGCCGTCGGAGCCGTCCAGCCCGGCGCGCAGCGTGGCCGGGTCCGGCGCGTCGGTGCTCTTCTGGTCGATGTCGTTGCGCAGCAACACGTACCGGTAGCCGCCGCGGGCGAGGAACTCGCCGAGCGCGGGCGAGCCGCGCCCGTCGGCGAGCGCGTCCTCGACCGCGTCCATCAGCCGGGTGTTGCCCTCCGAGCCCAGCGGGATCTGGCTGCGCACCGCCCACGGCGAGCGGGCCAGCGCCTGCGCCGGCTCGTCGACCGTTCGCCCCCACGTGTAGTCGCCGAACCCGGAGCCGGGCAGCAGCAGCGTGCGCGAGTTCGCGTCCTTCTCGCCGAGCCAGGTCATCGCCTGGCGCCAGTGGTCGGGCACCTCGTCCCAGCCGGGCCCGGGACGCAGCGTGAGCAGCCAGGCGGGCGCGGCCAGGATCGCCACCAGCAGCGCGGCGACCGCGATCCGGGCGCGGGTCGCGCGTAGCGGCGAGGTGCCGCGGGCCATGCCGGGCAGCCGGCCGGTGATCGCGTGGGTGAACGCGAGCATCAGGGGCAGGCGCAGGACCGGCTCGAACTTGTGGACGTTGCGCAGCGGTGCGAGCGGGCCGTCCAGCAGGTCGCGGACCACCGACGCGAGCGGGCCGTCGAGCGTGCCGACATAGCCGACGGTGAGCAGCGTGACCCCGGTCAGCACGCTGAGTACCAGGAACCGGCGCTCCGGCAGCCGGGGGCGGACCAGCCCGTACAGCCCGACGGCCGCGACCAGGCCGGTGACCAGCATCAGCACCGGGTTGTCGACCAGCAGGAAGCCCGACGGCCACCAGGGCGTGCCGGCCACGACGTAGGCGACCCACTGGTTGGTGCCGCGCAGCACCTGGAACAGCGACATCGGCGCGGTCGTGTTCGACGCCGACTCGATGTAGTCGAGGAACGGGAGGCTGTACTCGCCGAGCAGCAGCAGCGGCAGGACCCACCACAGGCACACGGCCAGCACCGAGACGGACCACCACGCGCACAGCTTCACGTGCTCGCGGGTGAACTTCCTGGTCACCAGCCACAGGAACGGCAGCACCATGGACATCAGCACCATGGCGCCGTTGACCCCGCCCATGGCGAACACGGCGAGCGCCGACAGCCCGGCGGCGCGGCGTGGCGAGCCGATCCGGTTCGCCTTGACCAGCGGCAGCATCACCCACGGCAGCCACACCGCGGGCAGCATCTCCGCGGACAGCGAGCCGATCTCGGTGAGCATGCGCGGCGCGAGCGCGTAGGCCAGCGCGCCGGCGAAGCGGGCCGGCTCGCTGCCGATGCGCAGCGCCCGGGCGAGCGCCAGCGCACCGGCGAAGGCCAGGCACAGCAGCAGCGCGCACCAGATCCGCTCGGTCAGCCACGGCGGGATATGGAGCACCTGGCCCGCGGCGAAGAAGGGGCCCATCGGGAACAGGTAGCCGTAGGCCTGGTTCTGCAGCTCACCACCGGTGGCCTCGGGGTTCCACAGGTGCAGCGCGCGGCCGAGGAACGCGATCGGGTCGACGGCCAGGTCGAGCTTGGTGTCGAACGTCGTCCGCCCCGGCCGCTGCGCGAACGACAGCACCGTCAGGCCCAGCATCACCCAGGCCGCGGGGTTGCGCGGCAGGGCTGCGAGCCGGCGCCGCAAGGCGTCGGAAACAGTCCTACCGGTGGTTAACATCGCTCGAATACTAGGGCTATGGTGACCCGACCAAAGTTGGCTTTCGGGTAGGCAGGTGTCCGTGGACTTCGACCAGGTCTGGGAGTCGGTGGCCGACGTGCCGGGCTGGCTCACCGAAGGTCAGGCCCGGATGCTGTGGGAGTGTGTGCTGCGCCTGGAGCCCGGTGCGACCGTGCTCGAGATCGGCAGCCACCAGGGCAGATCCACCGTGATCCTGGGCCAGGCCGCGCGTGCGGTGGGGGCCCGGGTGGTCGCCGTGGACGCGTTCGTCGACGGCAGGCTCTTCGGCGGCGTGTCGACCCGCGACAAGTTCGAGGCCAACATCGCGCGGGCCGGGCTGACCGACGTGGTGGAGCTGGTGGTCGGCTACTCGACCAAGCTGCGCCCGTCCTGGGACCGCCCGTTCGACCTGCTCTACGTCGACGGCAAGCACGACTACTGGACCTACACCGACGACCTGCACTGGTCGGCGCACCTGCCCGAGGGCGGGGAGATCCTGGTGCACGACTGCTTCTCCTCCATCGGCGTCACCCTCGGCACGATCGCCAAGGTCCTGTTCGGTTCCCGGTTCGTCTACGTCGACCGGAGCCGTTCGCTGGCCCGCTTCCGTCTCGGCCGCCCGCGCGTGGCCGACCGGCTGCGGGTGGCCGCGCAGCTGCCCTGGTTCTCCTGGAACGTGTTCATCAAGGTCCTCCTGCGGCTGCGGCTGCGGCGGGTGGCCGGGTGGCTCGGCCATCACGGTCCCTACGACCCGTTCTAGGTGTGCCTGGCCGTCACGGCACGCCCACCTCGACGTTCGTGACGCACAGCGGGGCGACGTCCTGGCTGCGGCCGACCTGGACCTCCATGAGCGGTCCGGTGGCGACGACGTTCATCACGTGCAGGCCGTCGGTGAAGCGGACCTGGTGGGACACCCCGCCCACGCGCACGGTGCCGGGGCCCTCGTCCGCGGTGTAGTAGCCGATGCGCACGATCTGCCGGCCGGGCACCGCGCGGTGCAGCGGGACGCGCACGACGCCGTCCTCGACGAGGTAGCCGCAGTCCTTCACCGGGCCGGGCACCGCGGTCACGGTGGTCTTCAGGTTCTCGACCGGCCGCGGCCTGCCCTTGTCGTCGAGCCGGTAGATCTGCTCGGCGGGCTGGTCGAAGCGCGGCTCCTCGGGCACCAGGCCGACCACCCGCGAGGTGACCGCGTCGTCGATGAACCAGCCGATCATGATGTCGCCGGGCACGCCGCCGTCGAACAGCACGATGCCCGGCCGGTCGGCCAGCGCCGTGCGGGCGGTGTCCACGTAGTCGCGGGCCTGCTGGAACTGCAACGCCGGCGCCACGCGCAGCAGGCTCACCGTCGCGCCAGCCAGCACCAGGACGGTGGCGGCGAGGACGGCGGGCCGGGTCTGCGGCAGCTCGGTCGCGTGCTGCCCGGGCCCGTGCGGCTCGCCGGACGGGAAGAACGCGAACATCGCGCACAGCACGGCCACCGGCACCACGTCGGCGACGTAGCGCGGGTCGGTCGCGACCGCCGGGCCGACGACGCCGAGCCGGGTCGCGGCCACCAGCGTGAGGTCGACCGCGAGGTAGGCGGCGAGGAACAGCCACGGCAGCACCGCGCGGCGCCGCCAGCGCACCGCGCTGACGACGACGACCGCGACCGCGACCAGCACGGCCACCATCCGGACCACCGGCGGCGGGGTCTGCCACGCGGCGCCGCCCCCCGGGTCGGTGAGCGGCCCGCCGAACATCCCGGGCAACAACGTGTCCACAATGGACTGCCAGGCGAACTCGACGATCGTCCGGCTGGTCACCGGGTCGCCGCCGGCCTGGCTCTCCGTGAGGTTCAGGTACAGCAGGGCGAACGCCGCGACGAGCACGCCGTGCGCGACCCAGACCCACCGGTGGCGGCGCAGCGCCCCCAGGATCGGCGCGATCTCCGGGCGCGGCGCGAGCAGCACGGTGGCGCCGAAGAGGACCGCGGGGATCAGCGCGGCCTTCTCGTAGAACGCGAGCCCGAACAGGGTCCACGCCACGGCGGCCACGGCGTGCCGCACGCGGCCTTCGTCGAGGTATCGCAGGTGTGCGTGCAGCGCGCCGAACATGGCCAGCAGCAAGGGGAACAGCTGCATCCCGTAGGCCCACCACAGCGTGGGGAACAGGATCACGGGCGAGGCGGCGAACACCGTGAACGCCGGCAGGATCGCCCAGCGCGCGCCGAAGAGGCGCACGAGCACGCGCCAGCACAGCCAGAGCGTGACCGCGTGCATGGCGAACAGCGGCAGCACGGCGACGACGTGGTTGAGCGGCGCGACCGCGGTGACGGCCCAGGCGAGCAGGAAGGCGCCGGGCTGGAGGTGGCCGCTGTAGTCCTGGAAGAGGAAGCCGAGGTCGTAGGGCGCGGCGTGCGCGGCGCGGTAGGTGAGGATGAAGTCGTCCTGCCCGAAGTACCCGTTGAGCGTGGCGAACACGTGCACCAGGAAGGTCGCGACCGCGACCACCAGCACGGCGCCGACCAGCGACGAGGTCCCCGAGGCGCGGCCGGTCCCCAGGCGTCGCGGTGCGGCCACCTTCTGGTCGACGGACACGGCACTCCCTCATCGCGTCGCTCGGTCCCTTCATCGTGGGCCGTGCCGGACCATTACGCATCGCCGGCAGTGAGAAACCTACGAACGGACGGGTCGGATCGTCGGTACCCCGCACCCGCCGGACATGACGGGGCCCGGCCACGAATCCCTTGCGGGAGGCCGTGGCCGGGCCGTGTTCGTGCGGGTCAGCCGCCTGTTTGTGGCTGGCAGGCGGGGGGCTGGCAGAGGAGTTTCGAGAGGGCCGCGTAGAAGATGTCGCCGATCTTGGTCGGGTCCGGGGTGGTGAAGGCCTGGCCGCCGGTGGCGCCGGCGATCATCTTCAGCTCCGCCTCGTCGATGTCCGGGCCGATGCCGATGCCCACGATCTGGACCGGGTGCTTCGGGTCGCGCAGGGTGCCCAGTTGTTTGAGCAGGTCCTGGCGGCTGATCCCGTTGTTGTCCTCGTTGCGGCCGTCGGTCAGGATGACCACCAGGTTGATGCGGCCCGCCTCGTAGTTCTGCGTCGCCGACTTGTACGCGGCCAGCGTGCTGTCGTACAGGCCCGTCGCGCCGTTCTCGAGGGCCTTCACGCCCCGCAGGGTGTTCAGGGCGCCGTTCGACAGCTGGTCGGCCACCGGTTTGACCGGGATGAGCTCCTTGTAGTCCTTGTCCTGCCCGTCCAGGTTCGTGGAGAACAGCCACACGCCGATCTTCGTCGTCGGCTTCATCAGGCCGATGCCCAGCTCGGCCGCCTGCAGCGTGACCGCCATGCGATTTTTCCCGGTCCCGGGCACCGGTTCGTTCATCGAGCCGGACACGTCCAGCAGCACCTGGATCCGCGCGCTCAGGTTGACCCCGGCCCACTGGTTGAGCGCGTTGTTCACGTCGGTCGGGTTCGGCATGGGGGACGGGGTCAGCTTCTGCGACGACGTGCGCCGGTCGCTCGCCCGCTCGCGCAGCATCTCGCCGTCCGGCGTGCGGAAGCCGGCCTGGCCGAACGTCTCCGCCGCCTGCTGGTCGATCAGCACCTTCAGGAACCGCTCGGCCGCGTCCCGCTTGTCCGACTTCGTCTCCGGCAGCACCACGAACGGGAAGTCCAGCGCCGGCACCGCCGGCTGGGCGTACGCCGCGACCAGCGGCGCGTTCTGTTTGGCGTTGTTGCGCAGCACCGACACCTCGGACGTCGGGAACCCGTCCAGCGGCTCGTCCGTGCTCTGCGCGCCCGGCAGCCGGGCGAACAGGTCGGACTGCTTCGGCGCGGTGTTCGGCGACAGCCTGCGCAGCTCGGTCGTGACCTTCGGGCCGGCGTTCGCGCCGTTGCCGAGCAGCTCGCGGATGCCGAACAGGGTCGACACCCCGGTGGGCTCGCGGGCCGGGTCGGGCATGCCCATGTCGATGCCCCGCGCGTCCGGGCCGAACAGCTGCGACCACGCGGGCGCCTTCTGCGGCCAGCCCAGCTTGCTCGCGGTGTCCTCGGTCAGCGCGACCACCACCGGCGAGCTCGCGATCGACGTGCCGCTGACCGGGACGTTCCACGCACCCTTGTCCTGCGCGCGCTGCAGCCAGATGGTCGACTCGGGGATCCACACGTCCGGGCGCACGTTGCCGTCGGACACGACGAGCGACTCCGCGGTCGAGGCCGAGTCGCGGCTCGACACGTTGATCTTGTAGCAGGATCCTTCGTCCTGTTCGGACACCTGGTTGCCGATCTGGGTCACCACGGGCGCGATGTCCGGCGCCGCGGACACGTTCACGACCGTCGTGTTGTCGCAGGCAGACGCGCGCAGCCGGTCGGAGAGGAAGTCGAACGTGAACCAGCCCAGCAACGCCAGCACCAGCAACGCGGACAGCATTATGACCGGCGACCGCGAGCGCAGACCGCGGGCACCGCGTGGCACGCCGCGTTGCCCGGCCGACGAATGTCGCCCCATACGCTTGGCCTCCCAATCGCCAAGAGGACGCCCGATGCGGGCTGGGTCGGGAAAACCCTACCCGGTCATCGACAGTGGTCGATCGGTTACGAAAATCAGGAATATAGCGCGTCCACTTCCTTCGCGAAATCCTTCATGATGACGTTTCTCTTCAGCTTGAGCGACGGCGTGAGGTAGCCGTTCTCCGGGTTGAATTCGGTGTCCAGCACGCGGAAGCGGCGCACCGACTCGGCCTTCGACACCGCGAGGTTGCCCTCGTCCACGGCCCGCTGGAGCTCGGCGAGCAGGTCGGCGTCCTCGGCCAGATCGGACACCGTCGCGGTATCGGACTTTCCGGCCGTCGTCTTCCAGTACGCGAAGTACTCGGCGTCGACGGTGATGAGCGCGGCGATGTACTTCTGCCCGTCGCCGACGACGAAAGCCTGGCCCACCAACGGATGCGCGGCGATCCGGTCCTCGATCACCGACGGCGCCACGTTCTTGCCGCCGCTGGTCACCAGGAGCTCCTTCTTCCGCCCGGTGATCCGCACGAAGCCCTCGGTGTCGAGCTCGCCGAGGTCACCGGTGGCGAACCAGCCCTCGCCGTTGATGGCCTCCTTCGTGGCGTCGTCGTTGTTCCAGTAGCGGGTGAACACGCCGTCGCCGCGCAGCTCGATCTCGCCGTCCTCGCCGATGCGCACCGCCGTGCCAGGCAGCGGCTTGCCGACCGTGCCCGGCTTGAACGCGCCCGGCGCGTTGACCACCGACGCGGCGGTCGACTCGGTCAGCCCGTAGCCCTCGAACACGGTGATGCCGACGCCGCGGAAGAAGTGGGTCAGCCGCGGGCCGAGTGCGGCGCCGCCGGAGATCGCGTACTGCACGTTGCCGCCGAGCGCGGCCCGTAACTTGCTGAACACGAGGCGGTCGAACAACGCGTGCCGCAGCTTGAGCCCCAGCCCGGCCCGGTCGCCCGCCTCGCTGTAGGCGATCGCGGTGGCCGCGGCGGCGTCGAAGATCCGGCCCTTGCCGTCCTTGTGCGCCTTCTGCCGCGCGCCGTTGTACACCTTCTCCAGCACGTACGGCACGGACAGGATGAACGTCGGCCGGAACGCGGCGAGGTTGTCGGTCAGCGTCTTCACGTCGGCCCAGTGCCCGAGCGTGGCGCGGGCGAGCACCGCGCCCACCTCGACCATCCGGCCGAACACGTGCGCGAGCGGCAGGAACAGCAGCGTGGAGGTCTCCTGGCCCTCGCCGCCCTTGAACATCGGTGCCAGGTACTCGACCGCGTTGCCCACCGAGGCCCACAGGTTCCGGTGGGTCAGCACGACGCCCTTTGGCCGCCCGGTGGTGCCCGAGGTGTAGATCAGCGTGGCCAGGTCGTCCGGCTTCACCGCCGCGCGCCGGGCCGTGATCTCCTCGTCGGAGGTGTCCTTGCCGGCCGCGACGAGGGTGTCGACGGCACCGTCGTCGATGCGCCACACGTGCGCGAGGTCGGCCAGCGAGCCGCGGACCGCCTCGACCTTGCCCAGCAGCTCCTCGTTCTCGACCACGAGCGCCACCGCGCCCGAGTCGGACATGATCCACTCGATCTGCTCGCCGGAGGAGGTCACGTAGATCGGCACCGACGCGGCGCCCGCGGCCCAGATCGCGAAGTCGAAGAGCGTCCACTCGTAGCAGTTCGCGGCGAGGATGCCGATCCGGTCGCCCGGCTTGATGCCCGACGCGACCAGGCCCTTGGCGACCTCGACGACGTCGACGGAGAACTGAGCCGCGGTGACGTCGCCCCAGGCACCGCCGACCTTGCGCCGGAACGAGACGGTGTTCGGCGCCTCGTCGGCGTTGGTGAACACGGCGTCCGCCATACCCCCGCTCGCCGGCACCGTGGCAAGCGGTGGAACCGCGAGTTCTCGCATGCTCTACTCCTCGTCGAGGGTCGATACCTCACGGTAACTTGGTCGTATCTTGCCTGCGAAACGACCCGAGGGCCACCCCCGGACGGTCGCGGGGATGGCCCTCGGGCCGGTCGGACTAACCGGACAGATCACTCACACGCCGAGGGTCCAGCTGTCGATCCGGCCGGTGTCCTGTGCGTACATGTCGCGCACCCGCAGGTTCCAGGTGCCGTTGGCGGTCTCCGACGACGCGTTCACCGTGTACGTGGCGTTCACGTTGTCCGCCGAGTCGCTGCTGCTGGCGCTCTTCAGCCGGTAGGCCGTGCCGTCCGGGGCGATCAGGTCGATCTGCAGGTCACCGCGGTAGGTGTGGGTGATGTGCACCTCGGCCGTGGTGCTCGACGACGCGGCGCCGGCGCAGCCGGAGATCGTCACCGGGCTGTTGACGGCCGCGCCGGCGTCCGGGATCGAGATCCGGCTGACGTTCGCCTGCGTGGTGCACGCCGGCGGCGGGGTGGTGCCACCCAGGTTCGCCGCCGCGGCGGCGATGGCCGACGCGAACGTGCTGACCTGGCTGTACACGCCCGGGTTCAGCGGCTGCGCGCAGCCGTAGCCCCAGCTCACGATGCCGACCTGGACCCAGGCGTTCGCGCTGTCGCGGCGGAACATCGGGCCGCCGGAGTCGCCCTGGCAGGTGTCGACGCCGCCGTCGTCCCAGTTGCCCGCGCAGATCTCCTCGTTCGGCACCAGCTCGGTGTAGGCCGAGCCGCACTGCGCGTCGGTGATGAACGGGACCTGGGCCTTGAGCAGGTAGCGCTGCTGCCCGCCGCCCTCGACCGCGGCGCCCCAGCCGGCCACGGTGAACGTGCCGTTGTCGTAGGCCGTGGTGCTCGCGACCGGCAGCGTCGGGATGCCGCTGACCGGCGAGGCCAGCTTGATCAGCGCCCAGTCGTCGCCGGACGGGTTGTTGTAGCCCGGCGCCTGGTAGACGTAGGTGGACTGGCGGGTGATCCGCGCCGGGTCCTGCAGGTCCACCGCGCCCATGGTGGCGGTGATGCCGGTGTTGTTGCCGGTGCCGCTCACGCAGTGGGCGGCCGTCAGCACGATCTGGTCGGTGTACATGGCACCGCCGCAGCCCATGGACAGCCGCACCATGAACGGGAACTCGCCCTGTGCCGCGCGCGTGCCGCCGACGACCTGTGGCTGCACGTCGTCCGGCGGGGTGGCGGGTGCCGCGAAGGCCTGGCCCGCGGCCGCGCCGAGCACGGCCGCGGCGCCGACCGCGAGCAGCGTCGCGCGTCTGAACGTCGATTTCCAGGAGAGCAGGGTCATCTGGATGTCCTTTCGGTGTACCGGAAACTCAGAAGGTGAGCCGCCAGGAGTCGATGAGGCCGGTGTCGGCCGAGAACAGGTCGCGCACGCGCAGCTGCCAGGTGCCGTTCGCGACCTCGCTGGACGCGTTGACCGTGTAGGTCTCGATCACGTTGTCCGCCGAGTCGTTGCTGGTGTTCTGCAGCCGGTAGGTGCTGCCGTCCGGGGCGACCAGGTCGATCTGCAGGTCACCGCGGTACGTGTGTTTGATGTCGACCGCGACTCGCAGGCCCGCGGGCGCGTTGCCGGGCACGCCGGTCACCGCGATCGAGCTGGACACCGCGGCGCCCGCGTCGGGGATGTTCACGTCGTCCGCGTTCTCGAACGACGGGCCGGCCGGCGGCGGCTCGGTGCCGTCGCAGGTCGCGCCGATCACCCGCGGCGGGCAGTCGGAGTAGTCGAGCAGCGTCAGCACGGACTCGCGGTTGCGCGTGGTCTCCCGGCCGATCACCTCGTCGGGCGGGTAGAACCCGTCGATGCCGCCGGAGGACGGGTACATCTCGAACGTGAAGGAGTAGACGTGCTGGGTCGCCCACAGCCAGTCGTCGATCGAGCCGTCGGTGATGTAGAGGTCCGAGGCCTGTTCGGGGGTGTAGCCGTTCGAGGCGGCCAGCTGCCGGCCCAGCGTCGAGAACGTGTCGTAGTCCTGCTGGGTCATGCCGGGCCCGGTGTTCGCGGTCGTGTAGCCGTACGGCCAGAGCACCAGCTCGGCGAACGTGTGGAAGTCGATGTTGGTCTTGATCTGCTGCACGCCGCCGACGACGCGGGTGCGCACGAAGTCCATGACCAGCGCGACCTCGGGCGACGATCCGGCGGACGCGCCGCGGTAGGTCTCGCTCGACGGCGAGCCGGACGAACCGCCGCAGCAGCCCCAGTTGTAGGGCCAGTTGCGGTTGAGGTCGGTGCCGATCGCGGAGCTGCCCGGGTTCGGCTGCCGGTTCTTGCGCCAGCCCGCGTAGGAGCCGGTGCTGATGTCGTACTCGCCGCCGTCGGGGTTCATGTCCGGGACGATCCAGATCTCCCGGCTGTCGACCAGGTTCGTGATCCTGGTGTCCGAGCCGTACTTGGTCGTCAGCTCGTTCAGCAGGTACAGCGCCATCTCGACGGTGAGGTGCTCGCGCGCGTGCTGGTGCGCGGTGAACAGCACCTCGGGCTCGTCCTCGTCGGTGCCGACGTTGTCGGAGACCTTCAGCGCGACGATGTCGCGGTTCTCGTAGGAGTGCCCGATCAGCCGGCGGCTGACCAGGTCCGGGTAGGCCGACAGCACGGCGCTGATCGCGGTGTTGGTCTCGGCGTAGTTGTGGTAGCCCGAGTCGGCGGGCGGGAAGTCCAGCGGCGCGGCGTCTTCGGCCGCCGCGGGTGCCTTGTCGGCGTCGACGGTGAGGCCGAGCGCCTTGATCCGCTGGAGCTCGGCGGGGGTCGCGGTGACGTTCAGCATGCCGCCGTGGTCGACGGAGTTGATCACGGCGCCCGTCTTGGCCACGGCGTTGCGGACGTGGGTGTCGATGGTGCCGGAGACGAAGTACTCGGCGGAAGCACGAGGACCGGCGGGCGCGGACTCGGAGGCCGCGGTGCCTGCCGTGGGCAGAACCAAGGACAGGGCGACCAGCGCCCCGATCACGATGGATGGGCGTGTCTGTCTCACGCGTTCCTCCCGCAGGGTGCGCCGGTTAGGGTCGGCGCTGGAGGTTGATATGCAGTTGTGGGCGAGGAGCCGGACCGAAACCCGGTGGGGTGCCCTCACGGCCCGGCTTTCGCCTGGTAGCTGATGTTCACCTGAGACAGACCCGGCCACAAGAGGTCAAACGGGCGTTTAGTCCGACTCTTTGTTACCAGTTAACGGATGCCGAGCAGGCGCAGCAGCCGCAGCGAAGCCGCCATGACCTTGGTGAACAGCCCGTAGGGCACCCACCTGGGTGGGTTGAGCATCGCGATCCGTTGCGTGCCAATCGTTTGCGCCTCGGTGTACTTGAGCAGGCCCTCCGCGCCGTGCCGGCGCCCGAGGCCTGAGTGGCCCATGCCGCCCATGGGCGCGTCGATGCTGCCGTAGGCCGAGGCGTAGCCGTCGTTGACGTTGACCGTGCCGGCCCGCAGCCGCTGCGCCACCCGCGTCGCGCGGGCCCGGTCGCGGCCGAACACGCTGGCGTTGAGCCCGTACTCGGTCTGGTTCGCCAGCGCCACGCCCTCGTCGTCGGACGCGAACGGATACAGCGACACGACCGGGCCGAACGTCTCCGCGGCGTGCGGGAGCATCTCCGGCGTGACGTCGGTGAGCACGGTCGGCTCGTAGAAGTACGGGCCGATGTCGGGGCGCGGGCGGCCGCCGGTGAGCACGGTGGCGCCCTTCGCGCGGGCGTCGTCGACGTGCTCGCCGACGGTCTTGAGCGCGCGCTGGGAGGTCAGCGAGCCCATGTCGGCGGCGTAGTCGAACCCGGTGCGCAGCTGGACGCGGCCGGTCTCGGCGACGAACGCGCCGGCGAAGGCGTCGAAGATCGAGTCGTGCACGTAGATCCGCTCGATCGAGATGCACAGCTGCCCGGCGTTGGCGAAGCAGGCGCGCACGGCCGCCTTCGCGGTGGCGGCGACGTTCGCGTCGTCGAGCACGACCATCGGGTTCTTGCCGCCCAGCTCGAGCGAGCAGCCGATGAGCCGGCGCCCGGCCCGCTCGGCGATCAGCGTGCCGGTGCGGGTGGAGCCGGTGAAGCCGACGTAGTCGCAGGTGTCCACGACGGCGCCGCCGACCGCGGGCCCGTCGCCGAGCACGACCGCCAGCACGTCCGGTGGCAGGCCGGCGCGGTGCAGGAGCTCGACGCCGAAGAGCGGGCTGAGCGCGGTCTGCCGGTCCGGCATGGCGATCACCGCGTTGCCGGCCATGAGCGCGGGGACGAGGTCGCCGAGCGCGAGCGTGAACGGGTAGTTCCAGGGCGAGATGATGCCGACGACACCCTTGGGACGGCGGTGCTCGGCGGCCGCGACCGCGCCGGGCAGCAGGCCGGCGCGCCGCCGCGGGCGCAGCAGCTTCGGCGCCTTGCGCACGTAGTAGCTGGTCACCAGCAGCGGCTCGCACAGCTCCTCGAACGCGTCGCGGCGGGCCTTGCCGGTCTCGGCCTGGATGAGGTCGAGGACGACGTCGCGGTGGCGCAGCAGCAGGTCGTGGAAGCGGGTGAAGACGGCCAGCCGCTCGGCGAGCGGGGTCGCGGCCCACGCCCGCTGCGCGCGGGTGGCCCGCTCGAACGCGGTGTGCACGTCGGCGCCGGTGGACTCGGGGAGCGTGGCCAGCTCGCCGCCGGAGAACACGGCCGTCGTGGTGAACGTGGAGCCGGGCTCGGCGACCACCCGGGCGCGGAGGCGGTCGAGCAGGTCGTCGGTGAGCGACGCGGGCCTCATCCGGTGATCTCCCGGTCGCTGCCCGGCGCGCTCGCGGCGGCGCGGGCCTCGTACCCGGCGCGGGCGCCGCGCTCGGCGTCGAGGAGGACCTGGTCGCCCTTGAGGGTGCGGACGATCCACTCGGCGGCGGAGCGGGGCAGCAGCCGGGTGATGCGGTTCATCGCGTCGAGCGAGCCGGGTACGTAGACCTCGAACCGGGGCCTGCGCAGGGCCTTCACGATGGCGTCGGCGACGTCGGTGGCGTCGACCGACTTGAAGAAGCGGGCCTCCTTCAGCCCGGCGGCGAGCTCGGTGCGCACGATCGCCGGCAGCACCACGGTCAAGTCGACGCCCGAGCCGCGCAGCTCCGCGCGGACCGCCTCGGACAGCCCGACGACGCCGTGCTTGGTGGCGCAGTACGTGGCGCCGCCGGGGAAGCCGGCCTTGCCCGCGGCGGACGCGATGTTGACGATGTGGCCGGATTTTCGTGGCCGCATCCGTTTGACCGCCTCGCGGGTGCCGTGGATGACCGCGTGCAGGTTGATCTCGAGCTGGTGGGTCGTCGAGCGGTCGGACTCGTCCTCGAACCGGCCGAGCGGCATGATGCCGGCGTTGTTGACCAGGACGTCGATCGGCCCGAGCCGGCCCTCGACCTCCTCCAGGAACTTCGTGAACCCCGCCCGGTCGGTGACGTCGAGCTCGAAGGCGGCCGCGCCCAGCTCGGCGGCGGTCTGCTCGGCGACGGCGAAGTCCAGGTCCCCGATGGCGACCGTGGCACCCTCCCGGCGCAGCGCCGCCGCGGTGGCGGCCCCGATCCCGCGCGCCCCTCCCGTGATCGCGACGATCTTCCCGGCGAGCGAGCGGGGCGGACGAGCCATCACCATCTCCCGACGTACTGCGGCACAAATACAGTCCGGCAGGAATGTTTCCGCCTTTGGCCGCCCCACGCAAGCCGCGAGTCCAACGCTCCACCCCCGCGAGTCCAACGCCCGGCGTCGGTGAGTCCAACGCTCTGGCCTGGGCGGGTCGCACGATTTCGAGTTGTCCACAGCTGTCCGGGTTGTCCACAGTTCCTTGCCACGCCCGTTCGTTCATGCCTTCTGCGCGGCACAGTCGACCGCATGGTCGAACTGCCTTCCGGTTTGCACGGTGCACACCTACGCGATGAGCTGCGAAATCGGCTCGGCAGCCGACAGCTGAGCGCTGCCATCAGAGACGGACGCCTCGTCCCCTTCGCGCGCGGTGTGCTGGTCGAGCGACATCGCGTCCTGGACATGTGGACCCGGTCGGCCGCGGCGCTGCTGCAAGTCGGTGGCCGGGCTCTGGTCACGAGTCACACGGCTGCCTGGCTCCTCGGATGTACTGCCGCCGAGTCGGGCGAGGTGCACGTGCTGGTCGGCTACGACCGTCCAGTGCGTCGTGGTCGCGGTGTGATGGTTCACCACGGCACCTTCGACGAGCAGGACGTCGTGGAGCTGCAAGGTCTGCGTCTTCACATGCTCGAGTGCGCGATCGCGGAGCTGCTCTGCCGAGGTGCCCGCCGAACAGCGCTCGCGTGCGGGGATCAAGCACTTGCCCGTATGCCGGCGAACGAGAGGAAGGCGTTCCGGGCCGAGGTCTTACATCGAATTCATGCCCGTCATGATCCGCGTGGCCGGCGCCGCGGGGAGATTCTTCTGTTGCTGGCCAACGGCTTGGCCGAGTCCCCGGCGGAAAGCTGGTTGCTGCTCGGATTCTTCGACGACGGGCTACCGATCCCGCGCCAACAGCTGCCGGTGCTCGACCTGGCTGGACGGGAGCGATACAGGCTGGACTTTGCCTGGGAAGAGGCGCGAGTGGCGGTGGAGTACGACGGCTATGCGGCGCACGTCGGCAGAGCTGATCGCGACGTCGCCCGGCAAGTCGACCTCGAGCGGCGCGGCTGGCTGGTGATCAGGGCCGGCGCCGAGGACATACGCGATCCGGCCCGGCTGCACCGCGAGATCCGCCGCGCACTGGGGCGTCGAAGATTCGCGGCATAGCTGCCGGGCCGGAGGGTGTCGGTGACGTCGGGAACGTTGGACTCGGGAGCGCGGAGTGTTGGACTCGCGCGACCGGAGTGTTGGACTCGCGGGGTTGGTGGCCGGCGGGGCGGTCACGGGTGGCGGAGCACGCCGTCGCGGGACAGAAGCTCGGCGGTGATGCGCTCGGTGTCGCGGTCCTGGATGTCCGAGCTGCCGGACAGGTACGGGTGCTTCGCGGTGGCCTGCCGGGCGCGGTTGCGCTCCAGGCCGTAGATGACGAGTCCGATGATGATGGCGGTGACCAGGAGTTCCATGGCACTAAGTTTGCGCTAGTCGCATTACTGCCAACAGTGGCAGTACAGACCTTGTGCATCAATATTCTGCCATCTACGCTGAGGCCATGCTGACGACCGTCGCCGCGGTGCTCATGGACTATGTGGCGCCCTTCGAGTTCGGCGTGCTGTGCGAGGTGTTCGGCATCGACCGCACCGAGGAGGGCGTGCCGCACACCGAGTTCCTCGTCTGCGGCGAGCGGCCCGGCGAGCCGCTGCGCACCAGCGTCGGCGCGATGGTCACCCCCGAGCACGACCTGGCCGCGGTCGGGCGGGCCGACCTCGTGGCGGTGCCCGCCACGGAGATCCGCGACGAGTACCCGCCCGCGGTGATCGAGGCGCTGCGGGACGCGGCCGCGCGGGGCGCCACGTTGATGTCGGTGTGCACCGGGGCGTTCGTGCTGGGCGCGGCGGGCCTGCTGGACGGCAGGCGGTGCACCACGCACTGGCGCCACGTCGACGAGCTGGCGGAGCGGTTCCCGAAGGCGCTGCTGGACCCGGACGTGCTGTTCGTGGACGACGGCGACATCATCACCAGCGCGGGCACGGCGGCCGGCATCGACGCGTGCCTGCACCTGGTGCGCCGCGAGCTGGGCACGGCCGCGGCGACGGCCATCGCGCGGCGGATGGTGGTGCCGCCCCAGCGCGACGGCGGCCAGCGCCAGTACGTGGAGCTGCCGATCCCGGAGTGCTCGTCGGACAGCCTCTCGCCGGTGCTGACATGGATGGTCGACAACCTGCGGACCGAGCACACGGTGGCCGGCCTCGCGCGGCGCGCGCGGATGTCCGAGCGGACGTTCGCGCGCCGGTTCGTGGCGGAGACGGGCACGACGCCACACCGGTGGCTGTCGATGCAGCGGGTGCTGCACGCGCGGCAGCTGCTGGAGGAGACCCGGCTGTCCGTCGAGGACATCGCGGACCGGTGCGGGTTCGGCTCGGCGGCGTTGCTGCGCCACCACTTCAACCGCGTGGTCGGCGTGGCGCCCAAGGACTACCGGCGCACCTTCGGTGCGAACCTCGAGGGGGCCTCGAGCGGCGGGCGGCACAATGGTTCCTGAGATGCGCCCTGCGCACGGGAAGGCCAGGCCGGTGAACGTCCGTGAGAACCAGATCGACACCTACGTCGACACGTGGAACGAGTCCGATGTGGACCAGCGGTACACGCTGATCGAGGACGCCTGGTCGCACGACGGCGTCTACCACGCCCCGGCCGTGGAGGCGAAGGGCCACGAGGAGATCAGCGACAACATCGCCCGCATCCGCCGCAAGTACCCGAACCGGGTCTTCTGCCGCACCAGCGAGGTCTTCCTCCACAAGAACCGCGCCCGCTACACGTGGGCGATGCTGGACCTGTCCGGCTCGGCCACCATCGCCGGCGTCGACTACGCCTTCTTCGCCGAAGACGGCCGCCTGCGCCGCGTCCACTGCGTCTACGACCGCAAGCCCAGGGCGGGCGAGCTGGGCCCGGCCCCGGTCGGCTGAGCACGACTCGACTTCTCTTGATCACCGGCGGGTGGTGTGGAGGTAGAATTCGTTAGTCCGTTTCTCGATCCGAAGGCGGGCGAACGAACCTCCTCGACCGAGACCGGCATCCGGTCCGGTTCGCCGTGGTCACATCGGTAACCGGTGGAGTGGTCCTCACCGCGATTCTCGCGGCGGGCGGCGCGGTGTTCCGCACCGGCCTGCTCGCAGCGCTCCGCACTGCGGACGTTTCTCGTCCTGCCCGCGTTCACGCAGAAGCACTGGCTCGCCGAGCTCATCAAGAACACGCACCGATCGCTCGACCGGCGGGGCAAGTCCGTGCTACTGATGATCCCCGACCAGGACTACTCGGTGGCCGGTCAGGCGCATCACCTGCGCAACATCCTTGCCCGGCCAACACCGCTTTCGTCGGGTACGACGCGGCCGAGATCGGTGAGCGCGCGGCTCGTTGGGTACTGCGCCATCTCATGGTCGGAGGTGACCAGCGTTCGGTGGTCGGGCGGCAGCTGCGTGACCTGGGCAACGCGGGGCGCAAACTCGCGGTCGTCTTCTGCACCAACGACGAGATGGCCCTCGGTGCGGTCGACGCGTTGCTCGCCGACGGGTCCGAGCTGGCGAACAGCGTCGCCGTCGTGGGGGTGGACGGGACGCCCGAGGCGCGGGCACTCATCGACACCGGGCGCAGCCCGTTGCGTGCCACGATCGTCCAGGACCCGTACCGGATCAGCGAGATCGCCGTCGATCTCTTCGAGCGGATGGTGAAGGGCGAGCGGGTACGGGTCCGCACGCGGCTGCCCGTGGAGGTCTACGAGGGGGCGGGCGGTTAGGCGGCCGCCGAGCGTGGGCGGGGGTCCGCGACGACGCGGACGGCGCCCGGCATGACCTCCAGGGTGTAGGCGGACCGGGTCCTCGGCACGACCTCGCCGTCGTGCTCGAACCACAGCGGCCGTCCGTCGGTGCGTTCCAGGCGGATCCGCCGGCCCCGCGCGTACACCACGCCTGGCAGGTCCACATGCGACCCCGTGCGGGTCCGGACCAGCATCTCGCGCAGGTCGTGCTCGCCGCCCAGCACGCACACGTCCAGCAGGCCGTCGTCGAGGATCGTGTGGGGGAGCAGGGCGTACTCGCCGCCCCGGTAGCGGCCGCCGCCCACGTTCGCCAGCATCGTCGGTCCACTGTGGACCACGCGGCCGTCCACCAGGACGCGGCCCGGATACGGGCGGTAACCGCCGGCCAGCGCCGCCAGCGCCGGACCGTACCCGGTGCCGGCCCGCTTCGCCTCGTGGACCGCGCGCGGCGTGAAGCCCGTGCACGCGCCGGACAGCGACACCCGGTCCAGCTCGGCCACCCGCGCCAGGTCGACGGACGTGGCCGGCGCGCCGGCCAGCGCCAGGTCGAGCGCGGCGCGCCACGGCGTGGACCCCCACAGCGTGCGGTAGAAGGAGTTCGCCGTCCCGGCCGGCACGATGAACAGCGGCGTCGAACCCACCCGCCCGGCCACCGAGCCGGCCGTGCCGTCCCCGCCCACCGCCACCACGAGATCCACAGTGGACGGATCGGCCCCGGAGACCGGACGGCAGCGGCGGACGACCTCGTCGATGAGCGCGGGCGACGCGTTGCCCGCCGCCCGGTTGGCCACGATCAGCACGCGCACGACTAGGCCGCGGTGAGCACGAGCACGGCGTTCTGCCCGCCGAAGCCGAACGAGTTGCTCGTCGCCGCCACCACCCCGAGCCTGCGCGACCCGCCGCGCACGACGTCGATGTCCAGCTCCGGGTCGGGGGTGTCCAGGTTCGCGGTCGGCGGGACCTCGCCGTCCTCGATGGCCAGCACCGTGCACGCCGCCTCGATCGCGCCCGCCGCGCCCAGCGAGTGGCCGGTCACGCCCTTCACCGACGTCACCGCTGGCAGCCCCGGGAACACCCTGGCCAGCACGCGCGCCTCGACCGCGTCGTTCAGCTGCGTCGACGTGCCGTGCGCGTTCACGTGGTCCACATCGGACGGTTCGAGGTCCGCGTCGGCCAGTGCCGAGCGGATGGCCGACTCCACACCGGTGCCCGACGGGTCCGGCGCGGTGGCGTGGTGCGCGTCGGCGGACGCGCCGTACCCGCTGACCCGCGCCCGGATCCGCGCGCCGCGGGCCACCGCGTGCTCGTGCCGCTCCAGCACCAGCACGCCCGCGCCCTCGGCCGCCACGAACCCGTCCCGGTCCCGCTCGAACGGCCGCGACGCGGCCGCGGGCTCGTCAACCCGGCCGGACAGCGCGCCCATCCTGGCGAAGCCGGCCAGGATCGGCCGGGACAGCCCCGCCTCGGCGCCCCCGGCGAGCACGATGTCGCAGCGCCCGGCGCGCAGCAGGTCCCGCGCGGTGCCGATGGCCGTCGTGCCGGACGCGCACGCGGTCGTCGTCACCAGGTTCGGGCCCTGCGCGCCGCAGTCGATGGCGAGGTAGCCGGCCACCATGTTGACCCCCATCATCGGGATCAGCATCGACGACACCTTGGCCGCGCCGTCCGCGAGCATCGTCTCGTGCTGGGTGGTGAACGTGGCCACGCCGCCCAGCGCGTTGCCCATCACCACCCCGACCCGCGTCCCGTCCCACGTCGCCGGGTCCAGCCCCGCGTCCGTGATCGCCTCCCGGCAGGCCACCAGCGCGAGGTGTACGTACCGGTCCAGCCGCCACGCGGTGCGCCTGCCGAGCAGCGCGTCCGCGTCGAACCCCGGCACCCGGCAGGTGAAGTCCACCGGCATGCCGTCCAAAGTGGAGTCACGGGTGGCGGCCGGCCGGCCGGCCAGGATCGTCCGCCAGCTCTCCGCGACACCGATCCCGGCCGGGGTCACCAGGCCGAGCCCGGTCACGGCGGCGTGGAAGGGCTCAGCCATCGCCACGGATGCCCTTCGCGGCGAGCATCGCGAGCGCGTCGCGCACCCGCGCCTTCGGCGACACCTCGTCCTCGCCGATCGAGATGCCGAACTCCTTCTCGGTGACCAGCGCGAACTCCACGATCGCGAGCGAGTCGAGGTCCAGCTCGGCGAACGTGGCGTCCGGGTGCACCTCGTCGGCCTCGACGCCGAAGTAGCTGACGAGGATCCCGGACAGACGCTCGAGAACCGATGTCGACATGGCTTCCTCCACTAGAGCAATGAGATGTCCGGCCAGCGCAGCACGGTCGAGCCCCAGGTGAGCCCGCCGCCGAACGCGCCGAGCAGCACCTGCTGACCGGCCCGCAGCTCGCCGTTCGCGCACGCGGACGTGAGCGCGAGCGGCACGGACGCGGCCGCGGTGTTGCCGACCTGGTCGATGTTGCGCACGAACTTGCCGGCCGGCTGGCCCAGCATGTCCGCCACCCCGCTCAGGATCCGCGCGTTCGCCTGGTGGATGACGAACCGGTCCACGTCGCGCAGCCGCAGGCCCGCCTTTGAGAGCACGGCCTGCGCGGAGCCGGCCATCTGGAAGATCGCCTTGCGGAACACCGCCTTGCCGGCCATCGTGAAGTACTCCGCGCCGGGCTCGGCCGGCCGCCCGGTGGACCGCTGCCTCGAGCCACCCGCCGGCACCATGATCAGGTCGGCGTCCTGGCCGTCGCTGCCAAGGTCGAACGGGCCGAGCGCGCCCAGCTCGTGCGGCGCGCCCGCGCGCAGCACCACCGCGCCCGCGCCGTCGCCGAAGATCGCGGCCGTGCTGCGGCATGCCGGGTCCACGATCGTCGAGAACGTGTCCGCGCCGATGACCAGCACGTGCTCGGCCACCCCGGCGGCGATCAGCCCGGTCGCGGCCGCGAGCGCGTAGAGGAACCCGGTGCACACGGCGTTGACGTCGAAGGCCGCCACCCGCTCCAGCCCGATCCGGTGCGCCACGTCCGGCGCGGTCGCCGGGCACGGGCGGTCCGGCGTGGTCGTGGCCAGCACCACGGCGTCCACGTGGTCGAGGTCGGCGGACTTCAGCGCGGCCAGCCCCGCCTCGACCGCGAGGTCCGATGTGGACATTCCCGGCTCGACGACGTGCCGCTGCCGGATGCCGGTGCGCGCCCGGATCCACTCGTCGGACGTGTCGAGCCGCTCCGCCACCTCGGCGTTGGGCACCACGCGCGGCGGCAGAAAGGTGCCGAGTCCACACAGGACGGCCGACGTTCCCTCCTGTGGCGTGCCGGGAAACGGCAGTACCTGAGCCCCGGTCTCCTCGGCGCGGTTCACAGCGCGTCCTCCAAGCCGATGTCGGTCAGGCGGCTCGCCTTCATCTCCCGCGACCACTCGTCCGCGGTGGCGACCCGTTCCTCGGGCGTGGTGTCCACGAGCCGGCGGCCCGGCCAGACCTCGTAGTCGCCGACCACGTCCGCGTGCCGCTCCAGTCCCCGCTGGAACAGCTGCTCGCGGCGCAGCACCACGTCGTGCACCGGCAGCACCTCCCACATGTGCATGCCCCGCGCGATCAGCTCCACCGCCCGCTCCAGCTCGGCGGGGTGGTCGGCGAGGTACTGCTTCGCGATGGCCGCGCCCACGGTCAGGTGGCGGATCTCGTCGATGCCCGCGCCGCGGTCGATCTCCGCGGCCACCGGGTCCAGCGGGCGCCACTTGCGTTCCGACAGCTCCGCCGCGGGGGCCAGCGCACCCTCGATGACGATCGTCATCATCACCACGCCGCCGAGGAAGTCCGCGTCGTCGCGCATGACCTTCAGCGCGAACTCCTCGAGCGGGTCGAGCACCGCGTGCACGTCCGCGCCGGCGAACGCCTCGACGGTCTGCCACAGGTTCGCCGCCGGCACGCCGAGGGCGAGCAGGTGGTTGCGGAACACCATCGCGTGCCGGGCCTCGTCGAGCACCTGCGTCGCGTAGAACTCCATGGTGTCGGTGTCCGGCGCGATCGCGACCAGGTAGCCGAGCGCGCGGGCCGCCTTGTCCTCGGCCACCGAGCGGAACGCGTACTCGGCGATCAGCGCGTCGCGCAGCGGGCCCGGCTCGCGCATGAACGCCGGCACCGCGAGCCCCGGGTCGTGCCCGTCGGGCCGGCCGAGCAGCGTGCCCTGTGCCACGGCCCGCAGCCAGTACCGCAGGTTCGCCGTGCGCGGGGTCAGCTCGACCGACATCGCGCCCTCGACCAGCGAGGGCGCGCGGTCCCAGTCGGCCTCGCGCGGGATGGTGTTCACGACGTGGCCAGCTCCCGGCTCATGCGGGTGAACGCGGGGTGCGCGACCGGCTCGAACGGCACCGCGAACGGCTTGAGCGCGTTGCCGAACAGCGCCCGGTCGCCGAGCAGGTGGATCGGCACGGCCAGCAGCGCCCACTGCCAGCCGGCGAACAGCACCCACGCGCCGACGACCACCGCCTGCGTCGCGAAGCTGTGCATCAGGTTGTACAGCACGTAGTACGTCTTGGGGATCCGCGTGCGCTGTGTCCGATCGTGCTGGGCCCGGTGGTGCGCGATCGCGCCGGGCAGGTAGCCGACCAGGTCGATGTAGACGAACAGCAGCACCGCGGGCAGCCAGTGGATCTGTCCGATGTGCACGACGAACAGCACGACGCACGTGGCGAGCGCGATCCCGTACTCCAGCCGCACGAGCGCGTGCGTGGCCGGGGTGTCGAAGCGGTTGACGGCATCCATCAGGCGGCCCCCGGTTGCGTCAGCGGCGCCAGGTCGGTGAGCGCCTCGCCGCCGGAAAGCACCGTGGTGCGGCCGAACAGCGCGGCGAGCGCCTCGCACACGACCCGCTTGATCACCCGCTCGGCGATCGGGTCCATGATCCCGGCCAGGCTCTCGATGCCGAAGTCGTAGCCGCACTCGAACCGCACCACGCAGCCGCCGATCCCGGGCACCAGCTGCCACGAGCCGGCGAACGCCGCGAAGTCGCCCTCGGTCTGCACGAAGTCGATGCGCAGGTCGTGCGGGTGCACGGTCTCCTTCTCGGTCCAGCGCATCGGCCCGCGCCGGAAGTTGACCACCCAGTCGGTCACCTCGCCGTGCGCGGTCACCTCGCGCACGTCCGCGGCCAGCTCCGGATACCGCTCGAACTCGGCGATCCGCGCCAGCGCCGCCCGGGCGTCGCGCGCCGCGATGTGCACGGTCAGTACGACGTTCCGCATGCCGTCATCCCTTCTCAGTTCACCAGCGCGCGAGCGGCCCGCTCGACCGCGTCGAGCAGGAACCGCCGCTCGCGCTCGTCCAGCACCGCGGGCGGGGTCAGCCGCAGCACCCGGTCGGAGTTCAGCGAGTGGTTGGCGAGCACGCCCGCCTCCATCAGCTCCAGCAGCAGCTCGCCCGCGAGGCCCTCGACCGCGCACTCGATCCCGATCAGCAGGCCCACGCCGCGCACCTCGGCGACCGCGTCGCCGAGGATGTCCGTGCACAGCCGGCGCAGCTCGGCGAGCAGCCAGGTGCCGAGCCGGTCCGCGCGCGCCACCAGGTCGTCCTCGCGGATCGCCGCGATCGCCCCCTGCACGGCCGCCATGCCCAGCGGCGCGCCGGAGAACGTCGACGTGTGGATGAACGGGTCCCGGTCGAACGGCGCGAACGCCGCCTCGGTGGCGACCATCGCCGACACCGGCACCACGCCACCGCCGAGCGCCTTGCCGGACAGCAGCACGTCCGGCACCACGCCCGCGCGGTCCGCGCCCCACCAGTGCCCGAGCCTGCCCAGGCCGGTCTGGATCTCGTCGAGCACCAGGAAAGCTCCGTGCTCCGCGCACAGCGCCGCCACCGCCGGCAGGTAGCCCGCGGGCGGGATGACCACGCCCGCCTCGCCCTGCACCGGCTCCACCAGCACGCACGCCTCGCCCGGACGCGCCGCCAGCACCGCGCCCAGCGCGGCCGCGTCGCCGTAGGGCACGTGCGACACGTCCGGCAGCAGCGGCTCGAACGGCCGCTGGAACACCGGCTTCGCGGTCGCCGACAGGGCGCCCATGGTCTTGCCGTGGTAACCGTCCACCATGGACACCAGGTGCCGCTTCCCGTTGGCCCGGGCCAGCTTGATGGCCGCCTCGACGGCCTCCGCGCCGCCGCACGCGAAGTGCACCCGGTCCAGCCCGGCCGGGGTGACCGACGCGAGCGCCTCGGCGGCCAGCGCCGCCTGCGGCTCCAGCAGCAGCCGGGTGGCGACGGGGTTGCGGTCCAGCTGCTCGCGCACCGCCGCGACCACCCTCGGGTGCCGGGCACCGGTGATGAACACCCCGTAGCCGCCGCAGTTCAGCAGCTCGCGGCCGGACGCCGTGCGCACCCAGGCGCCCTCGGCTGAGACCTCGACGTCGCCGCCGAACATCTCGCCGAGCGCGGCGCGGCCGGCGGACAGGTGCCGCCGGTAGCCCGCCGCCACCTGGTCCGCGACCGGGTCCATGGTGGCTCGCATCAGGTCACGACCATGGGGTACCCGTTGTAGAAGTCGACCAGGCCGGCGGCCGCGCTGCCGCGTGAGGGCGGGTGGAAGGCGATCGCGTGCGACGCGGCGGCCAGGTACGCGACGTCGCCGTTGCCGATGAACGCCATGCCGCCCAGCAGCTCGACGGCCTGGTTGACGCTCGCCGCGATCGCGTCCTGCACCGCGTAGCGGGTGACCAGCGCCGCGCCGAGCGTGTCGTTGTCGGTCTCGCCGTCCATCATCCGGCGCGCCAGGCCCTCGGTGAGCGCGCCGGCCGACTCGATCCGCACGGCCAGCGCCGCCCGGTCGGTCACGCTGCCCTTCGCGGCGCTGAGCACCTTCTCCACCAGCAGGCTCGCGATGCCGGTGTAGGCCGCGCACACGGTGAGCTGGAACCAGATCAGCCCGACCGTGGTCAGCTGGTCCATCGCCTCGGCGAGCTCCGGGTCCGGCGCGATGATCTGCTCGGGCGCCACCAGCACGTCGGTCAGCCGCACCTCGTTGCTCTCCGCGCCGTTCAGCGCGGGCGTCGACCAGAACGGGTGCACCGAGATGCCGGGCGTGTCCGCGGGCAGCATCAGCAGGCCCATCGCGACCGAGCCGTCCTCCTGCTCGATGCCCACGCTCGCGGTCAGCAGGTCCATCGACCTCGACAGGCTGCACGGCTTCTTCGCGCCGTTGACCAGGTAGCCGCCCTCGACCGGCTCGGCCATCATCGTGGGCGACAGGATGCCCTGCGCCGTGCGGCCCTCGGCGAACCCGGACGCGACCAGCATCCGCTCGCCGACGACGCGGCGCAGCAGCAGCTCCTCGAGGTCCGAGCCGGCCCCGACCAGCTCCGCGACGGCGAACAGCGTGCCGAGCGAGAAGTGGTGCATCATCGTCGCCACCGTCATCGACGGCGCGGTGGCCGCCAGCGCGCGGACCACCCGGGCGGCGTCCAGCGGCGTGGCGTCGAGCCCGCCGTAGGCCGCCGGCACGAGCAGGTTCGTGCCGCCGTGCGCGCGGAAGATCTCGATCGCCGGGCTGTCGGTGGACTCCAGCTCCGGCAGCGGGATCTCCGCCAGCTGCTGGCGCAGGCCCGGGAGCAGCTTGTCACAGGCGACCCGGTCCGCTTCCAGAAAATGCATGTCAGCTCCTCGATGGAGAATGGTCTGTGCCGAACACGGCGTCGCGCGGCCGGATCCCGGTCGCCCGGGACACGCCCTGCAGGTGCGAGGTGCGCAACATCGGGTAGTTGGCCTCGCCGAACGCGCCGCCGGTGAGCCCGGTGCCGCCGTGGGTGGGCAGGTAGGGCAGAAAGCCGATGTGCGAATCGTTGATCTTGAGCACGCCGCCGTTCGTGGTGCGCGCGGTGAACCGGTCGATGACCGCGTCGTCGCCCGCCCACAGGGAGTTCCGCAGCCCGTAGGGGTTGGTGTTGACGTGCTCGAGCACGCGGTCGAGCAGATCGGCGCCCGGCTCGGGGACGATCACCGGCAGCAGCGGGAAGAACGTCTCCCCGCGCACCGCGTCGATCTCCCGGCAGCCGGCCAGACCGTCCACACGCAACACCGTGGGCTCGAGGAACAGGCCGGTGTCGCACGGCGTGCCGTCGACGTCGAGCCGCCGCGCGCCGTGCACCAGCGTGGCGCCGCGGTCGAGCGCGTCGCGCACGTAGGCGAAGAAGCGCTCGCTGCGCAGCACGGGGGAGAGCAGCACGCCCTCCTCGTCCGGGTAGCCCGGGTGGATGGCCGCGGCGGCGGTCCGCACCCGGGCCAGCAGCTCGTCGGCGATGTCCGGGTGGGCCACGACCTGGTTGGGCACCATGCAGATCTGGCCGGAGCCGTAGAAGCACTCGGTCAGCGCCTCGGTCGCCGCGTCGAGGTCCGCGTCGCGCCACACGACCACGCAGTCGTTGCCGGCCAGCTCCAGGACCGGCTTCTTGCCGCGCGCCACGCAGTCGCGCTCCAGCTCCAGCCCGCGCTCCACGTCGCCGGTGAAGAAGATGTCCGCCACGTGCGGGCTGTCCAGCCAGGTCCGCAGCACCGGGCCGGGGCGGGCGCAGAAGAAGTTCAGCGCCCCCTCGGGCGCGCCCAGCTCGCGCAGTGCGGGCACGACCAGCTCGCGCAGCGCGAACATCACACCGAGCGGCGCGCTGCGCGGCGCCCGGACGACGACCGCGTTGCCGGACAGCAGCGGGGTGACGCCGAACAGCGCGCTCGCGGCCGGCGCGTTCTGCGGCGGGTTCACGCACACCACGCCGTCCGCGACCCGGCGCACGGTCAGCGTGCGACTGCCGTGCCGGAACTCCTGGTGCAGCTGGGCGGCGCAGAAGTCGAGCGTCTCGGGGCTGAACAGCTCCAGCAGCCCGGCCACCTGCCAGCGGGCGAGCGCCGCCGGGCTGCCCTCCGCGACGAGCAGGTCGACGAGGTCGTCGCGGCGGGCCCGCACCCGCGCGCGGACCAGCTCGCCGAGCCGCATCCGGGTGGCGAGCGGGGTAGCGGCCCACTCGGGCGCGGCCGCGGCGGCGTGCTCCAGCGCCGCCGCAACGGTTTCCGCGTCCGCGAGCGCGCAGCGGCCCACGACATCGCGCCCGGCGTCCGCTGTGGACGCCGTGGACGCCGCGTCGTCGCCCCGCTCGAGCCGGCGCTTGAGCGTCAGGCTCGCGAACACGTCGGTCAGGATCGACCGGGTGCTCACGGTGTAGAGGTAGCGCCCGGAATCCACGTCCCGGCCGCCCACGTGCGAAAGGTACGTGGGCACCGGTTCGCCGTGGGTTCGCGGCACACCACCGGCCAGGCTCAGCGTCACGAATTCGAGTCTGACAACGAGTCCTGATGTGCCACTGACAGCGGACTCGGGCCCGGCCCGGCCGGTCTCCTGGTGCTGACGTGTGGCTGATCCGCTGGTCGCGAGGGGTTTGTCGAGGCCCGCCACGCGGCCGGATACTCGATGAGGCGGAAAGTAGCAGGAACGGCAGATCGGTGGATCGAGAATGACTACGGCTACGGTTGAAATCGATTCGCTGCATTCCCTCGTGGCGGCGTACGCGGACAATCCGAGCGCATTCCTGGCGCTGAACTCGGGCAACGAGCACTTCACCGCGCCGGGGCTGCCCGGCGTCGTGGTGTACCGCCGCGCCGGGCGTCACCTGGTGGTCTTCGGCGCCCCGTTCGGCCCGGACCCGGCCGCGCTGCTGCGCGCGTTCACCGGCTTCGCCCGCGCCGGGCGGCGCAAGGTCGTCGCGATCCAGGCCCAGGCGTCCGATGTGGACACCTATGCGGCGGCGGGCTTCACGGTGAACCAGGTCGGCGCGTCCTACGCGGTCGACCTCGCCGCGTTCACGCTGCGCGGGTCCCGGTTCGTCCGGCTGCGCAACAAGATCTCCCGCGCCACCCGAAGCGGCCTCGTCGTCGGCGAGGTGCCGTACGGGGAGTGGGCGGACGAGCTGGCCGCCCTCGACGCGGAGTGGTTGCGCGCCAAGGGCAAGCACGCGAAGCCGCTGGAGTTCCTGGTCGGCGAGTACGGCGGACCGGTGCAGCACGCCCGCCGCCTCTTCGCCGGCACCATCGGCGGCGAGCTCGTCGGCTACATCTCCTACTCGCCCGCCTACGGCAGCCGTCCCGGCTGGCTGCACGACCTGTCGCGGCGGCGGCCGAGCGCGCCGCCCGGCGTGATGGAGGCGATCAACGCGACGGCCATCGACACCTTCCGCGCGGAGGGCGCGGCCTGGCTGCACTTCGGCTTCACGCCGTTCACCGGCCTGTCGCCCGACCTCGAGCACCCCGCGCGCAGCGGCTGGTTCGCCCGGCTCGTCGGCCTGCTCGCCCGCCGCGGCGCGGCCGTCTACCCGGCCGCGACCCAGCTCGCGTACAAGCACAAGTGGGCCCCGCACGCGGTGCTGCCCGAGTACGTGGCGTTCTCCGGCGGCGCGAGCCTGACGGCGTTCCTGCAGGTCTTCCGCGCCTCGAACGCGCTATGACCCACCCCAGGCCCCGGCCCCGCTCGAGCCCGGCCTCGCGCGGGGGTCGGGCGCGGGTCAGGGGGTCAGGTGTGCGTCATCGGGGCGTCAGCAGGCCCGTCGAGCATTCCGCGACGGGGGCATGCTGACAGGAGGCGGGGCGAGATGACGGACAGGCACTTGTCACCCGTGCGTTCGCGCACGGTCATCTTCAAGCTGTTCGGGTCCGTGGGGGTGGTGTCCGAGGGGCGGTTGCTGGCGATCCAGGGCGGCAGGCAGCGCACGCTCCTGGCCACCCTGCTGATCAACTCGGGCAAGGTCGTCACGAAGGAGCAGTTCTTCGAGGAGCTGTGGGAGGGCAGGCCGCTCGTCAAGGCGAACAACGCGCTGCAGGCCCTGGTCACCCGGTTACGGAAGCTCCTGCGCGCCACGTTCGGCGACGAGTTCGCCGGCGAGCGGCTGATCACGCTGCCCACCGGGTACGTGCTGCACGCGGACACCGAGGAGATCGACGCGAAGCTGTTCGAGCACCTGGTCAGCCTGGCGCACAACGACCTGGCCACCGACCCGGTCAAGGCGCGCGACCTGCTCACCGAGGCGCTCGACCTCTGGGACGGCCCGGTGCTGGAAGGCGTGGCGGGCGGTCCGCTGTGCCACAGTTCGGTGCTGCACTACGAGGAGAGCAGGCTCTCGGCCATCGAGGACAAGTTCCACGCCTGCATCGTGGCCGGCATCCAGGGCGGCGCGATCAGCGAGCTGAAGAAGATGGCCATGCTCTACCCGTGGCGCGAACGGCTCGCCGAGATGCTCATGATCGCCCTCTATCGTTCCGGCCGGCAGGCAGACGCGCTGCGCGAGTACAACCTCGTTCGACGCCGGCTCGTGGACGAACTGGGAATGGAACCCTCGGCAATGCTCCAAGATCGGATGCAGGCCATTCTCAATCACGACCCGTCGCTGGACCTCGTTCCGGAGGTAGGACGGGCCCGCCGGGCGGCCGGATAACTGATTGCTACGGCACATTTCTCGACCCAGAGTGACAGCCCTGGCGCATATGTCCGGGTCATGAGCGCGTACGGTTACTTCCGTGCTGACGTGCGCAAACCTTGAAGATCAATAGAAACCAACCGGGCGGTTTCTATTGACAAACCGGGCGGTCGGTTTTGTAGTCTTGAGGAGCGGCCGAGCCGTTGCCGATCAAACCGGTTGGCAGTCGGTCGCGACGAAAGGCCTCAGGAGACCGAAGTGGACATTGACGTTTTAGGGCCCCTAGTCGCCCGCGAAGGTGGCACGTCGGTGGTCCCCACCGCCGCCAAGCCCCGTAAGGTGTTGGCAATGCTCACCGTGCACGCCGACCAGGTGGTGCCGATGGCGTCGCTGTTCGAGGAGCTGTGGGGCGAGAACATCCCGCGCAGCGCCAACACGACGGTGCAGACCTACATCCTCCACCTGCGCAACCTCATCGGTGCGGCACTCGACCAGTCGCCTGCAGATGGTCCGAAGGACGCGAAGCGCATCCTGGTCACCTACCCCGGCGGATACCTCCTGGACACCATGGGCGGCCGGGTGGACGTACACGACTTCGACCGGCTGGCCGCGCTGGGGCACCGCGCACGGGAGATGGGCGACTACGAGGCCGCGTCGCGCAACTTCACCGAGGCCCTTTCGATCTGGCGGGGTCGCGCCCTCGTCGACGTGCAGACCGGCTCGCTGCTGGAGGTCGAGTCGCACCGGCTGGAGGAGGCCCGGCTGAACGTGCTGGATCGCCGCATCGACGCGGACCTGCGCCTGGGGCGCCACCACGAGCTGCTGGGCGAGCTCGCGGGTCTCGTCGGCCGCTACCGCACGCACGAGGGGCTGCACGCACACCTGATGCTGGCGCTGTACCGGTCCGGTCGCCGCGGCGAGGCGATCGACGTCTACCGTCGCATGCGCACGGGCCTGGTGAACGAGCTCGGTCTCGAGCCGTCTCCGAGCCTGCGCAGGTTACAGCACGCGATCCTCATGTCGGATCGACGGCTCGCCGAGGTCAGTACCGAGGCGGCCGCGCTGGACCGAGCGGGTTGAGCACTTGGGCACGCAACTAGGACCCAAAGTAGGGCTGCGGCGACGCGCCCTACTTTGGCATGTTGGCTTGGGTGAGAGCCCTCGGAAGGATGCTCCGCTCAACGGTTGAGCGGATCGTGACCCCGGGGACGTGTCGTGACAAAACAGTCGAGAGCGGTGAACACCCGCCTGCACCTGGTGCGGTCGGCGGCGGAACTGTTCGACCGCAACGGTTTCTCGGGCGCGACGCTCGAGGACGTCAGCCGCGCGGCGGGAGTCACGAAGGGCGCGTTCTACTTCCACTTCTCCTCAAAGGACGAGCTGGTCGGGGCGATCCAGGCGGAGGCGTGCACGATGCTGCGCACCACCGTCTATCGCCTGCTGGACAACGCCGTTCCGGTGTTGCAGTCCCTCGTGGACCTTTCGCACGAGCTCGCGCGCTGGCTGGAGACCGAACCGGTCGTGCGCGCGAGCCTGCGCACGGCGCGCGAGTGCGGGCACCGCGGTTCGCCCTTCCTGGACTTCTACGTCGACCTGCTGTCCAGCGTGGAGACGATGCTGGTCAGCGCGGAACAGTCGGGCGGCCTCGACGAGCGCGTCGGAGTCGAGCAGGCGAGCACGCTGATCCTCACCGCGATCGCCGGAACCGAGATGTTGTGGTGGTCGGGCATCCGGAACGGCAGCGTGCGGGACAACTTCACGCAGATGTGGGCACTGCTGCTGCCCGTGCTGTCGCCGGCCGGCGACGCCGGCAAGATCGACCCGGCGGGGCGCACGCCGCCGGAGTGACGCGAGCCGGTCAGGCGACCGCGCCGTAGCCGGCCGTGCCGGCAGGGTGGAACCGGGCGTGGCGCCGCGGCGGCACGAGGCCGGGCAGCGCGAAGGCCCACAGGTCGGTGACCCGCTCGTGGATGTCGGTCATCCCGGTGAGCACCTCGGACTGGCTCCACACGCCGAGGAACGACGCCGACACCCAGTTCGCCACGCGGTAGGGGTCGAGGTTCGCGCGGAGGTCGCCGCGCTCCTGCGCCGCCCGCATCCACACGGCCATCAGGTCGATCCACCGGCGGTACGTGTTCGGGATCGGCGCGCTGAAGTTGGACTCGACGACCAGGCGCATGCCGGCCCGGACGCGGACGCTGGTGCGCAGGTTGTGGGCCATCTCGTGACAGAGGTCGATCGCCGTCTGCAGGCCGATGTCCTCGTGCGCGTCGAACCCGTCCTCCAGCTGGAACTGCTCCTCGACGAGGACCTTCGCGAGCTCCTCCTTGGAGGAGAAGTGGAAGTACAGCGCACCCTTGGTGACGCCTGCTCTGAGCAGGATGTCCGACAGACTGGCGCCGCTGAAGCCGTGCTCGTCGAACACCGCTGCGGCCGCATCGAGGATGCGGCGTCGGGTTCGTTCCGCGCGTTCCTGCCGTGCCAAGGACTTCTCCGTGGTCAGTAGTCGTTTCCGGCTGGTCAAGCATGACATGTGGACGATCGCACGGCTCGCCCGCTCGAGGCTGCCTCGATCGCGAGTCCAGCATAACCCAAAAAGGGGTGGACGAACCCTCGAGAAAAAACCGGGTGGTAGGTATCTTTGTGAATGACTGACGTCACATACCTCGAGGGCGCACTGATCAAGATCTTTTGAAGTGGAGGGCGTGTCGCAATGACTACGATGATCGGCCAAGGTCGTCACTTACCTGACGTGTTACCAGGTGCGGCATCGGTCAGCTTCCAGCAGACCGTGCCGCGCCGCCTCGTTCACCGGACTGCCGTGTCGGAGGTTTTCATCACCGATCTGCAGATCGTCGACGAGCGAACCTCTCACATCGGGGCCCAGTGGCCCCGGGCGCACAGCTTCTTCGGACCGAGGACGCAGCTCCACGACCCGATGCTGCTGGCGGAGACGATCCGCCAGGCCACGCTCGTCGTCGCGCACCGGGCGTTCGACGTGCCCCACGACGCGCACTTCGTGCTGCTGGAACTGACCTACGACGTCCGCGAGCACGGCCTGCGGGTGGGCCGCGGTCCGGCCAACATCACGCTGGTCGGCCGCGCCACCGACATCCGCAAGCGCAAGAACACGGTCGCCGGGATGTCCCTGAACTACGACATCTACCGCGACGGCGAGCAGATCGGCGGCGGCGCCATCCGCTGGCGGTGCATCTCGGCCGCCTCCTACGCCCGCGTGCGCGGCGACCACCACAACGCCGGGCACACGTCGGCCACCAAGCCGACACCGGTCGCCCCGCACCTCGTCGGGCGCCACCACGACTCGGACGTGGTGCTGGGCGCCTCGCCGTTGCCCGACACCTGGCTGCTGCGGGTGGACACCGGCCACCCCGTCATGTTCGACCACCTGGTCGACCACGTGCCGGGGATGATGGTCGTCGAGGCCGCGCGCCAGGCCGCGCAGCTGCTGACCGGCCGCCCGGACATGGTGCCGGCCTGCGGCGCCTTCACCTACACGCACTACATCGAGCTGGACGAGCCGTGCATCGTGCGCGCCGAGCACCTCGGCGACGACCTCGTCAAGATCATCTTCGAACAGTCCGGCAAAGTCGTCGTGACCGCGGCCCTCAAGCCGCTCGAGCGCGGCTGAGCGACGTCGTCATGGACACCATCCGGAACACCTCATCCGGCGCCCCGAGCGCCGACCGGTGGTCACCCGACGACATCGGCGACCTCGCCGGCCGCACGGCCGTGGTCACCGGCTCGAACAAGGGCATCGGACGTCAGCTCGCGCTCGAGCTGGCCGGTCACGGCGCGCGCGTGGTCGTGGCCGCGCGCGATCCCGCCCGCGGCGACGCCGCCGTGGCGGCGATCCGCGCCGAGGTCCGGGAAGCCGACGTGCGCCGCGAGGAGCTCGACCTCGCCAGCCTGCGCTCGGTCCGGACGTTCGCCTGCCGGTTCGCGCAGCGTTACGGCAGACTCGACGTGCTGATCAACAACGCGGGCGTCGGCTACGGGCCTTACCGCCGCACGGACGACGGGTTCGAGTCCACCTTCGGCACGAACCACCTGGGGCACTTCGCACTCACCGGGCTGCTGCTGGCGCTGCTGCTCGACAGCCCGGGCTCGCGGGTCGTCACGGTCGCCAGCCGCGCGCACGAATGGCCACACGCCCGGCTCGACTTCGACGACCTGCAACTGGACCGGACCTACGAGCGGACCACGGCGTACGCCCGGTCCAAGCTCGCGAACGTCCTGTTCGCGTTCGAACTGGACCGGCGGCTCGGGCGGGCCGGGGCGCCGGTGCGCAGCGTCGCGGCCAGCCCCCGGCTGACCGCGACGAGCTTCGGGCCGCCGGAGCTCGCCCGGCGGCTGCTGCTGCGGGCCCGGCTGGGCAGGGGCGCCCAGCCGGTCGCGGTCGGCGCGCTGCCGGTCCTGTACGCCGCCACCGCCCCATGCGTCGTGGGCGGCGACTACGTCCAGCCGGCAACCCGGGGCGGGCCGCCCGCGCGGCTACGGGCGGCGGAGCCCGCGTACGACACGGGATCCGCCGCGCGGCTGTGGCAGCTGTCCGAGGAGCTCACCGGGTGTTCCTTCGGGGTATGACCCCGCGTCCCGGCGCCCGTTCCCGCCTCCGGCACTGACACCTTCGTCAAGTGCCGGACGCGGGCGGCTCGGGCATCGGGGCGACCGATTTGTCCAACCACGCGGTGGGCGCCGACAATGGAGAGGTCGGATCGGGCGGGCAGTACGGGAGCGGTCATGACCCAGTGGGACGAGGAGCTCGGCCTCCCGGGCAACCGCGAGATCGTCGAGCACGCGCTGTGCCGGTCCACCACGCAGGCGCTCCACCTCGCCGAGGAGACCGGCTCGCGCAACCGCACGCTCGCCGAGCGGGCCGCGGACCTGGTCCGCGGCTTCGAGTGCGGGCCGGCGGCACCACCGGCCCGCCCGGAGCCCGAGCTCCCCGCCGTCCCGCCGCCCGCCGGCCGGGTTCGCGGCCCGGACACGGTGCCCCACGCGGTGCCCCACGCGGTGCCCCCCGGCATCGCGGAAGAGTTGCTGCACGCGGGAACCGGGGTGAACGCGGTGCTCGCGGGCGGCCTCGAGGCGCTCGCCCAGGACGTCAGCCGGGGCCCGGCCCGCTGACCCGCTCGGCACCGGATGCCTCCAGCCGCAGCGACTCCAGCAGCCTCTCCTGCCGGCTCACCAGCGTCTCGACGCGCTGGCGCAGCTCGGCCAGCTCCCGGCCCAGCTCCACCGACTCGTGCGCGACCCGTTGCGCCGCAACGGGTTCCAGCGGCACGTCGCTCGCGAGGATCGAGCCCATCCTGGCGCGCAGCGCCGGGCCGGGCTCGACGCCGAGGTCGTGCAGCAGCCGCCGGCGCGCCCGGTCGTACACGGCGAGCGCGTCGGACTGACGGTCGCTGCGCCATAACGCCACCATCAGCTGGTCGTAGAACCGCTCCCGCAACGGGTGCGCGGCCGACGTCTCCTCCAGCTCGCCGATCACCTCGCGGTGCCACCCGGCGCGCAGGCTCGCGTCGTACAGGGTTTCCAGCGCGGCCAGCCGGTGCTCGGAGAGCACGATCGCCTCCGACCGGCACAGGTCGCCGATCGCGCAGCCGTCCAGGGCCGGGCCGCGCCACAGCGCGAGCGCCGCCCGCAGCGGCGCCACCGCCCGCGCCGGCTCGGTGGTGGCGAGCGTGCGGGCCGCGCCCAGCCGCTCGACGAACTCCACCGCGTCGCTCTCGCCGGGGTGCAGGGCCAGCACGTAGCCCGGCGGGCGGGTGTGGATGCGGTCCGGCTCGCCGCCCGCGTCCTCGATCGTCTTGCGCAGCCTGCGCATCTGGGCCTGCAGCGCGTTCGCCGCGTTGGCCGGCGGCCGCTCGCCCCACAGCTCGGCGATGAGCCGCTCGGTCGACAGGGTGCGCCCCGCGCACACGACGAGCGAGGCGAGCAGCGCACGCCGCTTGACGCCGGTCACCTCGACCGGCCGCCCGGCGGCGTCGTGGACCTCGAGCGGGCCGAGGATGTGCAGTCGCATTCGCTCAGTCCGCCTAAGGATGCCCGGAGGTCACCAGGCCGGACTCGAACGCGTAGATGACCGCGTGGATCCGGTTGCGCAGGCCCAGCTTGCCCAGCAGGTTCTGCATGTGGGACTTGACGGTGTGCTCGGAGACGGTGAGCTCCGCGGCGATCTCGGCGTTGGACATGCCGCGGGCCACGAGGGCCAGCACGTCGCACTCGCGCTCGCTCAGCCCGTCGCCGGCCGCGACGCGGCGGCCCCGCGCCGGGTCGGCGAGGCCGGCCAGCCGGCCGATCTCGTCGTCGTCTTCGCCGCGGCGCAGCGTGTAGCCGGCGGCCGCGATCCGCACCGCGGCCACGACCTCCTCGGGCGTCGCCCACGTCGGCAGCGAGCCGCAGACTTCGGGGCTGGTCAACGTCTCGCCGTCGCGCATGCCGATGCACAGCACGCGGACGACCCGGTCCGAGCGGCGCACGGCGTTGAGCACGGTCGCGGCGTCCTCGGCGCGCAACCCGTGCAGCAGCAGGACATCCGGGTGGCGGGAGGCCAGGGTGGCGAACACGGCCGGGCCGGTGCGGTGCTCGCCGACCACGATCATGCCGGACTCGCCGTCGAGCGCGGCCAGCACGCCGCGGCGGGCCAGTACGTCGTCGCCCGCCACGAGCACCCGGATGCCGTCAGGCTCGTCGTCCTCGGCCAGCCGCAGGAAGCCGGCCGGGTCGCCCAGGTCCGGCAGGCCCGGGAGGCCGCCGGGCCGGGGCAGCACCCGCACGGCGTGCCCGGACACCGCGCGCAGGGTCGGTTGGTCGGCACGGTTCAGCCACGTCGCGTCGGTCCAGTGGTCCATGGTCTCGCCTCGCCTCACCTCTCGTGCCGGAGCGCAGGACTTCGGCACGGTTCACGCTAGGTCGACACGACACTCAGGTGTTCTTTCGTTGAGCGGTATTCAACTCGCGACATACGGGCGATCGAGGCCGTCTACCTGCGAATCTCCGATCGGTCGCGCTGCGACGAGCGGCGCGGGCCCGCGCGGGCCCGGTTTGACGGCACCGGTCGCGGCGCACACGATCAAGAACAATTTCCCGCATTTCTTGAAATGGAGACCGACGTGCGTGCGCGCTTTCTCGGCAAGGATCCGTGTTCCCAGGAAGGCCAGTCCCCGACGCTGTTCGCCACCGACCGCACCGACCGCCGGACGTACATCGCCCAGGGGTGGGTGGTGACCGATCCGCAGGCACTCGCCGACGTCGGGCCGGTGCCGCCCGGCGAGACGATCATCGAGATACCGGAGGACGTGCTTCGCCTCTACGCGCTCGAGTACGCCGAGGAATGCCACTGATCCGATTGCGGCATTGGCAACCCGGGATATCACTGAGGCAATCGGGCGAATGTCGGCGAGATTTCCGAGAAATTTCTCTGCCGACCGCGTGGTCCCGCTATCGTGGAGGCACAGCGCGACGTAGCCGGGCTCGCGCCGGTCGACGGGACGTGTTGTGCCACCGATGCGAACCGGTGTCTCCAGCCTCCACGAGGCACGCCTCACCCTCGGCAAGCGGCTCCGCGAGCTGCGCCGCCAGGCAGGCCTGAGCGGTCGCGAGCTCGCGGAGTCGCTGCGCTGGCCGCCGTCGAAGGTGTCCAAGCTGGAGAACGGCCGCCAGTCGCCGACCGACGACGACATCCGCGAGTGGGCCAGGGCGACCGAGCGCGAGGGGGAGACCGACGGCCTGCTCGCCTCGCTGCACACGCTGGCCGTGCAGAACGTCGAGTGGCAGCGGCAGCTGCGCGGCGGGCTGCGGGCGCACCAGAACGAGCTCGCCGCGCTCGACGAGAGCACCCGGCTGTTCCGCGCGTTCGAGAGCACCTACGTGCCGGGCCTGCTGCAGACCGCCGAGTACGCGCGGGCCCGCTTCGCGCAGAGCGAGTCGGTGCTGCGGCTGCGCGGGGACATGGACGAGGTGGTGCAGATCCGGCTGCGCCGCCAGGAGATCCTGTACCGGCAGGACAAGCGGTTCCACTTCGTGCTCACCGAGGCGGCGCTGCGCTACCGGCTCTGCCCGCCCGAGGTGATGCTGGGCCAGCTCGACCGGCTGATCTCCCTGTCCGGCCTGCCGAACGTGAAGTTCGGCATCGTCGGCTTCGCGGCCCCGTACGCGGTCGCGCCCGCGCACGGCTTCTGGCTGCTCGACGACGACCGCGTGATGGTCGAGACGTACTCCGCGGAGCTGAACCTAGCCGGGCCGCAGGAGATCGCGTTGTACCGGACGATCTTCGACGCGATGGCCGCGGCCGCGAGCTACGGCCGCCAGGCCCGCGAGATCATCAAGAACGTGATCGACGACTGTCCGGCGGACACCTTGCCGGACGGGCAATAGACCACCGCCGTTAGACCGAACCGGTGGTGTGGAGAAATACCTCGAAATTTTCTGTCGTGCCTGGTCGGAGCGGTCCTACCGTTCGGTCATGGCCCGGGCATTGATCCTTGTTCGACTGAAACCCCGGCAGCCGGACGGGTCGATGATCGGCGAGAGCCGGCGGACGTGCCATCTCGTGCCGCTGCCGGATGCCGACGCGATGCCGCGGCACCTCACCGCGTACTGCGGCCTGCGCATCGCGCCCGGGTCGGGGGAGGTGCTGCACGGGCCGTGCGGCATGCCGTGCGAGGCGTGCCTGGCGCGCTCGCCGGTCGTGGAGTTCGACATGCTCCGGCAGTTCCGCCCCCGGCTCGGCCGCCCGGCCGACCGCTGAGGTCAGCCCGTCACCAGGGCGTAGGCGAACCCGTCGTAGCCCTTGGCGCCCACCGTCTGGATCATCGTCGCGTCCACGGACGGCTCGGCGGCGAGCAGGTCGGCCAGCGCGCGGGTGCCGACGACCGCCGGGTCGCTGTTGTCCGGGTCGGCAACCCGGCCGCCGCGCACCACGTTGTCCACGATGATCACGCTGCCGGGGCGGGTCAGCCGCAGCGCCCAGCGGAAGTAGGCCGGGTTGTTGGGCTTGTCGGCGTCGATGAACACCAGGTCGAACGGGCCGTCGAGGGTCGGCAGCGTGTCCAGCGCGGCGCCGACGCGTACCTCGGCCCGGTCGGCGAGCCCGGCCCGGGCGAGGTTGGCGCGGGCCACCTCGGCGTGCTTCGCCTCGTATTCGAGCGTGACCAGGCCGCCGTCCGGCGGCAGCGCGCGGGCCAGCCAGATCGTGCTGTAGCCGCCGAGCGTGCCGATCTCCAGGATCCGGCGGGCGCCGCGCGTGCGGGCGATCAGGTGCAGCAGCTTGCCCTGGTTGGGCGACACCGCGATCTGCGGCAGCCCGGCCGCGTCACTGGCCGCCAGCGCGGCGTCCAGCACCGCGTCGTCACCGACCAGCAGGCCGGAGTAGTACCCGTCGACGGCGTCCCACAGCTCCTGAGTCATGCGCCCATTCCTACCCGTCGCGGGGGACCCGTGCCGCTCCGTTCGCCGCAGCTCGAAGTCCGTTCGTCGATCGACCGGCGGCCGGCCCGCGGCGACGTGGCGAACGTCACGCGGACCGGCCGGGGGCCGGCGTCAGGTAAGCATCAGGGAGGGGCCGGGCGACGGTCAGCTGCCGGCCGGCTCGAGGACGAAGACCGGGATCTGCCGGTCGGTGCGCTGCTGGTAGTCGGCGTAGTCCGGGAAGGCGTCCACGGCGGTCTCCCACCACTTGGCCTTCTCGTCGCCGGTGACCTCGCGCGCGACCATCTCCTGCTTGACCGGGCCGTCCTGCAGCTCGACGCGCGGGTTGGCCTTCACGTTGTAGTACCAGACCGGGTGGCGGGGCGCGCCGCCCAGCGACGCCACGATCGCGTACCGGCCCTCGTTCTCCACCCGCATGAGCGGGATCTTGCGCAGCTTGCCGGACTTCGCGCCGACGGTCGTCAGGACGATCACCGGCATGCCGCGCATCGTGTTGCCCTCGGCGCCGTTGGAGGCCTCGAACTCGGCGACCTGGCTGCGGGCCCGCTCGGACGGGCTCGGCTCGTACTCTCCCTGCAGTGGCATGTCGGTGCTCAACGCCGGGCGGCCACGAAGTGTTCCCCGGACGTCACCGGATCCGGTCGCGCACCCACTCGCCCGCGGGCTTGAGCCGCTCCGGGGTCGTGAACGGGCCGGACGGGCAGGTGCCCTGCTCGAACACCGCGCCGGTCCGCGCGTCGTCGGAGAAGTTCCAGTTCGTCCAGCTGATCTGCCTGGCCGCCATCAGGTCCAGGTAGCGCTGGGCCTGCGCGAAGTCGTCCGGGCCGTCGCCGGTGTAGGTCTGGGTGCCGAACTCGGTCACGAACATCGGCAGCCGGTCCGCCGCGCGGGAGAGCGCGTCCAGGTACTCCTGGCCGTGCGACGCCGCGTAGAAGTGGAACGTGTAGAGGATGTTCCCGGCGTTCACCGGATCACCGACCACTTCGGACTCGTCCGCGCCGTCGGAGACGCCCAGCGAGGACCACGCCCGGGTGCCGACGATCACCGGTGTCTCCGGGTCGACCGCGCGGATCACCGGGATCAGCTCCTCGGCATAGCTCTTGATCCGCGACCACGGCACGCCGTTCGGCTCGTTCGCGATCTCGTACAGCAGGTTGGTGTTCCCGTTGTGCCGCCGCGCGATCTCGGTGAAGAACGTCTTCGCGCGCTCGAGGTTGTAGTACGGGTCGCCCGGATCGAGCATGTGCCAGTCGACGAGTGCGTACATGCCGCGCTCGGTGACCTCGTCGATGATCGAGCTGACCCGGTCGGTGAAGCCCTCGGGGTCGGTCTCGTAGCCGTCCTCCTGGACGTACATCGAGATGCGCAGGATGTCCGCGCCCCAGTCGCCGGCCAGCGCGTCCAGCGAGGCGTCGTTGACGCACTGGGCGTACCACTGCAGTCCGTGCGTGCTCATCCCGCGCAGCTGCACGGCCGTGCTGTTCTCGTTGCAGAGCTTCACGCCGCAGACATGCAGCTGTCCGTTGGCCTGCAAGGGAGTCAGCGTCGCCGCGTCGGTCGGCGTGGCGGCGGGCGCGGCGATCAGGAACGGCGCCAGCAGGGCGAGCACGAGCAACAGCGCGCGTCGGGACACGGCGATCTCCTCCCGGACCGGCGGCTCCGCTGGTCAGACGCGCGGCCTGACCGGCGTAGCCGTGGGGACCGAAGCCGTCAGGCGGTCACCCGGACGTAGTCGACGACCATGGTGTTCGGGAACGGGGTGCCGCCGTCGGGGTCGCCCGGCCAGTAGCCGCCGACCGCGAGGTTGAGGATCATGAAGAACGGGTGGTCGAACACCCACTGGTTGCCGTTCAGGTCACCAGGGGTGCGCGTCTGGTAGGCGTTGCCGTCCACCGACCACGTGATCGAGTTCGGCGACCAGTCGACGGCGAACGTGTGGAAGTCGTCGGCGAACACGGGACCGCCGTACGGCGCGCCGATCCCGCCCGCGCCCGAGTAGCCGGGACCGTGGATCGTGCCGTGCACTGTGGACGGTTCGAAGCCGACATTCTCCATCACGTCGATCTCGCCGCACTGCGGCCAGCCCGCGCCGCCGATGTTGTCGCCGAGCATCCAGAACGCCGGCCACATGCCCTGCCCGCGGGACATCTTGATGCGGGCCTCGTAGTGGCCGTAGGTCTGGGTGAACCTGCCGGACGTGTTGAGCCGGGCGGAGGTGTACTCGCAGGTGCCGTACCAGCACTGGTAGTTCGCGGGGTTCTCCCGGCGGGCGGTGATCACGAGGTTGCCCTGGCCGTCGAGGGAGGCGTTGCCGGGGGACGTCGTGTAGTACTGCCGTTCGTGGTTGTTGACGTTGTCACCGGTCTCGAGCACCCACTTCGACCCGTCCGGCCCGGCGCCCGACGGCCCGTCGAAGTTGTCCTCGAAGACAACGGCCTGCGCGTCGACCGGCCCCTCGTCGGCCGGCGTCTGGGCCACGGCGGCAGGCGCCACGACAATGGTGACGAGAGCGGCGACCAGCAGGGAGATGCGTGCGGACATCATTGTCGGCTCTCCTTCGTTCCAGGAGCGGAAACATATGTTGCGCGCGCCAACAAAGCATGACCGGTCTAGACCATTCATGCAACCCGACGATCGGCGGGTTGTGCTCCCGGGTCAGCCCCGGGTCTTCGTGATGTCCTCGACCACCGCGCAGGCCGAGCCCACCGGGTCAGCCGCGTTCGCGTGAGGGCACGACTCGTTCGTCCTCATGGTCGACCGCGACGGCGACACCGACCTGCGCCGCTTCGCCGAGGAGGTGGCGCCGGCGGTGCGCGACTGGTCGCGCAGGAGCGGTCCCACGAGTGCTTGCTACCAGCGGAACCCCCGCTGCCGGAGGTGTCCTCAGTGGACGTCGAAGGGCTGTGGGACGAGTCCCGCCGCCCGTCCGGGCCGGCGGCCGACCCGGACGCCGGGTACACCGAGCGCCGGGTACACCGAGCGCGGCCGGATGACCGGGCGGAACCTCGTCGAGATCCATGACCACCTGCGCGGCGAGCTGGAACGGGTGCGCTCGCTGGTCCGCCAGGTCGAGGACGCGTCGTTCTTCCCTCAAGTGCGCCGCGCTTGTGGCCACCGTGAGTGACCCCAAGGGCATCACGGAGCTGGGCGACGCGGTGGACCTGCTCACCGGCACGCTCCGGTCCCATCTGTCCTATGAGGAGCGTGAGCTGGTGGAGCCCCTGGCCCGGCTCGGCATCGGCTGAACCGGGCCGCGGGGCGGGAAACTTGAGCCGCGTCGTGGCCCCCTGGCGCGACGGTGCCTCAAGTTACGGCGGATACGAGCGGACTCAGCGCCAGTCGGCCGGTCGGCCGGTGCGCCAGTCGGCGGGACGTCCGGTGCGCCAGTCGGCGGGACGTCCGGTTGTCTTGTTCTGTGCGGACATGACTCACTTCTCCTTGGGAACCTGCACGCCGGTCACTCTTTTGGAGGCACGACAGTGGGTGGCCGGGCCATTACAGTTGGGGACCTCCGTTGGAAGGACACGGTGTGCACGGTGCGGACGACTCCGACCCCGTGCGGGGGTGGCAGCGGCTTTCACCACACCGCTGGCGTTTGTGGTCTCTCTCGCGTCCCGTCGTGTTGTACATCCTTGCCGTCGAGGTTGCGGCGCTGGCAACCGTAGCGGGCACGATAACTCTTGCTCCGGTCGATCGCGAGGACTGGATCTACTTCGCGCTGCTGGCCGCCGCGGCCGTCGCGCACCTCGAGGCGTCCAGTGGTATCGAGCGCATCCGCGAGGTCTCGTCGGAGGGTTCGCCGCACAACCACCTGCAGTCGGTGTGGTTCTTCGCGGGCGTCCTGCTGCTGCCGCCGCCGCTCATCGCCGCGCTGCTCGCAGTCAGTTACACGCACTCGTGGGCGCGGGTGTACCGGCGCCGCGCGGTGTTGCACCGCAAGGTGTTCTCAATCGCCACGGTCGTGCTCGCCTGCGCGGCCGCCTACGCCGTGCTGGCCGCGATCTACCCCGACCCCACCCAGCCGTTCGCCACGTCCCTGAACGGCCCGCTCGGGCTCGCCGCGGTGGCCGCCGCGGGCGCGCTGTACCGGCTCGTGAACTACGGGCTGGTGGTGCTCGTCATCCTCGCCACGAACCCGGATCGCCCGGCGCGCAACGCTTTGGGCCACGCGAGCGACCAGCTGATGATCGCCGGCGCGGTCGGCCTGGCGACCGGTTTCGCGGTGGTGCTGACCACCCGGCCGTGGTGGACGCCACTGTTGGTCATCACCGTGCTGGCGCTGCACACCGGGTTGCTGCTGCCGCAGTTCCGCGACGCGAGCCGCATGGACGCGAAGACGGGCCTGTTCGACCCGACGTTCTGGGCGGAGCTCGCGTCCGACGAGCTGGACCGCGCGCGGCGCCTCAACGGCAGGCTCGGGGTTCTCTTGCTGGACCTGGATCTGTTCAAGCGCATCAACGACCGCCACGGACACCTGGCGGGTGACGCCGTGCTGCGCGCGGTGGCCGACACGATCAAGCACTCGGTGCGCGGCCACGACATGGTGGGCCGTTACGGCGGCGAGGAGTTCGCGGTGGTGCTGCCGGGGGTGGCCGTCGAGGACGTGGCCCAGACCGCGGACCGCATCCGCACGGCGATCGCCACCCTGACGGTGACGACGATCGACCTGGACGGCAAGGAACGCACGATCGGCGGCCTGACCGCGTCGGTGGGCGCCGCGGGCTTCCCGGAACACGGCGACGACCGGACGACACTGCTGCTGGCCGCCGACGCCGCCCTCTACGAGGCGAAGGCCGCGGGCCGCGACTGCACGCGCATCGCGGGCATGGCTGGGCCCCCGATGTTGCCGGGCGCCCAGCTACCGCAGGAACTTCCGCAGGAACTTCCGCAGCCACGCCCCCGGCAACTACCCACCGCCCGCCAGCCACAGGACTGACGGGGAACGCGGGATCGGTTGCCTCGGCGGGGTCGGTTGGCTTGCCGCGCAAGGTGTTCTGCCGCGGCGGACAACCAGGACCAGAGCTAGCCGGCCAGACGTTCCTCGGGCGGTGCCTCGGCGTCGTCCGCGTCGGAGCCGAGTTCGTCTTCGAGGATCTCGTCGATCTGGCGGGACGCGCGGCGCAGCGCGCTGCGTGCGGCGACCATCAGCACGATCGCCACCACCAGGCCGACGGCGAGGACCTGGGCCCAGGCCCAGGGAGTGAGCAGGCCCGCCATACCGATTCCGGCGAGCACGGTGAGTGACGACACCTGCCGGAAGGCATGACGTTGTTTTCGCATGGTTCCTCGAAAGCTGCGTGGGGTCACGGGAAATGCGTGATCAGCCTGGCGGCTACTGGGAGTAGTCGTGACCATTGATGGGATCGCGGCATTCACAATCCGTGTTACCCGTCCTGGGCATGCCACTCGAATGGCCTAGACCTGCGCTGCCACCACCCGTACGAGGTCGCGCAGCCAGCGCTGTGCGGGGTCGTCGTCGAGGCGTGGGTGCCACACCATCAGGTACGGCATCGTGTCGATCTCCGTTGGGGCGCCGACGATCCGCACCTTCGGGTCGTCCGCGACGCCGGCCAGCAGGCGCCGCGGCAGCGTGGCCACGAGCGGCGTGCCGGGCACGGCCAGCACGGCCGCCGAGTGGTACGGCACGGTCAGCGCGAACCGCCGCGGCCGGCCGAGACCGGTCAGCGCGCGGTCGATCGCCGGCGTCTCGTCGTGCTGCACCTCCACCAGCACGTGCGCGGCGGACAAGAACTCGTCCAGCGTCAGCGCCGCCCGTCCGGCGAGCGGATGGTCGGCGGACAGCAGGCAGGCGAACCGCTCCTCGTAGAGCAGCTCGCTGCGCACCGACGGGCCGGGCGGGAAACCGTAGAACGTCAAGTCGACCAAGCCCCGCTCGACGTGCTCGACCGCGCCGGTGTCCCACGTGCCGAAATGCAGTGACGCGCCCGGCGCCTGTTCTTGCAACCGGCGGCACAGGCCCGGGGCGAACACGGCGGCGGCGTAGTCGGTGCCGGCGAGGCGAAACCGGTCGGTCGCCGTGGCGGGGTCGAAGCTCTCGCCGCCGAACAGGATCTCCAGCCGCGGCACGAGCTGGGTCAGCTCGTGCTGGATGCGCTCGGCCCGCGGCGTGAGACGGTAGCCGTCGCGGGTGCGCACCAGTAGCTCGTCGCCGAGCGTGTCGCGCAGCCGCTGCAGCGCCCGGCTGGTCGCCGGCTGGGACAGCCCGATGCGGTCGGCGGCCCGGGACACGTGCCGCTCCTCGAGCAGCACGGCCAGGGCCACCAGCAGGTTCAGGTCGACCCGCTGCAGCCGCGTGGTGCGCATGCGCGGCACGCTACGCGGCGCCCCCGTTCGCGTAGAGGACCTGGCCGTTGACCCAGCGCCCCGGCCCGGCGAGGAACGCCACGACCTCGGCGATGTCGTCGGGCCTGCCGAGCCGCTCGAGCGGGGGCTCCGCGGCGATCCGGTCGACCAGCTCGTCGGACTTGCCCTCGAGGAACAGCGCGGTGGCCGTCGGCCCGGGCGCGACGGCGTTGACCGTCACGTCGCGGCCGCGCAGCTCGCGCGCCAGCGTCAGCGTGATGGCCTCGACCGCGCCCTTGCTCGCCGCATAGGCCGTGTACCCGGGGCGGGCGAGCCGGGTGACCGAGCTGGAGAAGTTGATGATCGCGCCGCCCGGCCGCAGCCGCCGCGCCGCCTGCTGGTCGACCACGAACGTGCCGCGGATGTTGGTGCGGTGCATGCGGTCCAGCACCTCGAGGTCCTGGTCCACCAGCGGGGCCAGGAGCATCACGCCCGCCGCGTGCACGACCACGTCGACGCCACCGAACTCCGCCGCCGCGCGGTCGAACATCGCCGCCACGGCCGCCTCGTCCGCGACGTCCGCGCGGACGGCGACGGCCCTTCCGCCCGCGGTGACGATCTCCTTGACCGCGCCGTCGGCCTCGTCCTGGTTGCCGGCGAAGTCGACCACGACGGCGTAGCCGTCGCCGGCGAGCCGCAGCGCGGTCTCCCGGCCGATTCCGCGTGACCCGCCGGTCACGATCGCCACCCTGGGTTGCTGCTGTGTGCTCATGAGCCCATGCTGGGCTCGCTGGGACTATGTGTCCAATGCAATGTAGCTATCCGTGCCATGCGCGAGACGCATCAGGCGGGTGCGAAGATCGCCCGCTCGCTCCCGGCCGCCCGCCAGGACCAGGCGATACCGGCCGCGGCGAGCATGCCGAGCACCCCGGCCGCGCCGACCACCAGGTACGGCGCCGCGACCTCGGCGGCGAGCCCGGCGAGCGTCACGCCCAGCCCCTGGGCCACCTTCAGCGCGGTCACCGCCAGCCCGAACGCCTGCCCGCGGCGCGCGTCCGGCACCGCGATCACGAACGTCGTCGACGCGATCACCTGGTACGCGCTGCCGACCCCGGATGCCACGAACAACGCGATCACCACGGCCAGGTCCGGGTTCACGAAGCACAGCACCAGCGGCAGGCTCGTGCCCAGCGCGAGCGGCGAGAGCAGCCGCAGCCGCAGCGGTTCGGCCAGCCGCGCCACCACGAGCATGCCGACCGCGGCGCCCGCCGCGTAGCCGGCGAACAGGAACCCGACCGCGAGCGCGCCGCCGTGCAGGGCGTCCGCGTACGGCACGGCGATCGCCTCGCCGACGATGTAGAACCCTGACAGGCAGGCGAATCCGACCAGCGCGCGCAGCCTGCGGTCGGTCCACACGAGCCGCGTACCGGCCCGCAGGTCCGGCCACCACGAGCGGCGCGCGACGTCCGCGCCCGCCACGGCGGGCGGCCGGGGCAGCACCAGCCACAGCACCAGCAGCGCGGACGCGGCGAACGTGGCGGCGTCGGCGAGCAGCACGCCGCCGGTGCCGACGGCCGCGACGAGCGCGCCGCCGCCGGCGAACCCGATCACCTGCGCGAACTGCGTCACCGACTGCATGGCGGCCTGGCCGGCCGGGTAGTCGGCGTCGCCGAGCACGGCCGGCAGCAGCGCGCCGCGCGCGGCGTTGGCGGGTGCGCTGATCAGCTGCACCGCGATCAGCAGCGCGCACACGACGGCGATCGGCATGCCGGGCACCGCCATCAGGGCGACGAGCCCGGCGCGGGTCAGGTCGGCGCCGATCATCAGCCCGCGCCGGGGGTACCGGTCGGCGAGCCCGGACAGCAGCGGGCCGCCGACGAGGTCGGGCAGGAACGTGAGGCCGTAGGTCAGCGCGGTCCACGCGGGGGAGTGGGTGCGGTCGAAGACGAGCACCGACAGCGCGACGCGCGCGAACTGGTCGCCGACGACCGAGATCGTCTGCGCGCCGAACAGGGCGCGATACTCGGTGTTGGCGAAGATGCCGCGGTAGCCGAGTTGCAGGGTGGTGGCCACCGATCCTCCCCAGGAGCTGGTGTCACGCAACGCCATCGGGTCACTACGAACCGTACTACGGGACGTCGTGCATGAGAACATCATGCCGTGCGTTACCTGTTGCTGATCGGCGGTGAGACCGGCGGTGCGCCGGAGCCGTCGGCCAAGGAGGTCTGCGAGTCCGACGACGCCGTGGCGTGGGCCGAGGAGATGACCCGCCGCGGCGTGCTCGTCAGCGGCGAGGTGCTGCATCCGCCGGGCGACGCGGCCACCGTGCGCGTGCGCGACGGCGAGGTGCTGGTCGCCGACGGGCCGTTCGCCGAGACGAAGGAGCAGATCGGCGGGCTGTCCGTGATTGAGTGCGCGAACCTGGACGAGGCGGTCGCGGTCGCCGCGGCACATCCGGTGGCGCGGTACGGGCTGGTCGAGGTGCGGCCGCTCTGGTGAGCAGCGCCGAGACCACCGTCGAGGCCGCCGTCGCCGAGGCGTTCCGGGCGGAGTGGGGTCAGGTCGTCGCCACGCTGATCCGGGTGACCGGCGACTGGGACCTGGCCGAGGAGTGCGCGCAGGACGCGTTCGCGGCGGCCCTGGAGCGCTGGACGCGCGACGGCGTGCCGCGCAGCCCGGGCGCCTGGCTGACCACGACCGCGCGCAACCGGGCGCTGGACCGGCTGCGGCGCGAGGCGGTCGGCGCGGCCAAGCTGCGCGAGGTCGCCGCGCTCTCCGCCAGGTTCGCCGGGCCCGGCCAGGACCCGGACCCGCCGGAGGAGATCCGGGACGACCGGCTGCGGCTGATCTTCACCTGCTGCCACCCGGCGCTGCCGTTCGAGGCGCGGGTGGCGCTGACGCTGCGCACGCTGGCGGGCCTGACCACCGCGGAGATCGCGCGCGCGTTCGTCGTGGGAGAGACGACGATGGCGCAGCGGCTGGTGCGGGCGAAGAAGAAGATCCGCAACGCGGGCATCCCGTACCGGGTGCCGCCCGCGCACCTGCTGCCGGAGCGCACGAACGCCGTGCTCGGCGTGCTGTACCTGCTGTTCAACGAGGGCTACGCGGCGAGCGCGGGCGCGGACCTGATGCGCCTGTCGCTGACCGGCGAGGCGATCCGGCTGGCCAGGGTGCTGGTGTCGCTGCTGCCGGCCGAGCCGGAGGCCGAGGGGCTGCTCGCGTTGCTGCTGCTGCACGACGCGCGGCGCGAGTCGCGCGTGTCGCCGTCGGGCGACCTGGTCACGCTGGAGGAGCAGGACCGCACCAGGTGGGACGCGGCGGAGATCGCCGAGGGCGTGGCGCTGCTGGAGTCCGCGCTGCGCCGGGGCGTGCCGGGGCCCTACCAGGTGCAGGCGGCGATCGCGGCGTGCCACGCGACGGCGGCGACCGCCGGGCGGACGGACTGGCACCAGATCGCCTCGCTGTACGGGGAGCTGGCGAAGTACGTGCCGTCGCCCGTGGTGGAGCTGAACCGGGCGGTCGCGGTGGCCATGGCCGACGGGCCGGCGGCCGGGCTGGAGCTGGTGGACCGGCTGGCCGGCCGCGGTGAGCTCGCGGGCTACCACCTGCTCCCGGCGACCCGCGCGGACCTGCTGCGCCGCCTCGGCCGGCACGCGGAGGCGGCGGCCGAGTACCGCGCGGCGATCGAGCTGGCCGGCACCGACGCGGAGCGGCGCTACCTGGCGGGTCGCCTGGCGGAGGTTTCGTGAGGGTGTCGATCCGGGGCGCTCCCGTTCGTCGGTGGGGCGTACACCGGATCACTGAGGGAATCCCCGAGGAGGAACCATGACGCGGCCGACCGGCCTGGACATCGACGTCGACCTCGACCTGCTGGCGTCCTGCTACCGCGACACCCGTGCGGTGCTGGCGGCGATCCCTGACGAGCGGTGGGACGCGCCGAGCCCGTGCACGCAGTGGTCCGTGCGGCAGGTGGCCGAGCACCTGGTCGAGGCGCTGGACTTCTTCTCCGCCACCGTCTCCGGCGCGCCCGGGTCGCTGCCGGCGGACCTGCCGGCCGCCTACGACGCGGTGACCGCCCGCTGCCTGGCCGCGTTCGCCGACCCGGGCGCGCTGGCGGCGGACCACCCGTTCGGCGACGGCCGCCAGCCGGGGCGCGTCATCGCGACGATCTCGCTGTCGGAGACCGTGGTGCACGGCTGGGACCTGGCGAGCGCGGCGGGTGTGCCGTACACGCCGAACCCGGCGGCGGTGGCCACGCTGCGGTCGTTCGCGGCCGGGCCGAAGGCGCCGGGCCTGTTCGCCGACCCGGTGCCGGTGCCCGCGCACGCGCCGCCGTTCGTGGCGCTGCTCGGCAAGCTGGGGCGGGCGGCGTGATGTTCGTGGCGGTGGGTGGCGCCCGGCTCGCGGTGTCCACGGTCGGCTCGCCCGCCGACCCGGCGGTGCTGCTGATCATGGGCTCGGGCGCGTCGATGGACTTCTGGGAGCCGTCGTTCTGCGCGCCGCTGGCGGACGCGGGCCGTTATGTCATCCGGTACGACCACCGCGACACGGGCGAGTCGACGTCGTATCCGCCCGGGCGGCCGGGCTACACGTCGGACGACCTGTTCGCGGACCCGCTGGGCATCCTGGACGCCCTGGGCGTCGAGCGGGCGCACGTGGCCGGCATGTCGATGGGCGGCGCGATCGCGCAGCTGCTGGCGCTGCGCTCGCCGTCGCGGCTGCGGACCCTGACGCTGATCTCGACGTCGAGCGCCCCGGGCGACGAGGATCTGCCGACGGGCGGCGTCGGCGCGCCCCCGGAGCCCGACTGGTCGTCGCCGGACGCGGTGCTGGAGTACCAGGTGGCGGAGTACCGGGCGGCGGCGGCCGCGACCCGCCCGTTCGACGAGGCCGCCGTTCGCGCGCTGCTGGCGCACGCGCTGGCGCGCACGACGTCCCCGGAGTCGGCGTCGAAGAACCACTACGCCCTCGAGGGCGAGGACGTGCGGTGGCGGGAGAGGCTGCCGGAGATCGCTGCCCCGACCCTGGTCCTGCACGGCGCGGACGACCCGCTTTTCCCGCTGCCGCACGGCGAAGCCCTGGCCCGCGAGATCCCGAACGCGCGGCTGGTCGCGCTGCCGCACACGGGCCACGAGTTCCCCCGCGAGAACTACCCGCTGGTGCTGCGGGAGCTGATCGCCCACACGGCCTGACCGGGAGACAAAGAACGACGCCTTCGCTGGTTCGGCGAAGGCGTCGTTCTTTGTCGGTGGCCCGGGTGGGCCGCGCCGGTCATGCGGCGTTGTCGGTCGGGCGGTGCTGCACGCGCATACGGCGCCACCAGGACGGGTGGCTCGCGCGGGCCGCGCGCAGGTGCTCCAGGGTCGTACCGTTGCGGACGTCGCCCAGGGCGCGCTCCATGCGGTAGTCCATCTCCGCCTTCACGATCTCGGGTGTGGTGTTCATCGCTGTTCTCCTTGCCGGTTCCTACGTTGGCAAGGAGAACAGTCGTCCTGAGGCCGCACCCCCGGCATCGGACGATCACCCATACCCCGGCCGCCCGATCCCTTACCCCGACCCCTCAGCACGCCGCCGAGGTAGGGGTAAGGGGCCCTCAGGCGGCGAAGAACTCCCGCAGCACGGGCGCCAGAGCCGTCGCCTTCACCAGGTGCGTCTGGCCCGGCACCGTCCGGTACGTGGCGTTCGGCAGGACCTCCGACAGCGACCGGCAGCCGTTGTGCATCCACGCCGGGCTCTTGCCGCCGTCGGCCACCAGGGCCGGCTGGGTGGTCGCCGACCAGCGCGTCGCGGGCAGCGGGTTGCCCTGCTGCAACTCGGCCATGTACGCGAAGTCGTACCGCAGCGTCGGCGCCAGGCGCTTGAGCTTCGACCACACCGGCAGCAGCCGCATGATCGCCAGGCCGAACCCCGGCACGTCCACGAACCGCATGAACTCCGACACCGCCTCGCCGGTGCGGCGCTCCGCGATCATCGTGTCCAGCCGCGACCGGAAGTCCGCCGGCAGCGGCCGGTGGGCGTCGTCCACGATCAACGGCGGCTCGTACATCGCGACCTTCGGCGCGCCGACGCCGTGGTTCGCCGCCTCCAGGGCCAGCACCGCGCCGGACGACGCGCCGAACAGCAGCGGCGACCCGCCCGCCTCCTTCGCCAGCGCGGCCAGGTCCTCGACCTCCCGCTCCAGCGCGATCTCGCCCGACTCGCCGGACTCGCCGCGCCCGCGCCGGTCGTAGGTGTAGACGGTGAAGTCCGCCACCAGCCCGGCGGCCAGCGGGCCGGACGGGCCCTGGGCCCGGGAGCACATCGCACCGTCCACAATGATCAGTGACGGGCCGTCTCCGTTGCGGGTGAAGGCGATTCTCGTGCCGTCGGCGGAGCTGATGGTGCTCATGGCAGTGCCGCCTCTCCGGAATTCAAACCTGTGGTCACGTTGAGCTGGCATCGTCCAGTCCGGCGCGTACCGGTGGCTGGGTCACGTCCCGGTCCCCTTAGGTGCGGTTGGCGTGTCATGACCTTTCCCTTCCGTTGAATGTGGTGTCGAGCCAGGCCTGCCACGCGCGTTCCGCCGCGCCCGGGTCGGTCTCGCCGAACAGGTGGTGGCCGGCGACGATCGGGCCGCCGAAGCCCTTCATGAACCGGTAGAGCGCGTCCGGCGTCCGCACGCCGAGCGTGTGCTCGTTGGCGAAGAACACCTCGCCGTCGATCCGCCCGAGGCCGTCCGCGACGACGTGCACGGCATCGCCCGGCGCCGGTGAGTCCGAAAGGCCCAGAGCGTGGAGCAGCGTGGCACGGGCGTGCGGCCAGTCGGTGACCACCGGGCCGAACACGGTGACCGGCCGCGCGGTCCGGCCGGCGAAGTGGCCGAGGTAGGTGGCGAGCGTGGCGAAGAACAGCGCGCCGCCCTTGGTCATCGCGTCGTACTCGGCCGCCCAGTCGTCGCCCGGCAGGAAGCCGCTGGTGGCCATGCGCAGCACCGTGCTCGACTTCTCGCGGCCCTCGACGAGGAACTCGTAGGCGATGAACCGGCCGTCCGGCGCGTCGTCGCTGCGGTAGGCGAACCGGTGCATCGGCTCCCACGCGGTCACCCGGTGCTCCGGCTGGTAGCCGCCGAACGACTGGCGCACGACCCCGCCCGCCGCGTCGACCTCGTTGCGGCCCATGAACCAGGAGTCGATGCCCGGCCCGGTCGCGATAGCCTGCCACACCTCCTCCGGCGTCGCCCCGACCTCGACGCTGTCCACCTTCTCGAACTCGTGGCCCATCACTCGCTCCGCACCGTCGGGTGGACGGCCACGACGAGCCGGTGGGCACGCCCGCCCGGCGCCTTCTCGTCGTGGTAGCGCCCGATCAGCGTGGTGACCGCGTGCGCCAGCTCCTCGGCGAACGCCGCCCGGTCGGCGGCGCTCGCGAACCGGATCTCGCCGTCCAGGGCGAACGTCGCGAGCCGCTTCTGCGCCTTGGTGGCGCCGGTCAGCAGCGTGCCAACGTCGCGCACCAGCCGGGAGGCGACGGCCAGCAGCCACCGCGCGGACAGCCGGTCCGGCGATCGCGCCGGGTCCGGCTGGACGGCGGCCAGCGCGAGCGGGGAGATCACGTACGAGGCCGCGGTCGCCTGGAGCACCCGCTCGGTCACGTTGCCCTTGCGCCGCTCCTCCACGAGCTCGACCAGCCCGTGCTTCTCCAGCGCGCGCAGGTGGTAGTTGACCTTCTGGCGGGGCAGGCCGACCCGGTTGGCCAGCGTCGTCGCCGACCCCGGCTCGGCCAGCTCGGCCAGGAGCCTGGCCCGGATGGGGTCCAGGGAGACCTCGGCCGCGGCCGGGTCCTCGATCACTGCTACGTCGAACATGTCACAAGTCTGGCTTCCGACAGTTCTGATTGTCAAGACAAAACTATTTGTCGGTGACAGACTGGTGCCGTGCCAGCGAGACGCAGTGCCGGGATCCTCCTGTTCCGCCAGGTCCCGGGCGGTACCGAGGTGTTGTTGGGACATATGGGCGGCCCGTTCTGGGCCCGCAAGGACGCGGGCGCCTGGACGGTCGTCAAGGGAGAGTACGAGCCGCCGGAACAGGCGCGGGACGCGGCGCGCCGCGAGTTCACCGAGGAGCTCGGCCTGCCCGCGCCCGACGGCGAGTACGTCGAGCTGGGCGAGGTCCGCCAGTCCGGCGGCAAGATCGTCACGGTCTGGGCGGTGGCAGGCGACCTCGACCCGGCCGCGATCGTGCCGGGGACGTTCGAGATGGAGTGGCCGCCGCGGTCCGGAAAGCGGCAGACGTTCCCCGAGCTGGACCGGGTTTCGTGGTTCGCGCCCGGCGAGGCGGCGGAGAAGATCGTCGGCGGGCAGCGGCCGTTCCTCGAGCGGCTAGCCGAACACCTGGCGGACCTCGATCATGCCGACGGCGGCCCAGGGGTGGGTTGACGCCACGCGCAGCGCCTCGGCGCGGTCGGCGCACTCGATGACCGTGAGGCCGCCCATCTGCTCCTTCGTCTCCGCGAACGGGCCGTCGGTGAACAGCACCTCGTCCGCGCGCACCCGGACCGTGCTCGCCGAGTCCGGCGGGTGCAGGCCCATCGCGTCGACCAGCACGCCGCGTTCGGCCATGTCCTTCGACCACTCGGCGCAGCCCGGCAGGTCGTAGTCCGGCTCGGCCGATGTGTCGGCGCAGAGCAGCAGCAGGAACCTCACGTGTCCTCCGGTGGTCGCATCGTGGGCGGCAGGCCAAACGCCGCGAACAGGGTGTTGTCGAACGTGGTGACCTCCGCGATCCGGTCGCCCGCGCAGCGCACCACGTCGATCTTGAACGCCCGGAAGACGTCGTCGCCCGGTTCGCGCAGGTAGTTGGCCGCGGCGAGCTGCCGGTTGGCCCTCGTGGGCACCAGCAGCCAGTCGCCGTGCGAGCCGCCGAACGCGGCCTGGAACAGCGGCGCGAGCGCGGGCAGGCCGTCGTACACCCACGGGTGCGGCGGCATCGTGATCCGGATGTCGTCGCGCACCAGGTCGGCCAGGCCGGACACGTCCGCGCGCCGGTGGGCCTCGATGTAGCGGGCGAGCAGGTCGCGCTCCACGTCCGACGGGGTGTCCGGGGCCAGCTCGTCGCGGCCGGGGACCTTGTCGCGCAGGGTCGCGCGGGCCCGCTGCAGGGCGCTGTTCACACCGGCGACCGTGGTGTCCAGCAGCTCGGCGGTCTCCCTGGCCGACCAGTCCAGCACGTCGCGCAGCACCAGGACCGCGCGCTGCTGGGCGGGCAGCAGCTGGATCGCGACGAGGAAGCCCAGCTCGATGGTCTCCCGCGCGACGGCCATCGCGTCCGGCTCGGCGTCCGGCGGCGCGGCGAGGTCGAGCAGGTGGTCGGGGTAGGGCTGCAGCCAGGGGACCTCGGCGACCGAGTCGGCCTTCGCCACGTGCCGCTGCTTGCGCCGGATCGTGTCCAGGCTCGCGTTCGTCGCGATCTTGTACAGCCACGCGCGGAACCCGGTGCCGGTGAAGCCGTCGCGCGCCCGCCACGCGCGCACCAGTGCCTCCTGCACGACGTCCTCGGCGTCCTCGAAGTTGCCGAGCATGCGGTAGCAGTGCACGTGCAGCTCGTGGCGGTGCTGCTCCGCGAGCCTGCCGAACGCGTGCTCGTCGCCCGCGGTCGCGGCCGCGACCGCCGCCTCGTCGGTCACCGGTGTCCCCACGCCGCCGATTGTGCCCTCTTCCCGATGACTTCCGGCGCGCCGAGCCGTCACAGGTGAGGATGACGGACCAGGGAGGCGACATGGACGGTGAGCTGGCCGAGGTGGTGACCGCCGCGCGGGACGGCGACGAGGCGGCGTTCGCCGAGCTGACCGGCCGGTACCGCGGTGAGCTGCAGGTGCACTGCTACCGGATGCTGGGCTCGGTGCACGACGCCGAGGACCTGGTGCAGGAGACGTTCCTGCGGGCGTGGCGGCGGCGCGAGACCTACCGCGGCAGCGCCACGTTCCGGGCCTGGCTGTACAAGATCGCCACCAACGCGTGCCTCGACCAGCTCGACCGCCGCGTGCCGGTGCCGCTGCCGGCGGCCACCGCGGCGCCCGCCGACCCGACGGCCGCGCCGCTGCCCGCGGTCGCCGTGCCGTGGCTGCGGCCGTGCCCGGACCGGCTGCTCGACGAGCACGTCGTCGCGCGCGAGACCGTGGAGCTGGCGTTTCTCGCGGCGGTCCAGCACCTGCCTGCGCGGCAGCGGGCGGTGCTGGTGCTGCGTGACGTGGTCGGCTGGCCGGCGCGGGAGGTCGCGGACCTGCTGAAGACGACGGCGGCGTCGGTGAACAGCGCCCTGCAGCGGGCCCGTTCGACGATGCGGTCGCAGCTGCCCGCGCGGCGGCTGGACTGGTCCGCGCGGCGGCTGGACTGGTCCGCGCGGCCGACGGGGGAGGAGCAGGCCGTGGTGGAGCGGTACATGGCCGCCCTGGAACACGCCGACGACGCCGCGCTGGCGTCACTGCTGGCGGCGGACGTCCGTTGCTCGCAGGCCCCGTGGGCCGGCGGCAACATGTCCGACGACCCCGTCTGGTACTCCGGCCGCGACACCGTGCTGGCCGGCTGGCGCCCGGTGCTGCACGGCCCGGACCGCCGCGACTTCCGCTGCGTGGCGACCCGCGCGAACGGCTGCCCGGCGATCGCCACCTACGTCGGCCCGCCGGGCGGCGGCGCCTTCGAGCCGTTCGGTCTCGGCGTGCTTCGCGTCGTCGACGGCGTGGTTGCGGAGATCACCGTGTACGGGGCCGGGCTGTACCCGCTGTTCGGCCTGCCCCCGGCGCGCTAACCCTTGCGGGAAGCCAGGAAACGCGCCCGCGCGGCGGCGGGGTCGGCGAGGCACTCGTCGAGGAACCGGGTCCGCCCGGCGGCGAAGGCGCCGCGTATCCGCAGGTCGCGGGTACGCGACGGTCGCGGGTGAACACGCTCCGCAAGCTCCGCTCACGACAAGACTTCCTGATGCTCGGCGGTACCCGTGATGTTGCGGGCCATGCCGCCGAAGATGATGGCGTGGAAGGGCACGATCGACTTCCAGTACAGGTGCCCGGCGAGCCCGTGCGGCTCGAAGATCGCGCGCTGCCGGTAGGTCGAACCAGTGCCGTCCGGGGAGCCGTCCGGGGTGGCCGTCAGCTCCAGCCAGGCGCGCCCGGGCAGGCGCATCTCCGCGCGCAGCCGCAGCAGCCGCGGGCGTTCCAGCCGCTCGACGCGCCACCAGTCGAGCGCCTCACCGGTGTGCAGCCGGCGCGGGTCGCGGCGGCCGCGGCGCAGCCCCGCGCCGCCGGCGAGCCGGTCGATCCAGCCGCGGACCGACCAGGCGAGCGGGAAGGAGTACCAGCCGTGCTCGCCGCCGATGGACTCGATGACCGTCCAGAGCTTGCCGGCGTCCGCGGGCGTATGCAGCTCGCGGACGTCGGTGTAGATCGAGCCGCCGGACCAGTCCGGGTCGGTCGGCAGCGGGTCGGACGGCTCGCTCGCGTCGGACCAGCGGGTCGGCACGTCGGCGTCGCGGATGCGCTTGAGGGCGAGCTCGATGGCCTGCTCGTAGTGCGTCGGCCCGGCGGGCGGGCTGGGCAGGTAGGCGACGACGTCCTGGTCGCGGACCACGACCTCGTGCACGAGGGACTCGATCAGTGGAACCGCGATGCTGCGCGGCACGGGCGTGACCAGGTTGACCCACTGGGCGGACAGCCACGGCGTGAGCACCGGCACCGGCACGACGACGCGGCGGGGGAGCCCGGCGACGACCGCGTAGCGGCGCATCATCTCGAGGTAGGTCAGCACGTCCGGGCCGCCGATGTCGAACGCGCGGCTGACGTTCGTCTCGACGCAGGCGGCGTGCACGAGGTAGTGCAGGACGTCCCGCACGGCGATCGGCTGGATGCGGTTGTGCACCCAGCGGGGCGTCACCATGGCGGGGAGGCGCTCGGTGAGGTGGCGCAGCATCTCGAAGCCGGCGGACCCGGACCCGATGACGATCGCCGCGTTGAGCACGAGCGTGGGCACCCCAGACGCGAGCAGGATCTCGCCGACCTCCTTGCGGGACCGCAGATGCGGCGAGAGCTCACCGCTGTCCGGCGTGATCCCGCCGAGGTAGACGATCCGCCTGACGTGCCCGGCCGCGGCGGCCACCGTCCGTGCCGCCTCGCGGTCGACGTCGGTGAAATCCCGCTGGTGCAGCGAGTGGACGAGGTAGTAGACGACCTCCTGCCCCTCGAGCGCCGCCGCCACGCTGTCCGCGTCGGTCACGTCGCCGCGGACCACCTCGACCTTGTCCCGCCACGGCACGTCGTCGACCTTGCGCGGGTCCCGGGCCACCGCCCGCACCGCGTGTCCCGCCGAGAGCAGCTCGGGCACGAGCCGCCCGCCGATGTATCCCGTTGCCCCGAACACCACGCACCGCATCCGCCGATCCTCACCCAGCCCGGTCGTTCCCGCAGATCTGTTCGGTGCCGGTGATACCCCGGACGGGTGGCTCAACTCGCGGCGATGGGTGCCACGACCGCGCTCGCGAGGCGGACCAGCTCGGCGGGGGCCAGCTCGATCTCCAGACCCCGCCGCCCGCCGCTGCAGAAGATCGTCTCGTGGCCGGTGGCGGAGCTGTCCACCACGACCGGCAAACGTTTGCGGTGTCCGAGCGGCGAGATCCCGCCGGCGACGTACCCGGTGGCCCGCTCGGCCGCGGCGACGTCGGCCATGCGGGCCTTCTTCCCGCCCGCGGCCGCGGCGAGCGCCTTGAGGTCGAGCGACCCGGCCACCGGCACGACACCGACCGTCAGCACCCCGTCGACCTCGGCGACGAGCGTCTTGAACACCCGCGCGGCGGACAGCCCGAGCCGCTCGCTCGCCTCGGTCCCGTACGACTCGGACCGCGGGTCGTGCGCGTACTCGTGCACCTGGTGCGGCACCCGCTGCTTCGCGAGCAGCGCGGTAGCCGGCGTTCCCTTTCCCGCCACGGCGGCCAACCTAGCCGCCGCGGCGGGAAAGCGGATCAGGTGCCCGGCTGGGACGTGTAGACCGTCGCGTCGCCCTGTTTGAGCCACACTGTCGGGTGGTCGATCGGCAGGAACGAGCGGTCGCCGCCCGGTTCGCGGGTGTCCGGGACCGTGTCGCCGGAGGGCTGGTGCATGATGAAGTTCACCGGCTTGGTGTCGTCCACCAGCGGGATCTCGTACACCGCCCAGCCGTCCTCCACGCGGGTCAGCGGCCACGGCCGCTCCCACGCGATCTGCCCGAGCACCGCCGGGTCGACCGCGTCGCCCCACAGGTGCAGGCCCCACTGGTCGTAATCACCGCCCGGCCGGAAGTACCGCAGCTCCGCGGCCTCCAGCGGCGGCCCCGCGTACCGCACGGTCCGGGTGGCGCTCACCGCACCCGACGGAAGCGTCGCGCGGTAGGCCACCGGCGTCCCGGCCGCCAGGCCCAGCGCGCCCAGGTCGTCGAACACCGTGTACGCCGGGGACGTGTCGTCGCTGCCGACCGCCGTCCACGGGCCGCCGTCGACGCTGCGCTGGATCGTCACCACGTGCGACGGCTTCTCCGGGTCGGCGATCGCGCGCACCTGCACCGTGCCGCGCACGCCACCGCCCTCGGCCGGCGCCTCGATCGTCAGCAGCGGCTGCGGAACCTGCGCGTGCACCGCCGCCGCCGAGCGGGTGTGCCCGGCGTTGTCCTCGACGACCGCGCGGTACTCCACCGGCGTGCCCGGGCGCAGCGACGAGACGTCGTGGAACACCCGGTACGGCGCGTTGTCGTCGGTCCCGACCGGCTGCCAGCGGCCGCCGGCCACCCGCGCCTCGAACGACACCTCGCACAGCGACGAGCCGTCGACCGACGCGTCGACCTCCATCCGGCCGCGCGACGCGGCGGAGGGCTGCGGCGCGCCAAGCGAGATCCGCGGCGCAGCGTGCGACCGCGGGATCTTCCCGTCCAGCGCATAGACCACAGTGGACAGTGCGGGCACCGTGACGGTCAGCTTGCCGTCCCGGCCCGACGAGACCTTCGACGGCCCGGTGCCGTACACCCGCGAGTAGGCCTGCCTGGACGTGTACGTCGGGATCGCCGCGGTGGCCGGCGCCTCGCTGTTGTTCAGCGCCACCACGTACTCGCGCTGCGCCCGCCGGTCGATCCGGGAGAACGCGTAGACGCCGGCGTCCGGAGCGGACAGCCGGCTCTGCTGCGTGCCGTCCCGCAGCGCCGGGTTCGCCCGCGTCACCGAGGCCAGCTCCGCGATCGAGCTGTACAGCGGGTGCGTCGTGACGTAGTTGTCCGTCGCGTGCGTCGCCGCCGTGCCCAGCAGGTCGTCGTCGAGGTACTCCGGCACCCGCGACGCGAACAGCGTCTGCCGCGCGTCCTGGTCGCCGCCCGGGCCGGTGAAGCCCTGCTCGTCGCCGTAGTAGATCACCGGGTTGCCGCGCGAGAAGTACATCAGCTCGTGGCCGAGCCGGTCGCGCGAGACCCACTCCGCGTCGCCCGCGCCCGGGTTGTCCGCCACCACGAACCCGCCGAAGCGGCCCATGTCGTGGTTGCCGAGGAACGTCGGCAGCTCGTAGACGTTGGAGTCCGCGTCGGTATACCAGTCGTCGTCGGCGAAGAACGAGGCCAGCTGGTCGGTCGGGGTGCCGCCCGAGGCGAACTTGCGGGCCGCGTCCTGGAACGGGAAGTCGAGCACCGACTGCATCGTGTCGGTCGTGGTGAAGTGCGACGTGTAGCTCTTCGAGGTGTCGAAGACCTCGCCGAACATGAAGAAGTCGCGCTTGCCGTGCTCGTGGGCGAACTTGAGCACCCGCGGCCCGAACTGCTGCCAGAACTCGTCGTTGACGTGCTTCATCGTGTCGATGCGGAAGCCGTCCACGCCGAAGTCCGCGATCCAGCGCTCGTAGACGTCGGTCATGCCGTTGACGACCCGCGGGTTCTCGGTGAACAGGTCGTCCAGGCCGAAGAAGTCGCCGTACTGCGAGTCCTCGCCGGTGAACGTCGTGTCGCCGCGGTTGTGGTACAGCGTCACGTCGTTGAGCCAGGCCGGCACCTTCAGGTTCTGCTCGGCCGGGTCCAGCACCGGGTGGTAGGCGAACGAGGACGCCGTGTCGAGCGCCGGGAAGCTGTTGCCGCCCGCGTAGTCGCGGTCGTCGAACGTCTGGCCCGCGGCGGTCTTGTACGGCGCCACGTCCTTGGACTTGTACGCCATCCGCGCGCCCTCTTGGTAGCCGATGACGTCCGCGGTGTGGTTGGTGATGATGTCGAAGTAGACCTTCATGCCGCGCTTGTGCGCGTCGCGGATCAGGGCGGCGAGGTCGTCGTTCGTGCCCAGGTGCGGGTCGATCTGGGTGAAGTCGGTGATCCAGTAGCCGTGGTAGCCGGCCGAGGGCCCGTCCTCCAGCTGCACGGCCTTGTTCTTGAAGCTCGGCGTCAGCCAGATCGAGTTGGTGCCCAGGCCCTGGATGTAGTCGAGCTTGCCGCGCAGCCCCTTGAGGTCGCCGCCGTTGTAGAAGCCCTTCTTCGTCGGGTCGAAGCCCGACACCAGCGGGTCGCTGCCCAGCCCGCCCTGGTCGTTCGCCGTGTCGCCGTTGGCGAAGCGGTCGGCCATGACGAAGTAGAAGTTCTCGTCGGTGACGGGCCCGCGCAGCGAGTGCCGCGCCTCCGGCCCGTGATCATGCCCCCGGTCGGCGGCCGCCGGCGTCGAGGCCAGCCCGGCCACGACGAGCGGTACGAGTAGTGCGACGGCGGCGCGACGCAACGACATGCTGCCCTCCATTGGTGCGGCTGGCGGCAATCTAGCCGTTGATCGACCGCTCCGGCGACGGCCAACCAGCGCATTCGCGAGGTGGAGAAGAAACGGGTTTCGCCCGCTCCGGGAACAAAACCGTGGGCGCGACGGGTTGGCGCGAGTGTGATCGATGTGCCGCTGTCCGTCCTGGAACTGGCCCCGCTCGCCCGCGACGCGAGCGCCACCGATGCCCTGCGCGCGACCACCACGCTCGCCAAACGCGTGGAGGAGCTCGGGTACCAGCGGATCTGGGTGGCCGAGCACCACAACATGCCGTCGATCGCGAGCTCCGCGCCCGCGGTCCTGATCGCCCACCTGGCGGCGTCGACGTCGACGATCCGCGTCGGGTCCGGCGGCGTGATGCTGCCCAACCACGCGCCGCTGGTGGTGGCCGAGCAGTTCGGCACGCTCGAGGCGCTGCACCCCGGCCGGATCGACCTGGGCATCGGGCGGGCGCCGGGCACCGACCAGCGGACCGCGCTGGCGCTGCGCCGGACCATGGCCGGGCTGTCCGCGGAGAACTTCCCGGACGAGCTGGCGGACCTGCTCGCGTACTTCTCCGGGGCCGGCCCGATCACGGCCGTGCCGGGACGCGGGAACGAGCCGGCGGTCTGGCTGCTGGGGTCGAGCGGCTTCTCCGCGCAGCTGGCGGGGATCCTGGGCCTGCCGTTCTCGTTCGCGCACCACTTCAGCTCGGCGAACACAGTGCCGGCGCTGGAGCTGTACCGCTCGTCGTTCCAGCCGTCGAGGTGGCTGTCGGAGCCGTACGCGAAGGTTGCGGTGAACACGATCTGCGCGGACACCGACGAGCAGGCGCGCTTCCTGGCCGGCCCGGCGTCGCTCTCGTTCCTGCGGCTGCGGCAGGGCAGGCCGGAAGCGATGGTCACCCCGGAGGAGGCGGCGGCCTACCCGTACACCGACCAGGAGCGCGCGTTCGCCGAGGACCGGTTCGCCGACCAGGCCGTGGGCTCCCCGGAGACGGTCCGCGAGCAGCTGACGTCGCTGCTGGCCCGCACGGGCGCCGACGAGCTGATGCTGACGACGATGGTCTACGACATCACGGCCCGGGTCCGCAGCTACGAGCTGGTGGCCGACAAGGTCGCCGCCTGAGCCGTCCCGCTCCCGGCGCAGGATGGCCGCCGGTGACCCCCCTCATCTGCGATCACCGGCGGTGTCCCGGCGCGGCCGATGGCCGGCGGACGTCCGGACGGCACCCCTCATCTGGGCCGCCAAGAGCCCGCCGGCCGTGGTTGGCCGCCGCCAGAGACAGGAGGACAGGTTGACGATGACACCGACAACGCGGGCGAGGATGGTCACCCGCGGCTCGGATTCATCGGTGTCACCGTCGCCCTGGCTCCCCGACCCGCAGCCAAACCGCCGCGGCCCGTTGTTCGTACACCGATCCCCTCGACACACTGCAAGGTGCGTAGCCGGGCTACCCGGTGGTGTGCGAACGGTGACCTGCGGTTCCCCGTAGGCTTTCACTCGTTCGGAGTAATGAGCTTCACGGCTCCCGGGTGCACACGCAACGTCGCCGATCGGGCACACTTGCTCCGTGCGGACGGTTGGGGGTGTGTGGATGACCGAGGAGAGCCTGCCGTACCGGCACGGCATCCACGAGGCGATGGGCGCGCTGTCGGGCCAGTGGGTCACGGCCGTGCTCGCGTCGCTGACCGCGCGCCCGATGACCTACTCGAAGCTGCTCGAGCACATCAACCGGACCGAGGAGCGGCTGGGCTGGGTCACCCACGAACGGCCCCTGCGGCAGAAGGTCCTGACCGACACCCTGCACCGCATGCAGCGCGACGGCCTGGTCATCAAGATCGAACGCCCCAGCCGGTTCGGGTCGACCTGGTACCAGCTCACCCCGATGGGCCGCTCGCTGCTGCGCGCGCTGCTCCCGCTGGCCAAGTGGGCGGAGGACAACCGAGGCGAGCTGGGCCGGGCCCGCGCCGCCCACCAGGCCGCGAAGCCGGACGACACCGCCGACACCTGAGGCCCGGTCAGCCGCTCCAGTTCGGGAGCCCTGGGTGGGGGCTCGGGTCGCGCGGTTCCTCGCCCGGCCCGCCGACACTCACCGCTGTCCGGACCGGCGCCGGACGAGCCGCCCGAGCTTCTGGAGCCGCCACAGGCCGTAGGAGGGAGCCGGGGCGAGGACCGGGCGTCGCACCACCTCGACCGGCCCGTGGCCGCCGATCATCCGCCGGAACGGCGTGGCGTCGTAGCCGGGGCGGGACAGCTCGCCGATGCCGCGCCGCAGGTCCGCGCCGAACGACCGGGCGAGTTCGGTGAGCTCGGCGTTCGGGTCGTTCATGACAGGTCGATCGCCGTGTGCGGCGCCGCGTTGCGCGACGGTTCAGGAGCCCGGGCTGGGGGCTCGCGGCGCGCTCAGGTCGCCGATGGCGGCGATGATCGTCTGGACCTGGTTGCGGCCCGAGTCCTTGGCCACGAACAGGGCGTCGTCCGCGGCCAGCAGGACGTCCTGCAGCTCCGGGCCGAACTCCGGGTACGACGCGAGGCCCACCGACACCGACAGGCCCTCGACCGCGCCCGGGCCGTGTTCGCCGAGCGGCACCCGCAGGCCGCGCACCCGCTCGCAGACGCGCTCGCCGATCTGCCGCAGGTCGTCGGCCGTCACCTCGGGGCACAGCACCACGAACTCCTCGCCGCCCCACCGGCCGACCACGTCGTAGCGGCGCGCGCACGCGGTCAGCGCGTCGGCGACCGCCTGCAGCACCCGGTCGCCGACCAGGTGCCCGTGCGTGTCGTTGACCTGCTTGAAATGGTCCAGGTCGACCATCAGCACGCCGACCTGCGTGTCGTCGCGCTGGGCGCGCTGGATCTCCGCCGAGGCCATGTTCGTCCACGCCGTCGCGTTCGCCAGGCCCGTCTTCTGGTCGGTCGACGCGGCCTCCTCCAGCTGGCGCATCAGCACGCTGCGGTGCAGCACCAGCAGCGCGGGCACCATCATCAGCGCCCACAGCGGGTGGATCGAGATCAGCAGCGCGTTGATCGCGCCGAGCCCGATCGTGCCGAACTCCAGCGCCGCCTCGCGGCCGGTGCCGAACGCCTTGCGCATCGACAGCCGCCGCTCGTGCAGCGTGATCGCGATGACGATGAGGCCCCAGTTCACGCCCGCGTAGGCCAGCGCGGCGAGCACCACCGCGAGGATCGCCACCGGGTTGTTCCAGTCGGCCATGTCGGCCGGCGCGAGCCAGTGCCGCACGCCCGACGCCAGGTAGGCGCCGAGCGCGACGGTCGACGCGGTGAACACCAGCCGGTAGGCGTGCACGCTGCGCACCCGGTAGCGGCTGCGCCAGAACAGGTGCAGGTAGAGCGTGCCGATCACGGCCGGGACGAGCACCGGCGGCAGCGCCAGCACCGCCGAGAACGACCACACGGAGGTCAGGTTCACGTGCGGCGTGTCGTTGAACCGGCGGCGCACCCGCTCGACGTTGCGGGTCAGCTCGCCGATCCCGAGCCCCAGGCCGATGATCGTGCCGAGCGTGACGAGGTCGGCCCTGCCGATCTCGTTGTCCCAGGCGAGAAAGCCGGTCACCGTGGCGCTCACGGCCTCGACCAGCAGGATCAGCACCAGCAGCCGGACGGGCTCGCCCCAGAGCGCCCACCGCGCCGGGATTCTGGACCGTCCACCGGTGGAAAGGGATCCTGACTTGTGCGATCGGGCGAGTCGGACCTGATCGGCGCCGTTGCCGTGCTCGGCGGCAACTCCCCCGGAAGGAGGCGACAGTGATGCGTTCGTGGGAGTGGTGAGCCGCGCGCTCACACCGGCAAGTCCGTTGCCGCGCTCGGCGGCAGATTCCACGGAAGGAGGCAGCCGTGAAGCAGTCGTGGGAGTGGTGAGAACTCCGTCTCCAGCCGCATTCACTTCGCCCATGGGAGGAGGTAACACCGATGCGTTCGTGGGAGTGGTGAGTCCGAGATCCTGATCGGTGTCCCCGCGCCGCCGGCGGCGCACCAGGGACACGACGACGAGAGCGGTGAGGACGGCGCCGGTGACACCGCCGGCGCCCACCGCTGAGGCCGGACTGGTCGCGTCGGCCAGCACGCCGGCGCCGAGCACCGCGACACCCAGCGAGGTCAGCACGCCGGCGCGCGCCAGTTCGGAAACCCCCGTCCGGTACTGCTCGGGCACGGTGCCCGCCAGCCGTGCCTGGGCGAGGGACAGGTAGCCGATCGTGCACGCGCCGGCGGCGGCCCACAGCGCAAGCACCACCGGCAGCGGCGGGTCGAGCAGGCAGGCCGCGAGCGGCAGGCCCGCGGCCACGGCGAGCGTGCCCATCGGGGCGGGTCCGTGCCCGCCCGGGGTGCGGGTGGCGAGCCATGCGCCTACGGCCCCGCCGGTGGGCGTCGCGGCCATCAGCACGCCGACGGCGGCGACGGCCAGTCCGAGGTCGTGCCCGTAGGCGGCGGCGAGTCCGGCCGGCAGCAGGAACAGGCCGGCGAGGCAGCAGAGCAGCAGCGGCCCGCGCGCGGACCGGTCCCGCCAGACGACGGCGGCCACCTCGTGGGTGGCCGGTGTGAGATCGGGTTCCGCGGGGCGGTGCCGCACGCCGAGCAGTACCGCCAGCGCGGCGCCCGCGTAGGTCACGGCGGTGACCCCGAGCGCGAGCCGCGGGTCGGCGAGCGCGAGCAGCGCACCGCCCGCGAGTACCCCGGCGACCTGCGCCGCCTCGACGGCGGCCGCGCGCAGCCCGCGGCGGCCGCGCGTGTCGGGTGCCAGCCCGCGCCGGGCGAGGCGGGCGGGCCCGGCGCCGAGCGCGAGCAGCCCGGCGAGCACGTAGACGAGGGGGAGCGGCAGCCCGAGCGCCAGCAGCCCGGCGAGCAAGGCGCGGGCGAGCCCGATGCCGGCGATGAGCTCGCGCCGTGGGTAGCGGCCGGCGAGCCCGCCGAGCAGGACGCCGCCGAGGACGGCGGGCAGCAGCGTGACGGCGTAGGCGACGGCGGCCAGGGCGGCGGAGGACGTCTCGAGGTAGACGAGGACGGCGAGGGCGAGCCGGCTGAGCTGGTCACCGGCGGCGGACAGCAGCTCTCCGGCCCAGAGCGCGCGGAACTCGCGCACAGCGAGCCCCTCGCGAACCACAGCCCGACGCCCCATCGCCCGCCTCGCTCCTGACGCCAACAGGCCGTGCCCCGCACGGCCTGCGGACCTCACAGTAGAACGCCGCCCGCGACAGATCACTGTCCCTGAGCTTGTCTACCCAAATGGCCCAATGGAATGACGAAGCGTAGTAGCAGCAGGCCTTCGCGGGGCATGTCACCCCCGCCCGGTACCCGCCAAACCTCGCTCCGTCGATGCCCTGCTCACAGTGCCGCCGACCCCTCCCGGCCAACATCCCGAGAGGCCCGGCGACCACCCCGGCCGCTACCGACCGAGGCCCTCTTACTGCCCCGACCGCAGCCCGGCAAACCACACCCCGACGAGTGCTCGACAACCACACGCACGCCCCCACCCTCTCCGGGGGCACCCCTCAGCGCCAGTCTACCGGCCCGGGCCGACAGTGGATCTTGTTCCGGGGTTGCCTGTGGACAACTCCGGCCTGTGGACAACCCCGTGGACCCCGTCCGAAAACCGTCGGCGGTTGTCAGGTTTGGCGGGCAGGGTGGGGCGCATGACAGAGAACAGGGTGGCGCTCGTCGCCGGGGGATCGCGGGCGGCGGGGCGTGCCGTCGCCGTCGAGCTGGGGCGGCTCGGGATGACCGTGTACGTGACCGGCCGGACGACCCGCGAGCGGCGGTCGGAGATGAACCGGCCGGAGACCATCGAGGAGACCGCCGAGCTCGTCCAGGAGGCCGGCGGCACCGGCATCCCCGTCCGCGTCGACCACCTCGAGCCGGCCGAGGTGCGGGCGCTCGTCGAGCGGATCGACGCCGAGCAGGGCCGGCTGGACGTGCTGGTCAACGACGTCTGGGGCGGCGACATCTACCTCACGTTCGGCAAGAAGCTCTGGGAGCACGACCTCGACGGCGGCCTGCGCATGCTCCGCCTCGGCATCGACACGCACGCCATCACCAGCCACTTCGCGCTGCCGCTGCTCATCCGCAGCCCCGGCGGGCTGGTCATCGAGATGACCGACGGCACCGCCGAGTACAACGCCAGCTACCGCAAGGACGCCGGCTACTTCTACGACCTGGTCAAGTCCGCCGTCCTGCGCATGGCGCTCGCCCAGGCCGAAGAGCTGCGCGAGCACGGCGGCACGGCGGTCGCGCTCACCCCGGGCTGGCTGCGGTCCGAGGCGATGCTCGACGCGTTCGGCGTCACCGAGGCCAACTGGCGCGACGCCACGAAGTTCCAGCCGCACTTCGTGATCTCCGAGTCGCCGGTCCTGGTCGGCCGCGCCGCCGCCGCGCTCGCCGCGGACCCGGACGTGGCCCGCTGGAACGGGCAGTCGCTCTCGTCCGGCCGGCTCGCGCAGGTCTACGACTTCGACGACGCCGACGGCAGCCGCCCGGACGCCTGGCGCTACATCGCGGAGGTCGAGAGCCAGGGCAAGCCGGCCGACGCCACCGGCTACCGCTGAGCCGCGTTGCGGGCCGCGATCGCCGAGCCCACCCCGGCCAGCGCGGCCCGCAGCGACTCCGGTGCCAGGATCTCCACGCCGACGCCCAGCGCGGTCAGCTGGGTCAGCGCCACCCGCTCGCTCGCCACGTCCAGCGACACCTCCCGCCAGCCGTCCGCGTCCGGCGGGCCCGCGTCCGCCAGTGCCTCGGCCGCCGCCTCCCGGTCGGTCACCTCCGGCAGCGCCCGCTGCGCCCGCGGGCTCAGCCGCAGCCGCACCCGGTCGCGCAGCAGCGACCGCTCGAAGCGCGCCGACGTGTCCGACCACCACGACGCCAGGTCGAACGCCGGCCGCTCGAACTCGTCCGCGAGCACGGCCGACTCGATTCGCGCCACCCGGTAGGTCCGCGGCTCCGCGGCCGGCACCGGCTGCGCGACCAGGTACCAGACGCCCGCCTTCACAACCAGTCCGAGCGGCTCCAGCACGCGCTCGACCGTGCGGTCCGCCCGGCCGTAGCGCACCTCGAGCCGCCGGGTGTCCGCCACCGCCGAGGCGACCGCGGCGAGCTGCGAGACGTCCTCTGGCCGGTGGAACCAGCCCGGCGCGTCGAGGTGGAACCGGTCGCTCACCCGGGACGCGTACTCCCGCAGCCCGGCCGGCAGCGTCGCCAGCACCTTCGCCCGCGCACCGGTCAGCGCCGAGCCGAGGCCCAGCTCCGCGAGCACCTCCGGCACGCCGACCGCGAAGATCGCCGCCGCCTCCCGGCAAGTGAGGCCGTCGAGCCGGGTGCGCCAGCCGTCCATCAGCCGGATGCCGCCCGCGCGGCCCTGCTCGGTCCACAGTGGAACGCCGGCCGCCTCGAGCGCGGCGATGTCGCGGTACACGGTCCGCTCGGACACCGCGAGCGCCTCGGCCGCCGTGGCCGCCGTGGCCCGCCGCCGCTGCTGCTGCAGGAACAGCAGGGTCGCCAGGCGCTCGGCTCGCACCCGCCGATTGTTCACCCGGCGCAAGTCATCCGGCGCGGGTCACCCGTCGTCGGCGAGCGGCGCGAGCAGGCCGTTGGCGGACTCGTCCAGCGGGATGGTCACCGTGCGCGGGCTGCCCGCCGACATCGACTCGGCCAGCGCGGCGATCGTCGGGTTGGCGATCAAAGTGGACAGTGGGACCTCGACGGAGAGCGTGGTGCGGACGCGCGCGATCAGCTGGCTCGCGGTCAGCGAGTGGCCGCCGAGCGCGAAGAAGTCGTCGTGCACGCCCAGCGGGGCCTCCGGCGGGATGCTCAGCACCTCGCGCCAGATCGACGCCAGCCGCCGCTCGACGTCCGTGCGCGGCGCGACCGTCGTGCTCTTCTGCCGGCCCCACACCGGTTCCGGCAGCGCGGCCCGGTCGAGCTTCCCGGTCGGTGTGACGGGCAGCGTGTTCAGCGTGACGAACCGGTTGGGCTGCATGTAGTCCGGCAGCAGCGCGGCGAGCCACGGGCGCAGCTCGGCCATCCCGATCCGCCGTCGCGGCACCAGGTAGGCGACCAGCCGCACGTCCCCGTCGCGCACCTGCCACGTCGTGACCGCGGCGTCCCGGATGGACGTGTGCGCCCGCAGCGCCGCCTCGATCTCGCCGAGCTCGACGCGGAACCCGCGGATCTTCACCTGCAGGTCGGCGCGGCCGAGGAACTCCAGCCCGTCCCGGCGGCGGCGCACCAGGTCGCCGGTGGCGTACAGCCGCGCGCCGGGCGCGGCGGCGAACGGGTCGTCGCGGAAGCGCTCGGCGGTCAGCTCCGGCAGGTTCTGGTACCCCCTGGCCACGCCCGCGCCGCCGATGTGCAGCTCGCCGACCACCCCGTCGGGCACCGGCGCCATGGCCGGGTCCAGCACGTGCAGCGTCGTGCCGGCGATCGGCGGGCCGAGCCGGACCGGGCCGCCGGACACCTCGCGCAGCGTCGAGTACACCGTCGTCTCGGTCGGCCCGTAGCCGTCGAGCAGCCGCGCGCCGTCCGTCTGCAGCGCGCCGGCGAGGTCGCGGGGAAGCACCTCGCCGCCGGAGATCCGCAGCCGCACGCTCCCCGGCACGCCGCCCGCCGCGACCAGCGACCGCCACACCGTCGGGGTGGCCTGCACGACCGTCGCGCGCACCCGGGCGAGCCGGTCGCGCAGCCGGTACCCGTCGGCGACCTCCGCGGGCGGCACGACGACGACCGTGGCGCCGCGCAGCAGCGGGGCCAGCAGCTCCACGACCGACATGTCGAACGACGGGCTGCTGACCGCCGCGACCCGGTCGGCGGGGGACAGGCCCAGCGCGTCGTCCAGGTGCGCGAGCAGGTTCCCGACGTTGCCGTGGGTGACCGCGACGCCCTTGGGCCTGCCGGTGGAGCCGGACGTGTAGAGCAGGTACGCGAGCGAGCCGGCGTCGGGCGGCAGGACCTCCGGCGGTGTCGAGGGCCAGGCCGCGAGGGGGGCGGTGTCGAGGTCGATCACCCGCCAGTCGCCGGGCAGCTCGACCCGTGCCGCGCCGTGCGTGACGAGCACCGGGGCGCCCGCGTCGGCGGCCATCGCCCGCAGCCGCTCCACCGGCCAGTCCGGGTCCAGCGGCAGGTACCCGCCGCCCGCCCGCCACGTGGCGAGGATGCCGAGCGGCACGGCCGCGCCGCGCGCCAGGCACAGCGCGACCGGCACGTCCGGGCCGACCCCGTTGTCCCGCAACAGGTGCGCGAGCCGGTTCGCGGCCGCGTCCAGCTCGCGGTAGGACAGCGAGCCGCCCGGGCCGGCCACCGCGGGAGCGTCGGCGAACCGGTGGAGGTCCGGCTGGAGCACGCGGCCAGGGCGCACCGCGGTGGCCGGCGGGGAGGCGGTGGTCAGCCGCAGCTCGCCGACCCGGCGGTGCGGATCGGAGACCGCGGCGCGCAGTGCCACCGCGTACATCTCGGCGAGGCCGGCGACGGTCGCGGCGTCGAACAGGTCGGTGTCGTAGGTCCACCGGGTCACCCAGCGGTGCGGACCGGGCACCACGGTCAGCGTCAGGTCGAACGCCGAGCCGCCGTTGCCGAGCCGCTCCGGGGCGAACGTCAGCTCGTCCACGGTGACCGGCTCGGCCGGCGTGTCGATGACGAACATCGTCTGCACGACCGGCGCGTGCGCCACCGTCCGGCGCGGCGCGAGCAGGTCGACCAGCTGCTCGAACGGCAGGTCCTGGTGTGCGAGCGCGGTCTCGACCAGCGCCTCGGTGCCGGCCGCCAGCTCGGCGAAGGTCGTCTCCGGGGTGATCCGGGCCGGCAGCGCGAGCGTGTTGGCGAGGGAGCCGACGACCCGCTCGGTGCCGGGCCCGGTGCGCCCGGGCGCGAGCGTGCCGACGAGGAAGTCGGCCTGCCCGGACAGCCGGTGCAGCAGCGCCTGGTAGACCGCGAACAGCGTGCCGAACGACGCGCCTGCCACCGGCTCGAGCTCGGCGACCAGGTCGTCGCCGCGGCCGCGGGTGGTGGTGTGCGGGCGGTCGGTGGGCAGCGCGAGCACGGTCGGCACGCCGGCCAGGGTCGCCGTCCAGAAGCGCACGGCGTCGGCGTAGCTGTTGGCGTCGGCCTGCTCGCGTTGCCAGACCGCGTAGTCCGGGTACTGCAGCTCCGGGGGCGGCAGCCGCTCGCCCCCGTAGAGCCGGGCGATCTCGCCGAACAGCAGCGCGCACGACCAGCCGTCGGCGAGCGCCTGGTGCACGACGAAGACCAGCGTGTGGTCCTCGGCCGAGTGGCGGATCAGCCCGGCCCGCAGCAGCGGCGCGGTGGTCAGTTCGAACGGCGTGCGGACCAGGCGGTCCACATCGGACTCCTTGATCCCGACCAGCGGCACCCGCGTCTTCGCGGCCACCACCTGGGTCGGCATCCCGTCGGTGTCGGCGAACGTCGTGCGCAGCGCCTCGTGCCGGTCCAGCACCGTGCGAAGGGCCTCGGCGAGCCTGCCCGGGTCGAGCGGGCCGGTGAGCCGCACCCGCCAGGCGTTGTTGAAGGCCGAGCTGCGCGGCATCAGCTGGTCCAGTAGCCAGAGCCGGCGCTGCCCGGAGGAGGTGGGGAAGAAGAACACGTCGTCCGCGGCTGTCGGGTTCACGACTGTCCCATGCTGAATCGGTAGCCGAATGCGGGCGAGTAAGAGCCCCTGAGCAACATTTCAGTAAATTTGCTTCAGAGAATTCGGTAACTATTTACGTGCCCGTACTTGACCAGGCCCCGGTCGCTCATAGCCCGCACCTTTCCCGGCAAGCCCCCGTGAACGCCCGACAGTACTCCAGCCGCGACCGCGGCGAATCGGCCGAACGGAGCCATGCGACGGTCCGCAATGGACTACTCCGGGAAAGGGAGGTTCACAATAGGAAACCGGTTGAGCACGGATGCGAATAACCGGCGATTCGCTGTGCCCGAATGCAGATTGCGTGACGTATTCGGCCGCGGCCGGTCCGTGACCGCGGCGGGCCGACCCCTGCCCAACGGCGGCCCGAAGTGGCACCCTGGTACCTGGAGCCCGCCGCGCCCGCCGTGCAGCCGATGGAGTGAAACCGCTGGTCACAGCTGTGCTTTGGCGTGCTCCGCCGCTACTCTGAATCGGTAATGAGAGGGGAGCGACGATGGCGCGCAACGCGACACGGGCGATAGCGCCGGACCTGGTGCTGGCAATCATGAACACCGCGGTCGAGACCCTGTGTGCGCGCCTGCCCGCCGAGCGGCGGGAGACGATCGAGCGGACGGTGTACGAGGTGACCGCCGAACTGGTGTCCACGGTCACCGACCCGGAGCGGCTCGCGACCATGCTGCGGCTACGCGCCACCGCCCGCCTCACCGCGGCGACGGGCGAGCTGACCCCGATCCGCTCGAAGACGCAGCTGCCCTCCCCGCGCTGACCGGGCCGGCCGTCAGGCGGGTTTGAGGGGGTCGTGGCCCATGGACATCAGGCGGTGCCGCCAGCTCGCCTGGCCGGCGACCGGCTCGAGGTCCTCGCGGCGCTCCGCGCGGACCTTGTCCACCACCTTCCGCATGACCCGGCGGTCGTCGCCGGTGAGGTCGCCGTGGCGCTTGCCCAGTACGTGGAGCACCTGACGGCCGACCGGCTGCCCGGTCTGGTCGGGCATGGCCTCGGCGTCCTCGGTCGCGTCGCGGGTGCGCAGCCAGTCCGACAGCTCGCGCGAGGTCATGTTGACGACCCGGTGGAACTCCTGCCACAGCTGATCTTCGTCGGGGGCGCTCATGCCGCTCGCCTACCCGGTCGCCGACTCGGCGAAACCTGACGGTTGGGCGCGCCCGGCGGGGGTACATGTCCGCCGTGAACGTCAACAAGGTGATCTACAAGCCGGTCGGCATGGTGCTCGGCGCGCTGGCCGGGGTTACGGCGAGCGTCGCGTTCCGCAAGGTGTGGACGGTGACCACCGGCGACGCGGAGGCGCCGGACCCGACCGACCGCGACCGCGGGTGGGCCCCGATCCTGCTGGCCGCGGCCGTGCAGGGGGCGATCTTCGGTGCCGTCAAGGCGGCCGTGGACCGCGGCGGCGCGTTCGGCTACCGCAAGGTGACCGGCGAGTGGCCGGACGACTGACCGGCCGGCCCGGTCTTCGTCGGTGTCAGTCGGGCAGCGGCCAGCACATGCTGACCGTCGTGCCGCCGGCCGACGGCGCGATCGCGGAGTCCGGGGTGAGCCCGCGGATGAGTGGCAGCCCGCGGCCGCGCGTGCCGGGGTCGGCCGGCGGCTGCTTCCACTGCCCGTAGTCGGTGACGGTCACGACCACGCGCCGCTCCGCGTGGTCGCGCACCGCCCGCAGATCCAGCACGCCCTGCAGCTGTCCCACGTAGGCGTGCTCGACGGAGTTGGCCATCGCCTCGTAGCTCGCGAGCGTCAGTGCCTCGCGGTCCTCCGGGGCCAGCCCGGCCCGCTCGGCCCACTCGGCGAGCACGTGCCGCAGTCCGGTGAGCCGGCCGGCGACGGCCGGGACGCGGACGTGCAAGTCACCCTCCTGGACGTCGTCGAGCTGTCGTTGCCCCTGGTTCACGTCTCAACCCCCGGAGAGCGCCTGGTCACGCGTGGCATGGATGGAGAACGTGGTCGCGATCCCGGTCAGCTCCATCGGGCGCAGCGTCGCGCTGCCCGTCGCCACCAGCCGGAACCCGGTCCGGTCGCCGGCCAGCTGGTTGCCGCCGATCAGCACGCTCATGCCCGCGGAGGCGAGGAAGCTGACCCCGCTCAGGTCAACGACCAGCACCTCCGGGCCACGGCCGAGCGCGGCCTTGATCGACTCCTCCAACTCCGGCGCGGTGGCCATGTCCACCTCGCCGGTCACGCTCAGGACCACGGCGGCGCCCAGCTCCTCCGTCCGCACCGAAAAGCCACCCGGTACCGAGGTCTCCGCACGAACCGACTCGGAGTTCACCGTCTCACCGCCTTGCTGTTGGACGTGCACGTCTCAAGCCACATGAACGTCGAGATACCACCGGCGCGCGTGGTTCAAACGCGATCCGGCCGCAGCCGCACAGATGTCGGATAGCCACTGGTGGACGCAACCAAACCATGGCCCCTCCGCCGGCCGGGCTTGGCGGCATACAGTTGATACGTGGACGAGGTTGAGGTCGACGTCTGGTCGGACGTCGTGTGTCCCTGGTGCTATATCGGCAAGCGGCGGTTCGAGGCGGCGCTGGCCGGGTTCGCGCACCGGGAGGCCGTGCGCGTGCGCTGGCGCAGCTTCCAGCTGGACCCCACCACGCCCGCACGCAGCGACGTGCTGGTGCCGGACATGTTGCGCACCAAGATGGGCCTGTCCGCCGCGCAGGTCGCCGAGTCGCTCGAGCACGTCACGGCGCTGGCCGCCGGCGACGGGCTGGCCTACCGGCTCGCCGAGGCGCGCCCGGTCAACACCTTCGACCCGCACCGGCTGATGCACCTGGCCGACAGCTGCGGCGCCGGCGAGGCCGTGCGCGAGGCGCTCATGCACGCCTACACGTCCGAGGCCGCCGACCTGTCCGACCCCGAGGTCCTGGTCGGGCTCGCGGCCGAGGCCGGGCTGGCCCCGGACGCCGCGGTGCGCCTGCTCGCCGGCGACGACTTCGCCGACGAGGTCCGGGCGGACGAGGCGCTCGCCCGGCAGCTCGGCATCAGCGGCGTGCCCGCGTTCGTGCTTTCCGGGCGCTACCTCGTGTCCGGCGCGCAGCCGGTCGAGGTGTTCGCCACGGCGCTGCGCCGCGCGTGGGACGAGGCCGCCTAGACCGGGTCGAGGCGGCGGCGCAGCAGGCAGAACTCGTTGCCCTCCGGGTCCGCGAGCACGTGCCAGGACTCCTCGCCGGTCTGCCCGACGTCGGCCTTCCGCGCGCCCAGGGACAGCAGCCGTTCCAGTTCGGCCTCCTGGTCGCGGTCGGTGGGGTTGACGTCGATGTGCAGGCGCAGCTTGGCGGGCCTGGGGTCCGACGTCGGCGAGAAGATCAGCGTCGGCTGGGGGCCGCCGAAGCCGACGCCCGGCGGGCCGATCTCGATCTCGTCCTCCTCGCGGCCCAGCTCCACATAGCCGAGCACCGCGGACCAGAACTCGGCAAGTTTCTCCATGTCGGCGCAGTCGACGACCAGCTCGGAGATGCGGCAGCTCATGCGCGCACCCTAGGGCACGTTTGACGGATCTTCGGCCGCGCGGTTCGCGCCAAGCGGCCCCTGGCTGCGTTGTCGCAACGGCCGAGTAGACCTCGGTACGAGGCTATTGCTCCGCCTTGCCAGGAACCGCCTGGATCACGAATCGCATCGACCAAGATCCGCCAGACGCGCCCTAGCCGGCTAATCGGCGCCGCATGACGACGCGCGGCCACGCGTCGAGCCCGTTGGCCGCCTCAGTTGCGCGGATCGCGCGCATCCCGCCGGCCACCCGCTCGGGCGGCACCACCTCGAAGCCGAGGCGCGCGTAGTACGGCCCGTTCCACGGGACGTCGGCGTACGTGGTGAGGCTCAGCGCGGGTAACTCGTGCGCGACCGCCCACTCGCGCGCGGCCTCGACGAGCTGCCGCCCGATGCCGCGCCGCGCGTGCTCCGGGCGGACCGACACCTGCTCGATGTGCGCCTCCCCGTCCACGACGTCCACGAGTAAGTACGCCACCGGCCGGTCGTCGGTGCCGGCGAACACCCAGGCGCGGCCGCCGGCCTGGAAGGTGGCGAGCTCGGCCACGGTCGCCGGCTCGTCGTCGGCGACGACGTCCATGCCGATGCCGCGGAATGCCAGCCCGGCGGCGCGTTCGACCTCACGCAGCTCGGGCAGGTCGTCGGGGCGTGCTTGGCGGATCATGCCGTCTTTCTAGCCGACCCCACCGACAAAAACTCACGCCCGCGACGAAAACCAGTCCGCGTCCAGCGCGAGCAGGGTCTCCAGCGGCGCCCGGCCGAAGTCGCCCGCGTACCCCTCGGCGCGGACGGCGCGGTCCCACGTCAGCGCCCGCGCCACCTTGCCGACGCGGCACGGGCCAGCTCGGCCCGCGGCGCCAGGTCGGTGAACGGCTCCAGGTACGCGTCCCGCAGCCGGGCCAGCACCGGGTCCGCCGCCGTCATGCCGTGCCGGAAGTGCAGGAACCCCAACGCCACCAGCATCGAGGCGAACGGGGCCTACGTAGTCGCGCAGCCCCGGGCGCCCTTCGACGGTCGCGGTCACCGCGCTCACCCGAGGGTGTTGATCTCGTTGGGGAGGCCCGGCATGTCCACCTCCAGCCACATCGGCCGCCAGTCCGCCATCTCGTGGTAGCGGCGCAGCTCCGCGAGGCCGCCCAGCCAGCCGGCCCAGCCCGCGTACGGCGGCTCGTCGAATCCGCTCTGCACGAACGTCAGCCGGGTACGGCCCGCCGAGCCCTCGAGCTCCCAGGTGGACACCATGTCGGACCACTCCATGGTGACCTTGCGTCCCGGTTCCAGCACGACGATCTTCGCGATGTCCTCGCTCACGTCGAAGCCGCCCATCGCCCAGCGGCCGCCGACGTGCGGCTCGATGTCGATGCGCGCGCCGAACCAGCGCTGGAAGATCTCCGGGTTCATCAGCGACTCCCAGACCTCCCCAGGCTCGGCGGCGATGTCGACGTGCTCGTTCATCTCGCGGGAGGAGTAGTCGACGCGCGGCGTCGGCTCGCGGCCTTCGAGGTAGGCGATGAGGTTCGCGACCGCGAGCGACCAGAACGTCGACAGCGCCGCGAGCCCCTGCTCGCGCACGGCCTCGTGCCAGTCGACGTGGCTCTGCGAGACGGAGATGATCGTGGCCGCGTCGCTCTCCGGCTCGATCGCGAGCTCCGCGATCGTCGCCTGGCCCTGGACCGTCCACTCCAGACGGATGGTGTGGTCGTCGGCGTGCAGCACGCGCTGGTGCGGCTCGGCGCCGTCGGGGGTGTAGCGGCCCCAGAACTCGTAGCGGGCAGGCAGGTCGACCTCGGCGTGCTCGGCGAGCCAGACCCGCAGCGCCGCGACGTCGGTGAGCGCGTGGCGCACGGTCGCGAGCGGGGCGTCGACGCGGGCGCGCAGCCGGAGTGTCTCGTTCATGGTGTCTCCTTCGGGTAGGTCGGGTAGCAGGCGAGCGCGAGGCGGAACGCGTCCCCCTCGTCGCCGCCGTAGCGGGCGAACAGGTC
>DASYKY010000015.1:0-3339 GCA_035995025.1 Actinophytocola sp.
ACGGCGTCGGTAGGCGACCCGGTCGAACGCTGGCGGGCGGCCACCGACCCGACCTCGACGGCGCCGGTTCGCCTGCTGGTCGACGCGTTCGGGAATAGTTGCGATGATGCCGCGTCGGCGCAGGTGCTCGCGGATCGCGCGGCTGCTGTAGCCCTTGTCCGCGAGTACTCGGCGGGGTCGGGCCCAGGGCCGTCCGCGTCCAGGGCGAGGCATCCGGATCCCGGCCAGCACCTGGACGAACATCGTGCAGTCGTTCACATTGCCCGCGGTCAGTACCACCGACAGCGGCCGACCTCGGCTGTCACAGGCAAGATGAATCTTGGTGGTGGGCCCGCCGCGGGACCGGCCGATGGCATGATCATCTGGCTCGGTGTGCCCGCTGCAGGATCCGTTCGCCCCCCGCGTGGACAGGACTGCGTTGACGGCGGGCGCCGGCGGCGTGCTGATGGGCCCGGGTGATCGAGGAGTCCACCGATACTTCCCGATCGAGTTCCTCGACCGCTTCAGCGATCACCCGCACCCGCGTCACCAGCGTGGACAAGGTGCCGTTACGCGCCCAGCGCCAGAACCGGTTGTAGACCGTCTTCCACGGCCCGTATCGATCCGGCAGATCCCGCCAGGCGATCCCGGTCTTGCACTTGTAGAGCATCCCGTTGATCACCCGCCGGTCATCCACCCGCGGACGCCCCTTCACACCCGAGAGCGGCAACAACGGCTCAACCACCACCCACTGCTCATCAGTCAGCTCATGCCTGCGCACCACAAGCCAAGATCAAACCAGGTCACAACACCAGCTTTGAGGACGCTCCCTAGTGGCCGCCGCATCACCACGCGGGGCCACGCGTCGAGGCCCCTGGCCGCCTCGGTGGCACGGATCGCGCGCATCCCGCCGGTCACCCGCTCCGGCGGCACCACCTCGAAGCCGAGGCGTGCGTAGTACGGCCCGTTCCACGGGACCTCGGCGTACGTGGTGAGGCTCAGCGCGGGTAACCCGCGCGCGACCGCCCACGCGCGCGCGGCCTCGATGAGCTGCCGCCCGATGCCGCGCCGCGCATGCTCCGGGCGGACCGACACCTGCTCGATGTGTGCGTCCCCGTCCACGACGTCCACGAGCAGGTAGGCCACCGGCCGGTCCGCGGCGTCGGCGAACACCCAGGCGCGGCCGTCGTCGGCGAAGGTGGCGAGCTCGGCCACGGTCCCCGGATCGTCGTCGGCGACGGTGTCCATGCCGATGCCGCGGAAGGGCAGCCCGGCGGCGATCTCGACGTCGACCAGCTCGGGCAGGTCGTCGGGGCGCGCCGCACGGATCATGGCGACATCTTCCAGTCACGGCCCGAGCGAGATCCAGTCCTTTTCCAGCGCCAGCAACGTCTCCAGCGGCGCCCGCGCGAACACCCCGGTGCCCGCCGCCCGGTCCCACACGAGCGCCCGCGCGACCTTGCCGACCCGGCACGCCAGCTCGACCTCCTCGACGAGCGTCGCCCGGGGCGCCAGGTCGGTGAACGGCTCCAGGTAGGCGTCGCGCGCCCGGCGCACCAGCGGGTCGTCGGCGGGCACGCCGTGCCAGAAGTGCAGGAACCCCAACGACACCAGCATCGACGCGAACGGGTGGGCCACCACGGCGTCGCCCCAGTCGTAGAACCGTGGGCCCGCGACGAAGACGTTCTCCGGGTGCAGGTCGTTGTGGTCGATGCTCGCCGGCACCGGCGACTCCGCCAGCCGCGCGCACCACTCGTCGAACCGGGCCCGGAGCCCGGCGATCCGGTCGAGCGCCGCGCGGTCGCCGGATGAGCCGTGCGCGGCGACGAAGCGGGACGCCATGGCGAGCGCCTCGCCGAACCGGGCCGGCATCGCGGCGGGCCGCATGTCCGTCAGGCCCACCGCCAGCAGAGCGTCCACATGCGACTCCAAGTCCCGCTGGAGCCGGCCGTAGGAGGGCAGGACCCCGGCGAGACCGTCGCTGCCGGGCAGGGTCGGGCCGCCGTCGGGCAGCAGCAGCCACCCGCGCGCCACGTCGACCGCCAGCGGCACCGGCACCCGGTCCGGCACGACCTCGCCGAGCAGCTCGTACAACGCCACCTCGAACACGGTGTCCGGCCCGGGCGCCTTGAGCCACACCGGCCCGGCGGTGGTCGGCGCGGTCAGCACGGTGCCCCACGCCCGCTCGCGGGCCACGCGCACCGCGGCGGTGCGCGTGGCCCCGGCGGCCGCGAGCCGCGAGTCCAGCCAGGCGGTCGCGCCGGCCGGCACACCGCTCACCGCCGCGCCCGCAGGCCGAGCACCGCCAGCACCCCGGCGAGCAGCACCAGCCCGGTACAGATCGCCGCGCTGACGTGCAGGCTGTCCGTGATCGCGGCGAACGCGCTGTCCAGCAGTCGCGCACCGTCCACAGGGGACAGTGAGTCGGCCACGGCGATCGCGCCGCCGACGCTCTCCCGGGCCAGGTCGGCCGACGCGGCCGGCAGCCCCGACACGGTCACGCCGCCGGAGTACAGCGCCGTCCCGACCATGCCGACCATCGCGACGCCCAGCGCGAGCCCCAGCTCGCCCGCGGTCGAGGACAGCGCGCCCGCGGACCCGGCCCGCTCCGGCGGCGCGGACTGCATCGCGAGCACCGCGCACAGCCCGGCCATCGGCCCGAGCCCCAGGTTCGCCACGACCAGACCGGTCACGAGCAGGCCCAGCCCGCCGCCGGAGACCTGGGTCAGCAGCAGGAAACCGATGGCCGACACCACGAGCCCGCCGGCGATGGCCACGGTCGTCGGCACCACCCGCGCCAGCTTCGGCCCGAGCTGCATCGAGACCACCATGGCCACCGTCGACGGCAGCAGCCACATCCCGGCCGCCGCGGGGGAGAGCCCCGCGACCGACTGCAGGTACATCGACACGAACAGCTGGTTCGCCCCGATCAGCCCGGCGAACACGGTCATCGTGAGCGCCGTGGCGAACGTGCGGTTGCCGAAGAGCCGCAGGTCCAGCAGCGGTGTGTCGAGCCGCCGCTGCCGGGTGACGAAGGCGATCGCGCACCCGATCCCGGCGAGCGTGGCGAGCACCGCCACCACGCCGAACCCGTTGCGGGACAGCGACTTCAGCCCGTACACGAACGGCAGGACCGCGGCCAGCGACAGCGCGACGCTGGGCAGGTCGAGCCGGCCGGCCGCGGGGTCGCGCTGCTCGGGCAGCATCCGCGGGCCGAGGACGAGCAGCAGGCCCATCACCGGCACGCCCATCAGGAACACCGCGCCCCACCAGAAGTTCTCCAGCAGCACGCCGCCGACCACCGGGCCGAGCGCGGCGCCGCCCATGAAGCAGCACATCCAGATGGTGATCGCCTGCGCG
>DASYKY010000016.1:0-6745 GCA_035995025.1 Actinophytocola sp.
CACGCGGGCGGGATCACCGAGGCGTTCCGCATCGCCACGCTGGCCGAGTCGTACGACGTGCAGGTCGCGCCGCACTGCCCGCTCGGCCCGGTCGCGCTCGCCGCGTCGGTCCAGCTCGCCCTCGCGGTGCCGAACTTCTACGCGCAGGAGCACGTCATCGACCTGTCCTCGCCCGGCTCCCCCGACCTCGCGATCCTGCGCGACCCCGCCGTGCTCGTCGCGAACAACGGCCATCTCGACCGGCCGACGGGCCCTGGACTCGGGATCGAGATCGACGAGGACGCCGTCCGCGCCGCGCACCGCGCGGATCTCCTCGTCCCCGAGGGCAACCCGTCCTGGCGACACCCGGACGGCGGGTTCGCCGAATGGTGACCCGGTAGCGACACGTTGCGTAACATCCGTCCACACCTGCGAGAAAGCGAAGGTCGATGAGCGAAGCGCCGGGCCGACGGCGACCCGTCCGGATCAGCGACGTCGCGAAGGCGGCCGGGGTGAGCAAGGCCCTGGTGTCCTACGCGCTCAACGGACGGCCCGGCGTGCGGGAGTCGACCCGCGCCCACATCGTGGAGACCGCGCGCACGATGGGCTGGACGCCGAGCGTGCGGGCGCGCGGGCTGTCGGTGTCGCGGGCCTACGCCGTCGGCCTCGTGTTCGAGAAGTCGCCGGAGGCGCTCGCGAGCGACCAGTACTACACGAGCCTCATGGCCGGTCTGCAGAGCGTGCTGGGAAAGTCGAAGTACTCGCTGGTGACCGAGGTGGTCGACAGCCAGGAGGCCGAGCGGGACGCCTACCGGCGGCTCACCGGCGACGGCCGGGTCGACGGGATGGTCATCGTCGACCTGCGAGCGGACGACGCGCGGTTCGGCCTGGTCCAGGAGGCCGACCTCGCGTTCGTCAGTCTCGGCCGGCCACCGGGACCCACGACCATGCCGGTCCTCGTCTACGACGAGAGCCAGGCGATCGCGGACGTCGTCGCCCACCTCGTCGCGCTCGGGCACCGGCACGTGGCACAGGTGGTCGGTCCGCAGGTCGGCGCCCCCGCCCGGTTGCGGCGCGAGCTGTACCAGGAACACCTGCGCGCGCACGGCCTCGACGACTCGCGGTGGGTCGAGAGCGACTACACCGCCGCGGGCGGGCGGGCGGCGACCACGCGGATCCTCGACGGCGACCCGCGGCCGACCGCGATCGTCTACTCCAACGACCTGATGGCGGTCGCCGGCATGAGCGCCGCGTTCGCGCGCGGACTGCGCGTGCCCGACGACATCTCCATCGTGGGCTGGGACGACATCACCGTCGCGCAGTACCTCCACCCCGCACTGTCCACAGTGACCCAGCATCCGTTCGACGACGGCCGGATGGCGGCGACCTTGCTGCTACAGGCGATCGAGGGTCGCGAGTTCGACGAGCACGTCCGGATGCCGAACCCGCGCTTCGTCCCGCGCGACTCGAGCGGGCCCGCCTCGCGCTGAGCCGGCGCCACCGATTCCCGCGCGAACCTTGACACCGGGAGCCGTGCCCGCGACCATGCTTTGAACCGGTTCAGGCAGGCATTGCCCGAACGGCGGCTCCTCCCCTGTACAGCGCCGTAAGGAGAGTCCCATGACACGGTCGGTGCTCCGCGGCCTTCGCGCCACGGCCCTCGTCTCCGCCTCGGTACTGGTGGCGACCCTGTCGGCGGCGTGCGGTGACGACGCCGCCTCGGACCCGAACACCATCACCGTGATGTCCTCGTTCACCACCGGCGAGGCCACCGGCGACGAGTTCAACAAGCTCGCGAAGCAGTTCACCAAGGAGACCGGCGTCAAGGTCGACGTGGAGGAGGTCAACTACGCCGACCTGCCCAAGACCTACGAGGCGGCCAAGCTCGCGGACGAGGAGCGCGACCTCGTCATCGAGAACCTCACCCCGGACACCACCGACTGGCTGCCGCAGGGCCAGGTGGTCGACGTCAGCCGCTACCTCGACGAGTGGGGGATCAAGGACAAGCTCGACCCCGACGCGGTGAAGTACTGGACGCAGGGCGACTCCGGCGTGGCCGGGTTCCCGTTCATCGGCTTCAACTGGCCCGTCTGGTACAACACCGACCTGCTGCACAAGGCCGGCGTCAACGAGATCCCGAAGACCACCGACGAGCTGGTCGCCGCCGCGAAGAAGCTGCGCGCGAAGGGCATCCAGCCGATGGCGCTCGGCGGCGGCGAGTGGCCGGTGCAGAACTTCACCACCTGGATGGTCCAGCAGTACCTCGAGCCGGACGAGGCGCAGACGCTGTTCGCCAAGGGCGGCTACTGCCAGAGCGAGGACGCCGTGCGCGGGCTCGACCTGTTCGGCCGGCTGCGCGACGAGGGCGTGTTCATCGACGACGCCGAGGGCTACACGGCCGACCAGATGACGACGGCCTACTTCAACGGCAAGGCCGCCATGATGCCGTCCGGCTCCTGGGCCTACACGCTCGCACCGGAGAACATCGCGAAGGTCACCACGCTCGCCGGGTTCCCCGTGACGGCGGACGGCGCGTACTCGAAGCCGACCGCGTTCCGCGGTCACTCGGCCGGCATCCTCGTCACGCCCAACGGGGAGCAGAAGATCGACACGATCAAGAAGTTCATGACGTTCCTCTACTCGCAGAAGAGCCTGCAGGGCTGGGCCGGCGACGCCTCCCAGATCCTCGACGTCACCCCCGACAAGATCGGCGACGTGAAGTCGTCCAACCCGCTCGTCGTGCAGGGCACGGCCGTGACGGACGAGGACGTGGACTTCCTGCTGCTGCCCGACTCGTTCATCCCGGCCGGCTACGACTACCAGCCGGTGGCCACCGACTTCCTCGGTAAGAAAGGGCAGTCCGGCAAGGACTTCTGCAAGGCCCTCGACGGCCTCTACGCCAACGGCGGCTGACCTGTGGCGATGACGCAGGTCCGCACCGAGACCCCGGCCGGTCCCGCGCCGGCCGGGGAGCGGCGACGCGGCGCACGGCAGCGGCACACCCGCGGGCTGCTGCTGCTCGCCGCCCCGTCGGTCGTCTGGTACCTGATCTTCACGATCGGCCCGCTCGCCGCGATGTTCGCCGTCGCGTTCATGGACTGGCACGGCCTGGCCGCGCCGGCGAGCTTCAGCGGTGCCGAGAACCTCACCAAGCTGGCCGGCGACCCGCGGATCTACACCGCGCTCGGCAACACCGCGATCCACCTGTTCGGCTCGCTGCCGGTGATGATGGTCGCGGCGTTCATGCTCGGCTACTTCCTCAACCTCCGGCCGCCGGGCCACCGGCTGCTGCGGGTGATCATGTTCATCCCGGCGCTGATCTCCCTGTCCGCGCTGGGCATGCTGTTCGTCGCGGTGCTCGGCCCGACCGGCCTGGTCAACTCGGTGCTCACCGAGGTCGGCCTCGGCGAGCACGCCACGGCGTGGCTCGCGAACTCGGGCACGGCGATGCCGGCCCTCATCGTCGTCACCATCTGGTCGGGCACCGGGTTCACCGCGATCCTGTTCGCCGCCCGCCTGTCGGCCATCGACGAGGAGATCTACGCCGCCGCCGACCTCGACGGCGCGAACCACTGGCAGAAGATGTGGCGGATCGCGTTCCCGATCGTCCGGGACTACTTCGGCGTGCTCACGATGCTGCAATACCTCTGGACGCTGTTCGGTTCCGCCGGCCTGATCCTGCTGCTGACCCGCGGCGGGCCGGGCGAGGCGACCTCGACGCTGTCGTGGCTGGTGTGGCGGTTCGGGTTCCGCCAGATCGACATCGGCTACAGCCAGGCCGTGGGCCTGCTGCTGTTCGTGCTCGGCATGGCCGGGCTCGTGATCATCCGCAACGCCTTCCGGGCGAGCCACTGATGAGCGCACCCACCCGCACCCCGCCGCGCCGGCCCCGCCGCGCGCCCTCGGGCCGGCTCACGGGCGGCGTCCTCGCGTCCTACCTCCCGGTCCTGCTCTACGCCCTGACCCTCGTGCTTCCCTTGTACTGGCTGGTGATCTCGGCGTTCAAGCCGCCGATCGACGTCGTCGACTCGCCGTTCACCCCGACCTTCGCCGCGGGCGTCAGCCACTTCGTCGAGGTGTGGGACCTGCTCGACATGGGTCCGGCGCTGCTGAGCTCGGTCTACATCACGGCGGGCTCGCTGCTGCTCACCCTCGTCCTCGCGGTGCCCGCCGCCTACGCGCTCGCCCGGTCCGGCGGCCGCGTCGCGACGCTGCTGGAACGGGTGTACGCGCTGGGGTTTCTGATCCCCGGCTTCGCCGCGCTGGTGCCGACCCTGCTGCTGGCCATCGAGCTGAAGATGTTCCAGCAGCGGGAGTTCATGATCCTCTACCTGCCGGCGTCCGCCCAGCCGCTCGCGGTGATCCTGCTGACGCAGTTCATGCGTGCGGTACCGCCCGCGCTGGAGGAGAGCGCCACGATCGACGGCGCGGGGCGGCTGCGGATCCTGTGGAGCGTGTACCTGCCGCTCACCATCCCCGGCATCGCGGCCGTGTCGATCCTGAACTTCATCACGTTCTGGAACGAGTACCTCTACACCCTGGTCATCGTCGGCGTGAACACGCAGCGGCGCACCGTGCAGGTCGCGTTGCCGACGCTGCTGGGCAACCAGGGCATCACCGACTACGCGCTGGTCTGCGCGGGCACGGTGCTCGCCGTCGTGCCGGTCTTCGTCGTCTACGCGATCCTCAACCGCCGCATGGAGAACGCGCTCGTGCAGGGGGCGCTCAAGGGCTGAGGCCGTCGTACGCGGCGAGCCACGCGTCCGCGATGATCCGGTGTCCCAGTGCCGACGGGTGCACGCCGTCCGACGCGACCGCCGCCGGGCCGCGCTCGGCGGCCGCGGCCGTGAACGCCCGCTGCAGCGCGACGACCACCGCGCCGTGCGCCGCCGCGAGGTCGCGGACCACTGCCTGCTTGGCCGCGAGGTCCGCGGCGAAGAACTCGTTGCCGTCGCACCAGCGGACGCCCTCGTCCTCGGTCCCGACGAAGAAGGGCTCGAGCAGGACCAGTCGCGGCACCGCCGCGGCGCGGTCGAGCAGGTCCGCGTAGCGCTCCCGGAACACCTCCGGCGGGGTCGGCCGTCCCTGGAAGAAGGTGACCATCGTGTCGTTGACGCCCGCGAACACCGTCAGCACGGCGGGCCGGTGGGCCAGGGCGTCGGCCTCCCACCGCTGCGCCAGGTGTTCCAGCCGGTCGCCCGAGACGCCCGTGTTCAGCACGGCGGACGCGTCGCCGCGGGCGCGCAGCGTCGTGGCGACGATGTCGACGTAGCCGCCGCCGAGTCCCAGCGGGTCCGTGCGCCGGTGGCAGTCGGTGATGCTGTCGCCGATGAACACGAGCGTTCTCATGACCGCACCACGAGGTCGTTCGCGGTGCGCAGCACGGGATGGCCGAGCAGCTCGTCCTCGCGGCCCCGCGGGACGCCGCGCACCCGCAGCGTGCGCCGTTGTCCCGGCAGCAACGTGACGAGGCAGTCGTCGGCCTCCGCGGCGGGGTCGATCCGGTCGGCGAACAGGCACAGGTCCCGGACGAGCGTGGTGGCCTGCACGGTCACGACCGCGACGCCACGGTCGCGTTCGACGGTCGGCTCCAGGTTCGCCGGCCGGTAGGCGAGGTCGCGGTCCTCGGCGAAGAACCACAGCGCGCGCTCGCCGCCCACCTCGGCCACCAGCAGCTCCGCGGCCGGGTCACCCGGTGTGGCGAGCAGTTCGGGCAGGCCGACGGCGGCGACGCCGAGCGGGTCGACGGTGATTCGTCCACTGTGGACCGCGAGCTTCGTGCCGTCGAAGGCGATCCGGCGCACGGTCAGCGAGCCGCGCCACGGCGCGGTCGTGTCGTTGACGGCGACCAGCGCCGGGTGGCCGTTCCGGGGCTGGAAGGTGAGCAGCCGTGACGCGTAGGAGGCCCGCAGCGCGTACCAGAGGGGCTTGCGCCGGCCGTCGCCGTCGACGGCCGCCCACGAGATCGCCGGCCAGCAGTCGTTGAGCTGCCACAGGACCACCCCGGAGCAGTGCGGGCGCAGCGACCGGAAGTGCTCGACGCCGAGCGCGATGGCCCGCGCCTGGTTCAGCTGGGTGGCGAAGTGCCAGTCCACGACGTCGGCCGGCTCCGGGAAGTGCGGCGCCAGCCCGCGGGTGAGCTTGCCGTCGCCGTCCTCGGCCTTCTGGTGGTGGCGCATCCCGGGCGAGGTCGGGGTCAGCGGATCGTCGCCGACCGCGCGGGTGAGCGTCGACCAGGTGGGCGGTCCCTGCCAGCCGAACTCGGCGACGAACCGCGGCCGGTAGTCGCGGTAGACGGTGTAGTCCGCCTCGTTCCAGACGTCCCACACGTGGCGCGGCCCGTGACCGTCGTCGTTCGGGTGGACGTCCATCGACCCCGAGTACGGGCTGCCCGGCCAGTACGGGCGGGCCGGGTCGGTCTCCGCCACGGCCGCGGGCAGCGTCTCCTGGTAGTAGCGCAGCCCCCACGGCCGGCCGTCGAGGGAGTCCTGCCAGTCCCAGTCGAAGAAGCCCCAGATGTTCTCGTTGTTGCCGTTCCACAGCACGAGGCTCGGGTGCGGCATGAGCCGGGCGACGTTGTCCCGCGCCTCGGCGTCCACCTCGTCGGCGAGCCGGTCGTCCTCCGGGTAGGCGGCGCAGGCGAACAGGAAGTCCTGCCACACCAGCATGCCCAGCTCGTCGCAGACCCGGTAGAACTCGCGGCTCTCGTAGACGCCGCCACCCCAGACCCGCAGCAGGTTCACGCCCGCCTCGCGCGCCTGGCCGA
>DASYKY010000017.1:0-15286 GCA_035995025.1 Actinophytocola sp.
CGTGAATGGTGTGAGCTGTGGTCATGGACCCAGCGTGCAACCCTGACGTCGGGTCAAGGTCAAGTGGTCTTCTCCCGTGGCGCCGCTCGAGGCCACGGACAGCCGCCTGTGGCGTCAGTGGGCCATGTCGACGAACCGCGAGTAGTGGCCCTGGAACGCCACGGTGACGTCGCGGGTCGGACCGTTGCGGTGCTTGGCGACGATCAGGTCGGCCTCGCCCGGGCGGGTGGACTCGCGCTCGTAGAGGTCCTCGCGGTGCAGCAGGATCACCATGTCCGCGTCCTGCTCGAGCGAGCCGCTTTCACGCAGGTCGCTGAGCATCGGGCGCTTGTCCGAGCGCTGCTCGGGGCCGCGGTTGAGCTGGGAGAGCGCGATGATCGGGACCTCGAGCTCCTTGGCCAGCAGCTTGATCTGCCGCGAGAACTCCGAGACCTCCAGCTGGCGGGACTCGACCTTCTTGCCCGACGTCATCAGCTGGAGGTAGTCGATCACGATCACCCGCAGGTCGTGGCGCTGCTTGAGCCGCCGCGCCTTCGCCCGGATCTCCATCATCGTCATGTTGGGCGAGTCGTCCACGAACAGCGGCGCCTCGCTGACCTCGCTCATCCGCCGCGCCAGCCGCGTCCAGTCGTCGTCGGTCATCCGGCCGCCGCGCATGTCCGCGAGGCGGATCTTGGCCTCCGCGGACAGCATGCGCATCACGATCTCGGTCCGGCTCATCTCCAGCGAGAAGATCACGCTGGTCATCCCGCGCTTCACCGAACAGGACCGGGTGAAGTCGAGACCCAGCGTCGAGTTGTGCGTCGGGACCATCGACCGCCCGGCCAGGTACAGGTGATCGTCCGCGTCGACCTCGACGCACCGAACCGGCACACTCGCCACCGGTCGGATATCGGCGACGTAGCGAACGTCCGAACGGCGGGTGCTGGTCGCGCGCCGATTCCGCTTGTGCGCCAATACCTTCCGCTCGAGGCGGAACACCTCGTCGTCCGTGGCGAACGTCAGCTGGTAGCAGGTGGACGTGGCGACGCTGCGCCCGCGTACCGCCCGCGTCGTCGTCGAACACCGGTACCCCAGGCCCACGACCAGCTCGTACACGTCCTTGGCGAGCCGCTCGTCGGTCACCGCGAACGACACGGACCCGCCGTTCGTCACGGTGCCGTCCGTGTCCAGCAGCCCGGCGAGCAGAGCGCGGCGCTGTCGTTCGGAAGCCCGGAGATACTCGTCCGGAATGTGCTTGTTCCCCAGGACCTCCAAGGTCCGCAGGCAAGCGGTGATCCCATAGTTGACCGAGCTCTCGGACGGCGTGACGACCACGCCCTCGTTCTCGATGTTGAGTGCCACCTGGGGGTCGGCGGAGGTGATCCGCGCCGATGCGAAATGGCCGTCACCCAGCCAGGCGCCGAGCGTGTACGGCGGTACCAGCAGGTCGGCGTCGGGCAGCTCGAGTGCTGCCGTGTTCGCCACCGCGAAGTTCGGCCGACCGTCCGAGCAGCGCAGCCGCTCCCGCATCTGTTCGGTGGTGACGGTCGGGGCATGCTCGGCCGCCAGGGCGGCGTTCTTCGGGCTGGTGATCCACTCCTGTAGTGCGTCCAGGAGCTCCAGCTTGGAGAACACCGGCGCGGGACGGTTCCCGTTCCTCGGTGCCTCGGTGCCGCGCCATACCGTGGTGACCACCCGGCGCATCGTGTGCCGGAACTCGGTACCGGCCAACGCGACCGCTTCCCGGAAGCTCACGAGCTCATCAGGCTGCGTCCGGGCCTTGTCGTACTCGGCGCGCACCCGGGCGAGGGACTCGGTGGCCCGGTAGGAGCCGCGCTCGATCTCCGCGTTCCGACGTCGGCCGGCCCGCGTGCTCACCTGCCACTGATGTTGTCCGTCGGCGACCACGGTCGTGCCGTCGGAGAACTCGACCTCGTAGCAGGGGCGGTTCGTCATCGCCTCGGTGGCAGCGACGACTCTCGTCGGCCTTCCGTCGGCGCCCAGGAGCTGGTCGCCCACCATGACGTCGCCCATCGTGGTCCAGCCGGTCGGCGTGGGGAGCGGGGTGTTGAGGGCCAGCGCCTTACCGATACCGGGCCGGGCGGCCACGATGATCATCTGGCCGGGGTGCAGGCCGTTGGTGACGGCGTCCAGGTCCTCGAAACCCGTTGGCACGCCAAGGGACGAGCCGCCGCGGGAGGCGATCGCGTCGATCTCGTCCATCGTGGGCTGGAGGAGCTCCTCCAGCGCGACGTAGTCCTCGCTCATCCGGCGCTCGGTGACCTCGTAGATCGACGACTGCGCGCGGTCGACCACCTCGTTCACGTCGGCGCCCTCGGCGCCCGCGTAGCCCAGCTGCACGATCCGCGTACCGGCCTCGACCAGCCGTCGCAGGATCGCCTTCTCCGCCACGATCTCCGCGTAGTAGCCCGCGTTCGCGGCCGTCGGGACCGTCGCGATCAGCGTGTGCAGGTACGGGGCGCCGCCCACCCGGCGCAGCTCGCCGCGCCGCTCCAGCTCCGCCGACACCGTCACCGCGTCGGCCGGCTCGCCGCGGCCGTACAGGTCGAGCACGCAGTCGTACACCGACTGGTGGGCCGGGCGGTAGAAGTCCCCGGGACGCAACACCTCGACGACGTCCGCGATGGCGTCCTTCGACAGCATCATGCCGCCGAGCACGCTCTGTTCCGCGGCGAGATCCTGCGGCGGCTGCCGGTCGAGCGCGCCTTCCGCGGGCCCGGCCGCGGGCGGACGGTCATCGGTCAACGCCACCGGAGAACCCCTCCTAGAACATCGCACGGGTGTTCGATACTACACGTTAGGCAACCGCGGTGCCTGCGTAAAGAACCCCAGGAGCATCGGCGTGTCGCCGATTCCCCCAAGCGGTTCCGTCGCCTACGCAGAGCGAGGAGCCTCGCGAGAGGCTAGAGGGGTTGGTCGCGCCATGCCAAACGTCGTTGGGGACGCTTCTGTGGACAACCTGGGGATGCCTGCGGCGAACGAACCACAGGCGGGATCCCACGTGGGGACAACCTGTGGACAGCTTGCTCAACAGGAGATATACGCGCAGCTCAGGGCCTGTGCACAGGTTGTGGAAAAACTAACTGGTTCGGCCCCGGCGTGTCGTGTGGAATCGCCTCGTCGGCGTGTCGCGCCAGCCCGCCCACTGGCGGGTTAACCCACATTGTGGATAACTCAGCGGACAGCAACAACCCCGTGTCGAGCGGTGAGCCCGACACGGGGCTGAGGCGTGAGAAGTTACTCTCCGTCAGCTCAGCCGGCGGTGACGTCGACCCTGAACGAGGCCGTGACCTCCGGGTGCAGCCGCACGCTGACCGGGTGCTTGCCGACCTTCTTGATGTGACCGGACACCTCGACGGCGCGCTTGTCGAGCACCGGGCCACCGGCCGCCTTGACGGCGTTGACGATGTCGGCCGTGGTGACCGAGCCGAACAGCTTGCCCGAGCCGGCCGCGGCCTTCGCGCGCAGCGGCACCGGGTCGACGGCCTCGATCGCGGCCCTGACCTCCTGCGCGTGGTCCAGACCCCGGATCGATCGCGCCTGCTGCGCGCGGCGGATCGTCTGCACCTGCTTCTCCGCGCCCTTGGACGCGACGATCGCGAGCGACCGCGGCAGGAGGAAGTTGCGCCCGTAGCCGTCCTTGACGTCGACGATGTCGCCCGGCCCACCGAGGCCGGTCACGTCGGCGGTGAGGATGAGTTTCATCTGCGGACTCCTGATCAGCGCGCGGTCGAGGTGTAGGGCAGCAGCGCCATCTCCCGCGCGTTCTTCACCGCGATGGCGACGTCGCGCTGGTGCTGGCTGCAGTTGCCGGTCACCCGGCGGGCACGGATCTTGCCGCGGTCGGAGATGTACTTCCGGAGCAGCGTGGTGTCCTTGTAGTCGATCTGCTGTGCTTCGCCCTTGGACTTCTTCTTCGCCTTGCAGAACACGCAAACCTTCTTCTTGGGCTTGCGGATGGGTGGCTTCGCCACAGTGGGTCTCCCGGTAGATCAGTTGGTCTGTGGGTCAGAACGGGGGCTCTTCGCTGAAACCGCCGCCGCCGGTGGCACCGGCCCCGGCAGGCGGCGCGGAGCCCCACGGGTCGTCGGCGGGTGCGCCGCCGCCGGAGCCGCCGAAGCCGCCCCCGCCGCTGCCGCGACTCACCTTGTTGACCTTCGCGGTGGCGTACCGCAGCGACGGGCCGATCTCGTCGACCTCGAGCTCTACGACGGTGCGCTTCTCGCCCTCGCGGGTCTCGAAGGAGCGCTGCTTGAGCCTGCCGCTGACGATGACGCGGGCGCCGCGCGTGAGCGACTCCGCGACGTTCTCAGCGGACTGCCGCCAGATGTTGCACCGCATGAACAGTGCCTCGCCGTCCTTCCACTCGCCGCTCTGGCGGTCGAAGGTGCGCGGTGTCGACGCGACGGTGAAGTTGGCCACCGCGGCCCCGGACTGCGTGAAACGCAGCTCCGGATCGGCCGTCAGGTTGCCGATCACGGTGATGACAGTATCGCCAGCCATTGCTGTACCTCCCGGTCTCAGGCCCCCGCGGGGTCGCGCCGCAGGACTTTAGTCCGCAGCACCGACTCCTGAAGGCCGAGCTGGCGGTCCAGCTCCTTCACCGCGTCCGGATCCGCGTTCACGTCGAGCACCGCGTAGATGCCCTCGGTGTGCTTGTTGATCTCGAACGACAACCGGCGCTTGCCCCACACGTCGACCTTCTCGACGTTGCCGCCAGACGTGCGGATGACGTTGAGGAACGTGTCGAGGGACGGTGACACCGTGCGCTCATCGAGCGTGGGGTCGAGGATGACCATGACCTCGTAATGACGCATGAAGACCACTCACCTCCTGTGGACTCGGCGGCCACGGACTCTCCGTGGCAGGAGGGGTCTTGCGAAGAACAGGTTACAGGGCCACGCCCGGCGCCTTGCGCAGCACCCAGGTGCGCACCAGCGCGGCGGTCACCACGGACAGCGCGAGCACGGCGAGCAGCACCGGCAGCGCGATCTTCTGACCCTCCGGCGGGGTCAGCGCCTCGGCCCGGCCAGCCGCCTGGACGCCGTCGCCCCTGTTGTCTGCGCCGAGGATGCCGAACTCCGGGGTGTAGCCCGGCACGCTGCCGCCGTAGCGCACGCCCGGCGCGGGCGCGAACAGGCCGGCCTGCGCGAACGGCACCGAGCCGTAGTCGGCCATTGGCCAGCGGCCCATGCTCCACAGGCCCGGCGGGTAGAGCGACCACTGGCCGCCCTCGTAGCCACCGACCGGCGGCTGGTTCGGGCCCGGCATGTTCGTGCCCGGGTTGCCGGCACCGGGGCCGGACCCGCCGCCACCGCCGGGGTTGCCGGTGCCCGGGTTGCCGCCGCCCGGGGCGGAGCCGCCGACACCGGGGATGAGACCGCCGACGACCTTCTCGGAGGTGTCCGCGACGGTGTCCCCGACGGCCTTGGTGCCGTCCTGCACGGGCGCGGCGACCTGGTTCACGACGTTCACGACGATGCCGCAGCCGGAGGAGAGCACGCCCTGCACGCTGCCGATGATTCCGCCGAGCACGCCGCCGATCAGCGGGATGCCCTGGATCGCGGACCTGACGCGGGGCACGGCCGCGGCCGCGATGGTGCCGCCGGAGATCGAGGTGTCCGCGCTCGGCAGCGTGCCGAGCGGGATGTTGCCCATGGCGGAGACGCGGGTGTTGACCTGGTTGACCAGGGCGGGACCGAGCAGCGGCACGGCGCGCACGATGTTCAGCACGGGGGCGAGCACCGCGGTCGGGCGCATGGCCAGCGGGGTGCCCGTCTCGCCGGACACGGTGGTCGAGCAGTCGCCGACCAGGATGGGCTCCGACGCGCTCGCCGTACCGCTTCCCACCAGACCGGTCACGGAGACGCCGAGCACGAGCGCGGCCGCTGACAGGAGGCCTCGCACGCGTCCGCGCATGTTGTCCTCCCAGTGACACAGCGGTGGGGTAAGCACCTACAAGACATAACGACGGTAACCCGCACCAGTGACGGTGACCAGGCGAATCAATTCTGCGTATCAGCTCGGCCCTTTCGGGGTAGGCCGTCCGGAGTAGCCGGGATCCGGGCGGGCACCTCCCGTTTGTGTCGGACGCGCCGACTACGCTCGCGAGCCATGAGCATCGGCGCCCACATCCACAGTGACGACCCGCTCGGCGCCGCACGCGAGCGAGATGCGGACGTCGTGCAGTTCTTCCTCGGCGACCCGCAGAGCTGGAAGGCGCAACCGCCGCATCCGCAGGCCGACGCGCTGCGCGAGGCCGGCATCGACGTGTTCGTCCACTCGCCGTACCCGGTGAACATCGCCTCCACGAACAACCGCATCCGGATCCCGTCGCGCAAGACAGTCACCCAGTACGCCGAGTCGGCCGCGGCCACGGGCGCGAAAGGGCTGATCGTGCACGGCGGCCACGTCGTCCGGGATGAGGACCCGGCGCAGGGTCTGGTCAACTGGCGCAAGTTCTTCGAGCGCCAGGCCGAGGCGGGCGGGTTCCCGCTGCCGATCCTGATCGAGAACACCGCGGGCGGCGACAACGCCATGGCCCGCAAGTTCGAGGTGCTCGCCCGGTTGTGGGACGAGGTCGGCGAGTTCGGCGCCGGCTTCTGCCTCGACACCTGCCACGCGCACGCGGCGGGTGAGGACCTGAACGGCATCGTCGACCGGGTCAAGGCCATCACCGGCCGCATCGACCTGGTCCACCTGAACAGCTCGCGCGACGAGTTCGACTCCGCCCGGGACCGCCACGCGAACATCAAGACTGGCATGATCGACCCCGATCTGCTGGCGGCCGTGGCCAAGGAGGCGGGCTCGCCGGTCGTGGTGGAGACCCCGGCCGACGGCCAGGCGGAGGACATCGCGTTCCTGCGCGAGGCCACGGGGCGGTGAGCGCCCTGCCGGCCGGCGCGGCGGCGGAGGAGAGGAACTCGTCAGGGATGGCGGACGAGCCGGTGGCCGACCAGACCCCTGACGAGACCGCTCCGCCGCACTCCCGTGCGACCGGCCGGGCGGGCCGGCTCGGGTCCCTCGCGCTCGTCGTGCTGGTGGCGCTGTGCGGTATCACGCTGCTGCTCGGGTTCCTCAACAAGGACCGCTGCACCGGTCCGCGGTTCGACGACCTGGGCCGCAGCGCGGACTACGACAAGCGCAGCAAGCAGGACGTCTGCTACTCCGACATCCAGTTCCTGTGGGTCGGCCGGGACATCGACCGGCACGTGTTCCCCTACGTCGGCGGCAAGCTGACCGCCGACGGGCAGCCGGTCGGCGGGGTGGTCGAGTACCCGGTGCTGACCGGCTTGATCATCTGGGCGTCCGCACTGCTCGCGAACACCGACGCGCAGTTCCTGCTGCTGTCGGCGTTCGTGCTGGCGCCGTTCGGGCTGGCCACCGCGTGGCTGCTCGGCAAGATGTCCCGATGGCGAGCGCTGATCTGGGCGATCGGCCCCCCGCTGGTCCTCTACGCGTTCCACAACTGGGAGCTCCCGGTCGTGCTGTGCGCGGTCGCGGCGGTCTACGTCGTGCACCGCGGCTGGGGCAGGCGCGGTGCCGACCGGCCGCTGCTGGCCAGGGCCACGGCGTCGGCCGTGCTGCTGGGGCTGGGCTTCGCGTTCAAGGTGTACCCGGCGATCTTCGTGCTGCCACTGATGCTCTACGTGCTCACCGGCGGCCGCGACGGCCGGGAGTTCGCGGGACGTCGCGTGCTGGACTGGCTCGGCGCGGTGCGGGTCGGCGCGGTCGCGCTCGGCACGGCGGTGCTGGTGAACGTGCCGTTCGCGCTGGCCGGGTTCGAGGGGCTCAAGGCGTCGTTCATCTTCCAGCTGCAGCGCAAGGCCGACATCACGACGAACTCGATCTGGTTCTGGGGCCTGCGGCCGTACTCGGACCCGGACAACGAGCCGGTGCAGGAGCTGATCGGGGTCCTGTCGCCGACGCTGATGGTGGCGTCGTTCCTGGTCGCGTGCGCGATCGGCTGGCGGCGCTACCAGAAGGAGGGCACCTACCCGTGGGTGGCGGTGTCGGCCGCGATGCTGTGCGGGTTCCTGCTGCTGCACAAGGTGCACTCGCCGCAGTACACGCTCTGGCTGGTGCCGATGTTCGTGCTGCTGCGCATCCGGTGGGGCTGGATCCTCGCGTACTTCCTGGCCGACCTGGCGATGGGCGTCGGCATCTTCCGTTGGTACTACGAGATCTTCTACGGCAAGCACGGCGGCATCTACGACGGCCTGGCCGCGCAGGCGGTGATGGTCGGCGTGTGGGGCCGGGCCGCGCTGCTGGTCGGCCTGTTCTACGTCTTCCTGTTCGCCGACTCCACAGTGGACGAAGACCCGCTGCCTTCGGACGCGGGCCCGCCCGGCCGGGAGATCGCCCGCACCGGCTGACCGGCCCGGCCGGGTCAGACGCCGGCCGGCGTGCGGCGGAAGCCGGTGACCTCCAGGGTGAGCCGGTCGGGCGCGCCGTCCAGGAAGCCGCCCGCCGGGTCGTCGACGGAGACGCCGGCCGCGCCACGGCGGACCAGGTCGCGGGCCGGGTGGTAGATCTCGTACACCACGAGCACGCACAGCGCGACGACCGCGAGGTCACGCAGCACCACGAACGACAGGAACCACTCGATCGGCAGGCCCTTGTGGTCGTCGCCCAGGTAGAACATCATCCGCGGCGCCCACACGAGCGCGTCGACGGTCATCCACGCCAGCAGGATCCGCCAGCGCGGCACGGCCAGGATCGCGAGCGGCACCAACCACAGCGAGTACTGCGGGCTCCACACCTTGGTCGTCACCAGGAACGCCGCCACCACGAGGAAGCACAGCTGCGCCAACCGCGGCCGCATCGGCGCCTGCAGCGCGACGAACGCGACGCCCGCACAGCAGATCAGGAACAGCAGCGCGCTGACCGCGTTCAGCCACACCGGCGCCTGGTCGAAGCCGAGCGGGCCGTCGAAGCCCGCCCAGCCGGTGAACTGGGTGACCGCGTTGTACAGCGAGTCCGGGTCGGCGCCGCGCAGGTTGTTGCGGTGGAAGAACTCCCACCAGCCGCGCGGGTACGCGAGCATGATCGGCGCGTTGACCACGGCCCAGGCGATGATCGCGGCGAGGGCCGTCCTGGCCCAGTCCCGGGTCTTGCCCGCGCGCAGGCACAGCACGAGCAGCGGGCCGAGCAGGAACAACGGGTAGAGCTTCGCCGCGCCGCCGAGCCCGAGCAGGACGCCGGCGAGCGCGGGTCTGCGCCGTGCCCACGCGAGGATGCCGGTCGCCGCGAGCGCGGTGGCGAGCGCGTCGAAGTTGGTGAACGCGTGGACCAGCAGCAGCGGGGACGCCGCGATCAGCGCCGCGTCCCACGGCCGGAGCCGGGCGGTTCTCGCCACCGCCCAGATCGTCACCAGCCAGGCCAGGGCGAGCCAGAACGCGGAGACGTCGAAGAACACCGTGACCGGCAGCCCGGTGGGCAGCCAGCCGGAGTTGGCGATCGCGAGCCAGCCGTCGGTGATCTTCGCGTTGACCCATTGGAAGAGCCCGGTGAGCACCGGGTACTCCATGTACCGCACGTGTGCGGTGGGCTTGCCCGCGTCGTCGACCCAGCTGGTCTTGTACGGGAAGCCGCCCTCGTTCAGCCGCTCCGCGGAGTACAGCGGGACGATGTCCGAGTAGCACATCGCGGTGAACGGCCGGTTGGACCGCCAGTCGAGCTCGAGCTTCTTCGAGTCCTCGTTGTAGTACTGCTGGACGCACGCCGCCTTGCCGAACCAGCCGATCGCCAGGCCGATCACCGCGAGCAGCAGCGCCACCCGCAGTGGCGTCCAGAACCAGTGCCTGCCGATCACGGCGTGCCCGCCGAGCGGGCCGCCCACGGGCGCGCTGGCCGCGGTGGCCAGCGGCTCGGTCCACGTGGGGATCACCCGCTGGGCGGGGGTCAGCGTGGCGGTGTCGCTGACCTCGGGGGCCACCCCGGCGGAGTCCGCCGCCAAATCGTCGACGGCCCCGCCGTCGCGCTCGGTGTCGCGATCATCGGCGGGGCCGTCGGCAGCTCGGTGATCCGGTTCGCCTGGCACGCGGGCGATGCTACGGGGCTGCGCCCGGTGCCGTGCGAACCACCTCAGCCTCCGATCGGCGGGAACACCGGCCCGCCGGTCGGTTCGCCCGGTTCACCGCCGCCGGGGTCGGTCGGTTCGGTATTGCCCGGGTCGGTCGGTTGGGTGTTGCCCGGGTCGCCGGGGTTGGTCTGCTGACCGCCGCCGTTGCCCCCACCGTTCCCGTTGCCCCCACCGTTGCCGTTCCCGCGGTTGCCGTCGCGGTCGTCGTCCTTGTTGTCGTCGCGGTTCTCGGTGTCCGGCTGCTGGGTCTCGGTGGCCTGGCGGTAGTCGTCACCGATCGCCTCGAAGTCGCCGAAGTCCTCGGTGGGCTTGTGGTCCAGGTACCGCTGCATGAACTCCTGCCACACGTGGCCGGGCAGGCCGCTGCCGTAGACGACGTTGCCGCTCGAGTTCTTCAGCGGCATCAGCTTGCCCTTCGGCGTCTCGGCACCCATGGACACCGCGGCGGAGACCTGCGGCGTGTAGCCGACCATCCAGGCCTTCGCGTTGTCGGCGGTGTCGCCCAGCTGGTGCGTACCGGTCTTGCCCGCGCACACCTGCTCACCGGGGCACTCCAGCCGCGAGTACTCGACGACCGGCTTGAGCGACTCGGTGACGTTGCGCGCGATCTGGTGGTTCTTCTCGGAGTCGGCACTGTCGAACGCCGCCTTCTCCTCGTCCGGCGCCTGCCAGTAGATGCGGCCGTCCGGCCAGAGGACCTGCGAGACGATGTGCGGCGCGCGGTACATGCCGTCGGCGGCGAACGTCGCGTACGCCGACGCCATCTCCAGGGTCGACACCCGGGTGTCACCACCGCCGATGGCGATGTTGCCGTCGGGGGCGTCCTTGTCGGCCTTCTTGCCGTTCAGGTCGGAGGTGATGCCGGCCTGGTTGGCGGCGTCCCGCACCTTGTTGGTGCCGACGGTGTTCACCGCCATGTCGTAGAACACCGTGTTGATGGAGCGCTTCATCGCCTCGGCGACCGAGCAGTCCTTGCCGCAGGACGCGCCGTCGGAGTTGCGCACCACCGCGTCGCGTCCTTCGAACTTGCGGTTGGACGTGCCGTCGTAGGTCTTGGCGAGCCCCTCGCCCTTCTCCAGCAGTGCGACGAGGTCGAACGGCTTGAACGAGGAGCCGGGCTCCTGCTTCGTCGCGGCCCAGTCGAGGCCGACGCCGTTGTCGCCGCCGTAGTAGGCCAGCACGCCGCCGTTCTTCGGGTTCACCGCCACGAGCGCGGGCCGGATGTTCTTCGGCTCGCCCTTGAGCACGTCGTGCACCGACTGCGTGGCGATCTTCTGGGCCCGCGGGTCGATCGTGGTGCGGATCGTGAAGCCCTTCTGGTACAGCTCCTCCTCGGAGATGTGGGCGCGCGTCTCCAGCTCGTTGATGACCGCGTTCTTCACGTGCGCGAGGGGGCCGGTGATGGCCTCCGGGCGCGCCTTCTCCAGCGGCTGCGTCTGCGGGAACTTCTCGGCCTTGCGCTTGTCCGCCGGGTACCAGTTGTGGGCGACCAGCTGGTCCATCACGTAGTTCCAGCGCCGCTGCATGTACTCGGTGTCCTTGTACCGGCTGGGGTTCTGGATCATGCCGGCGAGCAGGGCGGCCTGGGGCGCGGTGATCTGCTTGATGCTCTTGCCGTAGTAGGCCTGGGCGGCGGCGGAGATGCCGTAGGCGCTGCGCCCGAAGTAGACGGTGTTGAGGTAGGCCGTGATGATCTGTTCCTTGGTGTAGCTGTTGTTCATCTTGTAGGCCGTGACCACCTCGAGCGCCTTGCGCGTGACGGTCTTCTCCTCGTTACCGGTGGCCTTCTTCACGTACTGCTGGGTGATCGTCGAGCCACCACCCTCGCCACCGGTCACCTGGTTCCACCCGGCCCGCAGCACACCGCTGATGTCGAAGCCCGGGTTGTTCATGTAGTCGGCGTCCTCCGCGGCGAACACCGCGTGCAGGACGTCCGGGGGGATGTCGTCGTACTTGACGAGCGTGCGGTTCTCGCCGCCCTGCGGAACGACCTTGCCGATCGCGGCCTTGTTCGCGTAGGTGAGCGTGACGGTCTGGCCCTGGGTCTGCTTGACCGACTCCGGCGAGGGCACGTCGACCATCTGGTAGGCGACGAAGAACCCCACCATCGGCCCGATGATCAGCAGCGCGACGGCGACGTAGGAGCCGCGCCGGACCCGGCGCCAGATCTTCCTGCGCCGCCTGCGCTTCTGGTCGTCGGTGAGCGGGGCGTCCCCGTCCTCGACGTAGGCCCGCTGCGGCTGGGGGTCCGCGTCGTCATAGCCGCGGTCATAGCCATGGTCGTAGCCGTGGTCATAGCCGTCGTCGGGGCCGACGTCGTAGTCGAGCTCGCGGTGGGTCAGCAGCTCCGGCTCGGGGTTGCTGAAGCCGTGCACCGGGGGGAGGTGCACGGTCGACCCGTCAGCGCCGCCGGGACCACCCGGTCCGGCGGGGCCGCCGGGACGGCCCGGACGCGGTGGACCGGCCGGGCGCGGGTGCACCGCGCGGGTCGGCTGGCCGGCTTGCGGCCGGGCGCCGTTGGGGCCACCCGGGCGCTGCGGCGGCGCGGGCGGCTCGTCGGCCGGCCAGGCCGGCGCGCCCGAGGGGCGTGCGGGCCGCGGCGGCGGGGATCCGTGGTGTTGTGGCTGTTGTGCGGCGCGGGGGTCGCTCGCGGGCATCCGGTGCGAGCCGTGCCCGTTGGCACCGTGCCCGTTGACACCGTTCGCGCGCGCGTGATGTGCCCCGTTCGACTGGTCGTCGTCCTCCCACAGCGGGCTCCAGAAGCCGGTTCGCTCCTGTGGCTGCGCGCGGTTGACGGGCGAGTCGGGGTCGTCGCCAGAGGGCCACGCCGGCGAGCCAGGGCCTCGCCGGTGGCTACGGTGGTCGTTCACGTACAGGCCTCCCAGAGCGGCGCATCGGGCTGTCGCGCCGTGCGGTGGTCATTTCGCGGCGTCGAGATCTCTCACTCCGCCGCTGTCCTTCTCCGTGGCTTTCGGTCATCCGAGAGTCCACGCGTACCCAGGACGTATGACTGCACCAGGTGGTTCCACCCGCAGGTACGACATACCTCCACCACATACACGGTGAACTCCTCGAAGAGGTTCGCCATCCGGGCGAGTTCCTCCGGGGCCCTCGCCGAGCCCGAGGCGTGCTTCAGCGCGTCACCATAGACCCAGGACACTCTGGTCAGGGGTTCTTTGCGGCAGACGGGACAGGTCACGTCGCTCGGCGCGCCGTGGAACTTGGCTGCTCGCAGCAGGTAGGGATTCGCGTCGCACACCTCCATGGTGCCGGCGCGGCCAGCGTAAACCTCCGCGAGCAGCGCCTTGCGCTGCAGCGCGTAGTCGACTACCTGCCGCTGTGTTCGCACGACCAACAGCGTACGCGGCACCGTTACCACGTCGAGATGCTGTTTGGCATACGGCGCGCGGGCGGTTGGCCACTCTGCGTTGGACCCGTGATCTGACCAGCGATCATGCCCCGACACGCCCGGGCGAACTCGCGGCGAACCGGTGCGTCGTGATCAAGCCCACGTCCACCGCGTGTACACCACTCTGATGTATCGGCGCGATATAGTGGGTGAGTAGGTCAGGACGTACGAGGAAAGGGCAACGGTGCTCGAGTTCGCGATCCTCGGTTTGTTGCACGAGGCCCCGATGCACGGCTACGAGCTGCGCAAACGGCTCTGCGACATGCTCGGGACGCTGCGGACGTTCTCGTACGGCTCTCTGTACCCGACGTTGCGCCGGCTGCTGCGGTCCGGCCTCATCTTCGAAGAGGTCCCGCCCGCCGGTCCGGACGACCGCGGCGCCCGGACCTGGGGAAAGCGGGCGAAGCGGGTCTACAAGCTCACCGCGGAGGGCAAGGAACGGTTCGCCGAGATGCTCGCCGACGCCGGCCCGCAGGCGTACGACGACGACGGTTTCGGTGTTCACATGGCGTTCTTCTCCCGCACGCCGGCTGAGGTCAGGATGCGCATCCTGGAAGGTCGCCGGCGACGGGTGGAGGAGCGGCGCGAGGGGCTGCGCTCCTCGGTGGCGCGAGCGGGTGAGCAGATCGACCGCTACACCCGGGAGCTGCACCGGCTCGGACTCGAGCACAGCGAGCGGGAGGTTCGCTGGCTCAACGAGCTGATCGCGACCGAACAGAGGGAGCAGAAGGAACGGCAGGACGGCGCCGACTAGGGCGCCTGCAGGTCAGCGCGGATCTGTGACAGCACACCCGTGGTTCCCGCGCGCCCACGGAACGACCCTAGTGAGATCGACACCCCAGTGAGATCGACACAGTGAGAAGGAGAACCGGCATGGGCGAACAGCGCCGCAGTGTCCGGGTGGCCATCGTCGGCGTCGGCAACTGCGCCGCGTCGTTGGTGCAGGGCGTGCACTACTACCACGACGCCGACCCGGCCGCCCGCGTTCCCGGCCTGATGCACGTGCAGTTCGGGGACTACCACGTGCGCGACGTCGAGTTCGTCGCCGCGTTCGACGTGGACGCCAAGAAGGTCGGCCGCGACCTGTCCGAGGCGATCGTGGCCAGCGAGAACAACACCATCAAGATCTGCGACGTGCCGCCGCTCGGCGTGACCGTGCAGCGGGGACACACCTTCGACGGCCTCGGCGAGTACTACCGGGACATCATCACCGAGTCCGACGAGTCCCCGGTGGACATCGTCGCGGCGCTGCGCGAGTCGCAGGCCGACGTGCTGGTGTCCTACCTGCCGGTCGGATCGGAGGACGCGGACCGCTTCTACGCGCAGTGCGCGATCGACGCGGGCGTGGCGTTCGTCAACGCGCTGCCGGTGTTCATCGCGTCCGACCCGGAGTGGGCGGCCAAGTTCACCGAGGCCGGCGTGCCGATCGTCGGCGACGACATCAAGTCCCAGGTGGGCGCCACGATCACGCACCGGGTGCTGGCCAAGCTGTTCGAGGACCGCGGGGTGGAGCTGCTGCGCACGTACCAGCTCAACTTCGGCGGCAACATGGACTTCATGAACATGCTGGAGCGCAAGCGGCTCCTGTCGAAGAAGATCTCCAAGACGCAGTCGGTCACCTCGCAGATCCCGCACGAGATGGCGAAGGCCGATGTCCACATCGGACCGTCGGACCACGTGCCGTGGCTGGACGACCGCAAGTGGGCCTACGTGCGGCTGGAGGGCAAGGCGTTCGGCGACGTGCCGCTGAGCCTCGAGTACAAGCTCGAGGTGTGGGACTCGCCCAACTC
>DASYKY010000018.1:0-2676 GCA_035995025.1 Actinophytocola sp.
CTGACGGCCGAGGGCGCGTCGTGCACGACGGTGTCCTGGCCGCTGAGCGCCGAGCGTCTGGTCGACGCCGGGTCGCTGCGTGCCCACCTCGGCGGCGGCACGCTCACCGAGGGCGGTCTCAAGGGTGTCGTCGTAGTGACGGGCACACCCGAGGGCAATCCGTTGGAACCCTTCGCCCACCGCGGCAGGGACTACGTGACCCAGCTCGTCGGCCTCGCCCGTGAACTGGCCGAACTTCCTGGCGAGCCGCCACGGCTCTACGTGCTCACCAGAGACGCCGCCAGCGTGCAGACCGGGGACCTGGCGAACCTGGAGCAGGCCGGGCTGCGCGGTCTGATGCGGGTGATCGACTCCGAGCACCCACATCTGGGTGCCACCCAGATCGACGTCGACGACGAGAACGCGGCCAAGCAGGTGGCGCAGCAGCTGTTGAGCGGGTCGGAGGAAGACGAGACCGCCTGGCGCAACGGCGACTGGTACACCGCCCGGCTGCGCCCGGGACCGTTGCGCCCCGCCGAACGCAAGACCACCGTCGTCGAACACGATCACGAGGGCATGCGGCTGCAGATCCGCAACCCCGGAGACGTGGAGTCGTTGGAGTTCGCCGTGTTCGACCGGGTTCCTCCGGGCCAAGGGGAGATCGAGGTCGCGGTGACCGCGTCCAGCGTCAACTTCGCGGACGTCCTGGTGGCCTTCGGCCGGTACCCCACCTTCGAGGGATACCGGCAGCAGTTGGGCATCGACTTCTCCGGCGTCGTGACCGCGGTCGGGCCGGACGTCACCAGCCACCGGGTCGGCGACCACGTCGGCGGCATGTCACCCAACGGGTGCTGGAGCACGTTCGTCACGTGCGACGCCCGCCATGCCGTCACCGTTCCGCTCGAGGTGCCGCTCGAAGACGCCGCCGCGGTGCCCACCGCGTCGGCGACCGCCTGGTACGGCCTGCACGACCTGGCCAGGATCTCGTCGGCCGACAAGGTGCTGATCCACTCCGGGACCGGCGGCGTCGGACAGGCGGCGATCGCCATCGCCCGCGCCGCGGGAGCCCAGATCTTCGCGACGGCGGGTAGCCCGCAGCGACGACAGTTGTTGCACGACATGGGAATTGAGCACGTCTACGACTCGCGTAGCACCGAGTTCGCCGAACTGATCCGCCGCGACACCGACGGGTACGGCGTCGACATCGTGCTCAACTCGCTACCCGGTGCCGCGCAGCGCGCCGGGCTGGAACTGCTGGCATTCGGCGGCCGGTTCATCGAGATCGGCAAGCGCGACATCTACGGCGACACCCGGCTCGGCCTGTTCCCGTTCCGGCGAAATCTCTCGATGTACGCGGTGGACCTGGCGCTGCTGACCCACAGTCATCCGGAGACGGTCCAACGTCTGCTCACCACCGTGTACCAGCGCACTGCGGACGGCACGCTGCCGGTGCCGCACACCACGCACTATCCGATCGGCGACGCCGCCGCCGCGGTCCGGTTGGTCGGTGGCGCAGGGCACAGCGGCAAGGTGGTGCTCGACATCCCGCGCGAGGGCCGCAGCGTCGCCGTGGTGCCGCCCGAGCAGGCCAGGGTCTTCCGACCGGACGGCGCCTACATCATCACCGGCGGCATGGGCGGCCTCGGGCTGTTCCTCGCCACGGAGATGGCGTCTGCCGGCTGCGGGCGGATCGTGCTCAACGCCAGGTCGGCGCCCAGCGCCGACGCGCAGGAGGCCATCGAGGGCATCCGCGCCACCGGCGTCGACGTGCGCGTGGAACTCGGCGACATCGCCGAGCCGGGAACCGCGGAGCGCCTGGTGGCGGCCGCGACCGAGTCGGGGCTTCCCGTCCGCGGCGTGCTGCACGCGGCGGCGGTGGTCGAGGACGCCACGCTGACCAACGTCACCGATGACATCGTCGACCGCTGCTGGGCGCCGAAGGTCTATGGCGCGTGGAACACGCACGTGGCGACGACGGGTCAGCCGCTGGACTGGTTCTGCTCGTTCTCGTCGGCCGCGGCACTGGTCGGCTCGCCGGGCCAGGGCGCCTACGCGGCGGCCAACAGCTGGCTCGACGCGTTCGCCCACTGGCGCCGCGCCCAGGGGCTTCCGGGCTCTGCGATCGCGTGGGGGGCGTGGGCGCAGGTGGGCCGCGCCACGGCCTTCGCCGAGGACTTCGGGGTCGCGATCGGAGCCGACGAGGGCTTCGCTGCCTTCCGTGCGCTCCTCCGCCACGACCGCACCTACTCCGGCTACGCCCCGATCATGGGAACGCCGTGGCTGACGGCCTTCGCGCAGCGCAGCCGGTTCGCGGAGGGCTTCCAGGCCATGGGGCAGGGCCAGACGGACACCGGCAAGTTCCGGGCAGAGCTGGACGCGCTGCCCCGCGAGGAGTGGCCGAGCACGGTCCGGCGGCTGGTGTCCGACCAGATCAGCCTGCTGCTGCGGCGCACCATTGATCCCGACCGGCCGCTGTCGGATTATGGATTGGACTCGCTCGGTAACTTGGAGCTGCGCACCCGCATCGAAACCGAAACGGGAGTGCGGATCAGCCCGACGCACATCACCACCGTCCGCGGTTTGGCAGAGCACCTGTGCGATCAGCTGGCAACCATGGAAGTTGCGTCAGCGGCCTCCTGAGGGCAGGCTGCCGGAGGGTCGACGGTGAGCCCGGAACTCGGGCGTTTCATTAGAGGG
>DASYKY010000019.1:0-17179 GCA_035995025.1 Actinophytocola sp.
CCCGGTCGAGCCGTCGCCGTCGCCGCTCTTCCGGCTTCGCGCGCCGGCCGGTCTGGTCCGCACCGTGGTCAACACTCAGGACTTCGATCTCCGGCAGGTCGCCGCGGACCGGCTGATCGCCGCCGCGGACTCGCCCGAACGGACCCTTGCCGCCGTCCGGTCCACTTTCCGCGGTGCCGGGAGCGTCGAGCTGCTCAGCACACGACTCGGAGTACGCCCAATGCCGGCCGACGGTGAGCCGATCGTCGGTCCGGTCGCCGATGTACCCGGTCTCTACCTGGCGGTGATGCACGCGGCGGTCACGCTTGCCCCGGCCGTGGGCCGCCTGATCGCGCGGGAGTTGGTCGACGGCATCGTCGAGTCGGCGTTGTCGGGTTGCCGCCCCGATCGCTTCTAGTGTCCCGCATCTGCGTCCCGTTTACGGGTGGCGTGCGGCAGGATCTCGTCGGCGGTTGACGTTGTCGAACGACCCGCGCCGGATCGCTTGGCGGGTGATGATGCCGAAGAAGACCTCGACGAGGTTGAGCCAGGATCCGCAGGCCGGGGTGAAGTGCGGGTGCACCCTGGGGTCTTCTCCAGCCACGGGTAGCCCTTCTCGCAGCGGCAGGATCGGCGCGGTCCGGTCCAGTGCCTTGGATCTGGAACTTCTCGTCCACGCACAGAACCACCGCGTTGGTCGGTGGGTTCAAGTACAGCCCGACCACGTCGCGCACCCTGGCCTCAAGTTCGGGGTCGGTGGAGAACTTGAACGTCTCACGCCGCCACGGCTGGACCCGGTACTTGCGCCACGCCCGGCCACCGTCGCGTCCCCGATGCCGAAGTGCTTGCCCAGCAACCGGCTCGACCAGTGCGTCACCGCCAACGACGCCGGGGGCGGCTCCAACGTCGCCGCGATGATTGCCGGGTCATCAACCTGCTTGGGTCGGCCGCTGCGCGCCTCATCGTCCAGTCCCGCGACCCCGTGGGCCACGACGCGCGAAGCTAGATGACTGATTCCTGGGTCTTCAGTGGTCGTAGGCGATCAGCGAGCGTTTGACCGGTGCGTTGATGGCCCAGTTGTGCCAGATCGCGGCGGCGAGGGCCAGGACGCGTTGGGCGACGCGGGCGATGACCCCGGCGGTGGTGCGGGCGCCGTGCTGTTCGAGTGAGAGCTGTCGCTTGGCGGTGTTGATGATCGACTCGATTCGTTGGCGAATGAGGGCGAGATTGCCGTGCCGGCGGGTCTCGTCGCGTCGGTCGGGCCGCACGAAGGTGATGCCCAGTTCGGTCATGTCGCGGTCGAACTCTCGACCGGCGAAGCCTTTGTCGCCGATCACGACCACCCCACCGGGCAGCGCGGTCAGGTCCTGGGCGTGGCCGAGCAGATCGGCGGCTACCTCGCGTTCACCGAGTTTCGGATCGGCCAGACACCACACGATGGGCATGCCCTCCAGGGTGGTGACCAGGTAGAACTTGAGACCCCAGTAGTAGCGGGAATGGCTGGCGCAGTAGCCGTAGTTGGCGAAGCCGGCCAACTCGGAGCGTTTGGCCGTTTCGCGGGAGGTGCCGCAGGGCAGTGGGGTGGCATCGATGAGCCGGAGCTGGTCGGCATGTGACGGGATCTGGGTGGCCAGTTTCTGCACGGCGCGCTGGATCAGCGGCGTGGCCGCGATCAGGCGTTTGTGGTAGCCCGGCTGGTGGGGCAGATACGGAAACAGGTGACCGAGCCGGCCGTAGGCAAACCGCAGCCAGTGATGCTGCGACGGGAATCCCAGCAGCACCTGGGCCACCGCCAGGCACAGCAGTTCGGCGTCGGAGAGCTTCTTGCGCCGTCCCGGCCGGGTGCGCCCGGGCGGTGCCAGATGATCATCACAGAACACGTACAGTGCCGTCAGGAGGGTGTCCAGGTCAGTGCTCACAACCTGATCTTGAACACCCTCCTCTCACGTCTCAGCTCGCCACGCCACACAAGATCCAATCGGAATCAATCATCTAGGTGCGGCCTTCGAGCGCGGCCAGGCGCAGCTCGAGCTGGTCGATGCGGCTGCGCAGCAACGTCACCTGTGCCTCGAGGCTCACCTCGCGTTCGGCGCGGCGCTGAATCCGGGGCGACTGGGCCGCCCGCTCCAGGACCGCGTCCAGCGGGACCAGCCGTTGCGGGCCGTTGGGTCCGTCGACCAGCCGGGAGCGGACCTCGCCGTTGCGGTACCAGGACCGCAGCGCCGACCGGGACACGCCGGTCTCCTGCTCGGCCTGGGCGAGCGTCACCCATGGGGTGTCCTCCAGCTGCGCGAACAGCTCGAGTTCGTCCCGCCAGCGCGACAGGCGGTCGTCCCAATCCGAGGCAGACATACCCCGACCGTATCACTGACACTGTATTGACAGGGTTCAAGACAGCGTCGAGCATGGGTCTCATGTTCGAGAGATTCACCGACGACGCACGCTCGGTCGTGGTCGCGGCCCAGAAAGAGGCGCGCGCGCTCAAGCACGGTCGCATCGGCACCGAGCACGTGCTGCTCGGCCTCTACAGCGCGCCGACCGGGATCGCGGTGCAGGCGCTGAACCGGCTGGGGATCACCGCGGACACCGTTCGCGAAGAGGTCCTCGACATGGTTGGGCCGGGTAGCGAGGCGCCGAGCGGGCACATCCCGTTCAGCCCGCGCGCGAAGAAGGTGCTCGAGCTCGGCCTGCGTGAGGCGCTGCAGCTCGGCCACAACTACATCGGCACCGACCACATCCTGCTGGCACTGGAACGCGAAGGCGACGGCGTTGCCGCGAAGATCCTGGCCAAGCACGTCAACATGCAGGACCTCCGGCGCACGACTCTCAGCCTGATCAAGGAGAACACCAAGCCCGGCGACGGCCCGGCGGGGCCGACCCGCACCAGCGCGGCCGACGAGGTCGTCGCCGCGGCCGAGGCGCTCGCCGGTGGCGCGCCGATGGGCAGCCACCACCTGCTCGAGGCGCTCATCCGCGCCGAGGGCAGCATGGCCGCGACCGTCCTCTCGCAACTCGGCGTCAGCCCCCGCGCGGTCGCCGACAAGGTCGACGAGCTCGACGCCGACGCGACCACCGACGCCACCCCGCAGGAGACGGCGGCCCGCAAGATGGAGATCCGCATCGAGGGCGACGAGGTGCACGTCGTGTTCCGCGACGAGGGCACGCTGAGCCTGACGAAGACCGTCACGGAGCTGACCGGCGAGGCCTCGATCCGCGCCGCCGGCCCCGTCACCGGCCGGTTCGTTCCACTGTGGACGCAGGCGCAGGCGCTGCTGCTCGAGATGGTCCGCACGCTCAAGCCGGACGGCGAGGAAAAGGAGACGGGCAAGACCGCGCTGCTGGTCCGCCGTGTCATGCACGACCGCTTGCGCCGCCGGCCGCCTGGCGAGGCCGGCTCCTGAGCCGGCGACGCCTCACCGATCACGGCGGCTGTCCTACCGGCAGGCCAGTGCCGCGTCCATGACCGGATCCCGGTTCTGGCTGTATGCGGCGAAAGTCGGTGGCAGGTGGATGTCCGGCGGGATCCAGCCGCGCCGGTCCAGCGGCGTCATGCCCTGCCAGAACAGGTTGGAGATGTTGCACTTCAGCCGGCTGTAGGGCAGGTCGAACGGCACCGTCTCACCGATGAAGCGCGCGCTTGAGCCACTGGGTTCGCCGATGATGGTCAGTGCCGGACCGGCGAACCACTGCAGGTGTTGTGCGAAGTTCCCGGCCGCCGAGAACGTCCGTCGCCCGATCACGAGGACCAGCCCGCCCGGACGATCGAAGGCGGCGCAGCCGAGGACGCACTTGAGCAGCGGTGCGGCCAGAAAGGTGTTTCCGCCGCGGTTCCAGCGCAGGTCGACCACCAGTCGCACGAGCCGGTGCCGTTCGATGGTGGCGACCAATCGGCGGGCGAACGCGGCCAGCGGTTCCTCGGGGTCGTCGGCGATGGCGTTGATCTGGCAGTACATGGTGCGGTGTTCGGCCAGGACCTCGAACCAGTACGGCGTATCGGCGTGCCGCAGGTACAGCGGCGCGGTGCGCGGGTCGTGGAACTGCCGCATGGTCGCCGAGACGGGAAAGTGCTTCACCCGTCGCACGTTTCCGGCCGAAGCGTCCACGGCGAACTCGCCGGCGTCCGTGCGCAGCCGCACCGCGGCGGGATCGTCCACCGCACCGAGTGCGTGCAGGATCGGTGTCTTGCGCAGCCAGTCCGCGGCGAGCTCGGCGGACCGGTAGTCGTTGGCAGCGTCCTGGCAGATCACCGCGTCGACGGCATGGAGCACGTCCTCGATCGGCGTGCCGTCGAAGGCAAGCACCCGGGCACCCAGCAGTGCCGCGTACGCCGGTTCCGCCGAGACCACGAAGACTCCCTCGGCGAACAGGTAGAACTGCAGCGGCAGTGCCCGGCTCAGCGCGGCGTCGCCGCTCGGGGCCTCCAGGTACGCGTGCCCGTCGTCCAGCAGCGGCAGCAGCCGCATCATGCCGGCCGCCACCTGCGCGTCGGTCAGGTCCGGAACCGCCTGTCCCAGCAGGTCCGCCTCGTGGTCCAACCGCGCCGCTCGGCCCTCGGGCCACGGGACCGGTCGGCGGCGTTTGACCTCGCGCACCAGCACCCGTAGATCGGTCCGCCACCCCCCGGTACGGTCGAGCCCGGTGACGTCCTCGAGCCCCAGCACGGCGTCGAACCGGGAGTCACCGCGCAGTGCGGCCAGCCGCGGATCGGCCACGGCCTCGTCGACCTCGACGAAACCCTCGGCCATCGCCGCTTCCAGCGTGGCGATGGCCTGGTCGTGCTCGCCCAAAGCCGCGTGACAACGCGCGATCAGATACGCCGTGCCGCCGGGCCGACCGGCCATGGTGTCGTCATCGTGCAGCCCGATCTCGCGCACCTTTCGGTACGCCGCCAACGCCTCTCGAAGGTCGCCGGCCGCGAAAAGCGCCGTCGCGAGCCGGTTCCAGTGGCGCCCGTCCACCGGGTTCGCTTCCACCTGCCCGATCTTGTCAGCGCGGAGTGAGGACGCAGAACTCGTTGTCCTCCGGGTCGGCGAGGACCTGCCACGGCACGGCGCCCTGGCCGATGTCGACCGGGTGTGCGCCCAGTGCGGTCAGGCGGGCGACCTCGTCGGCGGTCGAGCCGTCGGGGAAGGGCGCCACGTCCACGTGGATGCGGTTCTTCACCTCGTGCGGGTGCGCGGAGCGGATCAGCTCCAGCCACGGGCCGTGGCCGTCGGGATCACGCAGCGACGCGTACTCGACATCCGTGCGCACGACCGGCCAGCCCGTCGCCGCCGACCAGAAGCCGGCCAGGGCGGCCGGGTCCGCCGCGGCCGACACGATCGCGGCGACCGCGCCCGTGTCGCGGTACTCGGGCCGCGGGTCCAGCACGCAGAACTCGTTGCCGCCCGGGTCGGCCAGCACGAACCAGGGCACGTTGCGCTGACCGACGTCCACCCGCTTCGCGCCCAGCTCGAGCGCACGGTCGAGCGTGGCCATCTGCTGGTCGGCCGACGCGCTCGACAGGTCGAGGTGCAGCCGGTTCTGCCGCGTCTTCGGCCCGGCCACCGGGACGAAGTCGAGATCGAACCGCCAGCCGTCGTCGGACGGCGCCTTGAGGGTCGCCTCGCCGCCGTCCGCCAGGCTGATCCGCCAGCCCAGCAGCTCGCGCCAGAAACCCGCCAGCGCGGCCGGATCCGCCGCGTCGACGACCACATTGACCAGTCGCGTGGACATGATCCGGACCGTAGCCGACGGCACCGACAATTCCGGCCGGCTCAGTGCGTGGCGAGCCGCAGCAGGTGCCACAGCTGCGCGATCCCCGCCCGGTCGCCCTCCGCGGTGGCCGTCCCGATCGGACGGCGGCCCCACAGCCACAGGTACATCCCGGCCGGGTCGGTGGTGATGGTCGCCTCGACCCGCTCGTTGCCCTCGGCCTGCCAGGCCGACGTGCCGGTGGCGGTGATCTGCGCGACCCACTCCCGCCGGCCGGTGATCACCCCGACCCGCCCGGTCCACGAGTTGGTCACGCCGAGCACGCCGAGGCGGTGGGTGAACCACAGCGTCAGGATCTCGTCGATCCCGTCGTACGCGATCTCCTCGTCGATGCGCCCGCCGACGGTCATCGCGGCCGCCGCGGTCTGCACGTCGAAGCGGTGCACCGTGCTCTCGTGCGCGAGCCTGCGGTACCAGAACCCGTAGGTCGCGTCGAGCGGCCACCACGTCGGCGCGCCTTCTGCCGGGTCATGCGCGGACAGCTCGGCGAGGACCTCCTGGTGCGCCGCCCGCAGGTACTCCACGAGCGACTGCCCGGGAATCGGCCCGCGCTGCCAGCGGGTCGGCTGTTCACCGAACCGCAGCCACTCCACGACCATCCGGTAGACGCTGCCGACGTGGCGGACCGTGTCGCCCAGCGTCATCCCCTCGGCGTGCCGCACCGGCAGGTGCGGATCCGTGCCGAGGGCCGACGACGCCAGCAGCGCTCCCTCCACCCGCAGCACCTCGAGCAGGCGGCCGTAGTCGGCCAGTGCCCGACCGGTCATGACGTGCCGTGGATCGCACGCGTCACGAGGTCGACGAACTGACCGGTCTGGCGCACGAGGTCGTCCGCGGACCGGGGGTTGACCACGCGCGTGATACCGGCCTGCACCGACTCGCGGGTGGACGACCAGGCCGCGAAGAACGTCGCCCACTCGTGCAGCTCGGGCGCCACCGAGGCGAGCAGCGTCCACACGCTCGTCGGGCGCGAGCGGGCCCGGTGCGGCCGGCCGCGCACGGCGAGCAGGGCCGCTGCCGCACGCAGCGCCGCCAGGTACGCGTGGGCGAACCGCTGCGCCGGTTCCGGGTCGAGCCCGGCGTCGGTGAGCCCCCGCTCGGCCTGGGAGAGCAGGGTGAGCGCAGGCTCCGGCACGGACACGGGCTGGTTGTCGCGGTAGTCCAGGGTTGTGGTCACCTGACGCCTCCTCGCGGTCCGAGATCGTCACCGGGTGTGACGAGGTGCCGTGGGGAAGCCGGCGGCGCTCGGTGGTGAGACGCTTCCCCCGTCCCACCACCGAGCTCTGCTCGAACGTTTGTTCGAACGATTCGAGCTTAACTCCGGGCACCGACAGACTCAACCTCGACCCGGATTTTCGGCGGCGACGCGGGCCACATGTGTGCTCTGATGTGCCCATGACGTCTCTGGACCACCCCGCGATCAGCAAGATCTCCGCGGCGCTGCGCGAGGCCGGGATGCCGGCCGCCGCGGACGGGATCCGCATCCTCACCGACGACGTCCGCACCGCGGCCGCCGCGGCGGCGGCCGTGGGCGTGCCGGTCGGCGCGATCGCGAACAGCCTCGTGTTCCGGGCTACCGAGGGTGACCGGGTCTTCCCGTTGCTGGCGCTGACGTCCGGCGCGCACCGCGCGTCCACCGAGCGCCTGGCGGAGCTGGCCGGCGCGGCGTCGGTCGGCCGTGCCGACCCCGCCTTCGTGCGGGAGCACACCAGCCAGGCGATCGGCGGCGTGGCGCCGGTCGGTCACCCGCGGCCGATCACGACGCTGGTCGACAACGCGCTCGCCGGCTACGAGGTCGTGTGGGCCGCGGCCGGGCATCCGAAGGCCGTGTACCCCACGACTTTCGCCGAGCTGGTCACGTTGACGGGGGGCATGGCTGCGGATGTGGCGGACGGGGAGGACAATCCCCTGTCGTGACCGCGGTTCCACCACGGGTCGAGCGGTTCGTCGACCTCAGCCAGGACGAGCTGCGCGCCCGCCTGCCCGAGGCGCTTTCCCTGTACGTCATGGCAATGCGCTACCCGATGGGCACGGCCGAGCAGCGCGCGCCGATGTGGCTCGCGCACATGCTGCGGACGGACTGGCGGTGCGTGGCGGCCCTGGACCCGGACGACAAGCTGGTCGGCGTCGCGTACGGGTACCGGGGCGCGCCGGGCCAGTGGTGGCACGAGCAGGTGCGGCGCGGCATCATCGAGCGGTCCGGGCGCGAGTTCGCGAACCAGTGGCTCGACGACTACTTCGAGCTGACCGAGGTACACGTCCGCCCGGCGGGCCAGGGCCGCGGCGTTGGCGAGGACCTGCTGCGCCGGCTGCTCGCGTCGGTGCGGGCGAGCAAGGTCCTGCTCTCGACGCCGGAGGGCCCGTCCCGCGCCTGGCGGCTGTACTACCGGATGGGCTTCACCGACGTCCTGCGGGACTACCGCTTCACCGGTGATCCGCGGCCGTTCGGCGTACTGGGCCGCACGCTTCCGTTCTGAGCCTTCCTCAGGTCGCCGCCTGCCTCGCGAGCTCGAGCGCCCGGCCGAAGTGATCGTGTGCCCTGTCGATGCGGCCGTTGCGGAACGACGCCCAGCCGGCGAGGTTGTGCAGGTCGGCGAGCGCCGCTTGTAGCCGCCGCTTGACCGGGTCCGAGCTTGATGCGCACAGCATCTGCTGGCCCCGGGCCAGCTGGACGACCAGAGCGCTTCCGGAAAATCCGCAGCCGTAGTGAGAGTCCAGCGCACGGAATGCCCGCCCGGCCGCCTCCAGCTCGCGGACATGGGTCACTCCGATCCAAGCGGGCGCGGAGGCCAACACGGGGTCGGGCACCCAGAATCCCGAGTCCGGGTCGCGCACCACCGCGCCGGACGCGATCGAGGCGGCCACCGCGACGAACGTGCGACGCCTGGTTTCCTCCGTCTCGTCAGCCTCTGACGGCACGCGGCGCCCCGCCGCCTCGTCGCCCGACTCGTCTGCTCGCCCGTCGTGCCGGCGATTGCGCCGTTGCTCCACACGCGCGGAGACGCCCTCGAACAAGGCGGTCTCCAACTGCTGGAAGACCCATTCGATCCGCTCCATGCGGCCCAGCACGTACAGCTCCGCGACAAGCTCGCGGCGCCGGGGATCGTCATCCGGGTACAGCAGCACCAGAAGCCGGAGCAGAAAGCCGGGCAGGAAACCAAAACCGGCGCCGAGCGAGAGCAGCGCGACCGGGAGCACCCACCATGCCGAACCGTGCAGAAGGTCGGTCATCGGGCGAACCCCAGGTTCAGGTCACGGAAGCGTGCGTCGGATCGAGCCGCCACCAGGAGGGCGCCGAGTTCGCGTTTTCCGGCGTCCGTCAGCTCGTAGTACCGGCGCGGGGGCCGGCCGCCGGTCGTGCCGGGGTCCTCCCAGCCGTCGGTGAGCCACCCCTGCGCGAGGATGCGCGAGAGGATCGGGTACAGGACACCGGACCGCACGCCCGACCTGCGGGTCAGCTCGTAGCCCCAGTGCCTGCCGGACGGATCGCTCATGATGGCTACCGCGACACCGATCAACGCTCTGGTCCTGCGCACGCGGCGTATCCTACATAGGTAGATTACAAGGCCGCGAGGCGTTCGTGCAGGGTGTCCAGGCCCATCTGGCCCATGCGCAGCGCGTGCATGTGGAACTCCTTGAGGTCGAAGGACGAACCCGCGCGGGCACGGGCGTCGTCGCGGGCGGAGAGCCACAGGCGTTCGCCCAGTTTGTAGGCCGGGGCCTGGCCCGGCCAGCCCAGGTAGCGGTCGATCTCGTCGTGGACCAGGGCCTCCTCGGTGATCGTGCGGGTCAGCATGAACTCCAGGCCCAGCTCCGGCGTCCACCGCGCACCTTCGTGGAAGCCCGTGCCGCGCGGGATCTCCAGCTCCAGGTGCATGCCGATGTCGATGATCACCCGGGCGGCGCGGAACAGGTTCTCGTTCAGCATGCCCAGCAGGTTGCCGTCGTCGGACAGGTAGCCGAACTCGCGCATCAGCCGCTCCGCGTACAGCGCCCAGCCCTCGCTGTAGGCCGGCACCCACGCCAGCAGCCGCTGGTACTTGTTCAGCCGCTCCGCCTCGTGCGTCGCCGTCGCGATCTGCAGGTGATGGCCCGGCGCGCCCTCGTGGTACACGATGCTCACCTCGCGCCACGTGGTGAACTCGTCCTTGTCCGGCGGCAGCGCCCACCACATGGCACCCGCGCGCGAGAAGTCGTCCGACGGGCCCGTGTAGTAGGCCCCCGACCCACCACCGGGCGGCGCGATCCGGCAGTCCAGCCGCATGATCCGGTCCGGGACCTCGAAGTGCACGCCCCGCAGGTCCGCCAGCGCCTGGTCGGACAGGCCCTGCATCCACTCGCGGAACGGCTCCACCCCGGCGATGCGGTACCGCGGGTCGGCGTCGAGCGCGTCGCTCGCCTCGCGCATGCCCGCGCCCGCCCGGATCCGGCCGGCGACCTCCTTCATCTCCGTCTCGATGCGGGTGAACTCCGCCCAGCCCCACTCGTACGCCTCGCGCAGGTCCAGCCGCGCGCCCAGGTACATCCGCGACCACAACGCGTAGACGTCCGGGCCGACCGCGTCCTTCTCCGGCGCCTTCGGCAGCAGGTCGTCGTGCAGGAACGTCGCCAGCTCCGCGTACGCCTGCCCGGCCGCGGCCGCCGCGCGGTCGAGGTCGGCGCGCAGCGCGCCGCCGACGTCACCGACGTCACCGGCGTCGGCCGACGACGCGAACGCCGCGAAGAACGCCGGCTCGCCGTCCAGCCCGGCCCACGTGGTGCACTGCTCGGCCACCTTGGCGACCTGCCGCGCCGCGGCGACCGTGCCGCGCCCGGCCGCCCGCCGCAGGCTCTCCTGGTAGCTCGCGAGCGCGTCGGGCACGGCGGACATGCGCGCGGCGATCATGCGCCACGCGTCCGGCGAGTCCGCCGGCATCAGGTCGAACGCCTGCCGCACCTCCTGTGCGGGGCTCGCCAGCACGTTCAGCGACGAGTCCACCAGCCCCGCGTCGTACACCTCCCGCTCGATGCCGAGCCGCTCGGTGAACACCGCCTTCGCGTCCCGCTCGCTCTCGTCGGCCGGCTCCAGCTCACCCACCGCACGCAGGGCCTTCGCGGTCAGCGCGGCCCGCTCGGCGTGCCCGTCCGGGGACAGGTCCGGCAGCCGGTCGTCGTGACCCGGGATGCCCAGCGCGGTGGCCACCGTCGGGTCGAGCCGGACGTATTCGTCCACATAGGAATCGCAGAGGCGGTGCACGGGGGTGTCCATGGCACCGGACGCTACCCAACCCGGCACGTTGTTTTCGAACCGAGAACCTCCTGGTGTCCGCGGGACAACCGGGAGCTGGCAGGATGTGCCGGTGCGCACCGCCGGCCGCGACCACGTTCGCAGACTGATCGGGCTCGTCGTGCTGGGCGCCGTGCTGCTCGTCTCGCTCACCGGCTGCGTCCGCATCCACGCCGCGCTCGCGGTGTCCTCCGACGACCAGATCTCCGGCGACCTTGTCGTCGCCGCGCTGCCGGTCAGCAAGGACGACGACGGCCCGAACCTGACCGTGCCGCCCGAGCTCGCCGAGAAGGTCCGCACCGAGCCCTACACCGCGGACGGCTACGTCGGCCAGAAGGTCACGATCACCGGCCTGCGGTTCACCGAGCTGACGCTGCTCGTCGACTCGATCTCCACGCTGCGGCAGTACCGGCTGTCGTTCCGCCGCTCCGGCGACCTCGTCTCGCTCGCCGGCTCGATCGACCTGACCCGGGTGCCCAAGGACCGCGCCGACGTCCAGGTCAAGATCGCGTTCCCGGGCCGGATCATCCGCAGCAACGGCGACAACACCGACGGCACGATCAGCTGGGCACCCAAGCCGAGCGCGGTGACCGAGTTCAGCGCCACCGCGCAGTACTCCAACCAGACCGGCGTGTCCTGGACGCAGTGGGTCGCGATCGTCGGCGGCGGCGCGATCGGCGTGTCCGTGCTCGTCGTGCTGCTGGCGCTGTTCACACACCGGCGCAGCCTGCGGCTCGAGCGCACCCAGGCGCGCCGCACGGCCTACTAGCCGACCGGCCGTAAGTTCGCCTCCGTGGCGTTCCGGCCCGGCGCCAGGTCCAGGCGCGACACCATCTCCTTCGTCGCCTTCGACAGGTTGAACGTGTAGAAGTGCAGGGACGGCACGCCCTCGGCGAGCAGCCGCCGCGACAGCTCCTCGGTGACGTCCATGCCGGCCGCGCGGAACGCCTTCGGGTCGGCGGACAGCGGGCCGAGCCGGTCGGACAGCGCCCGCGGCACCTGCGCGCCGGACAGCTCCACGGTCTTCGTCAGGATCTTCGGCGTGGTCAGCGGCATGATGCCGGGAAGAAGCAGCGCGTCGCAGCCGCGCGCGGCGACCCGGTCGCGCATCCGCAGGAAGTCGTCCGCCTCGAAGAACAGCTGGGCGATCGCGAAGTCCGCGCCCGCGCGGAGCTTGCGCACCAGGTACTCGGTGTCGACGTCCACGTCGGCCGAGCGCGGGTGGCCGTAGGGGAACGCGGACACGCCGACGCAGAAGTCCCCCAGCTCACGCACCAGGCGCACCAGCTCCTCGGCGTACTCGAGGCCCTCGGGGTGGCGGACCCACTCGCCCATCGGGTCGCCCGGCGGGTCGCCGCGCAGCGCGAGGACGTTCTTCACGCCCAGCTCGGCGTACCAGCCGATGACGTTGCGCAGCTCGGCGACCGAGTGGTCGACGGCCGTGAGGTGGGCCATCGACACCAGCGTGGTCTCGCGCACCACCCGGCCGGTCGTGCGGATCGTGCGGTCGCGGCTGGACCCGCCCGCGCCGTAGGTGACCGACACGAACGCCGGGTCCAGCCCCTCCAGCGAGCGGATCGAGTTCCACAGCCGCAGCTCGTCCGCGTCGTCGCGCGGCGGCATGAACTCGACGGAGAACACCGGCCGGTCACCCGGGATACGCGCCACCACCGAAGTCATGGGGTCCAGGGTAGTGAAGCAGCGCCATGCGCAACTCCGCTCCCGAGCCGAGCGCGAGCCGACCCCGCTGATATGCGGACCGGGCCGACCACGCACCATGGTCGGCGTGGCCCCGGCACCCGATCTACCCACCGCCGTCGAGTCGATCACCGACCTGAGTGTCGATGCCGCGGTGCACCGGCACGTCGAGGACGTCCTCGCCCGCTACCTCGCCGAACGCCGGGCGGAGCTGCCCGAGCTTGCCCGCACGTTCGCCCAGGCCGTGGACACGATGTCCGACTTCGCCCTGCGCGGCGGCAAACGGCTGCGGCCGACGTTCGCGTGGTGGGGCTGGCGCGCGGCGGGCGGCGAGCCGGACGGGCCGCGGGCCCACGCGGTGCTGCACGCGATCAGCGCGCTCGAGCTGATCCAGACGTGCGCACTCGTGCACGACGACATCATGGACGCCTCCGAGCTGCGCCGCGGCCGGCCGACCGTGCACGTGCGGTTCACCGAGGCGCACCGCGCGGGCGGCTGGCTGGGTGAGCCGGAGCGGTTCGGCACCGCCGCGGCGATCCTGCTCGGCGACCTGGCGCTGGCATGGGCCGACGACATGTTCGAGAGCGCGCCGCTGGAGGCGGACGTGCGGGCCGCCGCGCGCGGGCCGTGGCAGGCGATGCGCGCGGAGATGTTCGCCGGCCAGTACCTGGACGTGCTGGCGCAGGCCGAGGGCGACGAGTCGGAGGAGCGGGCGCTCGGCGTGGCCCGGCTCAAGACCGCCGCCTACACCGTGGAGCGGCCGCTGCACATGGGCGTCGCGCTGGCCGGGGCCGGGCCGGGCACCGTCGAGGCGGTGAAGACGTTCGGCACCGACATCGGCGTGGCGTTCCAGCTGCGCGACGACCTGCTCGGCATGTTCGGCGACACCGAGGTCACCGGCAAGCCCGCGGGCGACGACCTGCGCGAGGGCAAGCGCACGCTGCTGATGGCCATCGGCCTGGAGAACGCCACCCGGGCCGGCCGGCCCGCCGACGCGGACGTGCTGCGCCGCGCGCTCGGCGATCCGGACCTGCGGCCGCAGACGCTCACCCGGGTCCGCGAGCTGCTCGCCGAACTCGGCGCGGTGGACGAGCTGGAACGGCGCATCGACCGGCTCACCGCGTCCGCGCTGGCCGCGCTGGACGCCGCGGGCCTGGCCGACCCGGGCGTGACGCGGCTGCGCGACCTGGCGATCGCGGCCACCAGACGGGACCGCTAGTGCGGACCGTGCCGGGCCCGGCCGACCACGTCGTCGTGGTCGGCGCCGGGCTCGCCGGCCTGTCGGCCACCCTGCACCTGCTCGGCGCGGGCCGGTCGGTCACCGTGCTGGAGGCCGCGGACGGCCCGGGCGGGCGGGCCGCGACGGCGGTGCTGGGCGGCTACCGGATCGACACCGGCGCGTCCGTGCTGACCATGCCGGAGCTGGTCGACGAGGCACTCGGCGCGGTCGGCGAGTCGCTCGCCGGACGGCTCACGCTGACCCGCCTCGACCCGTCCTACCGGGCCCGCTTCGCCGACGGCTCGACCCTCGACGTGCACGCCGACGCGGACGCCATGGCCGAGGAGGTGCGCCGCCTCGCCGGGCCCCGCGAGGCCGACGGCTACCGGCGGCTGCGGGCCTGGCTGACCCGGCTGTACCGGCTGCAGCGCGACACCTTCATCGGCGCCAACTTCGACTCGCCCCTCGACCTCGCCGGACCGCGCCTGGTCCGGCTCGCCGCGATGGGCGGGTTCGGCAGGCTCGCGCCGGCGGTCGGCCGGTTCCTGCGCGACGAGCGGCTGCGCCGGGTGTTCACGTTCCAGGCGCTCTACGCGGGCCTCGCGCCGCACCGGGCGCTCGCCGCGTACGGGGTCATCGCCTACCTGGACACCGTGGCCGGGGTGTACTACCCGCGCGGCGGGGTCGGCGCGGTCGCCGAGACGCTCGCGGACGCGGCGGCCCGGCACGGCGCGACCCTGCGGTACGGCACGGGTGCGGCGTGGCTCGAGCGACGCGGCTCGCGGGTCGCGGCGGTGCGCACCACGCACGGCGAGCGGGTCCCGTGCGACGCGGTCGTCCTGACGCCCGACCTGCCGGTCAGCTACCGGCTGCTGGGCGGCGCGCCCCGGCGGCCGGTGCGGCCGCGCTGGTCGCCGTCCGCGGTGGTGCTGCACGCCGGGGTCACCCGGACCTGGCCGGAGCTCGCGCACCACACGGTGTTCTTCGGCGACGCGTGGACCCGGACGTTCGACGAGATCCTGCGCGGCGGCAGGCTGATGAGCGACCCGTCGCTGCTGGTCACCCGGCCGACCGCGACCGACCCGGGGCTCGCGCCCGGCGGCCGGGAGCTGGTGTCCGTGCTCGCGCCGTGCCCGAACCTCGCCACCGCGGCGATCGACTGGCGGCGGGTCGGGCCGGCGTACCGCGACGAGCTGATCCGGGTGCTCGAGGCCCGCGGGCTGACCGGCCTCGGCGCGTCGATCGAGGTGTCGCGGCTGGTCACGCCGGCCGACTGGGAGGCGGCGGGGCTCGCGGCCGGCACGCCGTTCTCCCTCGCCCACACGCTCGCGCAGACCGGCCCGTTCCGGCCGCGCAACCTCGTGCGCGGGGCGGACAACGTCGTGCTGGCCGGGTGCGGCACCACGCCCGGCGTCGGCGTGCCGCCGGTGCTGATCTCCGGGCGGCTGGCCGCGGCGCGTATCGCGGGTACGTCAATTCGTGGCCAAGCCGTCAGGTGGATAGCGCACACCTCCGTCCGCTGAGTTGCGATACTTCCCGACAGATGCGCGCCGCCGCGGGACGAGCGGGGCCGGACGGGGGAGACACCATGCGAGAGCACGCCGGGCGGCGGGCGGCGCGGCGGCGCGGCACGGTCGCCGGGCTCGCGGCCGGACTCGCCCTGGTGGTCGCCGGCTGCACCAACTCCGTCGAGGGCACGCCGAAGGGCGTCGACATCAGCCCGCTGACCACGGCGGAGGGCACGTCGCAGGCGCTGGTGGACCTGGCCGAGTCGGCCGCCGTGCACTTCACCGGCACGCTGGTCGCCGCGGACGGCGCCGAGCTGACCGCGGACGTCACCGGCACCCTCACCGGCGAGGTGTCCGGCACCATCACGATCAACGCGCTGCCCGCGACCGTCCTCTACGTCGGCAAGGTGCTCTACCTCAAGGCGGCCACCAACTTCTGGAGCGGCATGGTCGCCCGCTTCGGCGTGACCTCCGGCGACGGCAGCGCGCTCGCGAACCGCTGGGTCAAGCTGCCGACCTCGCTGATCGGCGTGGAGTTCGGCGAGATCTTCACCCCGGACGTGGTGGCGCAGACGCTCGGCAAGGCCGACGAGCAGAGCGCCGACCTGGAGCTGCCGCACAACGCGAAGGAGAGCATCGCCGGGGTCGACGCGTACGAGGTCAAGACCGAGGGCGGCACCGTGTACTTCGCGACCGACGAGCCGCACGGCGTGCTCCGCGTCGAGCTGGACCGCCTCGGCAGCGCCGAGAACACGACGGTCACCGACGTGGTGCTGGACGTCACGGACACCTCGCCGGACGTCGTCGCGTTCTACCAGTCGCTCGCCAAGACAGCGGGCGGGCTCGCCACCGCCGTGGACGCGATGACCGGCATCCAGCAGGGCGCGCACCGCTTCGACAAGTGCGCCGCGCCGGGCTGCACGCTGGTCGTCGACATCAAGAACACCGCGAAGTCCGCGGTGCGGGTGCACCTGCGCGCCGACTGGACCGGCGACGGCGCCAAGCTCGGCAACTGCGAGTCGACCGGCGCGCCGGTCGCGCCCGGCGCGGCGGGCAAGCTCAGCTGCCGGATCTCGACCGCGCAGTGGAAGACCTTCTACCAGAAGGCGAACTCCGTGCCCGGCACGCACCCGTACGGCGCGCAGTGGTCCGCGCTGGTGCTCGCCGACCCGCCCGACGTCGGTGACCTCACGACCTGGGCCGCCGCGAAGCCGGCCGTCGCGGACGACGGCAAGACCGACGGCAGCCACGCCGTGTACGAGATCGACGCGGGCGGCAAGGTGTGGAAGTACGGCGTGGTGCCCAGCCGGTACTGGCACGACCACGCCACCGACCAGCTGCGCGAGTGCATGGGCGGCTCCCGGTCCGCCTGCTCGGTGGCGCTGGTGACCGTCGCCGACGACCCGGTGTCGGCGCACGCGCTGACCGCCAAGCTCGTCGCCGACTACGAGTCCGAGAACGAGGCCTGCCCCAAGGGCCAGTGGGTGAGCTGCGCACGGTGAGCCTCGGGGTCGATCCGGCGGCGGACCTGGCGGCCGCCTACCGGGCCTGCCGCCGGATCAACGCGCGGCACGGGCGCACCTACTTCCTGGCCACCCGGCTGCTGCCCGCCGACCGGCGTCCCGCGGTGCACGCGCTGTACGCGTTCGCCCGGCTCGCCGACGAGATCGTCGACAACTCCACCGGGGACCGGGCCCGCGAGCTGGCCGCGTTCGAGGCGGAGGTGCTGGGCGTGCTCGGCGGCGCCGCGGAACC
>DASYKY010000020.1:0-30190 GCA_035995025.1 Actinophytocola sp.
CCTTGCCGGGGATCGGGGTCGGCAGCACGACGTCGTACACCGACACCCGGTCCGATGCCACCAGCAGCAGGTCCGCGCCGTCTTCGTAGATCTCGCGGACCTTGCCGCTGTAGACGTGCCGCATGGTCAGAGCCGCTCCACCAGCCAGTCGACGCAGCGGGTGAGCGCGGTGACGTCGTCGGGCTCGATGGCCGGGAACATCGCCACGCGCAGCTGGTTGCGGCCGAGCTTGCGGTAGGGCTCGACGTCGACGATCCCGTTGGCGCGCAACGCCTTCGCGACCGCGGCGGCGTCCGTGCCTGCGGCGAAGTCGATCGTGCCGACGACCTGCGAGCGGTTGGCGGGGTCGGCCACGTACGGCGACGTGTACTCGGTCTTCTCGGCCCAGGAGTAGAGCCGGTCCGAGGAGTCCTTCGTCCGCGCGGTCGTCCACTCGAGACCGCCGCGGGACAGCATCCAGTCGATCTGCTCGGCCAGCAGGAACAGCGTCGCGACGGCCGGGGTGTTGTACGTCTGGTCCTTGAGCGAGTTGTCCAGCGCCGTGGTCAGCGACAGGAACTCGGGCACCCAGCGCCCGCCGGCGCCGATCTCGGCGACCCGCTCCAGCGCGACCGGGCTCATCAGCGCGAGCCAGAGCCCGCCGTCGGAGGCGAAGGACTTCTGCGGCGCGAAGTAGTAGACGTCGAAGTCCTCGGCGTTCACCGGCAGGCCGGCCGCACCGGACGTGGCGTCGATCGCGACGAGCGCGGCGTCGGCGCCCGCGGGCCTGCGGACCGGCACGGCGACGCCGGTGGACGTCTCGTTGTGCGCCCAGCCGACCAGGTCGGCGCCCTCGGCGTAGGTGATCTCGGGAGCGGTGCCCGGCTCGGCCTTGACCACGATCGAGTCGCCGAGGAACGGGGCGCCCTGCGTGACCTTGGCGAACTTCGAGGAGAACTCGCCGTAGGTGAAGTGCTGCGCGCACTCGCGGACCAGGCCGAAGGCGGCGGCGTCCCAGAACGCGGTCGTGCCGCCGTTGCCGAGGAGGACCTCGTAGCCGTCGGGCAGCGCGAACAGGTCCTTCAGCCCCGCGCGGACGCGGCCGACCAGGGACTTCACCGGCTTCTGGCGGTGCGAGGTGCCCATGATCGCGGCGCCGTCGGAGACCAGCCGCGCGAGCTGCTCCGGGCGGACCTTGGAGGGGCCGGACCCGAACCGCCCGTCGGAGGGCTTGAGGTCGGCTGGCAGGACGAGGGTGGCCGGGTCCTGGGTTTCCGTCGGTGACTGCGTCATATGGCGGCGCCTCTCGGCATACGGGTGGCGGATCGGCCGGCGCCGTTGCCGGGCCCCCAGTCTCCCTCATCGCGCCGCCGCCGCAGGCCGCCGGGGGTGTTCCGTGGCCCACCCCCGGCGTCGGCGCGGGGTCAGGAGGGGATGTCGTCGAACTCGGCGACCTGCCGCACCTCCACCTCGACCTCGCCGAAGAGCTCGGCGTAGCGCGAGGCGAACCGGACGGCGTCCGCCCGGTCCTTCGCGTTGATCAGCGCGAAGCCGCCGATGATCTCCTTGGCCTCGGTGAACGGCCCATCGGTCACGGTGACGCCCGCGCCCTTTCGCTTGCGCACGAGGGACCCCGTCCGCGACGGCAGCACGCCCTCGGCGGTGATCAGGTAGCCGGAGTCGACCGACTCCTGGATGAAGGCGCCCATCTTCTCGATGAACTCCTGGCTGGGGTTCCACGCCTCGGGGAGGCTCTCGTCGAGGCGGTGCATCATCAGAAAACGCATTGCTCTACTCCTGTTGTGCGGGGCTGCTGACCAGCCTTCATACCGGCGTCGATCGGCCGGGCGCCGCTTCGACACTTTCCCACTGCGCAACTTTCTCGGGCGCTGTCGCGGCCGCCCGGAACTGTCGGTGGCGCTGGCTACTGTGGCGCCATGACCGAGACCCCCTGGCAGCCACCACCGTGGGAACCGCCGCTCGCCGGCGACGAGACCGCCCACCTGGTCGGGTCGCTCGAGCGGTTACGGGCGACGTTTCGCTGGAAGGCCGACGGCCTCGACGCGGCCGGGCTGGCCGCCCGCGTCGGCGCGTCGTCGCTCACGCTCGGCGGGTTGCTCAAGCATCTGGCCGCCCAGGAGGACTACACGTTCACCGTCAAGATGCGCGGCGAGCCGCTCGGCGCTCCGTGGGACGCCGCTGGGTGGGACGGCGGCAACGACTGGGAGCTCACCTCCGCGGCGGACGACCCGCCCGAGCAGCTGTACGCCTTGTGGGACGACATGGTCGAGCGCAACCGCGCGCGGCTGGCCGACGCGCTGGCCGACGGCGGCCTCGACCAGGCCGTGCACGCCTCGTCGGACGGGCGGCACGCGAACCTGCGCAGGCTCGTGGTGGACCTGATCGAGGAGTACGGGCGCCACACGGGTCACGCCGACCTGCTGCGCGAGTCCGTGGACGGCCGGGTCGGCGAGGACCCGCCCGAGGACTGGCGGCCGGTGTCGTAGGCATGCGCGTGCTGTTCGCGAGCCTGGCGTCGCCCGGGCACGCCTACCCCTTGGTGCCGCTGGCCGTCGCCGCGCGCGAGGCGGGGCACGAGGTGCACTTCGCGGTGGGCGAGGCCGTGCACGAGGACCTGGCCGTGCACGGGCTGCGCCCGTTCCGGCCGGCGGACTCGTTCTACGAGATCTACGCCGAGGACCTCGAGCCGGAGCTGGCCCGGCTGCGGCCCGACCTGGTGGTGCACGAGTGGGGCCTGCCGGGCGCGGCCGTCGCCGCCGTCCGGGCCGGGATTCCCGGTCTGTGGCACGGTTTCGGCCGCCTGGTCCCGGAGGGCATCGGGTTCGAGCCGCCGGTCCGGGTCGCCGCGGTGCCGCACCTGGACATCTGCCCGCCGTCCCTGCAGGACCCGGACTTCTTGGCCACCGCGGAGCGGATCGAGCTGCGGCCGGTCCCGTACCCGTCGACGGCGGTGTGGGAGCGCTCGGCGCGGCCCCTGGTGTACCTGACGTTCGGCACGGCGTTCGGCACGGCGGAGCTGCTGAGCACGGCCGTCGCGGGCCTGTCCGGCCTGGGTGCGGACGTGGTGGTCGCGCTCGGCCGGGTGCCGCCGGGCGAGCTGGCGCGCGTACCGGAGGGCGTGACGGTGCGGGCGTGGGTACCCCAGGTGGCGGTGCTCGCGCGGGCGGACCTGGTCGTGCACCACGGTGGGAGCGGCACGACCCTCGGCGCCCTGGCGGCGGGCGTCCCGCAGCTGGTGCTGCCGCAGGGCGCCGACCAGTTCGCCAACGCCGGGGCCCTGGTGGCGGCGGGCGCCGCGGCTCGCCTGGACCCGGCCTCGGTGACGGCCGATGCCATCACCGACCACGCCCGCACGCTCCTGGCCCCTGGCCCGCACCGCGACGCGGCCCGCGGGCTGGCGGCGGAGATCGCCCGCATGCCCTCGCCCGCGGAAGTGGCCGCACGACTACCGGCCCTGGCAGGCAGAGCCTAAGACACGTCCCTCAAAGCACGGCCGCAGTCGCCAGCCCTCGCGAGTCCAACGCTCAGCTCACGCGAGTCCAACGTTCGGCACGCGCGAGTCCAACGTTCGGCTCACGCGAGTCCAACGTTCGGCACGCGCGAGTCCGACGTTCGGCGCGTCCGAGTTCAACGCTCGCTTCGCCCCGGGTCGGCGCGCGAGCGTTGGACTCGCGGGGCCGCGGCGTTGGACTCGCGGGGTTAGTCCTGCGTGGGCCAGGTGCCCAGGTCGAGGCCGCCCGGGATGGGGGCTGCCGGGTCGTACGGGGTGCGGGTGAAGACGAACGTCGCCAGGTCCAGGTGGCGCGGGGTGGCGTCCGGGTTGCGGTGCAGGCGCAGGGTCTCCCCGGCGTAGTAGCCGTCCAGGCCCACCCACTCGTCCTCGCGCACCGGGCGGAACCGCGACGCCCGGCCACCGCCGCCGGTCGGGCGCAGGTCCACCCAGCCGTCGCCCAGCAGGCGCAACGCGAACGGCGCCGGGCCCCAGAACCACTCGCCGGTCAGCGCCAGCAGGCCCGCCGGCGCCGAGTCCTGCGGCACCCACTCCGCGGGCAGCGCCGGCTCGTACTCGTCCGCCAGCTTGATCAGGTCGAACGTCAGCGCGGACACGCCGACGCCCGCCGTCGCGTTCGTCATCACCACGGCGCCGGTCGTCGTCGCCGGGTCCACCACCACGCTCGCCAGGAAACCCGGCATCGAGCCGCCGTGCCCCGCGAGCTGGCGGCCCTCCGCCCGGAACGCCTGCAGGCCCAGGCCGTACCCGGACGTCCACGCCGCGCCGTCCTCGACGGCCGCCGGGAAGCGCATCTCCGCCACCGTGTCCGGGGACAGCACGCCACCGGTGTCGCCACCGATGAACCGCGCCCACCGCGCGAGGTCCGGCACCGTCGACCACAGCTGGCCGGCCGGCGCCATGGCCACCGCGTCCGGCGTCGGCTCGGGCAGCAGCACGTCCGCGTACGGGTGCACCGCGAAGCCCGTCGCGTGCGGGGCCCGCGGCATCGGCGACGTGTGCGCCATCTCCAGCGGCTCGAGGATCTCCTCCGACAGCGCGCTCAGCCAGTCCGTGCCGCGCAGCTCCGCCACCAGCTGGCCGAGCACGCCGTAGCCGACGTTCGAGTAGTGGAACCGCTCGCCCGCCCGGTGCCGCGCCGGCTCGCCGGACATGCTCTCCACCAGCGCGAGCCAGTCCGCGCCCGGCGCCCGCTCCCACCACGCGCCCGGCGACTCGGACGTCAGCCCGGCGGTGTGCGACAGCAGCTGCGCCACCGTGAGATGCCCGAACGACGTGCCGCTGACGTGCTTGTCCAGCGAGTCGTTGAGATCCAGCCTGCCCTCGTCGCGCAGCCGCATCACCAGCACCGCGACGAACGTCTTGGTGATCGAGCCGATCCGGTACTGCGTGCCGGGGGTGGGCGTCGCGCCGTGCACGGCGCCGCGCGCGCCGGTCCACAGCAGGTCCTGGCCGCGGACGACGGCGGCGACAAGGGACGGTGCCCGGCGCTCCGCCTGCTCCGCGGCGACCCGGCGGAGCAAGGCGAACTCGGTGGTCTCCAGCATGGCCGCATTCTTGCCGATGACCGGCCGTGCCCGGATCGGACGACCGGCGTTACCAATTACCGCTGCTAACGATTCCGGTCAGGGAGCAGGCCCTGGGCCATCGCGGTGGTCACCGCGGCCGTGCGGTCGGACACCCCGAGCTTGCCGAACGAGCGCAGCAGGTGCGTCTTCACCGTCGCCTCCGAGATGTGCAGCGACCGCCCGATGTCCGCATTGGTCAGGCCCTTCGCGACCAGCGCCAGCACCTCCACCTCCCGGCCGGACAGCGTCTGCGCGGCCGGCCTGCGCACCTGGTTCACCAGCCGCCCCGCCACCGACGGCGCGAGCACGGTCTCGCCGCGCGCCGCCGCCCGGATCGCGCCGGCCAGGTCCGCGCGCGACGCGTCCTTCAGCAGGTAGCCCGACGCGCCCGCCTCGACCGCGCGCAGGATGTCCGCGTCGGTCTCGTAAGTGGTCAGCACGACCACCTTCGCCGTCGCCGGGCCGGCCAGGATCCGTTCGGTCGCGCCCACCCCGTCCAGCCCGCGCATCCGCAGGTCCATGAGGATCACGTCCGCCTCGACCACGCCGGCCTGCGCCACGGCCTCCTCGCCGGACCCGGCCTCGCCGACGACCGTCAGGTCCGGCTCGGCCTCCAGCATCCCGCGCAGTCCTTCCCGGACCACCGGGTGGTCGTCGACCAGCAGCACGCGGATCACCGCGGCACCTCCACCTGAACCGTCGTACCCGAAATTCCACTGTGGACAGACAGAGAGCCGCCGACCTGGCCGGCCCGCGACCGCATGCCCAGCAACCCGAACCCGTCCGACGGCCGCTCCGGGTCGAACCCGGAGCCGTCGTCGGCGACCTTGAGCACCGCCGAGGAACCGTTGACCCGCAAGCAGATCGACACCTCCGACGCGCCGGAGTGCTTGCGCACGTTGGTCAGCGACTCCTGCACCGCGCGCAGCAGCACGACCTCCAGCACGGTCGGCAGCCGCGCGCTCTCACCCTCCACCCGGTAGGTCGCCCTGATCGGCGTCTCCTCCGCGAGCCGTTCGAGCTGGCGGCGGATCGCCTCGTCCAGCGACCCGGTGCCCAGCGCCGACGGCATCAGGTCGGCCACCAGCGCCCGTGCCTCGCCGAGGTTCTCCCGCGCGGCGCGGGCGGCGAGCACCAGGTGCCGCCGCGCCTTCTCCCGGTCACCGTCCAGTTCGGACTCCGCGGCCTGCACCAGGGTCACGATGCTGGTGAAGCCCTGGGCGAGCGTGTCGTGGATCTCCGCGGCGAGCCGGGTCCGCTCGGCGGCCACGCCCGCCTCCCGGGACAGCCGGCCCACCTCCTCCCGGCTCGCCTCCAGCTCCTTGATCAGCTGGGCGCGTTCCTCGCTCTGCGAGATGATCCGGTGGATCCACGTGCCCAGCAGCACCGCGAACGTGACGGTCAGCAGGGTGCCCGGCAGGAACCCGTACAACATGGTCTTCACGCCGTCCTCGACCAGCGAGGACAGCACCGGCACCAGGTTCGCCGGGATCACGACGAAGATCGCCTCGCGCAGCGGCAGTGTCATGAACGCCAGCGGGCACACCGCGAACAACGCGAACGACATCCACGGCAGGAACACCACGCCCGTGACGAGCAGGACGAGGTTGCCGATCATGTAGATCCGGCTCGGCCACCACGAGTCCTGCTCGCGCAGGATGACGCGGCGGCCGAGCGCGACGTACCAGACCGCCATCGCGGTCAGCGCGGTGAGCGCGCCCACCCGCTCGGTGGTCGTGGTGCCGGTCCCGTTGACCAGCGCCACGACCATCGCGACGTAGCCGAGCGCGAAGTAGAGCTCCCACAGCCAGAACCACCGTTGCCAGGCGTCCGGCCCCGCGGGGCTCAGCCCTCCTTGCGGTTGGTCCACCGGAACGTCATCAGGCACAGCACTACTCCGATCACACACCACGCACCCAGCACCAGCGCGGTCTTCCCGTGTTCCCACGAACCGGCCGGCTCCATCGCCATCATGCTGTCCGGCAGGAACACCGAACGGAAGCCCTGCGCGACCCACTTGATCGGGAACAGCGAGCCGACGTTGATCATCCAGTCCGGCAGCGACGAGATCGGGATGTACACACCGGACAGGAACTGCAGCGCCACGTACGGCAGGTTCACCACGGCCGCGGCGGCCTGCGCGGACTTCGCGATCGAGCTGACCGCGATGCCCAGCAGCGAGCACGTGATCGTGCCGAGCACGAACACCCAGCCGAACGTGAACCAGCGGTCGGCGGTGCTCGGCAGCGTCACGTCGAACAGCAGCATGCCGACCACGACGAGCAGGATCACCTCGGCGAGGCTCGCCACCGCGACCAGGATGATCTTGCCGATGAAGTAGGCGGCGGCCGGGATCGGCGCCCCGCGCAGCCGCTTGAGCGTGTGGTCGTCGCGGTCCTGCGCGACGCCGACGCCCAGGTTGAGAAAGGACGTCGCGATGATCCCGGAGCCGGCCATGCTGGCGGCGAACACCTGGCCCGCGGTGACCCCGGTGCCCTCGTAGGTGTCGGTGAAGATCGAGCCGAGCAGGACCAGGATGACCGCGGGGAAGCTGAAGGTGAAGATCACCTGCTCGCGGGACCGGAAGAACTGCTTGAGCTCGACGCCGCCGCGGGCGAGGCCGACGCGCCAGAGTCCGGGCAGGGTGGCGGGTTTGTCCAGCACGTGGGTCATCGAACGCCTCCGATCAGCTGCAGGTAGGTGTCCTCGAGGCTCGGCCGGGTGACGCGCAGCTCGGCGAGCTCGCGGCCGCCCGCGGACAGCTCGTTGATCGCGGCGGTCGGGGTGTCGGTGAGGACCGAGCGCCGGCCGGTCTCGTCGACCCAGCTGACGGTGGCCTTCGCGGTGGAGCGGCCGCCGAGCGTGGCGGGCGTGCCCGCGGCGACGATCTTGCCGCCGGAGATGACGGCGACCCGGTCGGCGAGCGCCTCGGCCTCGTCGAGGTAGTGGGTGGTGAGCAGGATCGTGGTGCCGTCGGCGGCGAGGGCGCGGATGAGGTCCCAGAACTGGCGGCGCGCCTGCGGGTCGAAGCCGGTGGTGGGCTCGTCGAGGAACACCAGCTCGGGCCGCCCGACGATGCCGAGCGCCACGTCGAGGCGCCGGCGCTGCCCGCCGGAGAGCTGCTTGACGCGGGCGCCGGCCTTGGCGGTGAGCCCGACCTGCTCGATGACGGCGTCCGGGTCGGCGGCGTGCGGGTAGTAGCCGGCGTAGTGGCGCACGCTCTCGCGCACGGTCAGCAGGGCCGCGTCGTTGGCGGACTGCAGCACGATCCCGATGCGGGCACGCCAGGCCCGCCCGGCGGTGGCCGGGTCCTGGCCCAGCACGGACACCTCGCCCGCGGTGCGCGTGCGGTGCCCCTCGAGGATTTCGACGGTCGTGGTCTTGCCGGCCCCGTTGGGCCCGAGCAACGCGAACACCTGCCCCGGCGGGATGTCGAGGTCGATCCCGTCCACCGCGAGGGTGTCGGCGTAGGACTTGCGCAGTCCCCGAACCTGAATGGCGGTCATGGCCAGAATCCTGGCCCGCGCACCGGCGCCCCGGGACGCCCGCGCGACTGAACCCTGATGTCAACCGATCGACGGACACGCTGTCGACCGCGGTTTGTCCACAACCGCGCGAGTTGTCCACAGGAAGCGCGTGACCAGCCTTTTCGTCGGTGGTCGCCGGTAGACTGGCGCTGAGGGGTGCCCCCGGGACAGGGTGGGGGCTACGTTTCTCGCGTTCTGCACGCGCATGCACGCGCGCGGGTTGTTCTCGGGGTCAGGAGTGGGTGACGGTGTCCCAGCCCTCGACCTCGTCCGGGCGCCGCGGGGCCGGGCCCACGTAGTGGGCCGACGGGCGGACCAGGCGGCCCGTGCGCTTCTGCTCCAGGATGTGCGCGCACCAGCCGGCGGTGCGCGCGCAGGTGAACATCGCCGGCATCATGTGCGTCGGGACCTGGGCGAAGTCCAGGATGACCGCCGCCCAGAACTCGACGTTCGTCTCGATCGCGCGGTCCGGGCGGCGCTCGCGCAGCTCGGTCAGGGCCGCCTGCTCCAGCTCCGCCGCCGCGGCGTAGCGGGTCGCGCCCAGCTCCCGGCACACGCGGCGCAGCACTCGCGCCCGCGGGTCCTCCGCGCGGTACACCCGGTGGCCGAAGCCCATCAGCCGCTCATGGCGGTCCAGGATGGACGTCACCACCTTGCGGGCGTCGCCGACCTTCTCGACCTCCTCGATCATCGGCAGCACCCGGGCCGGCGCGCCGCCGTGCAGCGGGCCCGACATGGCGCCGATCGCGCCGGACATCGCCGCCGCCACGTCCGCGCCGGTCGACGCGATGACCCGCGCGGTGAACGTGGACGCGTTCAGCCCGTGCTCGGCCGCGGACACCCAGTACGCGTCGATGGCCCGCACGTGCGCCGGGTCCGGCTCGCCGCGCCAGCGCGTCATGAACCGCTCGGTGATCGTCGTGCACTCGTCGATCCGCCGCTGCGGGATGGCCGGCCTGCCGATGCCGCGCGCCGACTGCGCCACGTACGACAGCGCCATCACCGACGCCCGCGCCAGCTGCTCGCGCGCGTCCTCCTCGGTGATGTCCAGCAGCGGCCGGTAGTCCCAGATCGGTGCGAGCATCGCCAGCGCCGCCTGCACGTCGACGCGTACGTCGCCGGTGTGCACGGGAATCGGGAACGGCTCGGCGGGCGGCAGACCCTTGCCGAAGCGGCCGTCCACCAGCAGCGCCCACACGTCGCCGAACGTCACCTTGCCTGCGAGGTCCTCGATGTTCACGCCGCGGTAACGCAGCGCGCCGCCGTCGCGGTCCGGTTCGGCGATCTCGGTGCGGAAGGCGACCACGCCCTCCAGTCCCGGGCGGTAACCGTCGTCCGCGCCCGTCACTTCCGTCGTGTCGATCTTCCGCACCGCGCTGTGCATGACCTCAACCTCTCCCGAAAGTCCCCGAATATCGCAACTTTCCTCCTGCCACGGCTGGGTGGCAATCTGCCCGCCCGGTGGTATCGGTCACGATTCAGGAGAACGATTCAGAACGCCGTTGTTACGCGTGCGTTTCCGGACGAGAAACCGGCGGCTCGCGGTGGTAGACCTCTGCCATGCACCTGACACCGCAGGAACGCGACAAGCTGCTGGTGGCGATGGCCGCGGAGGTCGCGCGACGGCGCCTTTCCCGTGGCGTGCGGCTGAACTACCCGGAGGCCGTCGCGCTGATCACCGATCACGTGGTGGAGGGTGCGCGCGACGGGCGCGCGGTCGCCGAGCTGATGTCGAGCGGACGCTCGGTGCTGCGCCGCGAGCAGGTGCTCGACGGCATTCCGGAGATGATCGACTCGGTGCAGGTCGAGGCGACCTTTCCGGACGGCACCAAGCTTGTCACCGTCCACAGCCCGATCGCGTGAGGTGATCATGATTCCTGGCGAGGTGCTGCCGGCCGGCGAGCCGGTCGAGCTGAACCCCGGCCGGCCGCGGGTGCGACTGGTCGTGCGCAACACCGGCGACCGGCCCGTGCAGGTCGGCTCGCACTATCACTTCGCGGTCGCGAACCCGGCCCTCGAGTTCGACCGGGACGCCGCGGCCGGGCACCGGCTCGACGTCCCGGCCGGCACGTCCGTCCGCTTCGAACCGGGCGTGGAGCGCGAGGTCTCGCTGGTGCCGCTGGCCGGGCGCCGCGTCGTGCCGGGGTTGCGATGACGGAAATCGACCGGAAGCGGTATGTCGCGCTGCTCGGGCCGACGGCCGGCGACCGGATCCGGCTCGCGGACACCGACCTGCTCGTCGAGGTCACCGAGGACCGCTGCCTCGGGCCGGGCGGCTCGGGCGACGAGGTGATCTTCGGTGGCGGCAAGGTGATCCGCGAGTCCATGGGCCAGTCGACCGCGACCCGCGCGGACGGCGCGCCGGACCTGGTGATCACCGGCGTCGTGGTGCTCGACCACTGGGGCGTGGTCAAGGCCGACGTCGGCGTGCGGGACGGCCGGATCGTCGCGATCGGCAAGGCGGGCAACCCGGACACGATGGACGGCGTCGACCCCGCACTCGTGATCGGGCCGTCGACGGAGATCATCGGCGGGCAGGGCAAGATCCTCACCGCGGGCGGGATCGACTGCCACGTCCACTTCATCTGTCCACAGCTGACGGAGACGGCGCTCGCGTCCGGGCTCACCACGCTGATCGGCGGCGGCACCGGTCCCGCCGAGGGCAGCAAGGCCACGACGGTCACGCCGGGCGCGTTCAACCTCGGCCGGATGCTGGCCGCGATGGACGGCCAGCCGGTCAACGTCCTGTTGCTGGGCAAGGGGAACACGGTCTCCGCCGAAGGGCTGCGCGAGCAGCTCGCGGCGGGCGCGGGCGGGTTCAAGCTGCACGAGGACTGGGGTACCACGCCGGCCGTTATCGACGCGTGCCTGCGGGTGGCCGACGAGTCCGGCGTGCAGGTGGCGATCCACACGGACACCCTCAACGAGGCCGGGTTCGTGGAGTCCACAATAGACGCGATCGCCGGCCGGTCGATCAACGCCTACCACACCGAGGGTGCGGGCGGCGGCCACGCGCCGGACATCGTCCGCGTGGTGAGCCTGCCGAACTTCCTGCCGTCGTCGACCAACCCGACCCGGCCGCACACGGTGAACACCATCGACGAGCACCTCGACATGCTGATGGTCTGCCACCACCTCAACCCCTCCGTGCCCGAGGACCTCGCGTTCGCGGAGTCGCGCATCCGGCCGACGACGATCGCGGCCGAAGACGTCCTGCACGATCTCGGTGCGATCTCGATGATCGGCTCGGACTCGCAGGCGATGGGCCGCATCGGCGAGGTGGTCATCCGTACCTGGCAGACCGCGCACGTCATGAAGCGCCGCCGCGGCACGCTGCCCGGCGACGGCGCGGCGGACAACCTGCGGGCGCGCCGCTACGTCGCGAAGTACACGATCAACCCCGCGATCGCGCACGGCCTGGCTCACGAGATCGGCTCGGTCGAGGTGGGCAAGCTCGCCGACCTCGTGCTGTGGGAGCCCAAGTTCTTCGGCGTGAAGCCCTCACTCGTGCTCAAGGGCGGCTTCATCGCGTCGGCCGCGATGGGCGACGCGAACGCCTCGATCCCCACGCCGCAGCCGGTGCTCGCCCGGCCGATGTACGGGGCGGCGCCGCGGGTGGCGGCCGCGTCGAGCCTGCACTTCGTGGCGCCGGCCGCGCTCGGGCTCGCGGATCGTCTCGGTACGGCAACGCCGATGGTGGCGGTCGCGGACACCCGGCGCGTCACGAAGGCCGACATGATCGCCAACGACGCGCTGCCCGACGTCACCGTCGACCCGGACACCTTCGCGGTGCACGTGGACGGCGAGCTGATCGAGCCGGCGCCGGTGGCCGAACTGCCCATGGCGCAGCGGTACTTCCTGTTCTGATGGACGTCACGGCGCTGCTGTTCGCGGACTCCCGGTTCCCCGGGGGCGGGCACGCGCACTCCGGCGGCGTGGAGGAGGCGGCGGCGCGCGGGCTCCTCCGCACCGAGGACGACCTGGCGCCGTTCCTGCACGGCCGGCTGCGCACCGCGGGCACCCTCGCCGCCACGTTCGCGGCCGCCGCGGCGCACCTCGCGGCCCGCGGCGCCACCTCGTGGTCCACTGTGGACGCGGAGCTCGACGCGCGGACCCCCTCGGCGGCGCAGCGGGCGGCGTCGCGGGCGCAGGGCCGCGCGACCGCCCGGGCCGTCAGTGTTGTCCCCATTGTGGACAGTGGCTGTGGAAGATCCTTGCGCGTTCTGCTCGCCGGGCTGCCGCGCCCGCACCACGCGGTCGTGCTCGGCGCGGCCGTCGCGGCGTTCGGCGGCACACCGGACGGCGCGGCGCTCGCGGCGGCGTACCTGTCGGTCAGCGGCCCGGCGAGCGCGGCGGTGCGGCTGCTCGGCCTGGATCCGTTGCGGGTCAACGGGATCGTCACCGCGCTCGCGCCGGAGCTGCGGGCGGTGGCGGCGGACGCCGCGGCGTGCGCGGGGCTCGACCCGGCCGAGCTGCCCGCGCCGTCCGCGCCTGGGCTGGACGTGCTGGCCGAGGAGCACGACCGCCACCACCGAGAAGAGGTGCGTCTCTTTGCGAGCTGACCACACCCACCCCGTGAGCTTCGACCCCACCCACCGCGAGCCTGACCCGCACGCGGCGGCGCCACGCCCCGGCCGTCCGCTGCGGATCGGCGTCGGCGGGCCGGTCGGCAGCGGCAAGACCGCGCTCGTGGCGGCGTTGTGCCGCACGCTCACCGACCTCGAGGTCGCCGTGGTGACCAACGACATCTACACGACCGAGGACGCCGACTTCCTGCGCCGCGCCGGCGTGCTGGACCCCGCGCGCATCGAGGCGGTGCAGACCGGGTGCTGCCCGCACACCGCGATCCGCGACGACATCACCGCGAACCTGGACGCGGTGGAGCGGCTGACGGACCGCTTCCCGGCGCTGGACGTGGTGATCATCGAGAGCGGCGGGGACAACCTGACCGCGGTGTTCTCCCGCGGCCTGGTGGACCGCCAGATCTTCGTGGTCGACGTGGCCGGCGGCGACAAGGTCCCGCGCAAGGGTGGCCCTGGCGTGACGACGGCCGACCTGCTGGTGATCAACAAGACCGACCTGGCGCCGCTCGTGGGCGCCGACCTGACCGTCATGTCCGGCGACGCCGAGCGCGTCCGCGGCGGCCTGCCGGTCATCCTGCAGTCCCTTGTGGACACCCCGGCCGCGCCTGGCGTGACCGCCTGGGTACGGGCGCAGATGTGAGAGCCGGGGCCTGCCTCGAGGTCGAGCGCCGCGACGGCCGCGACGTGGTCCGCGTGCTCCGCTCCGCGCCGCCGCTGACCCTGGTGCCGGCCCGCGGCCACACCGGCCCGGCGCTGGTGCACCTGGTCGGCTCGGCGGCCGCCCCGCTGGGTGGCGACGACCTCACCCTGACCGTCCACGTGGGACGCTCCGCCGCGCTGCGCCTGGCTGGCGTCGCGGCCGCGGTCGCGCTGCCCGGCCCGCGCGGCGCCCCCAGCCGGGTGACGGTCCGGCTGCACCTGGCCGCGCACGCGACGCTCGCCTACCTGCCCGGGCCCACGGTGATCACGGCCCGCGCGCACCACGCCGCGGTCCTGCTGGCGGAGCTCGCCGAGGGCGCCCGCCTGCACGCCAGGGAGGTCCTGGTGCTCGGCCGGGCGGGCGAGCGCCCCGGCGTGCTGAGCACCCGGACGGCGATCACCCGGGCCGGCCGCCCGGTGCTGCGCCAGGAGCTGACCGTCGGTGACCGCGCGCTCGACGCGAGCGCCGCGCACCTGGCCGGCAAGCGGGTGCTGGCCACCGAGCTGTGCGTCGACGGCAGCCGGCCGGAGCCCGCGAGCGGCGAGTGGTGGTCGCGCACCCCGCTCGCCGCGGGCGGCACCATGACGACCGCACTGGCCGACGACGCCGTGACGGCCCTGCGCCGCCTCGACGCGGCGCGGGGCTAGCGGCTCAGCAGTTGCCGGTCGCCGGGCGGCCCGCGAAGCGCTGCCCGAGCCACGCCATCGCGGCCGGGCCGCCGACGCTCACGCCCAGGATGTGCTCGGCCAGCGGGATCTGCTGCCACTGGACCGACGCGCCGAGCCCGCACCACTCCGTGCGCAGCCGCCGGCCGACCGCGAGCGGGATCAGCTCGTCGGCCAAGCCGTGGTAGAGGTACACCGGCGCGGCGGGGGCGCGGGTGCCGGCGCGGTTCTCGGCCAGCCGCGCCTGCCAGCGCGGGTCGGCCAGCGGGTCCGGCACGGTGACGAAGTCGTTCAGGTGCCGCAGCGGCGCGATGGTCGCCAGCTCGACCGTGCACGCCTGCTCCATGCGCGGCACGGTCGCCCGGCCCGCGTCGTTGAGGATCTGCTCGAACGGCACGTCCGGGTAGGCCGCCGCGTAGCCGTCCGCCGCGGCCAGCACGAGCGAGAAGCCCACGTTGCCGTCGTTGAACCGGGCCACCTCCGCCAGGTCGGCCGGCACGCCGCCGGTCGCCACGCCCACCAGGTGCAGCTCCGGCGCGTACGACGGCGCGAGCTCGGCCGCGAACGAGGTGGCCTGGCCGCCCTGCGAGTAGCCGAACAGCCCGACCGGACCGGACGGCGACAGGCCCGAGCCCGGCACCCGCGCCGCCGCGCGGGCCGCGTCGAGCACGGCGTGGCCCTCGGAGCGGCCGACCGCGTAGGTGTGCCGCCCGGACGTGCCGAGGCCCTCGTAGTCGGTGAGCACGACCGCCCAGCCGGCCAGCAGCGCCTGGCCGATCAGTGCGATCTCGTTCTCGGTGCCGGTGCGCAGCCGGTGGGACGGGGCGCACGAGTCGCCGAGCCCGTGAGTGCCGACCGCGTACGACACGAGCGGGCGCGGGCCGCGCGACCACGGCGTGCGGGGCACCAGCAGCGTGCCCGAGACGGCTTCGGCGGCCCCGGTCGCGGACGTCGAGCGGTACAGAATCTGCCAAGAGTTCACCGGCAGCGGGATCAGCGTCAGCGGATCGGCGAACACGCTCACCTTTCGCTGCCGGACGACATCGCCGGGGTCCCCCGGTGGAAGCGGGTTCGGCGGGGTGTAGAACGGATCATCTGATGGTGCGGAAACTCCCGACGGAGCTGCGGATGCCTGCGCTGGCACGGCGATTAGCAGCGTGAACGCGGTGAGCAAACTCGAGAGCACCACGGCGACCGGCCGTGGGAAGATTCGCGTCATCGACGACCTCACGTGGTTGCAATCACAGTGGTAATCCTGATTTTCAGAAGTTAGACCAACTGTACGGGGCTGTCCAGTTGGAGAATTCCCGGCGCGGGTGACGGCGGCGGGAAGTCGAGGGAGTGGGTCGGATGGGCGAGGGCGCGCAGAGCCGCACCTATCGCGGTGTGGACACCGAGCAGCGGCGCGCCGAGCGGCGGGAGAAGCTGCTCGAGGCCGCCCTCGACGAGTTCACCACGCGCGGCTACCACAAGACCAAGATCGCGGACCTGTGCGCGCGGGCCGGGGTGTCGACCCGGAACTTCTACGAGAAGTTCGCCAGCAAGGAGGCGCTGCTGCTCGAGCTGCACCAGCAGATCAACACCACGGCGATGAAGCGCATGCTGCCGGTGCTCGACTCGCTCGCCGGCGCCGAGCCGCTGACCCGGATCACCACGCTGCTCGACGCGTTCGTCGCCGCCGTGACGTCCGACCCGCGCTTCCCGCGGCTGAACTACGTCGAGGCGCCGGGCATCAGCCAGGCGATGGAGAGCCAGCACCGCGAGTGGTTCACCCGCTACACCGCCTTCATCGAGGCGGAGTGCGACCGCGTGGCCGACGCCGGCCTGGCGCCGAAGCGGAACTACCACCTGACGGCGATCGCCCTCGTCGGTGCGGTCACCGGCATCCTGCGCGAGTGGCAGGCGCACCGGCCGCCGCTGCCGGTGGCGGACGTCGCGACCGAGATCCGCGAGGTGTTCCTCGCGGCCATCACTCGTCCGGCGTAGTTCTGCCGGACTCGATCGATTCCGGTGGGGGCCATCACCCGGCGCGTGGTTTCCGCGCGGCCGAATTCCCCGTACCTTCGGTGGATGAGGGCTTTCCGGCGATCGGCGGCAGGCCCTCACTTGATAGGTGGCCCGTGAGGTAATCCCTACACGTCGAGGAGATCCGAGAATGACGGACGCCGGATTCGCGGCCAGCGGCATCGCACTTGAGCTTCCGAAGATGCGGGTCTCCTACGAGGAGGGGACGCTGGGCGAGGATGAGCTCGCGCCCACCTGGTACGAGCAGCTCCAGCGCTGGCTCGACGACGCGATCCGCGCCTCGGCGCCGGAGCCCAACGCGATGGTCCTGGCCACCGCGAACGCCGACGGCCTGCCAGCCTCGCGAACGGTGCTGTGCAAGGGCCTCGACGAGCGCGGCGTCGTCTTCTTCACCAACTACACGTCGGCGAAGAGCCACGACCTGATGGCCACCCGCTACGCCGCGGCGACGTTCCCCTGGTATTCGTTGCACCGCCAGGCAACCGTGCGCGGCGTGGTGGAAAAGGTGTCCCTGGCCGAGACGGCGACGTACTGGGCGAGCCGCCCGCGCGGCTCGCAGCTCGGTGCCTGGGCCTCGCCACAGTCCATTGTGGTCAGCGGGCGGCCCGCGCTGGAGAACGCGCTCGCCAACGTGCAGCGCCGCTTCGCCGACGCCGACGAGGTACCGGTGCCGCCGCACTGGGGCGGCTGGCGCATCCAGCCCGAGATCGTGGAGTTCTGGCAGGGCCGCCGCGACCGCATGCACGACCGGCTGCGCTACAAGCTGGGCCGCGACTCGTGGAAGGTCGAGCGCCTCGGCCCGTGACCCGGGCGCGGGCTGGTGGGAATTATCACGCGCGGATGAGTCGTTAGCGCACCTAAGCTTTCCGGCGTGGGGGTTCCGGCGCGTACCAAGGTGCGGCGTATCGCCATCGATACGCGGCCGTTGCGGGTCGCCTCCTTCCGGCGGATGTGGGCGTCCACCGCGATCACCGCGGTCGGCGGGCAGTTCACGATCGTCGCGGTGCCCAAGCAGGTCTACGACATCACCGGGTCCTCCGCGTACGTCGGGCTGACCGGCGTGTTCGGGCTCGTGCCGCTGCTGATCTTCGGGCTATGGGGCGGCGCGATCGCCGACGCCGTGGACCGGCGGACGGTGATCATCGTCAGCAACACCGGAATCGCGCTCACCTCCGTCGCCTTCTGGCTCCAGGCCGCCGCCGGGATCGGCAGCGTCTGGCTCGTGCTCGGGCTCCTCGCCGTCCAGCAGTCGTTCGTCGCGGTCAACATGCCGACGCGCACCGCGGCCGTCGCGCGCCTGGTGCCGCTCGACCTGCTGCCGTCGGCCAGCGCGCTGACCTCGACCGTCGCCTCGTTCGGCATGGTGTTCGGGCCACTGCTCGCCGGGGCGCTCATGCCGCTCGCCGGCCTGCCGGTGCTCTACCTCATCGACAGCGCCGCACTCGTGCTCGCCACCGTGATGATCATCGGCCTGCCCCGCATGGCGCCGCTGGACGGCGTGCGCCGGCGGGCGGGGCTGCGCGACATCGCCGACGGGTTCCGCTACCTCGCGGCCAAGAACGTGCTGCTCGCGTCGTACGTGCTGGACATCATCGCGATGGTCGCCGGCATGCCGCGCGCGCTCTACCCGGAGATGGCCGAGCGCACGTTCGGCGACCCGCCGGGCGGCGGCCCCGCGCTCGGCTGGCTCTACGCGGCCATCCCGATCGGCGCGCTGCTGTGCGGGCTGGCGTCCGGCTGGATCGGCAACATCCACCGGCACGGCGTCGGCGTCACGATCGCCGTCTGTGCCTGGGGCGCGGCCGTGGTCGGGTTCGGGCTCGCGCACTCGCTGTGGCTCGCGGCCGTGTTCATGGTCCTCGCCGGCGCCGCGGACATGGTCAGCATGGTCTACCGCAGCGCGATCCTGCAGTCCGCCGCGACCGACGAGATGCGCGGCCGCATGCAGGGCGTGTTCACCGTGGTCGTCGCGGGCGGGCCGCGCGTCGCCGACCTCGTGCACGGCTGGGCGGCCGCCGCCGTCGGCACCTCGGCCGCCGCGGCGGGCGGGGGACTGCTCGTGATCGTCCTGGCCGTGCTCGCGGTCGCGTGCCTGCCCGCGTTCTGGCGCTATCACGCGAAGGCGCCAGAGTTAGTGAAATCTTAACGACGCGATCTGGTCATCCGGGTCGTGATCGGGCATGCTCAAGGGTCATGGTGACCGAGAACACAGGCTCGAACGCAGCCCCGACACTGGGCAAGTCGCCCGAGCTGAACCGGGTGATGGGCCCGAAGCTGCTGTACTTCTTCGTGATCGGCGACATCCTCGGCACCGGCATCTACGCGCTGACCGGCAGCGTCGCCGCGAAGGTCGGCGGGGCGCTGTGGCTGCCGTTCGTGCTGGCGTTCGTGGTCGCGTTCCTCACCGCGTTCGCCTACCTCGAGCTCGTCGGCAAGTACCCGCAGGCGGCGGGCGCCGCGCTGTACACGAACCGCGCGTTCCGCAAGCCGTTCCTCACGTTCGTGGTCGCCTTCGCGGTCATGTGCTCGGGCATCACGTCCGCGTCCGCCGCGGCCAGGGCGTTCGGCGCCACCTACCTGCCGGCCGCGCTCGACATCGAGGTCTCCGACACGGTCGTCGCGATCATCGCGGTCGCGTTCATCGCGCTGCTGGCGCTCGTCAACTTCGTCGGCGTGTCCCACTCGGTGAAGGCGAACGTGGTGCTCACCTGCATCGAGCTGGCCGGCCTGGTGATCATCATCGGGGTCGGCGTGTACGCGGTGCTCGGCGGCAAGGGGGAGCCGAGCAGGCTGTCGGAGATCAACACCGCGGACACGAACTGGCTGCTGGCCATCACGGCCGCCACCTCGCTCGCGTTCTTCGCGATGGTCGGCTTCGAGGACTCGGTCAACATGGCCGAGGAGACCCGCAACCCGGAGCGGGTGTTCCCGAAGGCGCTGCTCTCCGGCCTCGCCACGGCCGCGGTCATCTACGTGCTCGTCGCGCTCACGTCGTCGCTGCTGATCTCCGCGAGCGACCTGTCCGACGCGGGCTCGGGCGCCCTGCTCGAGGTGATCAACGTCGGTGCGCCGGGCTTCCCGCGGTGGGTCTTCGAGTGGATCGGCGTGTTCGCGGTCATCAACTCCGCGCTCATCAACATGCTGATGGCGAGCCGGCTGCTGTACGGCATGGCGAACGAGCGCATCCTGCCGCGGATCTTCGGCACCGTGCACCCGTTCCGCCGCACGCCGTGGGTGTCGATCCTCGTCACCAGCGCCATCGCGGCCGTGCTCGTGGCGACCGCGGGCGCGGACGGCGTCAGCAAGCTCGGCGGCACCACGGCGCTGCTGCTGCTGTGCGTGTTCGCCGTGGTCAACGTCGCGGTGCTGGTGCTGCGCCGGGAGAAGGCCGGCCACCGCCACTTCCGCGCGCCGACCTGGGCGCCGGTCGCGGCCGGGATCCTGTGCGTGTGGCTGGCGGTCCCGGTGCTGTCCGGGCGGCCCGCGAGCGACTACTACATCGCGCTGGTTCTCGTGGGCGTCGGCATTCTGTTGTGGATCGTGAACTGGCTGTACCTGCGCAGCAGGGGTGAGCAGGTCAAGGAGCCCGCCCCGCAGGCGCTGAAGGAGTGACCGAAGGAGTGACCGAAACGTCCCGCATCAGGCACGAATAAGGTCTGTGCAATGAACAGACCCACCGGGGAGCAACTGGAGATCGCGAGCGGGGACGCGCGGGCGGTCGTGACCGAGGTCGGCGCCGCGCTGCGGTCCTTCACCGTGGCGGGCGTGCCGTACACCGAGACGTTCGGCGCCGACGTGGTCCCGCCGCTCGGGGCGGGCGCGGTGCTGGTGCCGTGGCCCAACCGGGTCGCGGGCGCCACCTGGTCGCACGCGGGGATGCGCCGGGAGCTCGAGGTCACCGAGCCCACCCGGGGCAACGCGATCCACGGGCTGGTCCGGAAGGAGGCGTGGACCGTCCTCGAGCACGGCGGCGGCGCGCTGCACCTCGGCATCGAGATCGGCGAGGTGCAGGGCTGGCCGATCCCGTTCCGCACCACCGTCCGCTACGTGCTGGAGGACGGCGGCCTGTCCGTCACGCACACCGTGCACAACGCCGGCAACGAGGAGATGCCGTTCGGCGTCGGCACGCACCCCTACCCGCGGCCGGGCGGCACCGACGTCGACGACTGCGTGCTCACCCTCGCCGCGCGCACGGTGCTGCCGGTCGACCCGGAGACGATGGTCCCCAACGGCAAGCCGCAGTCGCTCGAGGGCACCGACCTCGACTTCCGCGATGGCCGCCCGCTGCGCGGGGTCGAGCTGGACACCGCGTTCGGCGACTGCGAACCAGGTCCGGACGGGATCGTGCGGCACTCGGTCACCCACGCCGGCGGCGGCGTCGAGGTGTGGGCGGACGCGAGTTTCGGCTGGGTGCAGGTGTTCACCCCGGGCGACTTCCCCGGCAAGGGAGCGCGCGCGGTCGCGATCGAGCCGATGACCTGCCCGCCGGACGCGCTGAACTCCGGCACCGACCTGATCACCATCGAGCCCGGCGACACGTGGACCGGCCGGTGGGGGATTCGCCCCCGGTAGCCGCCCCGGCACGGGTAGGTTGCTCGGCTGTGAGTACTGCGGTCACGGGTGGATATGTCGTTCCGGTCGACGGTGTTCCCATCGAGGGGGGCACCGTCCTCGTCGACAACGGGCAGATCGTCGCCGTCGGCCCGGACGCCGACGTGGACGTCCCGGACGACGCGGAGATCGTCGACGCGTCCGGCACCTGGGTGCTGCCCGGTTTCGTCGAGTCGCACGGCCACGTCGGCATCTACGAGGAGGGCGACGGCTGGGCCGGCGTCGACGTCAACGAGATGACCGACCCGAACGGCGCCCGGCTGCGCGCGCTCGACGGGATCAACCCGGACGACGAGGGCTTCCGCGACGCGCTGGCCGGCGGCGTCACCACGATCGTCGTCAAGCCCGGCTCGGGCAACCCGATCGGCGGGCAGACCGTCGCGGTGAAGTCGTGGGGCCGCACGGTCGACGACATGCTGGTGCGCGAGCCGGTCAGCGTGAAGAGCGCGCTGGGGGAGAACCCGAAGCGGGTGTACGGCGAGAAGGACAAGCTGCCGTCGACCCGGCTCGGCGTGGCCGCGGTGATCCGCGACGCGTTCGTCAAGGCGCAGGACTACCGCGAGGCCCGGGAGTGGGCGATCCGCGACGGCAAGCCGTTCGACCGGGACACCGCGTCGGAGATCCTGGTGCGGGTGCTGGACGGCGAGGTGCCGTGGTGCCAGCACACGCACCGCGCCGACGACATCGCGACGGCGATCCGGCTGTCGGAGGAGTTCGGCTACCGGCTCATCGTCAACCACGGCACCGAGGGCCACCTGCTGGCGGACACGTTGGCGGACAAGGACATCCCGGTGATCATCGGCCCGCTCATCGTCGGACGGTCCAAAGTGGAGGTCCGGCGGCGGCACATGCGCAACCCGGGGATCCTGGCGCGCGCGGGCGTGCGGATCGCGCTGACCACCGACCACCCGGTCGTGCCGGTCGACTACCTGGTGCACCAGGCGACCTTCGCGGTCAAGGAGGGCCTCGACTCGGACACCGCGCTGCGGTCGATCACCGTGAACCCGGCGCGGATCATGGGCCTCGACGACCGGGTGGGCGCGCTGAAGGCCGGCCTGGACGCGGACCTGGTGCTGTGGTCGGGCGACCCGCTGGACGTGATGAGCCGCGCGGTGCGGGTGTTCGTCGGCGGGCGCGAGGTCTACCACTTCGACGAGAACGCCGGCCGCGGCGTCACGGCCAACCCGTTCTACCAGGAGTAGGGGTAGAAGCTAGGGATGTCACTGATGCCGGCACGGAGTTCGGCGGCCTAACATCAGGACGTGAAAGCAATCACGCAGGACCGGTACGGCCCACCCGACGTCCTCGAGCTCACCGATGTCGACCGGCCGGTGGCCGCGGACGACGAGGTGCTGGTGCGCGTCCACGCCGCCGCGATCAACGCCTACGACTGGCACATCATGCGGGGGGACCCGTACGTGGCCCGGCTCGCCGGGCCGAACCTCGGGCTCGGCAGGCCGAAGCGCACGATCCGGGGCCGGGATGTCGCCGGCCGGGTGGAGGCGGTCGGCGCGGGGGTCACCGATCTCGCGGTGGGGGACGAGGTGTTCGGCGACGCGGGGGAGCGCGACGGGGCGTTCGCCGAGTACGTGGCGCTGCCGCGGGAAGGGGTCGAGCGCAAGCCAGCCAACCTCACGTTCGAGCAGGCGGCGGCTCTGCCGCTGGCCGGCCTCACCGCGCTGAAGGGACTGCGTGACGACGGCGGGGTGCACGCGGGGCAGCGGGTGCTGGTGAACGGGGCGTCCGGGGGCGTCGGCACGTTCGCCGTGCAGCTCGGCAAGGCGCTCGGCGCCGAGGTCACGGCCGTGTGCAGCACCCGCAACGCCGACCTGGTCCGCTCGCTCGGTGCGGACCGGGTCGTCGACTACACGCGGGAGGACTTCGCCCGCACCGGCCGCCACCACGACGTCGTGTTCGACCTCGTCGGCAACCGCTCGCTGGGCGACCTGCGGCGCGCGCTGACACCTGACGGCACGCTCGTGCTGTCGGGCGGCGGCGTGTTCAAGGGCGGCAGCCTGGTCGGCCCGATGGGGCTGATGATCCGTGCAGGCGTGGCAGGCCGCTTCAGCCGGCAGCAGCGGATCCGCATCCTGCAGACCTCGCCGAACCGGGAGATCCTGGCGTCGCTGCGCGAGCTGGCCGAGGCGGGCAAGCTGACCCCGGCCATCGACCGGACCTACAAGCTAACCGAGGTCCCGGACGCCATCCGCTACCTGGAGACCGAGCACGCCCGCGCAAAGGTCGTCGTGACGGTGCCGTAGCTCAGGTGGGTCTTCTCCGAGTGCCGGGGAGGCGGCTACATCTTGCGGAGCTCGCGGGCGATCAGCATGCGCTGGATCTGGTTGGTGCCCTCGAAGATCTGCGGCACCTTCGCCTCCCGCATATAGCGCTCGACCGGGAAGTCCCGCGTGTAGCCCGCGCCACCGAGGACCTGCACGGCGTCGGTCGTGACCTTCATGGCCGCGTCGGTGGCGACGAGTTTCGCGATCGAGGCCTGGCGGGTGAACGTCAGGCCGCGGTCGCGCCGCCGCGCCGCCTCCAGGTAGGTCGCGCGGGCCGACTCGACCGCGGCGGCCATGTCGGCCAGCAGGAACTCCAGGCCCTGGAACTCGATGATCGGCCTGCCGAACTGCGTGCGGCCCTTCGCGTAGGCCACCGCCTCGTCGAGTGCGGCCTGCGCCAGGCCCACCGAGCACGCGGCGATGCCCAGCCGCCCGGACGAAAGCGCGGTCAGCGCGATCTTGAGGCCCGCGCCCTCCCCGCCGAGCAGCCGGTCCGCCGGCACGGCGGCGTTCTCGAAGATCATCTGCGTGGTCGTCGAGCCGGTCAGGCCCATCTTGCGCTCGGGCGCGGCCGCGGTGAGGCCGGGTGTCGCCGCGTCGACGAGCAGGCAGCTGATGCCGCGGCCGCCGTCCGGCGACGTGCGGACCATCGTCGTGTAGAAGTCGGCGTGGCCACCGTGGGTGATCCACGCCTTCACGCCGTTGACGACGTAGTGCTCGCCCGAGAGCGTGGCCTTCGTCGCGAGCGCGGCCGCGTCCGAGCCGGCCTGCGGCTCCGACAGCGCGTACGCGCCGAGCAGCTCGCCGCCGAGCATGTCGCCGAGCCACCGCTCGCGCTGTTCGTCGCTGCCGTACTCGGCCAGCGCGAAGCACGACATCACGTGCACCGACAGCCCGACGCCCATCGACATCCAGGCCGTCGCGACCTCCTCGAGCACCTGCAGGTAGATCTCGTAGCCGAGCCCGCCGCCGCCCCAGCGCTCGGGGTAGGGCAGGCCGAGCAGCCCGCTGCGGCCGAGCAGCCGGAACCGCTCGCGCGGGAAGCGCTCCTCCTCCTCGTACCGCGCGGCCAGCGGCGCCAGCTCGTCCCTGGCGATCTCCCTGGTCAACTTGATGAGGTCCTCTGCGTCCCTGTTGGGCAACAGTCGATCAGCGGGCATACGGCTTCCTCCGCAGGTCAATGCTAGGTCGCCGTTTTAGTATGACGCCCTACTATCGGGTAACCATCAGAACCGAACGTGAGGTGGCGCATGCTCTGTGTCGGCGGCGAGGCCCTCGTCGATCTCGTGCCGGCACCGGCGACCGGCGCGGGGGAGCTCGGCGCGCTGCTGCCCCTGCCCGGCGGCGGGCCCTACAACGTCGCGGTCGCGCTCGGCCGCCTCGGCATGCCCGTCCGGTTCCTGTCGCGGCTGTCGACGGACACGTTCGGCGACGCGCTGCTGGCCCGGCTCCAAGTGTCCGGAGTGGACACATCGCTCGTGCAGCGCGGTGCCGAGCCGACCACGCTCGCGGTGGCCGGTATCGGGCCGGACGGCTCGGCGCGCTACTCGTTCCATGTGGAGGGCACCGCCGACCGGCTCGTCGCGGACCCCGGCGAGCTGCCGGCGGAGGTCACGACGCTGTCGCTCGGCACGCTCTCGCTGCTGCTGGAACCGGGTGCCACGACGTACGAAACGCTGCTGCGGCGCCATTCCGCGCGCGGCGGGCTCACCGTGCTCGACCCCAACATCCGACCGGTGCTCGTGGCCGACCGGGCGGCCTACCGCGCGCGGTTCGCCTCCTGGCTGCCGGACGTCGGCGTGCTCAAACTGTCCGTTGAGGACGCCGCGTGGCTCGCCGGCGGGAGCGCCGACGTGGCGGGCGCGGTACGGGAGTGGCTCGCCGCCGGGCCGGCCGCGGCGGTGCTCACCCGCGGCACGGACGGCATCGTCGCGTTCACCGCGGCGGGCGACGAGATCGAGGTGGCGACGGTGCCCGCGGCGGTGGTCGACACGATCGGCGCGGGCGACACCGTGCACGCCGCATTGCTCGCGTGGCTGCACGAACACGGAGTCACCGCACCGGGCGCGGTCCGTGACGTCGGCCCGGACGGCTGGCGCGACGCGCTCACGTACGCGGCGAGAGCCGCGGCGGTCACGGTCTCCCGGGCAGGGGCCGAACCGCCGTACGCGGCTGAGCTGCGAAATCACCCGTAAAGTGCCGTGGCCCACACCATGTGGACTGTCCGGGCGGCGCGAACCGCACTAGCGTTACAAGCAAAAGACAAGTTTGTTGAGAGGGACACGCATGCCTGAGGCGAGGACCGTCCCTGCCGGGGCCGGCAACAACAATGCCGCACCCGCGGGGGCCGACACCGGCGCGTCGGAATCCGTCGCGCTGCGCTATCCCGGCGGCGAGTACGAAATGTCGGTCACGCGTGCCACCGAGGGCTCGCACGGAGTCAACGTGAGCAAGCTGCTGGCGACGACCGACCTCGTGACGCTCGACCCCGGGTTCGTGAACACCGCCGCGTGTTCGTCGGAGATCTGTTTCATCGACGGTGACGCCGGCATCCTGCGCTACCGCGGCTACCCCATCGAGCAGCTCGCCCAGCGCTCGACCTTCATCGAGGTCAGCTACCTGCTCATCTACGGCGAGCTGCCGACGCAGACGCAGCTCGACGAGTTCACCGGGAAGATCAGCCGGCACACGCTGCTGCACGAGGACCTGAAGCGTTTCTTCGACGGCTTCCCGCGCGACGCGCACCCGATGCCGGTGCTGTCGTCCGCGGTGTCCGCACTGTCCACCTTCTACCAGGACAGCCTGCAGCCGTTCGACAACGAGCAGGTCGAGATCTCGACGATCCGCCTGCTGGCGAAGCTGCCGACGATCGCGGCCTACGCGTACAAGAAGTCGGTCGGCCAGCCGTTCCTGTACCCGGACAACTCGCTCGGCCTGGTCGAGAACTTCCTGCGGATGACGTTCGGGTTCCCCGCCGAGCCGTACGAGGTCGACCCCGATCTGGTCCGGGCGCTCGACCTGCTGTTCGTGCTGCACGCCGATCACGAGCAGAACTGCTCGACGTCGACCGTGCGGCTCGTTGGCTCGTCGGAGGCGAACCTGTTCGCGAGCATCTCGGCGGGCATCAACGCGCTGTTCGGCCCGCTGCACGGCGGCGCCAACAGCGCGGTGCTGAACATGCTGGAGGGCATCCGCGACGACGCCGGTGACGTGGACACGTTCGTCAAGCGGGTGAAGAACCGCGAGGAGGGCGTGAAGCTGATGGGCTTCGGCCACCGCGTGTACAAGAACTACGACCCGCGTGCGGCGATCATCAAGAAGACCGCGGACGAAATCCTGGCCCGCCTCGGCGGCGACGACAGCCTGCTGGACATCGCGAAGCAGCTGGAGGAGCGCGCGCTCGCGGACGACTACTTCGTCGAGCGCAAGCTCTACCCGAACGTCGACTTCTACACGGGCCTGATCTACCGCGCGATGGGCTTCCCGACGAAGTTCTTCACCGTGCTGTTCGCCCTGGGCCGCCTCCCGGGCTGGGTCGCCCACTGGCGCGAGATGATGAACGACCCGGCCACGAAGATCGGCCGCCCGCGCCAGGTCTACATCGGCGCCACCGAGCGCGACTACCTCCCGATCACCGACCGCTGACCCCGCGAGTCCAACACTCCGCCCCCGCGAGTCCAACGCGCGGGCGAGGCGAGTCGCACGTCCGGAACGTTGGACTCGGCGTGCGTGAGTGTTGGACTCGCGCGGTGTGAGTGTTGGACTCGCGCGGTTTGGGCGTTGGACTCGCGGGGTCAGCGGAGGGCGTCGCGGAGGCGGAGGCGGGGTCCCATGTGGAGGACCGAGTTGCGGTAGACCACGCTGCCGACCCGGGCCACCACGGCCACGCTCGCCAGCGTCAGCACGATGGCCAGCACTACCTGCCACAGCGGGGCCGCGGCCAGTGCGATGCGGCCAGGCATCAGGATCGGGGACAGCGGCGGCAGCAGCGACAGCACCGTCGCCGTCGTGCCGGTCGGGCTGCGGGACAGGACCGCGAAGCCCAGCATGAACGCCACCACCAGCACCACCGTGAACGGCATCAGCACCGACTGCACGTCCTCCTGCCGCGACACCAGCGAGCCCACCGCCGCGAACGCCGTGGCGTACAACAGGTAACCGAGCACGTACCACAGCAGGCCCCACGCCATCGTGGCCGTCGCGGTCGCCGGGATCGTCACCACGTGGGTCAGGATCGCCAGCAGCAGGCCGATCGCGCCGACCGCGAACAGCTGGACGAGCCCCACCAGCCCCAGGCCGACGACCTTGCCGGACAGCAGTTGCCACGGCCGCACGGTCGCGAGCAGCAGCTCCACCACCCGGCTGGACTTCTCCTCCACCACGCTCTGCGCCACCATCGACCCGTACAGCAGCAGCGCCAGGTACAGCAGCGCCACCATGATCAGCGCCAGCGCCAGCCGCTGGTCGTGCTGCGGGTCGGCCGGCTCGAGCGAGTCGACGTGCACGCCCGCCTTCGCGATGGTGGCCAGCACCTGGTTCGAGTCGAGGTCCTCGACCGACGCGAGCAGGCCGCTCAGCACCTGCTGCTGCACGAGTCCATTGAGGACGGTCCGCAGGTCCGGGTCGAGGTCGCCGCGGACGAGTACCCGCAGCTCCGCCGGCGCGCCGCTAACCAGCGCGTCCAGCTCCCCGTCCGCGACCTGGTCGCGGCCGGCGGCCAGGTCGGGGACCTCCGTCGTCGTCACGTCGAGGTCCAGCTGGCCCGCGGCCTGCCGCAGGGGCCCGGTGATCGCGAGGGCCTGCCCGTTGAGGCCGACCCGCGTCACGTGCTCCTCGTCGAACAGCGTGCTCTGCGTGAGCACGAACCCGGTCAGCACGACCAGCGCCACGAGCGTGCTGACCACGAACGACCGCGTGCGCACCCGCGTGTTCAGCTCGCGCCGCGCGACGAGGTAGACCGTCCGCGCGGGTTTCGGCTCGGTCACGGGACCACCACGTCCCGGTACAGCTCGGCGAGGGTCGGGCGCACGCGGGTGAACTCGCGCACCGGCCCGGTCGCGAGCGCCGCGGCCAGCACGGCCTGGTCGTCCACGCCGTTCGTCAGGTGCAGCCTGGTACGTCCATTGTGGACGTCGACGACCCGGACGCCGGGCAGCGCACCGGCCCAGCCGTCGGGCGCGTCCGGCGCGTCCACGAGCAGCTCGACGCTGCCGCCCGCACGCAGCTCGTCGACGGTTCCGGCGGCCACCATGTGTCCATTCTGGATGATGCCGACCCGGTCGCACAGCCGCTCCGCGAGATCCAGCGCCTGGCTCGTGAACAGCACCGGCACACCGGCCGCGGCCCGCTCGCGCAGCACGCCGCTCGCGAGCTGCGCGGTCTCCGGGTCGAGCCCGGCGAAGGGCTCGTCGAGCACCAGCACGTCCGGGTCGTGCACCAGGGCGGCGGCGAGCCGCGCGCGCTGCTGGGCGCCGGGACCGAGCCGCTGCACGGGGACGTCGCGCGCGTCGCGCAGGCCGAGCCGGGTGGTCCACCGGTCCGCCGCCCGGTGCGCGTCGTTGACGTCCAGGCCGCGCAGCTCGGCGAGGTAGACGAGCTGGTCGTGAACCCGCATCCGCGGGTACAGGCCGCGCTCCTCGGGCAGGTAACCCATGCGCCGCCGGGTTTCCGGCGTGACCCGCGCGCCGCCCACCCGCACCTCGCCGGCGTCCGGGGCGAGCATGCCGAGCACGATTCGCATGGTGGTGGTCTTGCCGGCGCCCAAGCTGCCGACCAAGCCGAACAGCTCACCAGGAGTGACGGTGAAGCTCACGTCCCGGCACGCCGCGACCGGGCCGTAGCTAGCGGCGATCCCGTCCACCTCCAGTACCGCTGGTGGCACGCTGCCCTCCCGCTCCCGCCCGACGCACACAGAGTATCCAGGCCCGCCGACCACGCATGATTACCGGGCGTCCGCGAAGGATTACGTTTGAAAATTCTTCGCCGGACTACGCTCTTCAGCGGTCATGACTGGCGTATCTTCCGGCCAGGATGCTGCACTGATGATCCAGCAAGTACGGGTGGAGTGGCGAGGGCATGGACCCGGATAAGTGGTTCGCGCAGTACGACGAGAAGCTGCGGGACGCCGCGCAAAAGGCGGAGAAGGCGGAGAAGGCGCTCAAGACCGTTGGGGGAGCGGCTACCTCGCGCGACGGCGAGGTGTCGGTCAGGGTGACCGCCAGCGGCGCGCTCAGTGACCTGGTCCTGCGGCCTGGCGTCGAGGACGTCGAGCCCGAGCGGCTGGCGCAGATCATCATGGAGACCGCGCGGCAGGCGCAGCGCGACGTGGGCGCGCAGGTCGTGGACGTCATGACGAAGTTCGTCGGCGAGGGCGCCGCGCTCGAGGCGGTCAAGGAGCACCTGCCGGAGGGCTACACCGGCGACGGCCGCGACGAGGTCTTCAAGGTCGAGAAGCAGCGCGACAAGCGTTCCGACGACGAGTACTTCGAGAGCCCGCCGGAAGTAATCAACTAGCTGTCCGCCCCCGGCCGGGTCGGGCCGGGGGCGTTCTGTGTACGACGTGCCAAGACGAACGAATCGGGGCATCGCATGGGTGAGGGTTTCAACGTGGTGGTCGGGGAGGTGCGGGCGCATGCGACGACGGTGACGACTGTCGCGTCGCAGGTGCGGTCGGCTTCGTCGGGTGCGCAGGATTCGGTGGGTGGTGGCGCGTTTGGGC
>DASYKY010000021.1:0-95851 GCA_035995025.1 Actinophytocola sp.
CCGGTGCCGTACTCGCCGCCGATCATGCCGACGGCGAGCACGAGGACCGCGACCTGGCCGAACCACACGCCCGCGAGGCTGAGCTTCGTGGTGTCCTCGAAGCACTCCGCGGGCGACGGGCAGTGCGACGTGTCGACCGTCGAGAGGGCCGCGACGCTCGCCGCGACCGTGAACCCGGCCGTCGCGGCCACCAGCCACGCGTTGGCCGGCAGCGTGCGGAGCTTGGTCCACTCGGCGTGCAGTCCCCGGGCGGTCCTCACGCGTCCCGCCGGTTCAGCCGCCGGGCCGCGACCGCGAGCGCTACCGCCGTGTACGCGCACAGCACGCCGAACCCCGCCCACGGGCTGATCGCCGTGTCGTAGCGCTCGACCGTCTCCTGGATCGCGAACCCGGCCGCGGGGGTGAGCCGGGACAGCCACATCGCCACGGACAGCGGCAGCCCGGTCGCGATGATCTGCGGCACGATCAGCAGCAGGAGCACCACGGTGATCGCCGCCGCGCTGCGCCGCAGGATCGTGGCCACGGCGAGGCTGAACACCGCGACGACCGCGAGCAGCGCCGCGGTCCCCACGAGCGCGCGCAGCACCCCGGCGTCGCCGAGCGACGGCATCGCCAGCCCCTTCGCGCCCAGCAGTGCCGAGCCGAGCAGGAACGCGCCGAAGCTCGCGACCAGGCCGGCGACGAACGTGGCCGAACCCAGGACCAGCGCCTTCGCGGCCAGCACCCGCTCGCGCCGCGGGGTCGCCGCGAACGTCGTGAGGATCATGCCGCGCTTGTACTCGGCGGTGACGAACAGGACCGCGAGCGCCACGACCGCCATCAACCCGATCAGCACACCGGCGAGCGTCGTCCGGGTGCGGTCCTCGACGTCGAGGGTCGGCCCCACGTCGCCCCCGCCGGCGAGCGTGACCGTGTCGCCGTCCTCGGCGACGCGGCCCTCCTCGGGCGGCATCGACCGGTCGCCGTCCTGCCAGGCACCCGCGTCGCCCCGGATCCCGTCGAACGTGGCCTCGCCCGTGGTCGGGTGCCCGGTCATGCTCTCGCCGCCGAACTGCCGGTCGATGCGGACCTCGTCGGGCGAGGCGACGAACAGGCCGAGGTCGGCGCCGCCGGTGAGCCCGGCGACCTCGACCGCGCCGACCCGGTGCCAGTCGTGGCCGTCCGCGGACTCGTAGCCGGTGACGGTCGTGCCGGAGCGGTCGAGCCGCAGCCACCGCGGCGCGCCGGCAGCGCTGCCGGCGATGTCGGTGTCGCCGAGCCGGCTCTGCAGGTGGACGCCGTGGTCCGGGGTGACCATGATCGCGGCGGACGCCGCTCCGTGCCGCTCATCGGCGCGGAGCATGAGGCCCGCCTTGGCCCACTGGTGGCTGTCGGCCTGGGTGGCCACCCGGGCGACGAGGCTCCCGTCGCCGGTGAGCCGCTGGTACCGGAAGTTCCCGGCGTCCTGGTGGTTCGCCGGGAGGTCGGATGGTTCGTCGCCACCGCCGCCGCCGGACACGATGGTCCCGGCGGCGGTGAGCACCGTGACGCCGATGGTGAGCACGGCGACCGCGGCGAGCGTGAACATCCAGCGCGGGACCGTGCGCAGCTTGGTCCACTCGGCGAGCAGCAGCCGGCTCACGACACTCACGACGCCTCCCCGAACTCGACCGCGTCCCGGGTCAGCTCCATGTAGGCCTCCTCGAGCGAGGCCTGGTGCCCGGTGATCCCGAAGAACGACACGCCCTGCGCGGTCAGCACCTCGACGATCCGCTCGGCGGGCATGCCGGACACGGTGACCTCCTCGGCGTCGGTGGCCGCGACGGTGGCGCCCGCGTTGGCCAGCGCGGTCATCGCGTCGAGCCGGTGAGTGGTGCGCAGCACGACCCGGTCGCCGGACGCGGCCGCGAGCAGCTCGCGCACGGCGCGGTCGGCGATGAGCCGGCCGCGGCCGATCACCACCAGGTGGTCGGCGCTGCCTTCCAGCTCGCTCATCAGATGGCTCGACACCAGCACGGCGCGGCCCTCGGCGGCGAGCGCGCGCAGCAGCCCGCGGATCCAGCGCACACCCTCGGGGTCGAGGCCGTTGACGGGCTCGTCGAACATCAGCACCGGCGGGTCGCCGAGGAGCGCGGCCGCGATGCCGAGCCGCTGGCGCATGCCGAGCGAGAACCCACCGGCCGCGCGGCGCGCGACGCTCGCGAGGCCGACCTGCTCCAGCACCTCGTCCACCCGCCGCACCGCCAGCCCGCCCGCGTGGGCCAGCCACAGCAGGTGGTTGCGCGCGCCGCGGGCCGGGTGGAACGCGGACGCGTCGAGCATCGCGCCGACGTCGCGCAGCGGGTTGCGCAGCTGGTGGTACGGGCGGCCGCCGACCAGCGCGCTGCCCGAGTCGGGCCGGTCCAGGCCCAGGATCACCCGCAGCGTCGTGGACTTGCCGGCGCCGTTCGGCCCGACGAACCCCGTGACCTGTCCGGAGTGGACGGTGAACGAGAGCCCGTCCACGGCGACGGTGTCGCCGTAGCGCTTGCGCAGCTCGCGCACTTCGATGGTTGCCTCCATGCCGGGAAACGCTACGAAGCCGCGCCCGCCGCGTCGTCCCGCCGCGGAACCGTCTTCACCGCGGGCCGTGTCCCCCGGCGGGGGGACGCGCCGGCCCGGTCGCGGGGGACGCCGCGGATGGCCTGGTTCGGCGAGAATGGTCGCCGTGTGGAGGTGGGAGTGGGCCGGGGCGGCGCTCGCGGTGGCCGCGGTCGTCGAGGCGGTGCTGCGGGCCGGCTCGCTGCTGGCGGTGGCGCTGCTGGTCGGCCTGTTCGCCACCGTCCCGCTGGCGTTCGCGCGCGGGCACGCCCTGCTCGCGGCCGCGGTCATCACGCCCGCCGCGGTGCTCGCCGCCGTGCTGTACGGCGGACCGACGACCGGGCTGGTCGCGCTCGCCGCCGTGTGGCTGCTGATCGCGTGGCGGAGGGTGCGCCGGGCGCGTGCCGCGGCGGCGCGGCGGTCCGCGTCGGCCCGGTCGGTGGAGTCGACGCTGCTGGAGCTGACCGCCCGCGGCGAGCGCGCCCGTATCGCGCGCGAGCTGCACGACGTGGTCGCCCACCACATCTCGATGATCTCCGTGCAGGCCGAGGCCGCCCGGCTGACCACCCCGGGCATGCCGCCCGAGGGCGCGAAACGGCTGTCCGAGATCGGCGACACCGCCCGCACGGCGCTCACCGAGATGCGCAGGCTCCTCGGCGTGCTGCGGGAGGACGCGAGCAGGGAGACCGGCGGGGACGTCGGCGGGGGCACCTCCGCCGGGCCGCTGCGCACGCCCCAGCCCGGCCTGCAGCAGCTGCTCGAGCTGATCGACGAGATGCGCGCGTCCGCACCGGCCCGGCTGATCGTCAGCGGCCCGGTGGCGCCGCTCGACCCGGGCGTCGAGCTGATCGCGTACCGGATCGTGCAGGAGGCGCTGACCAACGCCCGCCGGCACGCCCCCGGCGCCGCCGTGGACGTGGAGATCGCCTACACCCCGGAGGATCTGCTCGTGACCGTGCGCGACAACGGCTCCGGCCCACCCGCGCGGACGGGGCCGGACACCAGCGGCGGCCACGGCCTGCTCGGCATGCGCGAGCGGGTCGCCACGGTCGGCGGCGAACTGCACACCGGCGCGGCGCCGGTCAGTGGCTTCCTCGTCGAGGCGCGCCTTCCGGTGGCCCGGCCGTGAGCGCGCCGGACCGCACCGTGCGGGTCGTCGTGGTCGACGACCAGGAGGTCGTCCGCGCCGGTTTCGCCGCGCTGCTGGGCACCCAGCCGGACCTGACCGTGGCCGGCACGGCCGCCGACGGCCGCTCGGCCGTGGCGCTGTGCGGGGCGCAGCGGCCGGACGTCGTGCTGATGGACGTGCGGATGCCGGTCATGGACGGCATCGAGGCCACCCGCCGGATCACCGCGGTGGCCGACCCGCCGCGGGTGCTGATGCTGACCACGTTCGACCTCGACGAGCACGTGTACGACGCGCTCGTCGCGGGCGCGAGCGGGTTCCTGCTCAAGGACGTCACCGCCGAGCGGCTCTTCGACGCGGTGCGGGTGGTGGCCGCGGGCGAGGCGCTGCTCGCGCCGCGCGTCACCCGCAGGCTCATCGGCGAGTTCGCCCGGCTGCGCCCGCGCCCGGCCGCGCCGGTGCTGGCCGCGCTCACCCCGCGCGAGACCGACGTGCTGCGGCTGATCGCCGAGGGCCTGTCCAACTCCGAGATCGCGGCCCGGCTGGTGGTGGGGGAGGAGACGGTGAAGACGCACGTGAGCCGGGTACTGCGCAAGCTCGGCCTGCGCGACCGCGCGCAGGCCGTGGTGTGCGCCTACGAGTCCGGGCTCGTCGTGCCGCGCACCGACCGGGGAGCGGGGTAGTCCTTGATCCGCATCGAGTCGTGCAGCCGCACGCCCTTGTCGTTCAGCTTCGCCAGCGCCCGGCTGAGTCCGGTCGGCAGCGCGCCGATCAGCCGCACGCCCTGCATGAGCGCCCACAGCCCGAGCCGCGAGCGCGGGATGAGGACCTTGGCCGCGCCGAGCGCGAACGCCCGGCTGTCCCGCACGATCCCGGCCATCTCCCGCTCGTAGGCGGCGAACGCGCGCTCGTGGTCGCCGCCGGCCGCCGCCAGCTCGCCGGCCAGCACGTACGCGCCGATCACCGCCAGGCTCGTGCTGCCGCCGACCGCCGGGCCGGGGCAGTAGCCCGCGTCGCCGACGAGCGTGACCCGGCCGCGCGACCAGGTGTCCATTCGCAGCTGGGTGATCGAGTCGAAGTAGAACGCGGGCGCCCGGTCCAGCTCGGTCAGCCACCGGTCGACCTGCGGCTCCATGCCCGCGAAAACCTTCCGCAGCACGGCCTTCTGCCCCTCGACGTCGCGGTGGTGGACGTCGAGGCGCCGCTCGCTGCGGAACAGGAACACCAGCCGCGCGTCGTCGAGGTGCGCCGGGCCGCCCACGCCGACACCGCGGCCGGGCGCGTTGTACATGATCGACTCGCCGGGGACGCCCAGGTCCTTCGGGACCGACGCGACCGCGAGGTAGGCGCCGACGTACGCGGTGCAGGCCGACTCGTCGCCGAAGACCAGCCGCCGTACGTTCGAGTGCAGCCCGTCCGCGCCGACGACCAGGTCGAACCGGCGCGGGGCGCCGCGCTCGAAGGTCACCGTGCCGTCCTCGCCGATGGACGTGACCGAGTCGCCGAACACGTACTCGACGTCCGCGCGGGTGGCGTCGTAGTAGATCTCGCCGAGGTCGTCGCGCATGATCTCGACGTGCCGGTCCGAGGTGGCGCCGAAGATCTTGGCGAGGTTCATGACCACCGGCCGCCGCTTCCCCGGGCGGCGCAGCTCGATCCGTTCCATGCCGGTGATCCGCGCCTCGATGGCGGCCAGCACGCCCATCTTCTCGGAGATGTCCATGGCCGGCCGGAAGAGGTCGACCGCGTGGCCGCCCGCCTTGCGCAGCTGCGGGGAGTGCTCGACGACCGTGACGTCGAAGCCGTAGCGGTGCAGCCAGTAGGCCAGCACGGGACCGGCGATGCTGGCGCCGGAGATCAGGATTCGCATGACAGCCTCCCTTACTTTCCGGTCGGTAAGCATAGCGGACCAGCTTACCGATCGGAAGGTAAGTTAAGCTGTGCGGCGTGCCCCGGCCGTCCGACACCAAGCAGCGCATCCTCGACACCGCGCGCGAGCTGTTCGCGCAGAAGGGCGTGCAGAAGACCAGCCTGCAGGAGATCGCGGGCCAGCTCGGCATCACGAAACCCGCGCTGTACTACCACTTCCCGTCCCGCGAGGAGCTGGTGCGCAGCATCATGCAGCCGCTGATCGACGACGGCGAGGCGTTCGTGCTCGCGCAGGAGCAGCTCGCGGAGACCGAGCCGCGGGCGCTGCTCGAGGGGTACTTCGACTTCAACGTCCGGCGCCGCGCGGACATCATGCTCGTGCTCACCGAGCTGACCACGCTGGCCGAGCTGGGCCTGGTCGACACGGTCCTCGCCTGGCGCGAGCGGCTGACCGCGCTGCTGTACGGCCCGTCGCCGACCCTGGGCGAGGCGACCCGGGCGGTGGTGGCGCTGGGCGGGATGCAGGACTGCACCATCCAGTTCCCGCACGTCGCGGAGGCGGAGCTGCGCGAGGCCGCGGTCACGGCCGCGCTCGCGACCCTGGGCCTCGACCGAGCCGGATAGCTCCTCTCGCAGGGCCGGTCGATCCCGGAGTCGTAAGCTCCCGCGGTGCCCACCGCCCGGTTCTTCTTCGACGCGGGCTCGGGCACGCTGTTGTGGGCCGCGCCCGCCGATCAGGCCGAGTGGGGCTACCCGATCGACCTGGACCGGCTGCCGGTGGGCCCGGCGCTGCGTGCCGAGCTGGCGGAGCTGGTCGCCCGCTACGACACCTCACTGAACTGGGAGTATCCGCCCGACCCCGGGCCGTGGACGGGCGAGGAGGACCGGCGGTTCAACGCCGACGTGCGCCGGGTGCTCGGCCGGCTCCGCGCGGAGCTGGGGCCCGCGTGGGAGATCCGCGACGAGTTCACCGAGCTGCCCGACGGCTGACTCGTCCCGGGGTTAGTAGCGGAAAGCAATGGTCGTGTCCACTACTGGTTGACCGCCGGTCGTGGCTGGTCGGTACTGTGGCCGCCTCTTCCTCCACGGATCATCGGATCAACGCGGGAGCAGACATGCTCGGTTTGTTGCGCAAGATCTTCAGAACCGGTCGGGTGGCCGAGCGCGATCCGGGGCGGCCCGGGTACGGCCTGCTGGCGGTCGCCAGTGAGTTCTCCGGGTCGGTGCAGGTGCGCCACGTCAACGCGGGCTCCTGCAACGGTTGTGAGGTCGAGGTCGGCTCGGCGTTCGGGCCGGTGTACGACGCCGAGCGATACGGGGCGCGGCTCGTCGCCTCGCCCCGGCACGCCGACGCGCTGCTGGTCACCGGTCCCGTCACGCGCAACATGGCCGAACCGCTGCGCCGCACCTACGACGCCGTGCCCGGCCCCAAGGCGGTCCTGGCGGTCGGGGACTGCGCACGCAACTGCGGCGCGTTCGCCGGGGCGTACGGGGTGGCCGGCGCGGTGCGCGACGTGGTGCCCGTGGACCTCGAGATCGAGGGGTGCCCGCCGCGGCCGGAGGCCATCGTCGAAGGGCTGCGAAGGTTGACCGGGCGATGAACGTCGCCGCCACCTTCCTCGCGGCCGCCGCGGTGCTCGGCGTGCTCGCCGCGCTCGCCGGGGCGCTGCCGGACTACGTGCTGAAACCGAACCTGCGCGCACCGGCCGCCGGGTTCGGCACCGCGCTCACGGGCGCGGCCGGCGTCGTCGCCGGCATCGCCGCGATGACCGGGGACGCCTACACCGCGGACGTCCCGGGGCTGCTCCCGCTCTCCGGCGTCACGATCTCGATCGACGCGCTGTCCGGGCCGTTCCTCACCGCCGTCGGCGTCGCCGCGGTGGCCGCCGGGGTCTACGCGGTCGGCGACGCGCGCTCCCGCGTGGCGCAGGCGATGACGCCGCTGTTCGTGGTGGCCATGCTGCTCGTGCCCGCCGCGGGCGGCGTCGGCACGTTCCTCGTCTGCTGGGAGCTCGTCGCGGCCACCTCGCTCGTGCTCGTCCTCGTCGAGCACCGGCGCAGCCCCGAGGTCGCGGTCGCCGGCCGGTGGTACGCGGCCCTGTCCCAGCTCGGCTTCCTCACTGTCCTCAGTGGACTTCTCATGCTCGCCGGGCAGGCCGGTGACTCGTTCGCCGCGCTGCGCGACGCGAGCCCGTCGCCCGCCGCGCGCGGCGTCGTGTTCGTGCTGACGCTCGTCGGGTTCGCCGCCGCGGCCGGTGTCGCGCCGCTGCACATCTGGCTGCCGCGGGCGAACACCGAGGCGCCGAGCGCGGCCGCCGCGCTGATGTCCGCGGCCATGGTGACGCTCGGCGGCTACGGCATCGTCCGCGTCGGGCTCGACCTGCTCGGCGGCGGCACGCGCTGGTGGTGGCTCGGCGTGCTCGCCCTCGGCGTGCTGTCCGCGGTCGCCGGGCTGCTGCGCGCGGCGGCCAGCACCGACCTCAAACGCCTGCTCGCCCGCGCCACGATCGGCGGCTCCGGGCTGGTGCTCGTCGGCATCGGCGCGGCCGGGCTGTTCGCCGCCGCGGGAGACCGGGTGCTGGCCGGCGTGGCGCTGACCGCCGCGCTGTTGCAGGTGCTCGGCCACGCCGCGTACACCGCACTGCTGTTCCTCGCCACCGGCTCCGTCGTGCGCGCGACCGGCACGCGCGACCTCGAGACGCTCGGCGGGCTGCGCCGCAAGATGCCGGTCACCACGGCGGCGTTCGGGCTGGGCGCGCTCGCCGCGTCCGCGCTGCCGCCGGGTACCGCTTTCATCTCCGTGTGGCTGCTGGTGCAGGCGCTCGTGCACGTGCCGCCCGGCACCGGGACGACCGTCGGCGTCGCCGTGCCGGTCGCGCTGGCCGCGGTCGCGCTGTCGGTCGGGCTCGCGGTGGCCGCACTCGGCCGGGCGTTCGGCATCGGCTTCCTCGCCCGGCCGCGCAGCGCCGCCGCCGAGCAGGCGAGCGAGTCGCCGCCGGTCGTGCTCGCGGGCCTGGGCCTCGCCGGGCTGGCGAGCCTCGTGCTCGCGCTCGGCCCGACGCTGGTGCTGCCCGCGCTCGGCGAGGCGAGCGCCCTCGCGGTGGGCGGCGGTGATCACACGGTGAGCGGCATCATCACCGTGCAGCTGGGCGGGATCGCCGGCACGTTCTCCCCGCTGATCGTCACCATCGCGCTGGCCGTGGCGCTCGCCCTGGCCATCGGCGGCGCGCGGCTGCTGTTCCGCAACCGCACCCGCCGCGCGGTGTCCACATGGGACGGTGGGGCGGGCCCGCCGCCGCGGCGGGCCACGACGTTCGCCGTCCCGGTCTACGGCGACGGCGGTACCGAGGGCCGCGTGTGGCGGCCCGCGCTCGCCGCGCTCAACGCGTGGGGGCGGGCCGGGCGGCTGCTCGCCACCGGCAGCGTGCACCGCTACGTCGGCTACGGCTTCTACGCGGTCTGCGGGCTGCTCGTCGTCCTGGCGGTGACGCGGTGAACGTCCTGGGGATCATCGCCGGCGTGGTGCAGCCCGTGCTGCTGCTCGCCGGCGCGCCGCTGCTGATCGGCGTGCTCGGCTCGGTCCGCGCGCGGCTCGAGGGCCGGATCGGCGCGGGTGTGACGGCGCCCTACCGGGAGCTGCGCAAGCTGTTCGCCAAGGAGCAGATCGACCCGGGCGGCACCAGCGAGGTGTTCCGCCTCGCGCCGCTGCTGCTGCTCGCCACCACGGTCGTGGTCGCGGTCGTCGCGCCGTTCGTTGCCTCGCGGCCGGCGATCGGACCGGCCGCGGACCTGTTCGCGGTGGTGGCCCTGCTCGTGCTCGGCGCGGTCGCGCTGGTGCTCGGCGGGCTCGACACCGGCACCGCGTACGGCGCGCTCGGGGCCGGGCGGCGGCTCACGATCCTGGCGCTCGCCGAGCCCACGCTGCTCGTCGCGATCCTGGCGCTCGCCACCCGGGCCGGCTCGACCAACCTCGCCACGATCGTCACCGCCACGCTCGACGAGCCGCTGCGGGTGGTCTCGCCGGGCAGCCTGCTCGCCGCCGCGGCGCTGGTCGTGGCGATCATCGCGGAGACCGGGCGGCGGCCGGTGGACGACCCGGCCTCGCTCGCCGAGGCGACGATGGTGCACGGCGCCGCCGAGCTCGAGTACGCCGGCCCGGACCTCGCGATCGTGCGGCTGGCGTCCGGGATGCGGCTGGCCGTCATGCTGGGGCTGCTCGCGAACCTGTTCGTGCCGTGGGGGATCGCGACCTCCGCGGCACCGGTCGCGGTGCTCGTCGGCGTGGTCGCGCTGGTGGTCAAGATCCTCGTGCTCGGCGTGCTGGTGGCCGTCGCCGAAGTGTTCGTCGCCCGGCTGCGGCTGGTGCGGGTGCCCGAGCTGCTCGCCGGCTCGTTCGTGCTCGCGCTGCTGGCCGTCTCCGCGTCGTTCTTCCTGGCCTGAGGGGAGGCAGAAACCTCATGACCGACTCGCTGTACACGCAGCTGCTGGACCTGGCCTGTGGTGGCCTGCTGCTGACCGCGGCGCTCGCGCTGTGGCGGGTGCGGCTAGCCGTGGTGGTGCGGGTGTTCGTGCTGCAGGGCGTGGCGCTCGCGGGGCTCGGCGCGGTGCTCGCGATCCACGACGTGTCCGTGCAGCTGTGGGCGGTGGCCGCCGGGCTGCTGGTGCTGCGCGCGGGCGTGCTGCCCTGGCTGCTGAGCCGCGCGGCGGCCGGCCAGCCCAAGGCGGCCGCCGCGAAACCCCTGGTGGCCGGCTCGCTCTCGCTGCTGGCCGCGGCCGCGCTGACGCTGCTGGCGTTCGTGGTGGCCCGGCCGCTGGTGGAGGTGGCGCCGTCCGCGGCGAGCGCGGCCATCCCGGTCGGCGTGGCCGCCGTACTGATCGGCTTCTTCGTGCTGGCCACCCGCCGGGGCGCGCTGCCGCAGCTGGCCGGGCTGCTGCTGATGGACAACGGGATCACCGCCGTCGCACTGCTCACCGGTGCCGGGCTCGCGCTGCTGGTGCAGGTGAGCGTCGCGCTGGACCTGCTGCTGGTGCTGGTGATCCTGCAGCTGTCCGCCACGCGCACGCGGGAGACCGTCGGCGACACCGACTTCGACGAGCTGCGGGAGTTGCGGGACTGATCATGAGCGAGCTTGCGAGCGAATCAATGTCACAGGGCGACCGCGAGCGGCGCGACGGAGCTTGCGAGGGGGAGTCGTGACCGTCTTCATGTTCGCGCCGCTCGCGGTTCCGCTGCTCGCCGCGATCGCGTACGCGGCGCTCGGCTGGCGTACGGCCACCGCATGGGCCGGTGCGGTCAGCGCGGTCCTGGTGCTGGCCGCCGCGGTCGGCGTCGCCGTCCAGGTGGTGGACGCGGGGGAGTTCAGTGCCGCTGGCGGGGTGCTGCGGGCCGACGCGCTGACCGCGTTCCTGCTGCTGGTGGTCGGCGCGGTGGCGGTGCTCGCGACCGTCGCCACGCCCGCGCACCTGGCCGCCGAGCTCGAGGCGGGCCGGGCCACCGAGCGGACCGCGCGCTGGCACTGCACGGCCGTCCAGCTGCTGATCGGGGTGCTGGCGCTGGCCGTGCTCGCCGCGGACCTCGGCGTGCTGGTCGCCGGGATCGAGGCGGCCGTGCTCGCCACCGGGTTCCTCGTCGGGCAGGGTGCGAGCCGCGCGGCCGCCGAGGCGGCGTGGAAGCTGGTGGTCGTCTGCTCGGCCGGGCTTGCGCTCGCGCTGCTCGGCACGGTGCTCCTCGCGTACGTCGGGTCCGATGTGGACGGTATGCGGATCGCGGTGGTGCTGCTGGTGGTCGGGTTCGGCGCGCTGGCCGGGCTCGCGCCGCTGCACGCGTGGTCGCCCGACGCGCACGGCCAGGCCCCGGCGCCGGTGGCGGCCCTGCTGTCCGGCGCGTTGCTGTCGGTCGCCGCCTACGCGCTGCTGCGGGTGAAGGCGCTCTCCGACGTCGCGCTCGGGATCACGTTCGGCCGGGTGCTGCTGGCCGCGCTCGCGGTCGTGTCGCTGCTCGTCGCCGCCTCGCTGCTGCTGGCCCAGCGGGACTACCAGCGGATGCTGGCCTACTCCAGCACCGGCCAGCTCGGCCTGGTCGCGCTCGGCGCGGCCATCGGCGGCCCGCTCGCGCTCGCCGCCGTGCTGCTGCACCTGCTCGGCCACGGGCTGACGAAGGCCGTGCTGTTCCTCGGCGCCGGGCGGATCCGTCAGGTCACCGGCACCAGCCGGGTCGACGGCGTGCGCGGGCTCGCCGCCCGCCACCCGATGCTGGCCGGCACGTTCGGGGCAGGCGTGCTGGCGCTGCTCGGGCTGCCGCCGTTCAGCCTGTTCGCGAGCGGGCTGGGCATCGCGCGCGCCGGGTTCGCCGCCGGGCTCGGCTGGCTCGTCGCGCCCGTGCTCGTGCTGGTGCTGGCGATCGCCGTCGCGCTGATCGCGCACACCAGCCGGATGCTGCTGGGCGAGCCGCCGGACAGCCCGGGCGCGGCCACCGGGACCGTTCGGCTGCCCGGGTCCACGACGGCCGCGCTGCTCGGCGGGCTCGTGGTGTGCGCCGCCGCCGGGATCGCCGCCGAACCGCTGGCCACCCTGCTGCGGCTGGCCGCCGACACGCTTGTGGGGACACCATGACCGCACAGATCGCGCCCACCCCCGGCCCGCCCGGCGAGCCCGTCGGCACCAACCGCACGGCGCTCACGATCAGCCCGGACGACCTGCCGGCCCGCGCCCGGTCGTTGCTGGACAAGGGATACCGCGTCGCGCTGATCGCCGGCCACGAGGACATCGGCGGCATCGGGCTGCACGCGGTGTACCTGTTCACCGCCGCCGACCCGGACCGCCGGGTCGAGCTGCAGGTCCCGGTGCCGCGGGACAGGCCGGCCGTGCCGAGCCTGGCGGGCCTGTCCGCGCTCGCCGGCCGTTTCGAGCGGGAGATGCACGACCTGTTCGGCATCGTGACGCTCGGCCACCCCATGCCGCGCCGGCTCGTCCGGCACGGGCACTGGCCGCGCGGCTGGTACCCGATGCTCGCCGCCGCGGGAGAGCCACCGGAGTTCGCCGGCGCCGAGGTGTCGGCCCCGGTCGACGAGGCGGAGGTGTCGCTCGGCCCGGTGCGCGACGGCGTGACCGAGCCGGCCCGGTTCCGGCTGGCCGTGGACGGTGAGCGGGTGCGCTCGGTCAGCGGCCGGCTCTGGTACGCCCACAAGGGGATCGAGCGGATGTTCCACGGCCGCACGCCCACGCGGGCGGTCGAGCTGACCGAGCGGATCTCCGGCGACACGGCCGTCGGCCACACGCTGGCGTTCTGCCTCGCGGTCGAGGACGCCAACCGGCACCCGGTGTCGCCGGACGTGCAGCGGATCCGCGCGGTGCTGCTGGAGCTGGAGCGGTTGTACAACCACGCCGCCGACCTCGGCGGCCTGTGCGGCGACGCCGGCCACGGGGTGCTCGACGCACAGGCCCAGCGCGTCCGCGAGGAGCTGCTGCGCATCAACGACGCGGTGACCGGCCACCGCCTGCTGCGCGGCGCTGTCCACCCCGGCGGCGTGATCGTGCGCCGGCTGCCCGACCCCGCGCGGCTCGCCTCGCTCGCCGCGGAGGTGGCGTCGCTGGTCGAGCTGGCGCTGGAGAGCAGCGTCGTGGTCGACCGGTTCACCGGCGTGGCCGTGCTGAGCGCCGAGCAGGCCGCGGAGCACAGCGCGCTGGGCTTCGTGGCCCGGGCCAGCGGCGTGACCGTCGACGCCCGCCACGACCACCCCTTCCTGCCCGCCGACCTGCCCCGCGCGTACGAGAACACCGACGGCGACGTGCTCGCCCGCTTCCTGGCGCGCGCCGCGGAGTTCGCCGACTCGGTGCGGCTGATCGCGGCACTCACCGAGGACGGCTTCGGCTACTCGGTCGAACCGCCGCTCGCCCTGCGCACGGAGCGCACCACGGGCGTGGGCATCGTGGAGGGCTGGCGCGGCACGATCGTGCACCGGGTGGAGCTGTCCGCCGAGGGCACGCTGACCCGCGCGAAGATCGTCGACCCGAGCTTCGTGAACTGGGCCGCACTGCCACTCGCGCTGACCGGCATCGACGTGGCGGACTTCCCGCTGGCAAACCGCAGCTTCAATCTCTCGCTGGCCGGCAACGACCTCTAGTCACGTCGTATTCGGGAAAGCCGCGGCCGGGTTCAGGATGCGCTGTCGTCCGGGAACTGAGCTGTGTAGCCCAGGCTCTTGAACATGCCGGTCAGCATCGTGCGGGTGTTCTTCTCCGCGCGTTGGGTGAGGCTCGCGTCCGTCGCGGCGGCGGACATCTTCTTCTCCGCCATCACATAGAACTCCTGCTGGTCCTCTGCTCCGAAGAGCGACGAGATCCGGTCCCACACGCCGCGTTCCTGGGAGTACAGGTACGTCTTCTTCTGGTCGATGTTCGGCTTGTCCAGCTTCGCCTCGGGCAGCCGTACCCGCACGGTGTGCTTCTTGCTGTCGACGGTGAGCGCCTTCTCGGTCAGGTCGCCGAAGTCGACGTAGGCGTCCACCGACCCGGCGGCCACGAAGAGCGTGCGGCTGCCGGCGATGACGTCCGGCACCCACGACACGTCGTGCTCGAGGTCCACCACGACCTGGAAGTTTCCCTCCGCGGCGTGGTACTCGCTCAGGTCGCGGACCGACTGGAGGAGCGCAGGCTGGCTGCGGTCGATCTCCTCCTCGTGGAACGGGTTCAGCGCGGGCAGCTTGCTGACCAGGAACAGCACGCCGGCAACGATGACGACGACGATACCGACCGCGCGCCCCACCCTCCACAATGGACTGAGGGGTGTGTCTGGCATGTCGACCTCCTCACCCCACGAGTTTTTCACGGCGGGGGACGGGTCGCTCAACGGCGCGCGGGGTCAGCCGTCGCCGTAGGTGGCCCGCAGCGCGCCTTTCAGCAGCTTTCCCGACGCGGTGCGGGGTAACTCGTCGGCGAGCACCACCGACGCCGGGACCTTGTACCTCGCGATCCGCTCGGCCAGGAACTCGCGCAGCTCGGCCTCGGTGAGGCGGGCCCCGTCGCGCACCACCACGACCGCCCGGCCGACCTCGCCCCACCGCTCGTGCGCGACACCGATGACCGCACAGTCCGCGACCGCCGGGTGCTGGTGGATCGCGTCCTCGACCTCGGCCGGGTAGACGTTCTCGCCGCCGGAGATGATGAGGTCCTTGATGCGGTCGCGGATGTAGAGGTACCCCTCGTCGTCGGCCACCGCCACGTCGCCGGTGCGCAGCCAGCCGTCCGCGGACAGCACGGCGGCGGTCTCGGCGGGCCTGTCCCAGTACCCCGGCATGACGTTCGGGCCGTGCAGGATCACCTCGCCCGGCTCGCCCACCGCGACGTCGGCCCCCTCGCCGTCGACCACCCGCACGTCGGTGAAGAAGCACGGCGTGCCCGCGGAGCCCGCCTTGCGCCTGCTCTCCCCGGCGCGCAGGAACAACGCGCTCGGCGCCGACTCGGTGAGGCCGTAGCCCTGCAGGAACGTCAGGCCGCGCTCCTGGTAGGTGCTGATGACCCGCTCGGGCACGGGCGCGCCGCCGCAGATCATCGTGCGCACCGACGACAGGTCGGCGTCCGCCCAGCCCGGTGCGGCGGCGATGGCCTGGAACATCGCGGGCACGCCGAACAGGTAGGTGACGCGGTGCTCGGCGATCAGCTCGAGCGTGCGCCCGGGGTCGAACGTGGCCATCAGCACGACCGTGCCGCCCTTGAGCAGCGTCGGCAGCACGGTCTGGTTGAGCGCGGCGACGTGGAACATCGGCGCGTTGACCAGCGTGACCTCGTCGCCCGCGAGGTCGACGTCGATGAGCACGTTGAAGCTGTTCCAGTGGATGTTGGCGTGGGACAGCGCCGCGCCCTTCGGGTGCCCGGTGGTGCCCGAGGTGTACATGACGACGGCGATGTCCTCCTGGTCGACCGGCTCGTCGATCGGGTCCTCTGGCGCGTCGGCCAGCAGCTCGTCGTAGGCGTCGAAGTCGAGCACGTGCCGCACGGCCGGGCGCACGGCGTCCGCGGTCGCGCGGTGGCCGGGCGCGTGCACGAGCACGGTCGTGCCGCTGTCGCCGAGGATGTAGGCGAGCTCCGCCGGCGCGAGGCGGGCGTTGAGCGGCAGGAAGATCGCGCCGAGCTGGCCGGCCCCGAAGAGGACCTCGAGGAAGTAGGGATGGTTCGGTCCGAGGAAGGCGACGCGGTCGCCGCCGCCGACGTCGAGCCGGGCCAGCGCGTGCGCGAACCTGGTGCTGCGCAGGTGAAGCTGCCGGTATGTCCACTCGCGACCATCGGCCACGACCGCCGGGCGGCCGGGCGACATCCGGGCACGGCGGGCGGTCCAGGATCCGATGCCTTGGTTGCGCATGGGCGACCTTGTACCACACGGCGGAGTCCGGAACGGGCGCGCGACCGGCCGGTCGTCGGTAGCAAGCGCTTGCTATCCCGCGCCAAACCCGGGCGCGGACGAGCAGGCGAGCGAGCGCGCCGAGCAGCTGCTCGACGCCGTCGGCACGCCCCGCTGGGGCCCGACCGCGCCGGAGGTGGAGCTGACCGGGCCGCCCGATGTGCCGCTGCGGGTGCGGCTCGACGGCGGGCGCGCGGTGGTGCCGCTGGGTACCCGGGCGGGCGACGAGGCGCCCGCGTCGGCGTCGATGCTGGGCACCGGCGAGCTGACCGTGCGCGTGTCGCTGGACGACGACGCGGCGCCGGTGTTCCGCGACCTGGGCGTGGCCGCGCTGCCGCCCCGCTATCGCGGCGAGGCCGAGGGCGAACCGGACGCGTGGCGGGCGGAGCTGCTCGCGCACGCGGCCGCCGGGCCGAACGGGTGCGCCGCCGAGCTGGCCGCCGTGTCGCTCGACGCGGACCACACCGTGGCGCCGGAGCGGCTCGCGCGGTCACTGGAGATGCTCGCGAACCAGGCCGACTGCGCCGACTTCGAGGTCGTCGGCCTGCTGCGCCTGTGGCACCGGGTCGCGGAGTCGTCCTGGCCCGGCGAGTCGCGCGCGGCGGTGCGCGACGCGCTGCTCGGCATGAAGTACTGGATCGACCAGCTCGGCCTGGACGCCATGTGCTACTTCACCGAGAACCACCAGCTGGTCTGGCACACCGCCGAGCACCTTGCGGGGCAGGCGTTCGCGGACGAGACGTTCACCAACACCGGCTGGACCGGCGCCCGGCACGCCGAGCACGGCGCGGCGCTCGCGCGGGAGTGGCTGACCGCGCGCCTCGCCGGCGGGTTCAGCGAGTTCGACTCCAACGCATACCTGGCGATCGGCGTGTTCGCGCGCGGCCGGTCGTACGTGCGTACCCAGCGCTCGTCGCGGTTCGAGGAGACCGGGCCGGTCATGTGGCTGTGCTGGGGGACCGGCACGCTGAACGACCCACCCTGCCCGCGACCGCGCTCGCCACCGCCCGCCGCTACGTGCTGCCCGGCCCGGTGCGCGCGGCCGGCCGGTGGGCCGCCAGCACTACGCGGGGACCTACCGCGCGGAGCACGACCTGCTGTCCCGCGACTACTCCTCCGACCTGGCGGTGTACCGCACCCCGCACGCGATGCTGAGCTGCGCGGAGGACTACCGCACGGGACTTCCGGGGCTGCAGGAGCTGATCTGGGCGACCCACTCCTCGGCCCGGCCGAACGCCTGGGCGGGCAACCGGATCCTGCCGCGTGCCCGCCAGCACCGCGACACCGTGCTGGCGGTGTACCGCATCCCCGACGACGACCCGATGGGCCACACCCACGCCTGGTTCCCGTTGTCCACATTGGACGAATGGGTGGCGTCCGGCGACTGGCTGGCGGGGCGTCACGGCTACGTGGCGCTCGCGACCGAGGGCGGCGCCACGGTCGTGGCCGCGGGCCCGACCGTGCGGCAGGAGCTACGGCCCAACGGTCCCGGCCTGGCCTGGGTGTGCGTGGTAGGTGACGCGGACCGCGACGCCACGTTCGCCGAGTTCGTCGGGGCGCTGGGCGAGCCGGTGTTCGGCCCAGGGTCGGTGGCCTACCGCACCCGGCACGGTGCGAACCTGTGCCTGTCGTGGACCGGACCGTTCACTGTGGACGGACAGCCGGCCGGCGTCGGCGGGATGCACCTGGACAACCCGCTGGCGCAGGTCCCGCTGGACGCCGAGAGCATGGACATCGGCGGCCACGTCATCGACCTGCGGCGCGGTCGCTCCCGGCCGTGAGCCGGCGACGGAACACCGCCCACAGGCCCCAGCCCGCCTCGGCGGTCACCGCGGTGAACGGCGTCGTGGCCGCGTCGCCGAGCGCCGTTCGCACGGTGTCGACGGGCACGTGGTGCGGCGCGCCGGTGCCGAGCGCGTTGGACCACACGACCACGCCGTCCGGCGCCAGCACCCGCACCACCTCGGCGGCGAACAGCGGCACGTCGCCGAGCACGACCGCCGCGGCGAGGCCGGCCGGCAGCGGCAGCCGGGACGCGTCCGCGATGAGCCGCCACCGCGCGGCGGACCGGCGCATCATCTCCGGCGTGAGGTCGAGGCTGACGACGTCCGGCCAGACCGCGGTCAGCAGCGGGGTCAGCAGCCCGGTGCCGGCGCCGACCTCCACGCACGGTCCGGCCGGGAACGGTCCGCCCCGGTCGAGCGCGTCGGCGAGCGGCACCGGCCGGTAGCCGCCACGCTCGCCGTCCCAGACGGGCGCCAGCTCGGTGTAGCGCCGCACGACCGCGCGGGCCGCCTCGCCGGACCACGAGCCGGGGTCCTCGGCGAGCCTTCGCGACTCGCGCTGGGAGCCGGCCGCCTCGGGCCGCACCGGCCTGCCCGGCGCGGCGGGCACGACACGCGGCAGGGTCCGGATCACGTGCCGATCATCCCACCGGCTGGTGCCCGGTCGTGCGGTGTGCGAGAGTCGCGGCGTGCGGTCCACCCTGTACGAGTTCGCGGGCGGCGAGCAGGCGTTCCTCGCGCTCGCCACGGCACACCACGCGCGCTGCGTGGCCGACCCCGAGCTGAACCACCCGTTCTCCCACCCCGGCCAGCACCCCCAGCACGTCGAGCGGCTGGCGGCCTACTGGGCGGAGGTCCTCGGCGGCCCGCCGCGGTACACGCAGACGTGCGGCGACCAGTCGGCGGTCATGCACATGCACAGCGGCAACGGGGACATGTCCGACCTGGGCCGCCGGTTCGTGGCGTGCTTCGTCGCCGCCATGGACGACGCGGGCCTGCCCGCCGACGCGGAGTTCCGGACGGCGATGCGCGCCTACATGGTCGCGGCGGTCGACGAGGTGCTGTCCTACGGGGACACCGCGCCGCCGCGCGGACTGCCGATGCCGCACTGGACCTGGGACGGCCCGGCCTAGCGGATCGTCAGGGACGCGAGAACCCGGTCGCGGTCGGCGACGGGCACCTTGGCCTCGAACGCGAAGCGGACGATCGTGCCGTGGTCGGCCACGACGGTGGCGTGCCGCCCGTGCACGTCGCATGCCGCGGCGGAAAGCCCGGCGACCGGCGCGCTGTCGACCCGGCCCGTGCACTCGTACAACGCCCGCAGGTCGTCCGCCGGCCCGGTGTCGCTTCGCTCGCCGCCGACGACCAGTACCTGCGTGCCGGCGTCGGTGAACGTGGCGACCGCGCCCGTGTCCTCCCGCCGCCAGCCCGGCGGCACCCGGAACGTCGCGCTGGCCGGCCCGCGGACCGTGGTCCATCCCTCCGGTGCGGACCTGGTGGACGCGGTGGACGGTGCGTTCGCGTTGCCCGGCAAGGTGAACGCGGCCACCGCGCCCGCGGCGACCACGGCGACGCCCCCGGCCACGAGCCAGCGCCGGCGCGCTCCCTTCGCCGCGGGTGTGCGCAGCGCGCGGTCCAGGGTGGCGGCGAACCCGGCCGCGGTGGGGTAGCGGTCCGCCGGGTTCCGCGCGAGCGCCCTGGCGAACACGGCGTCCAGCGCGGCCGACCCGGTCGGTGGCGCGGAATCGGTGCGGTGGGCGAGGAGCACGGCCATCACGTCGTCGGTGTCGGCGCCGAACGGGGGCCGCCCGGTGAGCACCTCGAACGCCACGCAGGCGAGCGAGTACTGGTCGGCGGGCGGGCCGACCTGCGGCGGTTCGAGCTGCTCGGGCGCCATGTAGTGGGCGGTCCCGACCGTGGCGGTCGACAGCGTCCCGGCCACCCGCATGGAGACGGCGATGCCGAAGTCGCCGAGCCATGCGCGGCCCGGATCGCCTTGCTGCAGCAGGATGTTGGCCGGCTTGACGTCGCGGTGGACGACGCCGCGGGCGTGCGCGTGGTCGAGCGCAGGCGCGATGCGGCGCAGGATCGCGGCGAGCTCCCCGGGGCCCAGCCGGCGGCGGCGCAACAGCTCGTCGAGCGCGATCCCGTCGATGAGCCGCATGGCGATGTAGTGCAGCCCGCCCGCGCTGTCGGCGTCGTACACGTCGACGATGGCCGGATGGTCGAGCGCGGCCGCGCTGCGCCCCTCCCGGTCGAACCGCCGCGCCGCGTCGGGATTCCGCGCGACGACGGGGTCGAGGACCTTGAGCGCCACCGTGCGGTCGAGGGAGAGCTGATGCGCCCGGAACACCCAGCCGAACGCGCCCCGCCCGAGCAGCCCCTCCACCCGGTAGCCACCGAGCGTGCGACCGGTCAGATCGAGCTCACTCACCCGAAATATCCTAGGCGCCCGCAACCAAAGAGGTGAGCACAATGACCCGGCGGCCCCGGTTCCCGGGCGCGCTGGTGCGGCCGCGGTTGCTGGCCGCCGCCGCGGCGCCGTGCCTGGTGCTCAACGCGCCCGCCGGCGGGGGCAAGACGGTGCTCGCCGCGCAGCTCGCCGATCGCGCGGCACGCGTGGTCTGGCTGCGGCCGCCCGGGCCCGCGACGTCCGCGCAGTGGCTGGTGGACGCGGCCCGGGACGCGCTCGGCGCCGGCGAAGGGCCCGTCGCCGTCGACCCGGCGCTGCTGGCGGAGTCCTTCCTGGACGCGGCCGGCGCGTCGCCGGTCCTGCTCGTGGTCGACGACGCGGACCGGGTGGACGGCGCCGACCTCTCCCGCTGGCTGGCCGAGACCGTCCCGCTGCTCGACGACGGCAGCGGGGTCGTCGTGTGCGCGCGGGACCGGCCGGCCGGGCTGGTCGGGCGGCTGGGGGTCTCGGTGCGGGTGCTCGACGCGGCCACGCTCGCCTTCACGGGCGACGAGATCGCCGAGCTGGCCGGCGACCGGGCGGCGGAGCTGTTCGCGGCCACCGGCGGGTGGCCCGCCGCGGTCGCCGCGGGCGCGCGGGCCGGGGTGGGCGGCGCGCTCGTCGAGGCGCTGACGGCGGCGGTCGCGGACGACGATGCGGCGCGGGTGGCGCTCGACCTGCTGAGCCTGGTCGGCGCCGCCCCCGCGGCCGCGCTCGGGCCGGCGGGCGGGCGGCTGCTCGCGCGGACTCCGTTGGTGGGCAAGGAGGACGGGCAACTTCGCCTGACCGAGCCCGCCCGCCAGGCGTGGCGCGCCGTCGCGCGGCCGGAGCCCGCCGCGGTGGCCGGCTTCGCGGCGGCGCTGGCACCCGCCGACCCGGCGACGGCCGTGGACCTCCTGCTCGACGCGGGCCATCCGCGCCGGGCCGCCGACGTGCTCGCCGGGGCGGTGGGGCGGCTGCCGGTGTCGTGGGTGCGGCCGCGGCTGTACCGGCTGCCGGCACCCGTGCGGCGGTCGCTGCCGCCCGCGCTGTCGGCGGTGCAGGCCACCGTGGACCTCGACTCGGCGCTCGCGCACGCCGAACGCGCCGTCGCGCTCGCCGTCACCCCGGCCGCGCACGCGGCGGCCCGTTTCGCGCTCGGCTCGGCGCTGGCCCACCGCGGCGACCTCGAACAGGCGGCGGTCGAGCTGGCCGCCGCCCGCCGCGGCGCGCAGGACCCGGCCATGGCCGCGGCCGCGGACGGCTGGCTCGCCCTCACCCGCCTGTGGCTCGGCGACCTGTCCGGCGCCGAGTCCGCCGTCCAGGAGGGGGCGTCGGGCACGCTCGCGAGCTGGGTGCTCGGCGAGTGCGCCCTCGCCCGCGGCGACCTGGCCGCGGCCGGCCAGGCGGCGAAGGCCGCCGCGGGAGGCGAGCTCGGGCCCGCCGTCGGGGACGCGCTCGCCGCCCGGATCGCCGTCCACGCCGCGGGACGGGCCGAGCCGGGCGCCCCGGGCGAAGGCGTCGCGGCGCGGGCCTACCGGGTGGCGATGCACCGGGGCGGGCTCGGGCTGCTCGCCGCCGCGGGCGTGCACGGGTGGTTCCTCCTCGCCGCCGGGCGGGTCGACGAGGCCGCCGCCGTCGCCGAGCACCTCGACCGCGGGATGGGGCGGCAGGACGCGGCCAGCCGACTTCAGGCCGCCCTGCTCGCGCTCGCCGTGGCGCGGGTCCGCGCCGACCACGACGGCGCCCGCCGGGCCGGGAACACCGTCACCTCCCTGCGGGAGCTGGGGTTCGCCAACCTCGCCCGGGAGGCGTTCCGCTTCGCACCGGGGCTCGCCGACTCGCGGCGGCTGCGGGTGCGGCTGGTGGGCGCCGTCCGGGTCGACGTCGGCGGCCGGGAGGTCGGCGGGTGGCGCAGCCGCAAGGCCCGCGAGGCCCTGCTGACCCTCGCCGCCGCGCCGGAGGGCGGGCTGCGCCGCGACGAGGTCGTCGAGACGGTCTGGCCGGGGCGTGAACCCGGCCGCGGCCGCACCCTGCTGCGCACCGCCCTCGCCGAGATCCGCCGGATCCTCGAGCCCGACCGGCCGGCCGGGGAGCCCTCCGCCCACCTCACCGCCGACCGCGAGCGCGTCGTGCTCGACGCCGACGTCGACCTGCGGGACGCGCGGCGGCACGCCACCGCCGGCCGGCACCGCGACGTCCTCGACGCCCTGGCCGGGGACGTCGCCGCCGGGGAGCCGGACATCCTCGACGACGCCCGCGCCGAGGCGGCGGACCTGCGGCTGCGTGCCGCGACCACGATCGGCCGCGACCATGGCCGGACACCGGGCGAGCGGGCCACCGCGTACGAGGCGGTGCTGGCCGCCGAGCCGTGGCGCCACGAACTGGCGGAGGAGCTCGTCGCCCTCTGGTACCGGGCGGGCGACACCCGGCGCGCGCAGGACGCGGACCGGCGCTGGCTCGGGGGCACCCCATAGTCGGAACCGACCAAACCATCGGTACAGTCTGCCGACTTTCACGGTCGGTTCACGGTCCCCGGGCACGCTGTGCCCCCGCCGGACCGACCGGCGATCCACAGGCAGGGAGACCATTCGAAATGACCAGCCGCTTACTCGTTGCCGGTGCCCTCGCCGGGCTCGGCCTCGCCCTCACGGCCTGCAACGGCGACGACGCCGCGCAGGCGGTGAAGACCGAGACCGTCACCGCCGGCGCCGACCAGGAGACCGCCGCGTCCCCCGCGGCCGACGACTCGACCGAAGACGCCGGCAACGCGAACGCCGGTGCCGCCGCCGGCCAGCTGCCCGACAACTGGCCGGACACCGACTTCCCGATCCCGCCCGGCACCACCGTCCAGACGCAGGGCCAGGACGCCGACGAGATCGGCATCGTCCTCGTCGGCAAGGACCCGGCCGCGGTCGCCACGTTCTACCGCTCGGCGCTGCCCGCCGCCGGGTACAAGATCACCGAGGACAACTCGGTCAGCGTCGGCGGCCGGCAGATCGTCGGCATGAAGTTCGACGGCCACGGCTACCACGGGGAGATCGCGGTGGTCGCCGGCCACGTCGCGATCAGCCTCGAGCAGCTGTAACCCCTTACGTGATGGCGTGCACGAGCATCGGCAGCGACCGGTGCAGCGCACGCTCCCAGTACGGCCACGCGTGGTGCCCCGGCCCGTAGAAGTCGGTCCGCACCCGCACGTGCTGGGCGCGCAGTTCGTCCGCGAGTGCGGCGGACTGCGCGCCCAGGAACGCCTCGAGTCCGTCGGTCCCCGAGTCCGGCGGGTCCAGCGGACCGCGCTGCCCGTTGCCCGCGGACAGGTACACCGGGATCCCGCGCAGCCGCCCGGCCAGGTCGTACGGGTTGTGCGCGGCCCACACGTCCGGGTGCCCGGCGGGGTCGCCCCACAGCGCGTCCGGGTCGCCGCCCGCGCCCGCCACGATGCTGGCCACGAGGTTCTCGCCCTCGGGGCTGGCGAACGTCGTGTGCACCACGCCGCTGTAGGACGCGGCCGCCCGGAACATGCCAGGGTGCCGTGCCGCGTAGGACAGCGAGCCGAACCCGCCCATGGACAGGCCGGCGATCGCCCGCCACGGGCCGGACCGGTACTCGCGCTCGACGAGCCTGCGCAGCTCGGTCAGGTGGAACGTCTCCCACGCCGGGCCGGAAACCCAGTCCGAGTAGAACCCGGCCGGCCCGCCCTCGGGCATCACGACCAGCACGTTCGTGTGCGCGGTGAGCGCCTCGGCGTCGGTGTTGTTCGTCCACGACCGGTAGCCCGTGTCGCCGTCGCAGCAGCCGTGCAGCAGGTAGAGCGTCGGCCATTTCCGGTGCGGGGACCGCCGGTAGTCCGGTGGGAGCAGCAGCCGCACGCCGACATCGTGGCCGACCGCGTCGGAGTGCACGGTCAGCTCGACCAGCCGGTCGCTGAGCTGTTCCGAGTGGACGATCCACGCGCCGGAGCGCACGGGCGCCGCGGGCGCCGCCTGTGCCGTGGACGGGAGTGTGACGACGAGGTTGAGCAGCAGGACCAGGGCTAGCAGGAGTCCCCGGAATCTCATGATCTGACCTCCGTTGGCGATCCGAGCCTTCATCGTGCTGCGCGCGGGCGCCGAGGACAAGATCCGGCCGATCGTGGGCACACATGGTTGCCGAATTGCGAAACGATTTCGGAAGACAATTCGTCGAGAACTTTCGCGTGGAATTCCCGTGACAGATCGGCAAAAAATGCCGACGATATCTGGTACCCATTATCGAGGAGAGATATCGGATGACCGGAAATCTCGACGCCCTTCGTGCCGGCTTCGGCGGCCGGGTCGTGACCTCGGCGGATGCCGACTTCGAGGAAGCGCGCGCCGTCTTCAACGCAATGGTGACGGCGCGTCCCCAGGTGATCGCGCAATGCTCGACGGCCGCGGACGTTCCCATCGCGCTCGACTTCGCCCGGGTGAACCACTTGGGCGTGGCCATCCGCAGCGGCGGGCACAGCGTCGCGGGCGCGGGCCTCGCCGACGGCGGGCTCGTCATCGACATGCGGCGGCTGGGCGAGGTGACCGTCGACCCCGTCGCGCGCACCGCGCGGGTCGGCGGCGGCGCGGTGTGGGGCGCCGTCGACCGCGCGACGCAGCGGTTCGGTCTGGCCACCACCGGCGGGCGGGTGTCCACGACCGGCGTGGCCGGGCTGGCCCTCGGCGGCGGCTCCGGCTGGCTCGAGCGCCGGTTCGGCCTCGCCTGCGACAACCTGCTCTCGGTCGACATGGTCACCGCCGACGGCAGGCGCCTGACCGCGAACGAGCAGGAGAACCGGGAGCTGTTCTGGGCGCTGCACGGCGGTGGCGGCAACTTCGGCGTCGTCACGTCCTTCACGTTCCGGCTGCACCCGCTGCCCGACTTCTCGATGGCGCTGTTGCTGTGGCCCGCCGAACAGGGGCGGCCCGTCGCCACCGCCTTCCGGTCGCTGATGAGGGACGCACCCGAGAAGGTCGGCGGCGGGTTCCTTTTCATCAGCGGGCCGCCGGAACCGTTCGTGCCGCAACACCTGCAGGGCGTGCTGTGCTGCGCGGTCGTGGTGACCTGCTGCGGCCCGGTGGCCGAGCTGCGCGACTTCGTCGCGCCGCTGCTCGCGGCCGGGCCGGCCGGGGAGGTCGTCACCGACATTCCGTACGCCGACATGCAGTCGATGTTCGACACGCCACCGGGTTTGCGGAACTACTACACGGGAGAGCACCTGACGGACCTGCCGGACGAGGTGCTGGACCGGTTCTGCGCGCGGGCGGGCGAGATGGTCGTTCCGTCGCCGTCGCAGCAGGTGCTGTTCCCGCTGGGTGGTGCGGTGGCCCGGGGCGCGTCGTGGCCGGGGTTCAACCGCGACGACGTGTGGATCGTGCACCCGCTCGGCGTGTGGTCCGATCCGGCCGACGACGACCGCGCCCGCGCGTGGGCCCGCAACGTGCAGGCCGACGTCCGCCCGTGGTCGACCGGCGACGTGTACCTCAACTTCATCGGCGACGAGGGGGAGGAGCGCGTGGTCGCGGGGTTCGGGCTCGCCAACTACCGGCGGCTCGCGCGGCTCAAGGCCGAGCTCGACCCGGACAACGTGTTCGACAAGTGGCACAACGTGAGGCCGGAGCGGGCCGGCGTCTGACCCGTTGCTCCGGCGACGGCTCTGCCCGACGATGTCAGGGCGACCCGCGCTCGGGCCGCCCGCACCCTAGGAGCGCCCGTGCCATCGTTGCCGCTGCTGCCGACGTCACTGGTCGGCAGCTACGCCCAGCCCGAGTGGCTGATCGACCGTTCGAAGCTCGCCGGGCGGTTCCCGCCGCGGGTGCGCGCGAAGGAGCTGTGGCGGATCGCGCCGGAGTACCTCGCGCAGGCCCAGGACGACGCGACGCTGCTCGCGATCCGCGCGCAGGAGCGGGCCGGGCTGGACATCCTCACCGACGGCGAGATCCGGCGGGAGAGCTACTCGAACCACTTCGCCACCGAGCTCGAGGGCGTCGACCTCGACAACCCCGGCACGGCGCTGGACCGCAGCGGGCACCCGAACCCGGTCCCGCGGATCAGCGGCCCGATCCACCGCCCGCACCCGGTCGAGGTCGGCGACCTGGAGTTCCTCCGGGCGAACACCGACCACGTGGTGAAGATGACCGTGCCGGGTCCGTTCACGATGAGCCAGCAGGCGCAGAACGACCACTACCCGGACGCGGAGGCGGCCGCGATGGGCTACGCGGCGGCGGTGAACGCGGAGATCCGCGACCTGTTCGCGGCGGGCGCCGACATCGTGCAGATCGACGAGCCGTACATGCAGGCCCGCCCGGACGCGGCCCGCGCGTACGGCCTCGCCGCGCTCAACGCCGCGCTGGACGGCGTCACCGGCACCACGGCGGTGCACATCTGCTTCGGCTACGCGGCGATCATCCACGACCGGCCGTCGGGCTACTCGTTCCTGCCCGAGCTCGCGGGCTGCCCGGTCGAGCAGGTCTCCATCGAGACCGGGCAGTCCGGCCTGGACCTCGGCGTGCTGGCCGACCTGACCGGCAAGACGGTCATCCTCGGCGTCATCGACCTGTCCGACCACGCGGTCGAGCCGGCATCGCTGGTCGCGTCCCGGGTGCGCCGCGCGTTCGACCACGTGCCGCCCGAGCGGCTCGTGATCGGCACCGACTGCGGGATGAAGTACCTGCCCCGCGAGTCGGCGGAGGGCAAGATGCGCGCCATGGCCGAGGCGGCCCGAATCCTGCGCGCCGAACTGTCCTAGTCCGTCCCGTGTGGACGGTCAGTGGCCGATGGCGGGGCCACCGGGATCCAGCAGCCGAGACACCTCTCGGGTGTGCGGGACAACCGGTGTTACGCCGGCAAGTGCCCAAGGGTTGACCGGGCTGGCTGCTAGGCTCGCCCGCACGGCGAGGGCCTGTCGCCGAACCCCTCTCGGGCTCACCCCAGCGGAGCTTGTCAAGGGGCAAAGGGGGACGAACTCCCGGGCCGTCGTTCTGGTTGGCATCTCAGTCACCGACGCCGTCGGGCCGGCTGCTGGGGAGTGGTCCGTCCGGCGCCGAGTCGAGGATTGACATGCCACGGCAGAAGAACTTCAAGAAGATCGTCCGGGCCCGCGCCGCCAAGACCGGCGAGTCCTACACCGCCGCCCGCACGCATTTCGTGACCCAACCACCGCGCCCCGCCGCGGATCCCGACACCGCCGCGCTCACCCGGGCGCTCGCCGCGATGGGGCGGGTCAACCCGCTCACCGGGGAGCCGTTCACCGAGGCGTTCGTGTTCGGCGTCGGCGGCGGGATCGGCTTCCACTACATGGTGTTCGACTACGAGGGCTGGACGTCCTTCTCGGTCGAGACGCGGCGCAACATCCTCTACTTCGAGAAGACCGGTTTCATCGAGAACGCGTGCACGCAGGTCGGCATGACCGCGCGGGTGCAGCAGCTGCCGACGCCGGAGACCGCCGAGAAGCGCATCCGCCAGGCGCTTTCCAGCGGGTCGGAGGTCCTGCTCACCCTCGACCTCGTGCGGCTGCCGGGGTACGGCGTCGACGGCCCGTACGCGCCGTACCCGGTCACCGTGGCCGAGCACGGCGATGGGGTCGCGGTCACCGGCCTGCGCGGCGGGCGGGTCACGATGAGCTGGCCCGACCTGCTGGCGGCCCGCTGGACGCACGCGAAGAAGTACGGCGGTCTCTACCAGATCGCCCGGCTGGCCGACCCGCCCGAGCTCCGCAACGCCGTGCGGCAGGCGATCACCCGGACCGCCGAGTGCCTGACCCACCCGAGCCGGACGCGCTTCGACGGCAGCTTCGGCATCGGCGGCATGCGCAAGTGGGCCGCGCTGCTGACCGACCCGAAGGACGCCAAGGGCTGGCCGAAGCTCTGCCCCGACGAGACGTTGGTGCGCCGGGCGCTGGACATGGTCGTCCGCGGCCTGGCCAACGCGGCGTCCCGGCCGCTCTACGCCGCGTTCCTGACCGAGGCCGCCACGCTCCTCGAGGACGACTCGCTCGCCGGCGCGGCCACGGCCTACGCGGACCTCGGCAGGCGCTGGGCCGCCCTCGCCGAGCTGACCGTGAACGCCGGGCCGGAAGAGCTGGCCGCCGAGCTGCCCCGCCTCGCCGACGCGGAGGAGGCCGCCGCGCTCGCGATCCGGTAGCCGCACCCGGCCCGTATGCCGTGCCTCAGCGCACGGTGTACGGGCCGGTCGACACCGCGTGGTAGCCCTTCGCGCCGATCGCGCGGGCCAGCGGGCTGCGGGGGTCCTCGTCGGCCTTCAGCCGGTCGAGCACGTGCCGGAAGTCGTAGCGCGGCCGCCAGCCGAGGACCTCCCGCGCGCGAGTGTTGACGTACACCCGGTCGATCTCGCCGAACATCCGCCAGCCCCGGCGCGCGTACTCGGCCGGCTGGTCCGGGAACAGCCGGGCGACCACCCGCGGCGCGTCGTCGTGCAGCTCCGGCAGGTCGGCCCGGGTGAACGGGGTGGTGGCGCTGAGGATGAACCGGCCGAAGCCGACCGCCGGCGCGCGGGCGAGAGCGAGCAGGTGCGCGTCGACCACGTCCGCGATGTCGACCCGGCGGTACAGGTACTCGGTGGCCTTGACGTTCGCGTCGGGGTAGGCCGTACGGACCTCGTCGCGGTCGTCCGGCTCGGGGAAGAACCGCGAGGTGCGCAGGATCAGCACCGGCAGGCCGTGGTCGCGGTGCACCAGCTCGGCCAGGTTCTCCGCGGCCGCCTTCGTCACGCCGTACACGTTGCGCGGGATCGGCACGACGTCCTCGGTGATCCACGCGGCCGGCTCGCCGCGGTCCGGCGTCAGCGCGCGGCCGAACGTGCTCGTGGTGCTGGTGAACACGAAGCTCTCCACACCCGCCGCCACGGACTCCTCGAGCAGGGTCAGCGTGCCCGAGACGTTCGTGTCGACGAACGCCTGCCGGTCGTGCGAGCCGACGTGCGGTTTGTGCAGGGTGGCCGGGTGCAGTACGGCGCGCACCCCGGCCAGGCACGAGCGCACCACGTCCCGTTCGGCGACCGACCCGACGACCGTCGTGTACGGCGAGTCGAGCACGTCGAGCCCGACGACGTCGTGACCCTGGTCACGCAAGGTCCGGGCGAGGGCCTCTCCGAGGTGGCCGGCACTGCCGGTCACCAGCACCTTCTCTCTCGGCACGCGGTCCACCCTACGGGCGGGCCACCGCCAGTTCAGGCGGATTTCGCCCGCGTGTAACGAGATGCGTCCGGCCCACGATGTCTCAGTTGGTCCCGCGGTGCTGTCGGACCCCCGACCCGGCAGCACCGCGGGATCTGCTTGTGTGGGTCACCGCTTCGGCTGCTTGTGCGGGCTCCAGTCGTAGATCACCGCCGTGCGCAGCACCAGGTCCTGGATCGAGTGCCGGTTGCCGCTGACCGCCACCCACAGCAGACCGATCGGCAGCACCGTGCAGAACAGCGCGCGCAGCACCGCCCGCCCGTGCCGGAGCCTGCGGCCCCTGCGGTCCACCACCCGCAGTCCCAGCACGCGGTCGCCGTAGGTGCGCCCGATCGTCGTCCAGCTCTCCGTCAGGTAGCCGACCAGCACCACCGCGGCGGCAATGAGGATCACCGCCCGCGACGGCGTGGGGAACCGGAACCGGACCGGGTCGATCACGAGCTGCAGCCCGGCCCAGCCCAGGTAGAGACAGCCGAGCATGACGAACAGCAGCGCGAGGTCGATCGCCGCGGCGAGCACCCGGCTGACCACGCCCGCCCGGCGGCCCTGGTGCGCGCGCGCCTCTTCCGGCACGGCCGACAGCCACGCCGGTTCGTCGGTCACGCGGCCCGCCAGGGCCGCAGCACCCGGCCGAACCAGCGCGCCACCACCTGGTCCGCCTCGATCGCCTGGATCCGGACGTCGCGCACGCTCTCCGAGGCCACCGAGCCGGTCGACACGCGGATGATCTCCGGGAGGTCGACCTCGTTGATCACGTCGCGCGCGACCGCGGCGAGGTCGAGCTGGGCCAGCACGTCGGTGACCACGAGCGGCACCAGCTTGCGGTACAGCTTCGCCGCCTCCTCGAGCGCGGCCTGCCGCTGCCGGAAGCCGGCCTCGGCGAGCAGCCGCGCCCGCTCGCTCGGCCAGCGCTCCGGCCGGAGCACGACGTCGGTGACCGGGCGCACGGTGCGGGCGACCGCACCGCCCGCGCGGAGTCCGGTGCGGACTCCGAGGACCGCGAGCGCGAGCAGCGCGTCGGCGGCCTGGGGCCTGGGTCCTGATTGTTCTGCCACGTACCGATTCTCGCCCGGATTCCGTCCCCGCGGGCTCACGCGCACGAGGTGAGTTCCCCTAACGACCTGGCCGTTTCGCCCGAGATCGGGGTATGGCCAGCATCGGAGCCGAGATCAAGTTCACCCTGCCAGGTGACCAGGTGGCCGCCGGGCTCGCCGCGTTCGGCCTGCGCGACGAGCGCGCGGACGGCGTGCTCGTCTACTTCCTCGACCGGCTCGACGCGGCCGGCGACCCGTGGCTGTTCGGCCACCACGTCGTCCTGCGCGTGCGGCGCGAACCCGACGACTCGGGCGACGTCACGGCCAAGCTGCGCCCGGTGGAGCCCGGCCGGCTGACCGGCCGGTGGCGGCCCGGCATCGGCCACGACCGGGCCGACTACGCAGTGGAGTACGACTGGGCGGCGGAGAAGTGCCTGGCGGCGAGCGCGACGGTGCGGCACGGCACCGGCGTCGCCGCCCTGCTCGACGGGCCGCGCAAGCAGGTGTTCAGCCCCGAGCAGCAGGACTTCCTGCGCCGCTGCGGCCCGGCGCTCGAGCAGCCGATGCGCGACCTGGCCGCCGCCGGCCCGGTCGCGGCACGGCGCTGGTCGGTCGAGGACCTGAAGGCCGAGCAGTGGACGTGGGGCACCGGGCACACGGTCCTCGAGCTGTCCCTGCGCTGCGCGGACGGCGACGCCGCGGACCGGCGCGCGCGGCTGGCCGCCGACCTCGAGCGGCTCGGCCTCAAGCCGGACGACACCGCCACGACGAAGACCGAGGCCGTGCTGCGCGACCTGCTGTGAGCCGTGCGGTGAGCCGTGCTGTGAGCCGCGCGGTGACCCGTCAGCCCAGGGTGTGGCCGCCGTTGACCGTGAGGCACTGGCCGGTCACGAACGCGCCCTCGTCCGAGGCCAGGAACGCGACCGCCCCGGCGATGTCGGCGGGCGTGCCAAGGCGGGCCAGCGGCACCTCCGCGGCGTACCCGGCGCGCTCGGCGTCCGTCGAGTCCGCGTGCCGCTCCACCGGGATCCAGCCCGGTGCCACGACGTTCACCGTGACGCCGGCCGGGCCCAGCTCGCGCGCCCACACCCGGGTCAGGGCGAGCTGCGCGGACTTCGCCGCGGCGTAGGCCGACCAGCCGGGCAGCGCCCGGTCCGGCATGTCCGAGCCGATCTGCACGATCCGGCCGCCGCCGCGGGCCCGCATGGCCGGCAGCACGGCCCGCACGAGCAGGGTCGGGCTCTTCACGAAGAACTCAAGCTGGTCCAGGTGCGCCCGCCAGGTCAGCTCTTCGACCGTCGCGGTCGGCTGCGGGCCGGTCGCGTTCGCCACCAGCACACCGACCGGGCCGAGCCGGGCGACCATCGCGCGCACCTCGTCCTCGTCGGTGACGTCGGCGGGTGCCGCGACGGCCGTCCCGCCCGCGCGCGTGATGGCGTCGACGACCGCGCCGGTGCGGCCCGGCAGGTCGTTGACGGCGACCGGCCACCCGCGCTCGGCCAGCCGGCGCGCGATGCCCGCACCCAGCCCGCGCCCGGCACCCGTCACCAGTGCGAGATCCATCCGCGCACCGTACCGATCGGACTCCACTGACCGGATTCTCACAGCCTTCTCTCATGTTCCGTTCAGGTTCCCGGCGGAGTGTTGCGGCGGGAGGGGTGGGGACATGGTGCGGCGCAACGTCATTCGGTTGGCCGGTGCGTGCGTGCTGGGTGGGGTCCTCATGGCCGCGCTCCTGTCGCCGGTCGTGCTGAGCGGCGGTGTCGCCGCAGCACGGCTGGCGGCGTCGGCGGCCCAGATCTCGCCGGCCACGATCGCCGGCGACGTCCCCCTCGTCACCACCGTCACCGACCGTCGCGGCAGGCCGATCGCCACGGTCTTCGACCAGTACCGGCTGCCGGTCACCGCCGCGCGGATCGCGCCGGTGATGAAGGCGGCCGTCGTGTCCGTCGAGGACCGGCGGTTCTACGCCGAGCACGGCGTCGACCCCGCCGCGGTCGTGCGTGCCCTGGTGCACGACGCCGCGGGCGGCTCGACCCAGGGCGGCTCGACCATCACCCAGCAGTTCGTCAAGAACTACCTGATCAACGTCGTGGACCGGAACGACCCGGCCAGGCAGGAAGCGGATCGCGCGGACTCGCTGACCCGCAAGGTCCGCGAGGCCCGCTCCGCGATCCAGCTCGACGAGTCCCTGAGCAAGGACGACGTGCTCGCCGGCTACCTCAACGTCGTCGAGTTCACCGGCCGCATCTACGGCGTCGAGGCCGCCGCGCACGCCTACTTCGCCACCAGCGCGGACAAGCTCACGCTGCCGCAGGCCGCGCTGCTGGCCGGCATGGTCAACAACCCGACGCTGTTCGACCCGTACGCGCACCCGCAGGCCGCGATCACCCGCCGCAACATGGTTCTCGACGCGATGGTGTCCACGAGGTCCATCGACGCGCGGACCGCGGCGGCCGCGAAGAAGACCGTGCTGGGCGTGCTGCCGAACGGGCCCGCGGTGCCGTCCAGCACGTGCGCCGGGGCCGTCCCGAACGCCGGGTTCCTGTGCCAGTACGCCCTGACCTACCTGAGCCACGCCGGCCTGTCCGCCGGGACGATCGACAGCGGCGGCTACACGATCCGCACCACGCTCGACCCCAGGGTGAGCGCAGCCGCGAAGCGCGCCGTCGACGCGAACGTGCCGACCACGCAGTACGGGGTGGCGAACACGATGGCGATCATCGCGCCGGGCACCGCCTCGCACGAGGTGCTCGCCATGGTCGCCAACCGCAACCTGGGCACGAACATCGACGCGGGCCAGACCACCCGCAACATCGTCGCCGACGTCAGCGACCCGTTCGGCGCGGGCTCGGTGTTCAAGATCTTCACCTCGGCCGCCGCGCTGACCGCGCACCAGGCGGGCCTGCACAGCGCGCTGCCCAACCCGGGCAGCGCCTGCTTCCCCGTGCCGGGCAGCTCCACCTGCTACCCGGTCCAGAACGACGGGCACTACCCGGACCCGATCTCGCTCGCCGACGGCCTGGCCACGTCGCCGAACACCGCGTTCGTCGGGCTCGAGACGAAGGTCGGCATGCCGGCCGTGCTGCGGATGGCGAACCGGCTCGGCCTGCGGAACACCTTGCACAGCAACGACGCAGGCGACCCGCCCGCCCCCCGGTCCGCGGACTCGCAGCGCAACGAGCCGCAGTCGGCGTACTTTCGCGACAAGCCGTCGTTCACCCTCGGCGACAGCCCGGTCAGCCCGCTGGAGCTGGCGAACGTGTCGGCCACGCTGATGAGCGGCGGCACCTGGTGCCCGCCGGACCCGGTCCTGTCGGTCACCGACCGGTTCGGCAACCCGGTGCGGCTGCCGGCCCACGCCTGCGAGCAGGCCGTGCCGCACGGGGTGGCGGACACGCTGCTGTCCGGGCTGAGCCAGGACACGGTCATGGGCACGACCGCGGCGTCCGCGCGGGCGGCCGGCTGGACCCGCCCCGGCATCGGCAAGACCGGCACCACGCAGACCAGCGAGTCGGTGGCGTTCGTCGGCGGCGTCGACCGGTACGCGGTGTCGTCGCTGGTCTTCGCGGACGGCCCGGAGCCGGGCGAGCTGTGCCCCGGCCCGCCGGTGTACCTGGGCGACTGCGGCAACGGCGCGTTCGGCGGCACGGCCGCGGCCCCGCCGTACTTCCAGGCGATGAACCAGATCCTCGCGGGGCGGCCCGACGTACCGCTCCCGCAGCCGGACCCCGGCTACCTCTAGCCGCCGCCCTAGTCGCCCGCACAGTCCAGCGGCGGCCGGTCGCGGACCTCGTTGGTGGTGTCGACCGTCAGGCCGAACGTGGTCGTACCGCCGGCCGGGATCGACACGTTCCAGCCGGCGTTCGCGACCGTGATCGCGCGGCCGTCCTCGGACGGCACGCCGTTCCACAGGTTGTTGAGCCGGTGGCCCTCCGGCATCGTCCAGTGGACCGTCCACCCGGTGACCTGCTCCGGGCCGTCGTTGCGGACCGTGACCTCCGCCTGGTAGCCGTTGGGCCACGAGTTGGTGACCTCGAAGCTGGCCACGCAGTCCGGCTTCGGTGGGGCCGAGGTCGTGCTGGTCGCGGGTGGCCCGGCTCCGGTCGTCCCGGTCGCGCCGGTGGAGGACTGGTCGCCGAGCAGCAGGCCCAGCGCGATCCCGGCGGCCACCAGCCCGGCCGCCGCCACGCCGGCCACCACCGTCCGGCGCGACACCCGGCGCGGCGGCAGCACCATCGTCGCAGTGCTCGGCCGGTACTCGGGCAGCCGCTCGCCCCTGGCCGCCGCCGACAGCGCGTCGTGCACGCCGCGCATCGACGGGCGCTGCGCCGGGTCGCGGCGCAGCAACCACATCACCAGCCCGGCCAGCGGCCCGGCCCGCCGCGGCGGCGCGACCTCGCCCGCCGCCACCTTGTGCAGCATCGCGATCGCGTTCTCGTCCACCCCGAACGGCGGCGTGCCCTCCAGCGCGTTGTACAGCGTGGCGCCGAGGGAGAACACGTCCGAGCCGGCGTCCGCGTCCTGGCCCAGTGCGACCTCCGGCGCGAGGAAGGCGGGCGTGCCGGCCACGAACCCGGTCGCCGTCACCGTCGCGTCGCCCGCCGCGCGGGACACCCCGAAGTCGGTGATCTTGGCCGTGCCGTCCGTCGTCAGCAACACGTTGTCCGGCTTGACGTCCCGGTGCACGACGCCCGCGGCGTGCGCCTCCGCCAGCGCGGCGGCCACCTGCACGCCGATCGTCGCGACCTCGTCCGGCGGCAGCGTGCCGCGCTCGGCGATCACCGCGCCCAGGCTCTGCGACGGCAGGTACTCCATGACCAGGCACGGCCGGCCGTCGTGCTCGACGACGTCGTAGACGGCGATCGCGTTGGGGTGCTCGAGCCGGCCGGCGATGCGGCCCTCGCGCATGGCGCGGGCGGTGGCCTCGGCGGCGAGCTCGGCCTCCGCGGACGCGTCGAGGAGCAGCTCCTTGACCGCCACCACGCGGTCGAGCCGCTCGTCGCGCGCACGCCAGACGATGCCCATCGCGCCGCGCCCGACCAGCGACAGGATGCGGTACCGCCCGGCGAGCAGGTCACCCGGTTCCATCGCCGACAACGCTAGCGCGCGGCGGGCTCCCTCACGCGACGATCCGCTCGACCCGCGGCTTCGCGACGCGCAGGTAGTCCTCCGTGGCCAGCGCCATCGACCGGTCCAGCCGGGCCGCGTTGAAGTACAGCTCCTCGTGCTCGAGCAGCGACGGGTCGACGATCAGTTCGAGCTGCGGGTGGTAGCTGACCGGCAGCACGGTGCCGCTGACGCTGCCGGCGAGCTCCTCGGCCTTCGCGGTCGACGCGAACCCGACGTACGTGCCGCCGAGCAGTTCCTTGACCGCGGCGAGGTCCAGCCGCGCGTCACCGGGCACCACGGCGAGCACGTAGCGCGACTGCTTCTTGCCGACCTTCACCAGCACCACCAGGCACTTGGCGGCCTGGGCGAGCACGTTGCCGCGCAGCGCGCTGACCAGCTCGGTGCGCCCCTCCGGCTCGTGGTCGACGAGCCGGTACCGCGCCCCGGCGGCGTCCAGCTCACCGACCAGCCGCTCGTACATGCCACCGGCGGCCGCGGGCTCCCCGGTGCTCACCTCAGCCACCCGTCGTCGACTGGAACAGCTCCACCGGGTTGCCGGACGGGTCCTCCAGGAGGACCTGCTTGCCGCCCACCCCGGTGACGATGTCGTTGCGGAAGTGGACGCCCGCGCCGCGCAGCCGGGTCACCTCCGCCTCGATGTCGGTGACGTCGAGGGAGATGCGGTTCCAGCCGCCCGGCTCGGGGACGCGGCCGTCCGGCATCGACTGCCCGCCGCCGCCCAGGTTGCCCGGGGCCGACAGCGCCAGCCGCAGCGCGCCGCGGGCGAGCATCGCGAACGTCGGCGCCGGGTGCATGACCTCCGCGAAGCCCAGCCGGTTCGTGTAGAACTCCAGCGCCGCGTCGACGTCGTCGACGATGTAGCGCACCAGGACCGTGTCGCTCACGGCTTCATCCCGACCGCCCCCACGATGCATCGCGCCGCCTTGCTCAGCGACTGCAGGCGCGGGCCGTCCGGCCACCACTCGTCGCACGGGGCCAGGCCCGGGTCGGCCAGGGCGTTCGGCTTGATCAGCTCGAGGCCCTCGAGCATGGGCGTGATCTCCGCGCTGGTGCGGAACCGGCCGGCGCCCATCGGGCCGTTCACCAGGATGTTCTCGATGCGCTTGGCGATCTCGGTCAGCTCCGGCACCTCGGGGTCGAAGAAGTGCGAGAACACGACATAGCTGCCCGGCGCGAGGGCATCGACGTACTGCCTCATCACCGCCGCCCCGCTGTCGCCCTCCAGGTGGTGCAGAGTGCCCACCTGCAGCAGCACCATCGGCCGCTCGAAGTCCAGGTTGCGCCGCACGACCTCGTTCTCCAGCACCGCGGACGGGGTGAAGATGTCCGCCGCCACCATGTGCACGTTGTCGTTGCTCTCCAGCAGAGCCCGGCCGTGCGCGAGGACCACCGGGTCGTTGTCGACGTACACGACGCGGGCCTCGTCGTTGGTGCGCTGCACGATCTCGTGCGTGTTCTCCGCGGTCGGCAGGCCCGACCCGCAGTCGAGGTACTGGTCGATCCCGGCCTGCACGGCGAGGAACCGGCACGCCCGGTTGAGGAACCCGCGGTTGCCCCGGGCGATGTCCACCGCCTCCGGCACGACCGCGCTGATCTTGTTCATCACCTGCCGGTCGACCTCGTAGACGTCCTTGCCGCCAAGGAACCCGCCGTACACGCGGGCGATGCTCGGGCGGTTCGGGTCGACGCCGACGGGGATCTGGCTCGGCGACTTCGTCGGGGAGTTCATGCACTCACCGTAGCGCCATGCCCGCGGCGCGGACCTATGTCCATACCGACCGCACTCGATCGATGACCGAGGCGGACTGGGCGAGCCCGGCGCGGGCCGCGGCGGGCCGCTGGACGGGGTCGAGAACGTTGCGCCCGAACGACTTCCGCGCCGCGTCGTCGGGGACCACCAGCTCCACGCGGGCGCTCGTGCGCAGCTTCGCCACCTCCGTGAACGCGCTCGCGCCCATGCCGCGGGGCAGCGGCGCGACGACCACGATCCGGTCGTAGCCGGCGGCCAGGTCGGCGTTCGCGCCGGAGCGGACGCCGCCGTCCATGTAGCGGCGGCCGTCGATGGTGACGGGCGGCCAGACGCCGGGCACCGCGCAGCTCGCGGCGACGGCCACCACCAGCGGCACGCCGCTGTCGCGGTCGAACGCGCGGAACTCGCCGGTCTCGACGTCCACCGCGGTGATCCGCAGCGGCGTGTCCGGCCACTCCCGCACCGGCAGCCGGGACTCGATCACCGCGATCCGCAGCGCCTCGTCCACGGCGGCGGCGCGCACGGCGAGCCGGCCGATCCGCACCCGCCGCTTGATCGGCGCGGGTGGGCCGGCCACCAGTGCCAGGCCGTAGCGCAGCAGCAGACCCTTGCCCATCGCGGCGCCGATCTCGCCGTCCGGCGGGGTGAGCTGTTCCTGGTAGCGCTCCTCGGGATCCAGCCCCGTGGCGACCTGGGTGCCGACGACCGAACCGGCAGACGTGCCGACGACGAGGTCGGTGCCGGTCAGGTCCACCCCGGTGGCCTTGAGCCCGGCGAGGATCCCCCACTCCCAGGCGATTCCGGTGATTCCGCCGCCACCGAGGACGAGTGCGCGCTTGGTCATGCGCACATCATGGCCCCGTCAGCCGCGGGTGAGCAGGTCGAGCGCGGCGCGCCCCGGCTGGCCGGTGAGGTCCCAGTCGACCGCACCGAGCAGGAACGCGATGATCGCGTCGGCGAGGATGCTCGCGCCCTTCCACCGGTGGCCCGCCGCCTCGCCGGGGTGCGTGCGGTGGCGCAGCACGAAACCGTCCAGCATCGCCTGCAGCACCGTCGACATCCTCCGCGGAGTCCACTCCGGACGCATCACGAGGTCCAGGCCGTGCGCGAGGCGGCGGTAGATGCCGAGCCAGACGCTGGTGGCCGCCCGCGACGCCGGCGGCAGCGCGCCCGCCAGCTGCGGGTGGCGGGGGAGCAGCGGGCCCAGATGGAGAATGAGAAAGCTCCGCGGGTGGCGTACGAGGTCGGCGAGAAGTTCGTCGGCGGCATTGATGACCACCCGGGAAAGCGGCGACGCGGGTTCCAGAACCGGCGTTTCGGATTCCCGCAGCAGCGCGTAGACGACCGCGTCGGGCAGGAATTCCGTGCGCGTCGGCCAGCGGCTGAAGAATGCCCGGCGGCCCGCGCCCTGTCCCCACGACGGCGCCAGCCGGATCACGTCCTCGACGCGCAGCCAGTCCAGTGCGGCCGGGAAGGTGATGTGCCGCAAGCGTTTCATCTGTTCGTCGTCGTCGGGCTCGACCCGCAGGTACGCGTCGATGAGGTCGGCGGCCACGGCGAGAAACTGCACGGCCGTGGCATCGTGACGCGACGGAATTGTTCGCAAACCCACTGGTTGCATTCCTCCATGCGGTGCAGGCCCCGGACAAAGTGTGGCCTTGCCGGAGATCAACCACAGCCCCGCATCCGAGTGAACGCCGCCGCCGGAATCCGCCGCCGGACTAACGCTGTGTAAGCGCTTCGTTTATCTCCCGGATCTCACGAAACGCCACCCGTACGCGTCTACCTGGTATGGAGAGCACCTCGCACACCGTCATCGACTCGCCCGTCGGCCCGCTGACGCTGGCCGGCCGCGGCGGCGTACTCACCGGCGTGTACTTCCGGCACCACTGGTACCGCCCCGACGCGGCCACGTTCGGCCCGCGCGACGACGGCGCGTTCGCCGAGGCGGCCCGCCGGCTCGCCGGGTACTTCGCCGGCCGCCGGACCACGTTCGACCTGCCCGTGCACGCCGACGGCGACGACTTCCAGCACGCCGTCTGGCGGCGGATCACGGCCGTCCCGTACGGCGCGACCACCACCTACGGCGACATCGCCCGGGACCTTGGCGATCCGTCGCTCGCGCGGGACGTGGGCGCGGCGGTCGGGCGCAACCCGCTCAGCATCGTGGTTCCGTGCCACCGGGTCGTCGGCAAGGGCGGCAAGCTCACCGGGTACGCCGGCGGCCTGCGGCGCAAGCAGTTCCTCCTCGACCTCGAACGCGAGTCCTCTTTGGACGGTGCACTGACGCTCCCGCTCGAGCTCGCTCACTCTGACGGGCAGGTCCGGTGACGCTTCCGGTACGCTCGTTCACTTTCCGTTTACCCCGATGTGGTTGGGTGGACCGAGTCCGTTCGGCCTTCCGATGCGGAAATGGTGACCGCGATGACGACAACGCTGGACAGCTTGGCCCGCGGGGAAGTGGACAAGCAGCTTTACGCGCTGAAGAGCAGGCTCGCCGCCGAGTACGGCGACAACCGTGCCTACCAGCTCGTCGACGAGGAGCACGGGAGATTCGCGGGGGCCCGCGTCCGGACGTTCCTGCCGATCCTGATCGAGCGGTCGGTGCGCGCGCGGCTGCGCAGGTAAGTGGACGTTTGACCGCCGGTTGTGGCACGGTGGAACCGGTCTGTCGACCGGAGGGGAACCACACGTGGCCGCGACACGGCTCGCCGACGGCGTCCATCTGTTCCGCGACACCTGCAACGTCTACGCCCTGGTGCGTGACCGCGAAGCGGTGCTGATCGACTTCGGGGACGGGGCGGTGCTCGACCACCTCGCCGAGCTCGGCGCGGACCGGGTCACCGACGTGCTGCTCACCCACCACCACCGCGACCAGGCCCAGGGCCTGCACAAGGCGGTGGCCCACGGCGCCCGGATCTGGGTGCCGCCGTCCGAACGGGACCTGTTCGACGGGATCGCCGAGCACTGGCAGCAGCGGGAGATCTACAACTACTACGACCTGCGGCAGGATCGCTTCTCGCTGCTGGACGACGTGCCGGTGACCGGGACCGTGCCCGAGTACCGGACCCGCCGCTTCGGCGGGTTCGACGTGACCACGCTGCCGACTCCGGGCCACACGCTCGGCTCGGTGACGTACCTGGTGGACGTGGACGGCAGGCGGCTCGCGTTCAGCGGCGACCTGATCTATGGGCCCGGCAAGGTCTGGTCGATGGCCGCCCTGCAGTGGTCCTACACCGAGCTGGAGGGTGCGCACGCGACCGTGCTGTCGCTCTACGAGCTACGGTCGCGCGAGCCGGATCTCGTGCTGCCCTCGCACGGCGACCCGATCGCCGAGCCCGGCGCGGCGTTCGGCCTGCTGGAGACCCGGCTGCGTGCGTTCGTCGACTCGCGCCGGGCGTCCCCGTGGGACCCGCGGGACAGCTACGACCATCCGTTCGAGGTGCTCAGCCCGCACCTGTTGCGCAACCGGACCAGCTTCGCCACCAGCTACGTGCTGCTGTCGGACACCGGTGGCGCGCTGCTGATCGACTTCGGGCTAGACATGATCGCCGGGCTGCCCGTCGGCGACGACCGCTCCTCGCGCCGCCCCTGGCTGCCATCGCTGACCGCGCTGCGCCGGGACTTCGGCGTGGACCGCGTCGAGGTCGCGCTGCCCACCCACTACCACGACGACCATGTGGCCGGGTTCAACCTGCTGCGCGAGGTCGAGGGCACCGAGATCTGGTCCGAGCGCACGGTCGCCGACGTGCTGGCCGTGCCGTCCCGCTACGACCTGCCCTGCCTGTGGTACGACCCGATCCCGGTCGACGCGGTGCTCGACGCGGGCCGGCCGGTGCGCTGGCACGAGTACGAGCTGACCACCTACCCGCTGCCCGGCCACACGCTCTACGCCGTGGCCGTGGCGTTCGAGGCCGACGGCAGGCGGGTGGTGGCGACCGGCGACCAGCAGACCGGCACCTGGCAGCCGGGCGTCGAGCCGGAGATCCTGAACCTGCAGTACAAGAACCGGTTCCGCATCGACGACTTCGTGGCCAGCGCCGCGCTGTACCGGAAACTGGCGCCGGACCTGATGATCAGCGGCCACTGGGAGCCCCGCGCGGTCGACGCCGACTACCTGGACCTGCTCGCGGTGCAGGGCGCGGAGCTGGCCCGGATGCACCGCGACCTGCTGCCGCTGTCCGACGTCGACTTCGACGCGGAGGGGGTCGGCGCGTGGATCCGGCCGTACCAGGCGATCACCGCGCCCGGCAGGCCGTTCGTGGTCGAGGTCGAGGCGCGCAACCCGTTCGGCACGGCCGAGGAGGTGCGGATCCGGCTCGTCCTGCCGGACGGCTGGCGCGCCGATCCCGCCGAGGCCGCCGCGAAGGTGCCGGCCCGGGCGAGCGATACGCTCGCGTTCGTGGTCACCCCGGCCCGGCAGGCCTGCCGGCGTGCCAGGATCGCGGCCGACCTGACCGTCGGGGATCGTCACTTCGGCCAGCACGCCGAGGCGCTCGTGGACGTCCGCTGATCGAGACACCCGGCCGCACCCAAGGGGAACGGGACGCGACCCAGCCACAAGTACGTGCCGGCCGGCGCCCCGGTCACGCCGGACACGGTGTTCTTCGCCGCCTCGACGGCGAAAGGCGTCGCCGCGACCGTCGTGCACGTGCTGGCCGCGCGCGGCGTGCTCGGCTACGACAGGCGGATCGCCGAGCTGTGGCCGGAGTTCGGCGTACCGGTCGAGACACTCAACCGCATCCAAGGGGAACGGGACGCGACCCAGCCACAAGTACGTGCCGAACCGGACAGCGCCAACCAAAGGTGACCACAAGAGTTAATCCCGGGGAGGCGGAACGTGGCCCGGTTCACGGCCGATCCGGGCGGCATGGCCGCGTTCGCGTCGTTCGCGCCGGACCTGCCGTTGTTCGACTCCGGCCGGTCGCACCTCACGCCGACCGCGGACCTCGCCAACGACACGGCCCTGCTGTCCGCGGACGCCCCGTCGTGGGGCGTGCTGTCCGCGCGGGCCGTGGCCCGCATGTACGCGGCGCTGCTCGACGAGGTCGACGGCGTCCGGCTGATCTCGCCGGTATCACGGTCGCGCTGACGAAGAACCGCTTCAACCCGATCGAGATCGACGCCTACGAGCAGGTGTACGAGCCGGCCGTCGCCGAGCTGGCCTGACCTACCGGTCCGCTCCGTCTACTTCGGACCAGACCGGGTGGCCGTGGCCGGGCTCGAGGTGCCGAACCGAAACTCCCGGACACAGCAGACCGAAACACGGCGAGGGCCCGGCCGGAATTCCGGCCGGGCCCTCGCCGAGGACGGGAGCGAGAGCGTTCAGCTCTTCTTCGCACGGGAGCGGCGCTTGGCGGGGGCAGCCTTCACCTTGTCGTCCTTCTGCGCCTCGTGGTAGGACTCGGCGACGTGCGCGGGAATGCGGCCGCGGGCGGCGAGCTCGATGCCGTTCGCCTGGGCCCATTCCCGAATCTGGCTCGCGTCGTTGTTGCCCGAGCCATTGCGGCCGGCGCCGGAACCACGCTTGACGCGGCCACCGGTGCGGCGGCCGGAATCGACGTAATCCGCGAACAGGCCACGCAGGCGCTCGGCGTTGGAATCTGTGAGGTCGATCTCGTACGTGACGCCGTCGAGCCCGAACTGAACAGTGCTGACGCTGTCCGCTGTCGTACCGTCCAGGTCGTCGACGAGCTGAACAAGAACCTTCTGAGCCATTGAAGAGCACCTTCTGAGACGTGGATATGAGGACTTCTATCAGTTCAGCCGAACAGTATCAAATGCTCGCGCACTCTTCAAAGTAGACGGACGCAAATTCTGAGATATGCGGCCGCAGGTGGCTCCGGCGTTGCCGAGAGCAAGTTGCAGGCGATGTTCCTATTCGGTGACATTGGGTCCGCGGCATGTTGCGCTGCCGGCCCGAAACCAGTCTACGCGGACCTGACGGTGGACGCCTCGATGTCTCCGGTCGCGGGGTGTAGGCGGATCGTGAGTAATCCACTTCGGGGAGTGGTCGCGCACCCGAAGCGGATTACCCCGCCCCGCGGGATTCAGCCCCGGGGAGTTCGGATAAGTGCTGTGATCAGTTCGGCGCGGTGTGGCCACCGCGCCTCGAGCTCGCCGGGAATCGCACCCTCGAAGTCGCTCGGCACGAAACCCGGCGCCATCGTGTTGGCGTACACGCCGTATTCCCCGCCGGGGCGAAGTCGCGCGCCCATCCAGGTGCCGTGCGGAACGACCGCCTGCACCCGCTGCCCATTCAGCACGTCGGTGCCCAGCAGAACCAGCTCGTCGCGGCCGTCCGGGTACAGGAGCAACAGCTCGATCGGGTCACCGAGGTAGAAATGCCAGATCTCGTCGGTCGGCAGCCGGTGCATGTCGGAAAAGCACGACGGATCCGGCAGCAACATCGCGATCATGGCCGTGCCCAGCGGCTTCCCGTCGGGTCCGGTGCCCGCCGAGACATAGGTGGGCGTGAACAGCACGTCCTCCTGGGGCAGCAGGGACGTCAGCTGCCAGAGGTCCGTCAGCTCCGCCGCGGTTGGTCTTCTCGTCATTCCACGCACCTTCCCACAAGGCTTCCCGAAGGGGCGGCGTTCATGACGAAAGGGTCACGGCGGGAAACCGGTGCGGGTGGGCGCCGTCCCACGGCAATGCGAAGAGCGATTGCGAAACTCGCCGTGCTGCCGCTCGTGGCGCTCGGCATGCTGATCACGGGTCCCGGCGTGGCCGGGGCGTGCGCGTGCGGCGCCATTCTCGCCGACCAGCGCCTGCGGGCGGTCCAGGAGACCGCACTCGTCCACCTCACCGAGGGCACCGAGGCGGTCACGCTGAACGTCACCACCCAGACCCAGGCGACGCAGGCCGCGTTCCTCATGCCGGTGCCCGCCCGCGCGAAGTTCGAGCTCGCCGACGCGACGGTGTTCACCGAGCTGGACGAGATCAGCCGCCCGCGCGTGGAGTACCGCACGAAGGAGGTCGACGCCGGCAGCTCCGGCGGCGCGGCGCCGGGTGCCGAGTCGAACGTGACGGTCACCGACCACACTGACGTCGGCCCGTTCGAGGTCGCACAGCTGACCGGCACCGACTCCGCCGCGGTCGCCGACTGGCTCGACGCGCACCACTTCACGCTGCCCCCCGAACTGGCCGACGCGCTGACGCCGTACCTCGCCGAGGGCTGGCTCGTCGTCGCCGTCCAGCTCACGCCGGACACCGCGGGCAAGACGTTCGCCGAGGGCCTGCCGCCGATGCGGATGACGTTCCGCACGGACGAGCCCGTGTACCCGGTGCGCCTGTCCGCCACCGCCGAGTACTCCCAGCCGCTGCGCCTGTACGTGCTCGCCGACCACCGGATGGATGCGAGCAACCCGGCCCCGCCCGGCCAGGAGCCCGAGGCGACGTTCGCGGGCCGGCTGCGCCCGGCCGACCTGGCCGACCGTCCGGTGCTCGCGAAGCTGGTCACCGGCGGGGAGTTCCTCACCCGCTACGACGCCGCGTTCCAGCCGTCCGAGATCACCGACGACATCCACCTCACGCGGGCGGCGAACGACGAGCCGTACCGCGCCGTGGTCACGGAAACGCGCTACGTCACCCGCTCGTCCGCGACGACCGTGGTGATGTGGGCCGTGACGATCGGGATAGCGGTGCTTTTCCTCGGCGGAGCGGCGCTGCTGCTGTCCGCCGCGTTCGTCCTGCGGCGGCGGCGATCGTCGCATATTGCGACATCCGGCGGCCGCCCGCGGACCTAACGTTGACGGGTGCGGTCATCTGACCTACGGAGGCAGAGATGAAGGCGCTGGTCTACCACGGTCCGGGAAACAAGTCTTGGGAGGACGTGCCCGACGCGGCCGTCCAGGAACCCACCGACGTCGTCGTACGAGTCGATACCACCACCATCTGCGGAACCGACCTGCACATCCTGCATGGCGACGTCGCCGCGGTGACCGACGGCCGGGTGCTCGGCCACGAGGCGGTCGGCACGGTGACGGCGGCCGGCGACGCGGTGAAGGGATTCTCCGTCGGGGACCGGGTGCTGGTGCCGGCCATCACGAAGTGCGGGCGGTGCGAGTACTGCCAGCGCGGCATGCCGTCGCACTGCCAGACCGTTGGCGGCATCGGCTGGATCTTCGGGCACCTCATCGACGGCACCCAGGCCGAGTTCGTCCGGGTGCCCTACGCGGACACCTCGCTGTACGCGGTGCCGGACAACGTGACCAACGAGCAGGCCATCTTCCTCGCCGACTCGCTGCCCACGGGCTACGAGGTCGGCGTGCTCGCCGGGGAGGTGCGGCCCGGCCACACCGTCGCCGTCGTCGGCGCCGGCGCGGTCGGGTTGTCCGCGATCCTCACCACGGGGCTGTGGGGTGCGTCGAAGGTGATCGCCGTGGACACCAACAAGTTCCGCCTCACCATGGCGCTCGACTTCGGTGCCACGGACGCGGTCGAGGCGGGCCCCGACACGACCCAGGCCGTGCTGGCGCTGACCGACGGCCTGGGCGTGGACGTGTCCATCGAGGCCGTCGGCTACCCCGAGACGCTGATCACGGCGGCGTCGCTGGTGCGCCCGGGCGGCACCATCGCGAACATCGGCGTGCACGGCGTGCCGGTGGAGCTGCCGATGCAGAACCTGTGGATCCACAACGTGAAGCTGACGATGGGCCTGGTGGACACCGTGTCCATCCCGACCCTGCTGAAGATGGTCGGCAGCGGCCGCATTCCCGCGGAGAAGATGGGCACCCACACGTTCGGCTTCGACCAGATGGACGAGGCCTACGACGTGTTCTCCAACGCCGCGGCGAACGAGGCGCTGAAGGTCGTCATCTCCGCCTAGAAACGGCTGAGAACGGTCAGGCGGCCTGGTGCTGCCGGCGCGTGCGGCGGGTCAGTGCCCGGCGCTCGCGCTCGGTGGTGCCGCCGAAGACGCCGTGGTCGAGCCCGTTGTCCAGCGCGTAGCGCAGGCACTGCTCCCGCACGGGGCAGCGGGCGCAGACGGCCTTGGCCTCTGCCGCCTGCCGGGCGCCGGGGCCGACCGCGGAGATGGGAAAGAACAGCTCGGGATCGGTGTCGCGGCAGGCGGCACGGTGCCGCCAGTCGGTGTGCGTCATGTCCATGGTGGTGTGCCGCCTCCAATCACGGCGCCGAGCCGCCCGCACGCGCGAGCGACTCTTGGTATTGGCGTTTGAGATGGGGATTTGCCGAGGACCGGCCTCAGGCATCGTAAGTCACCAACGCCGTCGGGCGCGCCTGTATTCCGCGCGCACGCGAAAGGCCCCGGAGCGACTCCGGGGCCTTCGCGTCGTGCGCGGTGGGTCAGGTGCCGGTGACCGACAGCTCCCACAGCGAGTAACCCCACTGGGTGCCGCGCTGCGTGCCGTACACGCGGACGTACCGGCCGTTCGCCGACACCGCCACGTCGTCCGTGCCGCCGTCGCCGGTCGTCGTGCCGTAGGCGCGCTGCCAGCTCGCCCCGTCGCCCGACGTCTGGATCTCGTAGGCCCGCCCGTACGCCGTCTCCCACGTCAGCCGCACGCGGCTGATCGCGTGGCTCGCACCCAGGTCCACGGTGATCCACTGTGGATCGGCGAACGCGCTGCTCCACCGCGTGCCGGTGTTGCCGTCCACGGCGTTCGCGCCCGCGTGCGGGGTGCCTGGCTCCACACTGGACACCGTGACCGGGCGGCCGCGGGCCAGTTCCGTGCCACCACCGGTGGCCGGCCGGCAGTCGGCGGCCACCGCCCTACTCGCCACCTGGATGCCGCCCAGCAGCATGCGGGTGAACAGCGGGTCCGAATAGGACTCGATGGTGTGGCCGAGCCCGGTGTACCAGGCCCGCCCGGCACCCTGGTCGTGGCACCAGGTGATCGGGTGGTCGCCGCCCATCGAGCCGCCGCTGTAGGTCGACTCGTCCAGGCTGGCCAGCACCTTCACCGCCGACCGCGGGTTGGTGCGGTAGTTGTACCACTCGTCGAAGCGGCTCCAGACCGCCGGCAGGTGCGCGGTCGACGGGTTCGCGTGGTCCTCGACCACCACGGACGCCTGCTGCTGCGCCGGGTGCGACTGGAACCACGCGCCGACCAGCCCGCCGTACCACGGCCAGTCGTACTCGGTGTCGGCCGCGGCGTGCACGCCGACGTACCCGCCGCCGGCGGTGACGTAGGACTCGAACGCCGTCTGCTGGCTCGCGTCGAGCACGTCCCCGGTCGTCGACAACCACACGACCGCCTGGTACTGCGCGAGGTTCTGCGTGGTGAACGCGGCCGCGTCCTCGGTCGCGTCCACGGCGAAGCCGTTCTGCGAGCCGAGCTGGCGGATCGCCGCGATCCCGGCCGGGATCGAGTCGTGCCGGAACCCGGCGGTCTTGGAGAACACCAGGACCTTCGTCAGGGGTGCCGCCGCGGCGGGTGGCACGGCGGCCGTCACGAGCGTGACCGCGAGCGCCGCGAGCAGGGCGGCCGCCCGGATGAGTGTGCGCATCGCATACCTCCTTTCCTAGCGGGTGATCGTGAACGTGTCGATGTCGAACAGCGAGCCGGCCCCGCCGCTGAACGTGAGGAACAGCGGGCCGCTCGCCGAGCCGGAAAGTGCCGTGGAGATGTTCTGGAACGTCTCCCAGTTACCGGTGACCGGCACGCTCATCGAGCCGAGCACGGTCCCGGTGGCCGAGCCGGACCGCACCTGGATCGTGCCGCCCGCGCCCGCCGAGGAGATCCTGGCGGAGAACGAGCGTGCGCCCGCGGTGCTCACCGACGAGTACCCGGTCCAGTCGCCGTTCTCGATGTAGCCGAGGGTGAAGCCGCCGCTGGCCCCGGCGTGTCCGGCCGCCTGCACCCCGGACTGCGAGGTGAACGCCTCGCCCTCGACCGTCGTCGACGCGGCGCCGCCCGTGGCGAAGGTGAACGTGTCGAGGTCGAACAGGTTGCCCTGGCCGGTGACGCCCTTGAACACCAGGAACAGTGTCGTGGTGCCCGACGGCGCGCCTCCCAGGTTCGCCGACACGTTCGCGAAGGTGTCCCAGCTGCCGGTCGGCGTCACCGCGACGCTGCCGAGCAGCGTGCCGGTCGCCGACCCCGCCCGCACCTCGAGCGTGCCACCCGGCCCGGCCGAGGACACCCGCGCGGTGATCGACGTGGCATTGCCCAGCGCGTAGGGCTGGAAGGAGATCCAGTCGCCGTTGTCGGTGAACCCGACGGTCTGGCCGCCCTCCGCCCCGGCGTGCGCGGCCGGCTGGATGCCTTGCTGTGCCGCGAAGTGCTCGGCCTGACGGTGCCGCGGCTGTAGCTTGTGGACGTTGTGCGTGGTCAGCCCGCCGTTGTCGGTGTACTCGGCGTCGAACACGCCGAACACGTTCGCCGCCGGGTCGTGCTCGCCGTCGACCGGCACCGCGATCGAGCCGCTGCACCCGGTCTTCTGGGTGATCTGGTGCTGGTGCTGGTCGTGCCCGAGCAGGTAGGTGACCTTCACCCGCGCGCAGTCGATCGTGCCGTCCTCCGGGTCGGTCACGCTCACCTGGAACGGCACGGTGTCACCGAAGGAGAACAGCTGCCCGTCCACCGGGGCCTGCAGTGTCACCTGTGGCGCGGTGTTGCCGACGCTGACCTGCACGTCCGCCGAGCCGGTCAGCCCGCCGGGGTCGGTCACGGTCAGCGTCGCGGTGTAGTTGCCGTTGGTGGTGTAGGTGTGGCTCGGGTTGGCCGCGGTGGAGGTGGCGCCGTCGCCGAAGGTCCAGCGGTAGCTCAGCGCGCCGCCCTCGGGGTCGGAGCTGCCGGCCGAGGAGAACGTGACGGCGAGCGGGCCCGGCCCGGAGGTCGGCGTGCCGCTCGCGTGCGCGACCGGGTTGCGGTTCTGGCTCGCCAGGTACTCGACGCGCCACAGCGCCTGGTTGTTCGAGCCGGTGCCGTAGTCGAGCACGTAGAGCGCGCCGTCTGGCCCGAAGGCCATGTCCATCACCTGGGTGCCGGTCCACGGGAACGCCCCGATGTCGCCGACGCCGCCGCTGCCGGTCACCTCGATCGCCTTGATCCACTGGCGGCCGTACTCGCCGGCGAAGAACCGGCCGGACAGCGACTGAGGGAACTTCACCGCGGAGTTGAGGTTCGGGTCGAAGCGGTAGACCGGACCGCCCATCGGCGACTCCGAGCCGCCGCCGAACTCCGGCGGGGTGCCCGCGTCGCCGCCGTAGCGGATCCACGCCGGTTTGGCCGCCGGCAGCGTGGTCTGGCCGGTGTTGCGGAACGAGTTGTTCGTCGGCCCGCCCCCGCAGTTGTACCTCGCGCCGGACGGTCCACTCGGGAACGTGAACTCGTTGTAGGTCTCGTCGGTCGTGTTGGTGCCGGTGCAGTAGGGCCAGCCGAAGTTGCCCGGCCCGGTGATCCGGTCGAACTCGACCTGGCCGCCCGGCCCGCGGCTCGGGTTCGACCCGCCCGCGTCCGGCCCGTAGTCGCCGAGGTAGACGATCCCGGTGGCCTTGTCCACGCTCATCCGGAACGGGTTGCGGAAGCCCATCGCGTAGATCTCCGGGCGGGTGTTCGCCGTGCCGGGCGCGAACAGGTTGCCGGACGGGACCGTGTAGGTGCCGTCGGCCTGCGGGTGGATGCGCAGCAGCTTGCCGCGCAGGTCGTTGGTGTTGCCCGCGGAGCGCTGCGCGTCGAACTGCGGGTTGCGGTTGGTGCGCTCGTCGATCGGGGCGTAGCTGTCGGACTGGAACGGGTTCGTGTCGTCGCCCGTGGTCAGGTACAGGTTGCCCGCCGCGTCGAAGTCGAGGTCGCCGCCGACGTGGCAGCACTGGCCGCGGTCGTTGGCCACCCGCAGGACGACCTTCTCGCTCGCCATGTCCAGCGTGCGGTCGGTCTTCAGCACGAACCGGGACAGGTGCAGCTCGCCTTTGAACCGGTCCCAGTCCGCCTGGGTGCCCTCGGTCGGCGCGTCACCGTCCGGTGTGGACAGACGGGGCGAGTAGTACAGGTAGACGAACCGGTTGGTGGCGAAGTTCGGGTCCGCGGCGACGCCCTGCAGGCCCTCCTCGTCGTGGGTGTAGACGTCGAGCCGGCCGGCGACCGAGGTGTTGCCCGCGGCGTCGGTGACCCGGACCGTGCCGTCCCGGGCGGTGTGGACCACCGACCGGTCGGGCAGCACGGCGAGCGACATCGCCTCGCCGAGCTCGGCCGCTCCGCTGGCGAGCGACACCTGCTGGTAGTCCCCGGGCGGGATGACCGAGCCGGCCTGCGCGGCCGGCGGCACCACCGCCATCGCGCCGACCAGGATGGCGGCGACCAGAAGGGGTCTCCGCCTGAGCTGGCGCCGTCGGGCGCCGTCGTACGTCATGGTTGTGCTCCCTCGCGATTGATCGGATCTCCATGGAAATGCAGGGTTACCTTGATCGATCCGTGTGGGAGGTTGCGCAACCTTACGTCAGATCTTTCACGGTTAGCTCATCGGTGTCAAGATTTTTCGCGCCAGTGCTTGACTTTTGCACCGGGTGCTCGCTGAGGGTTTACTGAAGAAGGTTCCGGTTCGCTGGCTCGCGGATGATCGGGTCGAACATGATCTGGGCCATGGTCGAAGTCAACGAACGGAGCGCGGTGCGCCGGCTCTACGACAGGTTCGGCTTCGGCGCCAGGCCCGGGGACCTGGATCAGTCCTTCGCCCAGGCGCTCGACAAGCTGCTCACCGCCCCGCCGGGTGGTGACGCGCCGGCTCCACCGAACCTGCCGCCGCCACCCAGGCCCGAGAGGCCCGGCAAGGGCGAGAAGCCGGACAAGGAAGAGAAGAAGAAGGCCAACAAGGCCCGCGCCGCGCAGCAGAAGCAGCTCGTCGGGTGGTGGCTGGACCGGATGGTGGCGGTCGACGTCGCCACCGCCGAGCGGCTGACCTGGTTCTGGCACGGTCACTTCGCGACCAGCGCGCAGAAGGTCAAGATCGCCGCGCTGATGCTGCGCCAGAACGAGACCCTCCGCAGGCTCGGCATGGGCAGCTTCACCCCGCTGGCGCACGCCATGATCGTCGACCCGGCGATGATCGTCTGGCTCGACGGCAACGACAACAAGGTCGGCGCCGCCAACGAGAACCTCGCGCGGGAGTTCATGGAGCTGTTCGCGCTCGGCGTGGGCCACTACTCCGAGGACGACGTCCGCGAGGTGGCCAGGGCACTCACCGGCTGGACGATCGACAAGCACACCGGCGCGGCGAAGTACGTGGCGAAGCGGCACGACGACAAGCCACAGACGATCTTCGGCAAGAGCGACGACTACAACGCCGACTCGTTCGTCGACCTCGTGCTCGGCCGCGAGGAGTCGGCGCCGTTCGTGGTCGGCCGGATGTGGAACCGGCTGGTGTCGCCGACCCCGCCCGACGATCAGGCGCGCGACCGGATCCTCGAGGCGTACGGCCCGAACCGCGACATCAGGGCCACGCTCCGCGCGATGGCGAGCGAGCCCGCGTTCCGCGACGAGAAGACGGCGCTGGTCAAGCAGCCGGTGGAGTGGCTGGTCGGGCTGATGCGGGCGCTCGGCGTACGGCCGTCCGCGCTCGACGAGAAGGTCCAGGCGAAGCTCTACAAAGGACTGATGGGGCTCGGGCAGGTGCCGTTCCGGCCGCCGAGCGTCGGTGGCTGGCCCTCCGGCGCGTCCTGGCTGACCACGGCGGCCGGCCTCACCCGGCTCAAGGTCGCCCAGGCGGTCGTCGAGCACGCGAAGCTGGACCCGCTGACCCAGAGCAAGGACCGGGTGGAGGGCGCGCGCGAGCTGCTCGCCGTCGACGTCTGGTCGGACCGCACCCGCGCGGCACTGCAGAAGGTCGGCGGGGACCCAGCCAAGGTGGCCGCCCTCGCGGCGTGCGCACCGGAATACGTGGTGAGCCGATGAACGACCACCTGAACCCGTTGACCCGCAGGCGGTTCCTGACCTGGTCGGGAGTTGCCGCGGCCGGCGCACTCGCCACCGTCGGGGCCACCCAGGTCGACTGGGACAACCTGATGTCCGCGGCCTCCGACGACCCGCTCGACCCGGACGCCGGTGTGCTCGTCGTGCTCACGCTCTACGGCGGCAACGACGGGCTGAACACCGTCGTGCCGGCCTCGGACAACGCGTACCAGGACGCCCGGCCGGACCTCGCCTACAAGCCCGGCGAGGTGCTCGACCTCGGTGAGAACCTGGGCCTCAACCCGGGCATGAAGGGTATGAAGGGCCTGTGGGACGACGGCAAGCTGGCGGTCGTGCGGGGCGTCGGCTACCCGAAGCCCGACCACAGCCATTTCCGCTCGATGGGCATCTGGCAGACCGGCTCGCCCGACACCCCCATACCGACCGGCTGGCTCGGCCGCTGGCTCGACGTCACCGACGGCAACCCCCTGCACGCGCTGGCCATCGACCCGGTGCTGCCGCCGCTTTTCGCGGGGGAGAAGACCGCAGCGGCCTCGCTGCCGGCCGGCGGGCTGGTGCTGCCGAAGGGTGATCTCGGCGAGGGGTTCGCCGCGCTCGGCGCCGCCTCGGACGGCGAGGAGCACTGGCAGGCGGCCGCCGCCCGCTCGATCACCGACCTGCACAACGCGGCGAAGACGCTGGGCGGCGCGGTGCACGGGCCCGACGGCGAGGACAAGGATCAGGACGAGGAGCGCGACAAGGGTGCGTCGGCGGGCGGCAACAGCGGCCTGGCCGCGCAGCTGGACGTGGTGGCGCGGCTCATCGAGGCGGGCGTGCCGACGCGGGCGTACTCGGTGTCGCTCGGCGGTTTCGACACCCACGCCGACGAGCGCGGCACCCAGGAACGGCTGCTGACCGAGCTGGACACCGCGCTGACCCCGTTCGCCAAGCGGCTGGCCGCCACCGACCGCGGCAAGCAGGCCGTCGTGCTGGTGTACTCGGAGTTCGGCCGCCGGGTGAAGGGCAACGCGAGCGACGGCACCGACCACGGCACGGCCGGCCCGGTGTTCGTGCTGGGCGACCGGGTGCACGGCGGGTTCTTCGGCGACCAGCCGAGCCTGACAGACCTGGACGAAGACGACCTCAAGTCCACGACGGACTTCCGCGACGTGTACGCCTCGATGCTCACCGACGTGCTCGGCGCGGACCCGGGCCAGATCCTCGACGGCCACACACAAAAGGTCGACGGCCTCGTCAACACCTAAGAACGCCGCGAGTCCAACACTAAGCGCCGGCGAGTCCAACACTCAGCGCGTCGCGAGTCACGCTCGGCGCGTCGCGAGTCGAACGCTCGGCGCGGGTGAGTCCAACGTTCGGCGTGTCGCGAGTCGGCGCGCGCGGGTCGGTACCGGAGCGTTGGACACGCTGGATCGGAGCGTTGGACTCGCCGGACCGGAGCGTTGGACTCGCGAGGTGTGGTAGGCCCCGGTCAGGGCAGGGTCAGCTCGAAGGCGGCGCCGCGCTGACCGTCGGCGCGGGCGTGGCAGCGCAGGTCGCCGCCGTGGGCGCGGGCGATGCCGCGGGCGATCGCCAGCCCCAGCCCGGCGCCACCTCGCGAGGCCTCCTGGGCCTTCTGCCGCGGGGTGTCCTGTGTGGACTTCCGGCCGCGGGCGGCGTCGAGGCGGACCAGCCGGTCGAAGATCCGGTCGCGGTCCCGCTCGGGCACGCCCGGCCCGGAGTCGGTCACCAGCAGGCGCGCCGGGCCCGCGCGGTGGACGGCGATGGTGAGCGTGCCGCTGCCGTCCATCGCGCGGCGGGCGTTGTCGGTCAGGTTCGTCAGGATCTGGGTGAGCCGGTCCGCGTCGCCGGACACCCATACGTGCTCGCCGTTCAGCTCGACCGCGACGTCCGGGGCCACCAGCCGCACCCGCTCCAGCTGCGTACCGGCGAGCGCCCGCAGGTCGACCGGCTCGCTGCGCAGCGTCAGCCCCGCGTCGATGCGGGCTAGGTCCAGCAGGTCGTCCACCAGGTGGCTCGCCCGATCCGACTCGCGCACCAGCAGCATCGAGAGCCGCTCGCGCCGTGCCGGGTCCCGCTCGGCCACCACCGCCTCCGCGGCCGCCCGCACGCCCGCGATCGGCGTGCGCAGCTCGTGTGCCGCGTCGGCGACGAACAGGCGGGTGCGCTCCTCGGAGGCGCGGGCCGTCCGCTCGGCGCCCTCCAGGGCGTCCAGCATCTCGTCGAACGCCGACGCCGCCCTGCCCAGCTCGGTGTCCGGTTTGGACGGTCGGAGCCGTCCACCGCGCCGGCCGCCCGCGATCGCGCGGGCCAGGCCCGTCATGGCGTCGAGCGGGGACAGTGCGACCCGGATGCCGACGAACAGGCCGAGCGCGGTCAGCGCCAGCGCGGCGACGCCCGCGATGACCAGCACCCGCTGCAGGGTCCGCTGCGCGCCGGACAACAGCTGCGTGTCGGCGCTGATCACGAGCCGCGCGCCGTCGATCCGCTCCGGGCCGCTCAGCCGGGCCCGCGCCAGCCGCAGGTCGCCGCTCTTCGCCGGCTGCGCGCCGACCAGCTCGCCGGACGGCAGCCGCAGCGACACCCGCAGCCCGGGCGCGTCCACCCGCCGCACCAGGGTGTCCGGGGCGACGTTCTGCCTGGCCAGCTGCTTGGCGAGCTGCACCCGGCCGGCCAGCAGCGCGTTGAGGCTGCGTTCGGCCTGCGCGGTGAACACGGCGTTGACGGCCAGCCCGGCGGCCACCAGGACCACGCCCAGCACGCCGAGCGCGGTGAGCGTGACCCGGCGGCGCAGCGACGTCGTGCGTGTGGTCGTGCCTGGGGTCGTGTGGGTGCTCATCCGGGCTCGTCCCGCAGCACGTACCCGCGGCCGCGCACGGTGTGCAGCTGGCGCGGGCCGCGCTCCTCGAGCTTGCGGCGCAGCGCGCTGATGTGCACCTCCACCAGGTTCGCCGCGTAGTCGTCGTAGCCCCACACCGCGGCGAGCAGCTGCGCCTTGCCGACCACGCGGTCGCGGCGGCGGGCGAGGTGGACGAGCAGCCGCAGCTCGGTGGCGGTCAGCTCGATCGGCACGCCGCCGCGGTGCACGACGCCGGCGTCCGCGTCGATGACCAGGTCGCCGACCTCGATGACCGGCTGCGTGCGGCCGAGCCTGCGCAGCACGGCCTCCACCCGTGCCACGAGCTCGGCCAGCACGAACGGCTTGACCACGTAGTCGTCGGCGCCGCCGCCGAGCCCGCGCAGCCGGTCGTCGACTGCGTCGCGCGCGGTGAGCAGGACGACCCCGACCGCCGAGTGCCGGCGGATCACCTCCAGCAGCGCGAACCCGTCGCGGCCGGGCAGCATCACGTCGAGCACGACGATGTCCGGCCGGAACGTCGCCAGCTGCGGCTCGAGGTCGCTGCCGTCGGGGCGGCCGAGCACGGTGTGGCCGGCCTCGGCGAGCGCGGACTCCACCGAGAGCCGAATGGCCTCGGAGTCCTCGACGATCATGACCCGCGCCGCGTCCACGCGATCATTGTCCCTGTAGCCGGACGTGCGGATGTCACTCGGGTGGAGTACACACCGTGCAGGGATTTCTCTGAGTGAATTTACCGTGACCCAACCGAAACGCGGCGACTCGAAATGAATCGCGTTCACGATTCATTCGGCGTTCTCACCTAGTGTCACCGTATTCGGGCAATTTCTCCCGGATCGGCTACCGATCGTAGCGAATTCTCGTCGTTATCGTCGGTAACGGGAACCTCGCTGAGCGCGATCGAATGTCCATAGTGGTCAGGGGAGAATCCATGCGCACAGTATTCAGAACGCCAGTCGTACACCCGTTTCGCCTCGCCAGCCGACCCGCGAATCTCCTTGTGGGACTGGGAGTCGTGAGCCTCGCGGGGGCGCTCGCCACATGGCGTGGCGCGCCGCCGGCGGTCGTGGTCTCGATCGGGGTGATCCTGCTTGTCGTCGTGGTGGCGGGCGCCGCCCGGGGCTCGCTACAACGCGCGTCCACGCGGATCGACACCATTCTTCGTGAGGAACTCGGGCCGGAATGTGTATCCGATAGAGAATTGCCGGAACACTCCTCGATTCCCGCGCAGGGCGGTTCAGCGGTCGAGGAGCGCGTCGAGCTGGAAAGGCGACAGGGCATGGTCGATGACCATCGTCGCCGCGCCGATCACGCCCGCCCGGTCGCCCGCGCGGGACTGGACGATGCGCAGCTCAGTGGTGGCCAGTGGCAGTGAGCGGCGGTAGACGACCTCGCGCACGCCCGCGATTAGGTACTCGCCCGCCTGCGACAGGGAGCCGCCGACCACGATCACCGACGGGTTGAACAGGCTGACCGCGGTGGCCAGCACCTCGCCGATGTCCCGGCCGGCCTGGCGGATCTGCTGGATCGCCTCGACCTCGCCGCCACGGGCCAGCGTCACCACGGCCGAGCTGGTGTCCGCCGGGATGCCGGCCGCGGTCAGCCGCCCGGCGATCGCCGACCCGCTGGCGACCGCCTCGAGGCAGCCGAGGTTGCCGCAGCTGCACGGCACGTCCGCGCCGTGCGGCAGCTGCACATGGCCCATGTCGCCCGCGGAGCCCCGCGAGCCGCGGTGCAGCCTGCCGTCGCTGATCAGCCCGCTGCCGATGCCGGTGGCGACCTTGACGAACATCATGTTCGGCTCGTCCGGCCAGTACGCCTTGTGCTCGCCGAGGGCCATCAGGTTCACGTCGTTGTCGACGAGGGTCAGCACGCCGAGCCGGCCGGCCAGGTGGGTCTTGACGTCGAACCCGTCCCAGCCCGGCATGATCGGCGGGATCACCGGGCGGCCGGTCGAGTGCTCGACCGGGCCGGGCAGGCCGACGCCGATGCCGAGCAGGTCGGTCGCGGCCCGGCCGGTCTGCGCCACCAGCCGTTCGCTTGCGTCGGCGACGTAGGCCAGCACCTGGTCCGGTCCGATCGCCAGGTCGACCTTCTTCTCCTCCTCGGCGAGCACGTCGCCGGTCAGGTCGGTGATCGCCACCTTCGCGTGGGTGGCGCCGATGTCCGCGGCTAGCACGACCCGCGCCCGCGGGTTGAACGTGAACATCGTCGGCGGGCGGCCGCCGGTCGAGCCCGCCTTGTCCGCGGGGAGCAGCAGCCCGGACGCCAGCAGCGTGTCGACGCGCTCGGCGATGGTCGAGCGCGCGAGCCCGGTCTCGGCCGACAGTTCGGCGCGGGTGCGGGGGCGACCGTCGCGCAGCAGCTGGAAGACCTCGCCACGGCCCGCGGCGAGGCCGTCCGGGTACGCCCGGTCAGCCGGCATGCTGGATGACCTCCCGCTCCGTGACGTTTCTCGTCACTCTCGGCCATGTTCGCACTTCAGTCTAGGAGATCCTCTTCTTTCTCCGATTATCCGCAACCTTTTGCTTGACCACCGTGCAAAAGTCGTCTTACTGTCCCAGCTATGAGCGACTACGACAGAGATGTCGATCCCGCCGGAATCCTGCAACGCACACTGGGTCTGAGCCGGCGCCGCTTCCTCGGGGCGGCGGCCACCACGGGAGTCGCCGCCGCCGCGGCGCTCTCGGCGACGGCCCCGACCGCCGCCGCCGCTCCCGCCGCCGCGGGCAACACCGTCCTCGTGCCGCCCGCCAAGCGCGGCATCATCGTCTACACCGTGCGCGACGCGATCGGCCGCGATCCGCTGTCGACGACCCTGCCGTCCGGCTTCCGCGACGTGCTCCTCGCGCTGGGCGACATGGGCTACCGGCAGGTCGAGTTCGCCGGCTACGGCCAGCACGCCAACGCCCCGGGCGGCGCGGACCTGGGCACCGTCGAGGGCGCGCGGATCCTGCGCGGCTTCCTCGACGACGCCGGCCTGGTCGCCCAGGGCAACCACGGCTTCATCCCCGGCTCGTGGCCACTGTCCAGAGAGGACCGTGACGAGCTCAAGCGGCAGCTGGAGATCGCGAACATCCTGGGCATGTCGCACATGGGCACGGGCGGCGACCCGACGGGCAGCCCGTACAAGGCGGACTGGGACGAAGCGGCCGACAAGTGGAACGCGATGGGCACGATCGCGGACGCCGCGGGCCTCAAGCTCTACACGCACAACCACCACGAGGCCTACAGCTTCCTGCTCGACAAGGGCCCGCTGGACGACCAGGGCCGGCCGACCCGCTCCTCGGGCGTCCGGCGGCTGGAGTACTTCCTCAAGAGCACCGACCCGAACGTCGTCTGGCTCGAGATGGACATCTTCTGGGCGCACGTGGCGCAGTTCCGGTACAAGACCTACACCGCGCCGGACGGTTCCACCCAGACGAAGGTGTTCAACCCGCTCGCGGTGGTGAAGAAGCAGACGAAGCGCTTCCCGCTGTTCCACGCGAAGGACGGCAACTCGAACCCGGCCACCGCCGACGGGTACGACATGGTCCCGTTCGGCGAGGGCGACATCGACTACGAGCACTTCTTCGCGAACATGGGCGCGCGGACCTATCACAACCCGATGTACGAGCAGGACAACGCGCCCGGCGACGCCGCGCACCCGGAGCAGTCGCTGGAGTTCTCCGCGGAGAGCTACGCCGCGATGGCCCGCCTGCGGGGCTGACTAGTCCGCCTCCCCGGAATTGAAAGTGTCCGTTGCGCTCCAGCGAACGGCGCGGATGTGCGATTGCTTGTGGTTGGGTGCCGTCACGGTCCCCTGAGGTTCCGTTAGTCGGCGGGCGGCGGGCCGCCTGCGGCGTTACCGTTGTGTAGCGCCAGCAGGCGGCCGTCGGCGTCGAGGAGTCACGATGGACCTCAAGCACCGTTCGCGGTCTCTTGTGGAGGGTCCGGCCCGGGCGGGCGCGCGGGCTCAGCTCAAGGGCATGGGCTACGACGCCGAGGCGCTCGCGAAGCCGTTCGTCGGCGTCGCGCACTGCTGGACTGAGACCATGCCGTGCAACCTCGGCCACCGCACGCTCGCTGCCTCCATAAAGGACGGTGTGCGCGCGGCGGGCGGCACACCCATGGAGGTCAACACGATCGCCATCTCCGACGGGATCACCATGGGCTCGCCGGGGATGCGGACCTCGCTCGTGTCGCGCGAGGTCATCGCCGACTCCATCGAGCTGGTCGCGCGCGGGCACTGCTTCGACGCGCTCGTCGGCATCGCGGGCTGCGACAAGACGATCCCGGCCGCGGTGATGGCGATGGCCCGGGTCGACGTGCCGAGCGTGCTGCTCTACAGCGGCTCCATCCGGCCGGGCTGCTGGCGCGACCGGGACATCACCGTGCAGGAGGTGTTCGAGGGCATCGGCGCGCACTCCGCGGGCCGGCTCTCCGACGCGGAGCTGACCGAGCTGGAGGAGGCCGCCTCGCCCGGGTTCGGCGCGTGCGGCGGGCAGTTCACGGCGAACACGATGGCCATGGTGTTCGAGGTGATGGGCATCAGCCCGCTCGGCTCGGCCATGGTGCCCGCGCAGGACGAGCACAAGACCGGCGTCGCCGCGACCGTCGGCCGCCTCGCGATGGACGTGCTGCGCGCCGGCCTGTGCCCGCACGACGTCATCACCCGCGCTTCGATCCGCAACGCGATGGTCGCGGTCGCCGCGTCCGGCGGGTCAACCAACGCGGTGCTGCACCTGCTCGCGATCGCCGCCGAGATGGGCGTGGCCGTCACCATCGACGACATGGACGAGATCAGCGCGAACACCCCGCTGGTCTGCGACCTCAAGCCGGGCGGCCGGTTCGTCGCCACCGACCTGTACGCGGCGGGCGGCGTGCCGCTGCTCGTGCGGCGCCTGCTGGAGGGCGGGCTGCTCGACCCGGACGCGCGGACGGTCACCGGTGCAACGCTCGGCGAGGCGGCCCGGGACGCGGCGGAGACGCCGGGCCAGGAGGTCGTGCTGCCGCTGGACCGTCCACTCAAGCCGACCGGCGGGCTCGCGATCCTGCGCGGCAACCTCGCGCCGGACGGGTCGGTGGTGAAGCTGTCCGGGCACGAGCGGCTGTGGCACCGCGGCCCGGCGCGGGTGTTCGAGGGCGAGGAGGCGGCGATGGCCGCCGTGCTCGCCGGCGGCATCGCGGCGGGCGACGTCGTGGTGATCCGCGGCGAGGGACCGGCGGGCGGCCCGGGCATGCGGGAGATGCTGGCCGTCACGGGTGCGCTGCAGGGCGCCGGGCTCGGCGGGGACGTCGCGCTGATCACCGACGGCCGGTTCAGCGGCGCCACCCGCGGGTTCATGGCCGGCCACGTCGCGCCGGAGGCCGCGCGCGGCGGGCCGATCGCGGCGGTGCGCGACGGGGACACGGTCACCATCGACGTGGCCGCCCGGCGCATCGACGTGGACCTGCCCGGCGACGAGATCGTGGCGCGGGCGGCCGCGTGGCGAGCGCCGGAGAACCCTTACCGCACCGGCGTCCTCGCGAAGTACGAGGCACAGGTGGGCAGCGCCAGCACCGGGGCGACCACGAACCCGGCCCTGCCCGGCAGACGTTGACCCCGTTCCACCCCAACAACAAGGAGGCACTCCGTGTTCGCCATCATCGCCGCCGTCGTCTTCGGGTTAGCCCTGATCCTCGACCTCGCGAACGCCTCTCTCGGTGACACGATCACCACTGGCACACTGCTCATCGCCGGGCTGCTCTGCGTCGCCCTGCACATGGCCGGCATCGGTGTGAACGCGCGCGGCCGCAACTTCGCCTGGCGCCGCAGGCGCTGACGTCCCAGGAGGACCCGAGTGCAGTTCGACGACGACGCCCAGCTCGACACCTCACAGGTTAGCGACCAGCGGGGGACGGGTGGCCGCATCGCCGTCGGCGGTGGCGGGCTCGGCATCGTCGGCCTGATCATCTACTTCGTGATCTCGCAGCTCGGCGGCGGCGACGCGCTGCCGTCCGGGTCCGGGTTCGGCGACGTGAGCGCCGACCAGCAGGTCGGCTCGGAGTCGATCGGCGAGAAATGCCGCACCGGCGCCGACGCCAACCGCGAGGCCGACTGCCGCGCGGTCGCGTTCATCAACTCGATCCAGGCGTTCTGGTCCGACGCGTTCCAGAACTCCGGGCGCGACTACCGGGAGGCGCAGACCACCTTCTTCTCCGGCGGCGTGCAGACCGGCGGGTGCGGCAGCGCCTCCTCGGCGGCCGGCCCGTTCTACTGCCCGGCGGACGGCGAGGTCTACATCGACCTGAACTTCTTCACCGAGCTGAGGGACCGCTTCGGCGCCACCGGCGGTCCGTTCGTCGAGGGCTACGTGCTGGCGCACGAGTACGGCCACCACATGCAGAACCTGCTCGGCACGTCGGACCAGGTGCAGCCGGGGAGCGGGCCGAAGTCGGGCTCGGTTCGTCTCGAGCTGCAGGCGGACTGTTACGCGGGGGTGTGGGCCAACCACGCCGCGAACACGCCGACGTCCTCGGGCAAGCCGCTCATCACCGGCGTCACGCAAGGCGACGTGACCGCCGCGCTCGACGCCGCGTCCCGAATCGGAGACGACTTCATCCAGCGCGAGCTCGGCGGCGGCCGGGTGGACACCACGCAGTTCACGCACGGTTCGTCCACGCAGCGTCAGAAGTGGTACACGACCGGATATCGCACGGGCGATCCCAACCAGTGCAACACGTTCAAGGCGAACGACCTGGGTTAGCAGGTTTAGGTCCCCAATGCGGGGGAATTCAACTTCTGACCGAGTTGCGACAACCAGATAGTCGCAAGTCGACTCTCCGAAGGAGTCCCCGTTGATTATTCTTGGTGTGATCCTCTTAGTCATCGGATTGCTGGCCGGTATTCCCATTCTCACGACGGTCGGCGGCGTGCTGGTCGTGGTCGGCGCGGTCCTCGCGATCATGGGCGGCGTCGGCCGCCGGGTCGGTGGCCGGGCGCACTGGTACTGATCCTCACGCACGGTCCACTGTGCACCGGCGCCGCCGCGGACGTTGCCCCCCGGGCCCCGCGGCGGCGCCGGCATGACCACCGGGCGAATGGTCCTGTTTGGCCGCTTATGAGCGGCACATTTCCCGCCCAATGGTCGGTTCGGGCTATCGCCCTGGCGGGTCGCGTTGTCTACCGTTCTCCAGGCACGGTCTGGCAGTCACGCCGGGCCCGGAGCCAGGAGACCGACCCTATGCGTCTGCGTCGTCTCACCGTGTCGGCGGTGTCCGTTGCCGCCCTCCTGATCCCGCTGTCGGGGGCGGCCGCGACCGCGGCACCCGCCCCGGACGGCCTGCAGCTCGTCGCCACGCGCGACTCGCTGCTCGCGACCCACTATTGGTACGCCCAGACCTATGCCGGGCACTCGGTCCTGGGTGGCTACTACGTCAAGCACGTCGACAAGGCCAACGGGCACGTCACCGTGAACGACGGCCGCCGCACGGTCACCGGGCTGTCCGGCGCGACCACACCCCGGGTGGCGGCCGCCTCCGCCGAGGCGACCGCCGGCGCCCGCGCGAACGGCAGACCCTACGACCGGGAGCTGTCCGTGCTGCCCGGCTCGCAGGCCAAGCTCGTCTACGCCGTGCTGACCCGCTCGAGCGCCGGCACCTCTCGCACCCTCGTGGACGCCTCGTCCGGCGCGGTGCTCAAGACCGAGAGCATGGTCAAGCGGGACACCGGCACCGGCCGGGTGTTCTCGCCGAACCCGGTCGTGACCCTGCAGGACGAGTCGCTCACCGACCAGGACGACGCGAACGCGGCCGTCCCGAAGCGTGGGTACAAGACGGTCAAGCTCACCAAGCTCGACGGCTCCGGTGGCCTGCACGGCAGCTACGCCACGATCATCGACCCGGCGAACACCCAGCCGCACTCGCGGAAGCTGGAGTTCAACTACCAGCGGTCGAACGACCACTTCGAACAGGTCATGGCGTACTACAGCGTCACCCAGGCGCAGACCTACATCCACCAGCTCGGCTTCCGCGACGTCAACAACGAGCCGCAGGACCTGACGACGACCGGGTTCACCGACGACAACTCCTTCTACGACCCGGAGGTCGACGGGATCACGTTCGGCACCGGCGGCGTCGACGACGCCGAGGACGCCGAGGTGATCTGGCACGAGTACGGCCACGCGATCCAGGACGCGCAGGTGCCGGGCTTCGGCAGCACCGAGGAGGCCGGTGCCATCGGTGAGGGCTTCGGTGACTGGTGGGCGCTGGTGATGGCCGCCGGCGCGGGGCCGAACACCCGGGTCACGCCGCTCGCCTGCATCATGGACTGGGACTCGACGTCCTACACGGACGACGAGCCGCACTGCCTGCGGCGCACCGACACCGACCTGACCTACGCCGACCTCGACGGCGAGGTGCACGACGACGGTCAGATCTGGTCGCGCGGGCTGTTCGACGTCTACAAGGCGCTCGGCCGGACCAAGTCGGCCAAGCTGGTCCTCGAGGCGCAGTTCTCCTACGCGCCGGACACCTCGATGGCGGCCGCCGCGCAGGCGACCGTGACCACCGCGCGGGCGATGTACGGCCAGGGCGCCGCGAAGGCGGTGCGGGCCGCGTTCCACAGCCGCGGCATCATCTGATCTGATCCGTTACGTCCCATTTGGTCCGGGCGACCCACTAATGTGGGTCGCCCGGACCCATGCGGTGCCCATTAGCCGCCGTGTGGTCCCATGGTCGGGCGTGACCGGAGAAGGAGGGGGCCTTGCACGTCGACGAGATCCTCAACACGATCCCGCCGCTGGCGGTCTACCTGATCGTCGGTGTCGTGATCGGGACGGAGAGTCTCGGCATCCCGCTGCCGGGGGAGATCGTGCTGGTCAGTGCGGCGCTGCTGGCCTCGCAGCACGACGCGCTGAACCCGCTGTGGATCGGCGTCTGCGCGACCGCGGGCGCGATCATCGGGGACAGCGTCGGCTACCTGATCGGCCGCAAGGGCGGCCCGCGCCTGTTCGCCTGGGCCGGACGGAAGTTCCCCAAGCACTTCGGCCCCGCGCACATCGCGAAGGCGCGCGGGTTGTTCCAGCGCCGCGGCGTGTGGGCGGTGTTCTTCGGCCGCTTCATCGCGCTGCTGCGCATCCTCGCCGGCCCGCTCGCGGGCTCGCTGCACATGCACTACGGCAAGTTCCTCGCCGCGAACGCCCTCGGCGGCATCGCGTGGGCGGGCGGCACCACGGCCGCCGTGTACTACCTGGGCACCGTCGCGGAGGAGTGGCTGTCCCGCTTCTCCTGGATCGGCCTGGCCGTCGCCGTGGCCGCCGGCCTCGTGGTCACCATGGTGGTCCGCAGGCGCATGGCCGCCCACGAGCCGCACGAGGACGCCGACCTCGACGACCCCGAGCCGGCGGCCCCCGCGCCCGTGGTCCGCACGCCGGACCCCGCGGTCGCCACCCCGGCCACCGACGCCTAGCCCCGCGAGTCCAACCGTCCCCACCCGCGAGTCCAACGCTGCGGGCCCCCGAGTCCAACGTTCCGGACGTTGGACTCGCGGGTCGGGAACGTTGGACTCGCGGGGTTTGTCGAGGCGGGCCAATCCGTGGCCGCGGCGGCTCCGAAGCTGGGGGCGACGAGAGGAGTGCGCGTGGCCGCGGGCGTTGCGTCGCGAGTGGTGGACCTGGTGGAACGGCTGGCCGGCGGGGGGTTCCCGGTCGGCCTGCGGGCGTGGGACGGCAGCCGGGCGGGCGCGGCCGACGGGCCGTGCGTGGTGCTCCGGTCGCCCCGCGCGATCCGGCACGTGCTGTGGGCGCCCGGCGAGCTGGGCCTCGCCCGGGCCTACGTGTCCGGTGAGCTTGACGTCGACGGCGATCTCGCCGAGGGGCTGAGCCGGTTCTGGCGGCTGGGTGGCCGGTCGCGCCCCGCTCTGGCGGAGTGGCCGGGGATGCTGCGCGCCGCCACCGGTCTGCACGCCGTGGGCCCCCGCCCGCCGCGGCCCGCCGCCGAGGCACGGCTGTCCGGGCGGCTGCACACCCGCCGCCGCGACCGGGCCGCCATCGCACACCACTACGACCTGTCGAACGACTTCTACCGGCTGCTGCTCGACCCGCACATGGCCTACTCCTGCGCCTACTGGACCTCCGGCTGGAGCTCCCCTGACGACACGTACACGCTGCACGACGCGCAGACCGACAAGCTCGAGCTGATCTGCCGCAAGCTCGAGCTGCGCCCCGGCATGCGGCTGCTCGACGTCGGCTGCGGCTGGGGCTCGCTCGTCCTGCACGCCGCCGAGCACCACGGCGCGCACGTCACCGGCATCACGCTCTCCCGCGAGCAGCGCGACCACGTGCGCGCCCGCGTCGCGGCGGCCGGGCTCGGCGGCACGGTCGAGGTACGGCTGCAGGACTACCGCGACGTCTGTGACTCGCCGGCCGACCAGCCCTACGACGCGGTCGCCTCCATCGAGATGGGCGAGCACGTCGGCGAACAGAACTACCCCGGCTACGCCGCCACCCTCTTCCGCGCGCTGCGGCCGGGTGGCCGGCTGCTGCTCCAGCAGATGTCCCGCGGCGCCGTCGCACCCGGCGGCGGCGCGTTCATCGAGCGCTACATCGCCCCGGACATGACGATGCGGCCGGTGGGCGCCACGCTGAACCACCTCGCCCGGGCCGGGTTCGAGGTCCGCGACGTGCACGCCATGCGCGAGCACTACGTGCGCACCTGCCGCGCCTGGCTCGCCACGCTGGAGCGGCGGTGGCCGGACGCCGTCGCGCTCGTCGGCATCGAGCAGGCCCGGGTGTGGCGGCTCTACCTGGCCGGGGGAGCGCTGGCGTTCGAGGAGAACCGGATGGGCGTGGACCAGATCGTGGCGGTACGGACCCGCGCGGACGGGACCGCGGACATGCCCGCTGTCCGCGAGCGGCAGGTCAAGCATGGCTGACGCGTGGGTCGGGCTCCTCGCGAGCGCCGGTGCGGTCCTTGTCCTCTTCGGACTCGTGTTCGCCGTCTCCGTCGCGCGCGACCGGCACGACATCGTCGACACGCTGTGGGGCCTCGGGTTCGCGGTCGTCGCGCTCACCACGTTCGCCCTCTCCGACGGTGACCTGGCCACCCGCCTGCTGCTGACCGTGCTCACCGTCGTGTGGGGCGTTCGCCTCGCCGTCCACATCGGACTACGCAACCGCGGCAAGCCCGAGGACCGCCGGTACGTGGAGATCCGCGCCAAGGCGACCCGGTGGCCGAGCCTGCGGCTGGCCCGCGTCGTCTACCTCACCCAGGCGGCCGTCCTCTACGTCGTGTCCCTGCCTGTCCAAATCGGACAGTACGGGTCCGGCGCCCCGGTGTGGCTGCTCGTGGCCGGTACGGCGGTGTGGTTGGTGGGCTTCGTGTTCGAGACGGTCGGCGACTGGCAGCTGCGCCGCTTCGCCGCCGACCCGGCCAACCGCGGGCGGGTGCTGGACACCGGGCTGTGGCGCTACACCCGGCACCCGAACTACTTCGGTGACGCCACCGTGTGGTGGGGTCTGTACCTGCTCGCGTGCGGCACGTGGGCGGGCATGGCCACGCTGCCCGCGCCGCTGCTGATGACGTTCGTGCTCGCCAAGGGCACCGGCAAGCCGCTGACGGAGAAGCACCTCGCCGGGTCCCGCCCCGGCTACGCCGAGTACGTGCGCCGCACGAGCGGGTTCGTCCCGCTCCCGCCGCGCTCCTAACGGGACACGAGCGACCGGATCCGTGGCGTGACGCGGAAACCGGCCGGCTTGAGCGTCAGCGACTCGACGATCTCCAGCTCGTAGTCCGGGTCGGCCTCGAGGTCGTAGCGCTGCAGCACCATGCCCAGCGCCAGCACCGCCTCGTGCAGCGCGAACTGCCGGCCGATGCACGCCCGTTCCCCGGTACCGAACGGCTTGTACGCGTGCGCCGGACGCTTGCGCACCGCCGCCGGCTCGAAGTGGTCGGGGTCGAACGTCTCGGCTTCCGGGCCCCACACGGACGGGTCGCGGTGCAGCAGCGGCAAAGGCACGACCACCCAGTCGCCCGCGCGCATCCGGTACCGCCCGCCGAGCAGCACGTCCTCGCGGGCCTCGCGGGAGTAGCCCGGCGCGGTCGGCCACAGCCGCATCGCCTCGTCGAGCGCGCGGCGCACGTACCGCAGCTTCGCGACCTCGCCGAACTCCGGCTCGCGGCCGCCCCACACGGCGTCGACCTCGGCCTGTGCGCGGGCGAGCAGCTCGGGGTGGCGGGTCAGGTAGTACAGCGCGAACGACAGCGCGCCGGACGTCGTCTCGTGGCCGGCGACCACGAACGTGATGGCCTGGTTGCGAATGTTGACCGGGTCCAGCTTCTCGCCGGTCTCCGGATGGCCCTCGCTGAGCATCAGGCCGAGCAGGTCCCGGCTCGGCTCGCCGCCGGTGCGCCGAGACTCGATCACCTCGTCGACGAGGTTCGTCATGAGCGCGATGTCGGCCGCGTTCTGCTGTTTGGTGCCGCCGATGATCCGCCGCACGAACGGCAGCCGGACGTTCTGCAGCTGCGCGTAGCGCAGCGCGCGGAGCATGGCGGTGACGAACGGGTGCGGCTCGGCGCGCTCGAACGACCCGAACCGGTAGCCGAACCCCGCGCGCCCGATGGTCTCCAGCGTCAGCCGCGTCATGTCGGCCGCCACGTCCACCGGGCCGGTCGCGGCGTCCCAGGACGCGACCAGCTCGCGCGCCGCGTCCAGCATGATCGGGTGGTAGCCGCGCATGGCCTCCGCGCGGAACGCGGGCAGCAGGATGTCGTGCGCCAGCCGCCAGTTCGGCTCCGACGTGTGCGCGGTGAACAGGCCGTCGCCGCCGAGCGCGCGCAGCTTCTCCAGCCCGAGGCCGACGTGCTTGCCGAACCGCGTCTCGTCGTTCAGCTCCGCCACCAGGTCCACACCGGACACCACGACGATCTCGAAGTCGAACACCTTGCGGCTGAAGATCGGCCCCAGGACGCGGCCGAGGCGCACGGTGTCCTGCAGGGGAGTGCGCGGGTTCATGCCGACGACATCGCCGACCACCGGCAGGCGGCCCGGCCGGTGCGGAATGTCTTTGGTGTCCATGAGCGCCCTCCCCGCTACTGAACTGATGTCCAATAGCGCCACGATCCCGTGTTACTGAACCGATGTCAAGTAAGGTGGTCGGATGCGGACGCGGCTCTCCACCGGGCAACGACGCGAGCAGCTGCTGGCGATCGGCGCGCGGCTGTTCGCGGACCGCCCGTACGACGAGGTGTGGATCGAGGAGGTCGCGGAGATCGCCGAGGTCTCGCGCGGCCTGCTGTACCACTACTTCCCGACGAAGAAGGACTTCTTCCTCGAGGTGCTGCGCGCCCAGCGCGACCGGTTGCTGGAGATGAGCGCGCCGGACCCGTCGCTGCCGGTCCGTGATCGGCTGCGCGCCGGCCTGGACGTGTACCTCGAGTTCGCCCGCGCGCATCCCGACGGCTACCGGATCGTGCACCGCGCGGCGGCCGGCGCCGACCGGGAGGTCCGCGAGATTCGCGAGGCGGGCCTGGCCGTGAACGAGGAGCGGCTCCTCGACGCGCTCGGCGAGCTGATACCGGTCACCGAGGCGACCCGCCTGGCCGTGCACGGCTGGCTCATGTTCGTGAGTGCCGTGATCCTCGACTGGCTCGACCACGAGACCGTGCCGCACGCCGAGCTCCGCGCGATGTGCGAGCGCGCCCTGTTCGCCGCGGTCGGCCTCGAGGTCTGATCAGCCTCCGGACGTCTCGCTGGCGATCATCGTGGTGCGGCTGGTGACGCGCCCCGCCTCCCGGCGCAGGAAGCTCACCGGCATGCCGGGGTAGTCGGGCGCGAACCAGAAGACATGCACGCGATGTGCGCCGTCGACGGTGTAGCGCAGGCAGTCGACCACGCCCAGCGGGATGTCGATCGTCTCCGGCTCGATCGTCGTGGTGTCGGCCGGGAATGCCGCGTGCGCCTGGAGATCCGCCCATGTGGTGCGTTCGGACTCGGTCATCGTGGGGTCGTCCGGCCGGCCGTGCTCGATGGTGGCGCCCACCTCGTCGCACGCGGTGAACCGGTTGTAGCGGACGTACGGCCCGGCGCCGTCCTCCTCCACCAGCAGCCGGATCGTGCGCCCGGCCGGGCAGCCGGCACGGATCTGGTCCGCGGTGAACGGGGTCGGTGCCAGGCCGGGCCCCAGGATCCTCGGGTCGTGGTCCACCCCGCAGACGCTAGTGCCGGAACGCCTCGTGCAGCGCGGCGATCGGGAGCATGTCCGCGACGAACTCGAAACGGCCCGCGCGCATCTGCCGGGCGCCGTCGAGGAACGAGCGCAGCGCAAGCCGCGACAGCGCGCCCCCGATGCTGACCCGCCGCACGCCGATCCCGGCCAGCTGCTCCAGCGTGATCGCCGGGTCCGCGAAGCCCATCACCACGTTCACCGGCCTGCCGACCGACGACACGACCGTGCGCATCTCGTCGAGCGTGCGCAGGCCCGGCGCGTACAGCACGTCGGCGCCGGCCTCCTCGAACGCTTGCAGCCGCCGGATCGTGTCGCCGAGGTCGGTCACGCCGTGGAGCAGGTTCTCCGCCCGCGCGGTCAGCACGAACGGGACCGGCAGGCCGCGCGCGACCTCCACCGCGGCGCGCACCCGGTCGACGGCGAGGCCGAAGTCGTAGATCGGTGCGTCCGGGTCGCCGGTCGAGTCCTCCATGGACGCACCGACCACGCCGGTCGCGTACGCGGTCTCGATCATCTTCGCGGCCTCGGCCGGGTCGTCGGCGTAGCCGTTCTCGAGGTCCGCGGTCACCGGCAGCGAGGTGGCCGCGCAGATGGCCCGGCAGTTGTCGAGGACCTCGCCCGCGGTGGCGCGCTCGCGGCCGAGCATGTTCGCGACGCCCAGGCTCGTGGTGCCGAGCGCCTCGAAGCCGAGATCCGCCAGCAGGCGCGCGGTACCGGGGTCCCACGGGTTCGGCAGCAGCAGCGGCTCGGGGCGCTCGTGCAGAGCGCGGAAGTGTTCGGCCTTCTCCAGCTGAGACGTCATGCGGCCACTCTGCGCCGCCCCCAGTCCATAAGGCAAATGCATAGTAACGATGAGAGTCATCAGTAATACTGATGGCATGACGCTGGACGAGCTCGAGGCGTTCGTGACCATCGCGCGGCTGGGCGGCTTCACCGAGGCGTCCCGGCGGCTGCATCGCTCCCAGCCGGCGATCAGCCGCCGCGTCCGCGAGCTCGAGGCCGCCGTCGGCGCCACGTTGTTCGAGCGGGTCGGCCGGGGCGTGGTGCCGACCGAGGCCGGGAACGCGCTGCTGCCGCACGCCGAGGCCGCCCTCGCCGCGGTCCGCGACGGCGAGCGCGCGGTGCGCGACCGGGCGGGCGCCGGCACGACGTTGCGCCTCGCCGTCGTCGGCACGCTGGCCGACTCGCACATCGTGGACGCGCTGCGCGAGTTCAGGTCCCGGTTCGAGCGGGCGTCGGTGGAGCTGCGCACGGCCACCAGCCGGGAGGTGAGCGCACTCGTCCGCAGCGGCGAGGCCGACCTGGGCCTGCGGTACTTCGCCGACGCCGACCCCGCTCTCGAGTCGGTCCCGCTCGGGGCGGAGAAGCTGTACGTCGTGGTCCCGGCCGGCCATCCGGTCACCGCGCGCCGGCTGCCCGACCTACGGCGACTGCGCGACGAGACGTGGCTGGGCTTCCCACCGGAGCGCCGCCAGCCGGACTCGTTCGGCCACCTGTTGGAGCGGCAGCTGATCACGGCCGGCCTGGCGAACCCGGCGATCACGCCGGTGGACAGCCTCACCGCACAGAAGCGGCTCGTGGAGGCGGGCCTGGGCATCGCACTGATGCCGACGAGCAGCGTCCGCGAGGAGGTGCGGCTGGGCAGCCTGCGCATGATCGACGTCGCCGGTGTGAACGCCCGCCTGCCGGTAGTGGCCGTCCGCCGCGCGAACGGCTACCGGAGCCGGCTCGCCACCGAGTTCCTGGCCGTGCTCGCCGACCACACACCCGAACTGACGAGCTGAGCCGCGCCGCACCCAGCCCGGCCCGGCCGCGCCAGACCCGCGAAGTCGGCGCCACGCCCAGCCTGGGCCGGCAGCGCGCCAAACCCGCAGAACCGGCGCTGCCCCGGCCCGGCCCGGTCGCGCCCCAATCCGCCGAGTCGACGCCCACATCGGCTCGGCTCGGCAGCGCCCGCGAAGTCAGCGCCAGCGCCGCGGAGTCGGCTCCCCCAGGCGCGGTCCGTTCGATCCGGCTTCACCGGGCCCCGGTCCGAGCCGAGGCGGCGGTTCCGCTGCTCTCGCGCGCGGCCGGGCTGGGCCTGGCCCTGACTCCGCGAGTCTGGCGCTATCGGGCGAGCCTTGCGTGGCGCTGGCCGAGGGCTCGGCGGTTCGGGCCTGGCCGGAGTGCAACGCCGTTTGTGCGGGTTGGGCGCGGCCGGGCCGGGTCGGGCGCGGTGCTGGCTCTGTGAGTCTGGCGGCGCTGGTTCCGCAGGCCCGGCGATACAAGCCGGACGGGGTGCGGCTCCAGGTCCGTGGGTCTGGTCCTACCCATGCCGAGCCGGGCGTGGCGGTGCCGGTCGGGCGTGGGCTCTGGCTTCGAGGGTTTGGCCCTACCGGTGCCGAGCCGGGCGTGGCTCTGACCGCGCGGGTGTGGCGGTGCCGGGTCGGGCGTGGCGCTGACTTCGCGGGTCTGGCGCGGCCGCGCGCGGAGCCGACTTCGGGGATATGGCCTGCCGGTGTCGGGCCGGGCGCGGCGCCGAAGCCCGCCGCGCCCGGCCGCCCCCAGGTCCGACGCGGCGCCTGGCCGCGTCGGCCCCCTCACCCGGCGCCGCGTCGGGCTGCGCCGGGTCGTTCGAGCATCGCCCTGCGAAGCTGCAGCGCGCGGACCCGCCTGCGGCGCCTGACCCGGGCCCGGATCCCCAGCCCGGCCAGCGCGAGCTGGCACGCCACGCCCACAACCGCCGCCACTACGGCCGTGCCCGTCGCCAGGACGACCATCAGTATCGCCAGGCGCAGGGTGATCGGCCACGAGTGCAGCACCCGCTCGGCGACGTCCAGCCACGACGACTCGTCGACGTGGTGCCGGCCCGTGTCCGCCTGCCGCGACTGGCCCGGCCACCGCCGTTCCCGCACCGCGGGTGCGCCCGCGACCACCGGCAGGTCGGGCGCGGGACGAATGCGATCGGCCGTGAACGCGTGAATCACGATCGTGATGCGCTCGGGCCGACCGAGCGCATCCGCAACAGGTTCGGGTGGATTAATCCGCTCCGGCCCGCTTATACTGCTCACGACTGGAACTCCTCACCTAGGTTCTCGAGATTCAGTTGCGTGCGACTCCCTGTTGCACCAGGGAGTCGCACATTTTCCGGCTGTCCGGGCGTGTGAGTGGCTTGGTGACCGTTACGCACGGGAAGAGTTGTTCGATTCCAGTTTGCACACCGGGCAACTCGGCCGGTGTGCACATCATGTTGAGTCGGTCAACGGTCGTCGATCAACGACCAGCGGTCGTTCGCGATCGGTTCGGCAATACAAATTCCACTTTGCACCGATTAATCACCATTCTGGGCAGGTGGCTCGCGCTCTGTTCACCCGGCTGGCCGCTCGATCGGGCGGTCCAGTGGCGTGGCGTCGGTCGACGAGCGTCCGATACACCCGAATGGGTGACGCCACCGCCGCGTACGGGCGTCATCGCGATTAATCGCAATTGAGAGATTATTGGAAATTCTGACATCGTTTCCAGCGATATCCTGGATCTTCGCACTGTCCACTGTGGTCACGTTCTGGTCAATCTGACCGCAAGGGGTTGCGGCCCGATTAATCAACCGGCACGATTAATCTTGTCCAGGTAGCCGGGGAATGGTGAGTAGATCATGAGCGAGCCAGTTCGGGGAACGTCGACGGCCGACCGGGTGTGGGCGCGGTCGAGCCGGTGCACACCCAACAACGACTGCGTCGAGGTTGCCGCCGGAACGTCGGTGGGAGTGCGGGATTCGAAGAACACCGCCGGTCCGGCGCTCGAGTTCGCGGCGGGGTCGTGGGCGGAGTTCCTGGTGCGGTGCGGCCGGTAAAGTGAGAGTCTGACCGGGGTTTTGTTCTCATAGCGGATCGCACGACACGATCGGGTGGTGGGGCATTTCCAAAAGTCGCCCCGTATCGCTTACTCTCGCCGCTAAGAAGAATTCGTTCGAGTGAAGAGTGGGGGATACGGGTGGCTGACGACGCCACGAAGCGTCGCGCCAGGCTCGGTGCGGAACTACGCAAGGCCCGTGAGGTTGCCGGCATGACGCAGGCCCGCGTTGCCTCCGCGCTGGGGTGCGTGCAGGGAAAGATCAACAAGATCGAGACGACGCAGTGCGCGGTCAGCCCGAAGGATCTGGCCCGGTTGCTGGCGATCTACGAGGTGCCGGAGGACCGCCGGACCACGATCCAGCTCCTGGCCGCGCACGCCGGTCCCGGTGTCCGCGCCGGGTCGCGGTCGAATGCCGCGTACCTCCAGCTGCGGATGCTCGAGGGCGACGCGACCCTGATCCGCGCGCTGCACAGCGAGCGGATGCCGGGGCTGCTCCAGTCCGAGCACTACATGTTGCGCCAGTACGAAAGTGCCGGCGACGCGACCGACGTGTCGTCGCTGCTGCTCGACCGGCGGGAGCGGGTGGGGCTGCTGAGGTCCGCGCGGGCGCCGCGCTACCAGGCGATCCTCAGCGAGTCCTCGCTGCACCGCATGCCGGGCGGCCGCAGGCCGACGCTGGTCGAGGACCAGTCGCAGTACCTGCTCGACCTCATCGACGACCACGAGCACGTGTCCATCCAGATTCTCACCTACGAGGCGAAAATCCCGTATCTCGATCCGGATTTCACGGTCCTGGAGTTCGACGGCACCCGGCCGGGTGCGCACAAGGACACCGTCTACGTCGAATACGCCACCGAGGGCCGGGTTTCCACGGGGGCACGGCTCGTGGTGGACCGGCTGAAATACTGGGAACGCCTGCACCACGCGGCGCTCAGTCCGGAAGACAGCAAGAAATACCTGCACGACCTGGTCGCGGCCGCCCGCCGGGAGACCGCGGGCCTCGCGTAAATGACGAAAAAGAAGGAGGGGCTGTTCGTGTCCGAGGTGCAAGCGGATCCGGTGCCACCCGTCGGTGTCGACCTGAATCGACCGAGCGTGGCGCGCGTCTACGACTACTATCTCGGCGGCACGGCGAACTGGGCGATCGACCGGGAGTTCGCCGACCGCGTCCTCGACAGGTTTCCCCTGCTGCGTGACATCGCGATCGCCAACCGCATGTTCCTCAACCGCGCGGTACGGCACCTGACGAAACTCGGCGTCCGGCAGTTCCTCGACATCGGCGCGGGCGTGCCGACCGCGGGCAACACCCACCAGGTCGCCGACGAGGTCGTCGCGGAGGAGGGCCACGACTCCGACGTGCGGGTCGTCTACGTCGACAACGAGCCGGTCGCCGTGGCCCACGCGGAGCTGCTGCTGGACCAGCAGGGCGACCCGGCCCGCCATGCGGTGATCGACGCGGACCTGCGCGACCCGCAGGAGCTGTGGCGCAAGGCGCTGGACACCGAGCTGCTCGACCCGACGCAACCGATCGCGCTGCTGCTGATCGCCGTGCTGCACATCCACCAGCCCGGCCCGGACGGCCAGGACGTCGGCCCCCGGTCCGTGGCCGAGCTGCGCGAGCTGCTGCCGGCCGGCTCGTACATGGCCATCTCGCACCTCACCGACGAGGGCGTGCCACCCGAGCTGGACGACAAGCTCGTCGGGGTGAAGAAGATGTACGACTCGTCGAGCGCCAGCAACGTCATCTGGCGCAGCCGCGCGGAGATCGGCACGCTGCTGGGCGACTTCCGGCTCGTCGAGCCGGGCTGGACGTGGACGCCCGAGTGGCATCCGGAGGAGACCGGCCCCACCGTGCGCGAGATCAGGTTCCCCACCCCGGGCCACGCCGCGATCTGGTCCGGTGTCGGCCAGAAGATGGGCTGACACAGAGGAACGGTGGGAATCACCCGGCTCGGGTGAGGTCCCCGGGACCGCCGGGTCCGAGCCTGGTGGGATGACCACCTACACCGCGCGCCCGGCCGACCTGGTCGGGTTGCCCGGCGGCATGTTCCTCATGGGCTCGGACGACCAGCGCTACCCCGACGACGCCGAGTCGCCGCCGCGGCGGGTGCGCGTGGCGCCGTTCCGCATGGCGACGCGGGCCGTGTCGAACGCCGAGTTCGCGGCGTTCGTCGCCGAGACCGGCCACGTGACCACGGCCGAGCGTGCCGGGTGGTCGTTCGTGTGGGGTGGCCTGCTGCCCGCCGACGCCACGGCGACGGTGGCGGCCGTGCCGTGGTGGTGCCAGATGCGCGACGCGTCCTGGCTGCACCCGGAGGGCCCGAAGTCCATTGTGGACGAGCGGGCGGACCATCCGGTGGTACACGTGTCGTGGCTGGACGCGGACGCCTACTGCACCTGGGCGGGCGTCCGGCTGCCCGGTGAGGTCGAGTGGGAGTTCGCCGCGCGGGGCGGGCTCGAACAGTGCCGCTACCCGTGGGGCGACGAGGCGCGGCCGGACGGCGAGCACCGGATGAACGTGTTCCAGGGCCGGTTCCCGGGCCGCGACACCGCCGAGGACGGCTACGCCGGCACCGCGCCGGTCGACGCCTTCCCGCCGAACGGGTTCGGGCTGTACAACATGACGGGCAACGTGTGGGAGTGGTGCGCCAACTGGTTCGGCGGCCGGCGGCGCGGCGAGCGGGCGACCCGCGGCGGCTCGTACCTGTGCCACGAGTCGCACTGCTGGCGGTGCCGCACGTCGGCGCGCGGCGCGAACGCGCCGGACCGCACCGCGGGCACCGTCGGCTTCCGGGTGGCCGCCGCCCGCTGATCACACGTGTGCGGAACGTGTGCAACCGGCTGGCCATACTCGGCGGGGTGGATGGGTACGAGGTAGAGATCCCCGAGCTGCGCGCGGGGGCGAAGGGGATCGCGAGCGCGATCGGGCAGGCGGATCACACCAAGCTCGAGAGCGTGGCCGGCAAGGGCGCCGCGTACGGCGACGGTGCGGTGGCGGGTGCGGTGTCGGCGTTCTGCACCACGTGGGAGCTCGCGAAGCAGATCCTACAGCAGCGCTCGGCGTCGGCGGGCGAGGCGCTCGAGGGCACCGCCGTCGTGTACGAGCAGCAGGAACACCGCGGCGCACAGATGTTCGGGCCGCACTGATGGCGGAGCTCGGGCAGACCGACGATCCCAGGGAGCTGGTGCCCGGCGACCCCGCCGCGGTCGCCGACGCCGCCGACAAACTGCGGGCCAAGGCCGGGATCATGCAGGACGTCGCCGACGACCTCGGCAACGTCCGGATCCCGGACTGGTCGGGGAAGGCCAGCAGCGCCTTCTGGGACAAGTTCACGCCGGAGTCCGGCAACTGGCATCTCGGGCATGACGCGATGACCTCCGCGGCGAAGACGCTCGACAGCCACTCGTCCTCCCTCAGCTGGGCGCAGGGCCAGGCGGGCGAAGCCGTCGCGCTGTGGAACCGCGGCGAGGCGGCCACCCGGGCCGCGGTGCGGGACTTCCGGTCCCACGGCGGTTCCTTCACCCCCGGCCCCGGTGGCGAGCCGGTCCCCGTCGGCGGTTCGTTCACCGACCCCGGCGCCGCGCTGCGCCACCAGGCGCAGGAGGTGCTCGCCCGCGCGCGCGAACAGCTCGCCAAGGCGGGCAAGGCAAACGCGAGTGCCATCGAGAGCCAGGGCGGCAAGGGCGCGGGCGCACCGAGCTGGCTCGCCGGGCCCGCGCAGTACGTGCAGAAGAACGGCCCGCAGAAGGTCGCCTACGACATCAAGTCGACCGACGGCTGGGCGGACCGGGCGAAGAAGGGCGACAAGTTCGCCAAGTACCACCAGTGGGAGCACGAGTTCGAGAAGAAGAAGGGTCCGCTCGTCGGCACCACGTTGTGGGGCAAGACCGTCGAGGCGAGCCTGTTCTCCACCGGCGTCAAGGGGGCGACCCAGCTCGGCGACATCACGTTCGCCGGCCAGGCCGACGCGAAGCTGCTCGGCGCGGAGGCGGGCGCCACCGCCGGCACGAGCGGGTACAACCTCGCCGCACAGGCCCGGGCGAACGCCTACGTGTTCCAGGGCTCTGCGGCAGGCTCGGGACACTGGGGGATCCTCGAGGCGGGCGGCTCCGGCAAGGGGTACGTCGGCGCCGAGGCGGGTGCGCAGGGTTCGCTGGGCCTGGACGGCCTGAAGGTCGGCGCGGACGCCTTCGCCGGCGCGAAGGCGAGCGGCGAGGTGCACGCCGACGTCGGCGGGTTGAGCCAGGGCGTCACCGGCGAGGCATGGGCCGGGGCGGGCGCGGAGGCGAACGCCCAGGCGGGGTTCGACGACGGCAAGCTCAAGGTCGGCGGCGAGCTCGGGCTCGGCCTCGGGGTCGGCGCCAAGGTCGGCTTCGAGGCCACTGTGGACCCCGGCGAGGTCAAGGACACCCTGTCCCACGCCGCGAGCGCGCTGAACCCCTTCGGCTGAGGTCGGCATGCGTTTCGAGCTCACGTTCCCGGCCGGGTGGCGCCCGGTGCCGCCGGCCGAGGCGGGCGCGATCAGCGCCGCGGTCGTCGCCGTCCACGAGGGACCGCCGGACGGCGGGTTCACCGCGAACCTCACGGTGACCGAGCAGCACCCCGACCCGCGCCTGCCGCTCGCCGTGGTCGCGGAGGAGTCCGTGCGGCGCCTCGCCGCGGCGGCCGCCGGGGTCCGCATCCGGCAGCGCACCCCGGTCGGCACCCCCGATGCGCCGGGTCTCGCGCAGGTGCTGGACCTGACCGTCGCCGGGCAGCCGTCGCTCGTGCAGTGCCAGGTGTACGTGGCGCTCGGGGAGCCGGCCGCCCGGGTCGTGCTGGAGCTCGTGCTCACCTGCACGAAGGCTCAGCTCGACGACGTCTTCGACGGCTTCCAGGAGTTCGTCGCGGGCGTGCGGCCGGCCGGCTGAGTGCTGCAAGAACTTGCAGCAAGCCGTAGATTGAACGGCATGGAACGGACGCCCCCGCCCACACGGCTGGCCGACATCGCGACCCACGCCGGGGTCAGCGAGGCGACGGTCAGCCGGGTGCTCAACGGCAAGGCCGGGGTGTCCGCCACGACCCGCGAGGCCGTGCTGGAGGCGCTCGACCTGCTCGGCTACGAGCGGCCGGCCAAGCTGCGCGCGCGCAGCGCCGGGCTCATCGGGCTGATCACGCCCGAGCTGTCCAACCCGGTCTTCCCCGCGTTCGCCCAGGTCATCGAGCGGGTGCTGACCCGCGTCGGGTACACGCCGGTGCTGTGCACGCAGACCCCGGGCGGCTCGACGGAGGACGAGCTGACCGACGCGCTCGTGGACCGCGGCGTCAACGGGATCATCTTCGTGTCCGGGCTGCACGCCGACTCCACCGCCGACACCGACCGCTACGTCAAGCTGGCCGGCCGCGGTGTCCCGTTCGTGATGATCAATGGCTACACGGAGAAGGTGTCCGCGCCGTTCGTGTCCACCGACGACCGGGCGGCGATCCGGCTCGCGGTCACGCACCTGGTCGAGCTCGGCCACGAGCGGATCGGGCTCGCCGTCGGCCCGCGCCGGTTCGTCCCCGTGCTGCGCAAGATCGAGGGCTTCGTGCAGCACATGCGCACGCTGCTGCCGCTGTCCGCCGAGCAGGCCGAGGAGCTGGTCCAGCACTCGCTGTTCACGGTGGAGGGTGGGCAGGCCGCCGCGCACTCGCTGATCGACCGCGGCTGCACGGCGATCATCTGCGCCAGCGACCTCATGGCGCTCGGTGCGGTGCGGGCCGCCCGGCAGCGCGGTCTCGGCGTGCCCGCCGACGTGTCGGTCGTCGGCTTCGACGACTCGCCGCTGATCGTGTTCACCGACCCGCCGCTGACCACGTTGCGCCAGCCGGTCGAGGCCATGGGCCAGGCCGCGGTCAACGCGCTGCTCGAGGAGGTCGGCGGCACGCCCGCCCCGCACGCGGAGTTCGTGTTCCTGCCGGAGCTGGTGGTGCGCGGCTCGACCGGCGCGGCGCCGGCGAAGCGTGGTTGACCCTTTACGCGCTGAAAGCTCGCTGCTAATCTTGCTGAAAGCAGCTGCATGGTCTTTCAAACCCCCTGCACTTTGACCCTCCGAGGAGGCGTCACCATGCATCGATCCCTGCGCGCCGCCCTGATCGCGCTCGCCGCCGGCGTCACCGTCGCGAGCGGGGCCGTTCCCGTGTCGGCGGCCCCGGCCACGCCGGTCCTGCCCGCCTCGAGCGCCGACCCCGGGCCGAAGGACGTCATCGTCCACCTCTTCGAATGGCCGTGGGCCTCGGTCGCGAGCGAGTGCGTGAACGTGCTGGGCCCCAAGGGTTTCGGCGGTGTCCAGGTCTCGCCGCCGCAGGAGCACGTCGTGTTGCCTGGCGCGGGCTACCCGTGGTGGCAGGACTACCAGCCAGTCAGCTACCGGCTGGAGTCCCGCCGTGGCGACCGGGCGGCGTTCGCGAACATGGTGAGCACCTGTCACGGCGCCGGCGTGCAGATCTACGTCGACGCGGTCCTCAACCACATGGCGGGCGGCGCGTCGACCGGCGCCGGCAGCGACGGCTCGAGCTACAGCCACTACGGCTACGCGTCGGTGCCGTACGGCACCGGCGACTTCCACCACTGCGGCCGCAACGGCAACGACGACATCGCCAACTGGACCGACCGGTGGGAGGTGCAGAACTGCGAGCTGGTCGACCTGTCGGACCTGAACACCGAGTCGTCGTACGTGCGCGGCAAGCTCGGCGCGTACCTGGCCGACCTGCGCTCGCTCGGCGTGGACGGCTTCCGGGTGGACGCCGCCAAGCACGTCCCGGTCGCCGACCTGCAGGCGATCTACGCGCAGGCCGGGGGCGGCTACGTGTACCAGGAGGTCATCGAGGGCGGGCCGGGGGAGATCAGCCCCACCGAGTACACCGGCATCGGCGACGTCACCGAGTTCCGCTACGGCGACGTGGTCGGCAACGCCTTCCGGGACGGGAACCTGGCCAACCTGAACAACCTGGCCGGCTCGATGCTGCTCGGCTCCGCCGACGCGGTCGCCTTCGTCGACAACCACGACACCCAGCGCAACGGTCGCGCGCGGCTGACCTACAAGGACGGCAACGCCTACGCGCTCGCCGAGGCGTTCATGCTCGCCTGGCCCTACGGCGTGCCGCAGGTGATGTCCAGCTTCTCGTTCGGCGGCCCCGACCAGGGCCCGCCCGCCGCGGGCGACGGCACGACCTCGCCGGTCAGCTGCGGCAACGGTTGGGTGTGCGAGCACCGGTGGCGCACGACGGCGAACCTCGTCGGCCTCCGTAACGCCACGTCCGGCGCGGCGGTGACGAACTGGTGGTCCAACGGCTCGAGCCAGATCGCGTTCGGCCGCGCGGGCAAGGGATACGTCGCGTTCAACCGGGACGGCGGCACGCTGTCGCGCACGTTCCAGACCGACCTGCCCGCGGGTTCGTACTGCGACGTGGCGAACGGCGACTTCGCCGGCGGCGGCTGCTCCGGTGCGGTGTACACAGTGGACTCATCGGGCCGGTTCACCGCGTCGCTGCCGCCCGGCGGGATGCTCGCGCTGCACGTCGGCGCGCGGACCGCCGGGGGCGGCGGCTGCACCAGCGTGGCGGTCACGTTCGCGGTCGACGCCACCACCGTGTGGGGCGAGAACGTGTTCGTCGAGGGCAACCGGCCCGAGCTCGGGAACTGGGACACCAACGCCGGCCTCGCGCTGTCGTCGGCGACCTACCCGGTCTGGCGTGGCGCCGTGAACCTGCCGCCGGGCACGACGTTCGAGTACAAGTACATCAAGAAGAACGGGGCCCAGGTGAGCTGGGAGACCGGCGCGAACCGGGTGCGCGCCACCGACACCGCCTGCACGATGACCGCCGACGACACCTGGCGGAACTGATGCGCGCCGCCCGGCTGACGGCTCTGCTCGCCGCCCTGCTGGCGGTCGCGGCGCTGCTCGTGCCGCCGTCTCCGCCCGCGACCGCGGCGATCGACGCCGCCCAGCTCGGCGCCCGCGTCACCGGCTCGGACGTCACGTTCCGGGTGTACTCCGCGGCAGCGACCCGCGTGGACGTCTACGTCTACGCGGCGCCGGCCGGGGAGCCGGAGAAGGCCGTCTACGCGCTGACCAGGGACGGCGCGAACATCTGGTCGGCGACCGTAAGCCTGGACGCCCTCCGCGCTGCGGGCGTCACCGGCACCATCTACTACGGCTACCGCGCCTGGGGCCCGAACTGGCCGTACGACGCGGCGTGGACGAAGGGCTCGGCCGCCGGCTTCGTGTCCGATGTGGACTCCGCAGGCAACCGGTTCGATCCCAACAAGCTGCTGCTGGACCCGTATGCGCGGGAGGTCAGCCACGACCCGCTGACGCCGGCGAACCCCGACGCCACCCGGTACGGCACCGGGCCGGACCACCGCACCACCGACACGGGCCCGACCGCGCCGAAGGGCATCGTGCTCGCCGGCGGCGGCACGGACACCGGCGCCAAGCCGGCGCGGCCGCTGTCCGACGACGTCGTGTACGAGGTGAACCTGCGCGGGCTGACCGCGGGCGACCCGGGCGTGCCGGTCGCGGAGCGCGGGACCTACGCCGGTGCCGCGCGGAAGGCGGCGGACCTGCACGCGCTCGGCGTCACCGCCGTCGAGTTCCTGCCGCTGCAGGAGACGCAGAACGACACGAACGACGCCGACCCGGCGAGCACCGCGGGCGACAACTACTGGGGCTACCAGACGGTGAACTACTTCGCCCCGGACCGCCGCTACGCCGCCGACCGCTCGGCGGGCGGCCCGACCCGCGAGTTCGCGGCGATGGTGAAGGCGTACCACGACGCGGGGCTGAAGGTGTTCGTCGACGTGGTCTACAACCACACCGACGAGGGCGGCCCGTGGAATGCCGCGGACAAGAACACCTACAGCGTCTTCTCGTGGCGCGGCCTGGACAACCCGACGTACTACTCGCTGACCGCCGACCGGCAGGCGCCGCAGGACAACACCGGCGTGGGCGGCAACGTCAACACGTTCAACCCGGTCACGCAGAACCTGATCGTCGACTCGATCGCGTACTGGAACACCACGCTCGGCGTCGACGGCTTCCGGTTCGACCTGGCGCCGGTGCTCGGCAACACCTGCGAGCACGGGTGTTTCAGCTACAGCAGGACGAACCCGGGCACCGCGCTGAACCGGCTGGTGGCCGAGCTGCCGGCCCGCCCGGCCGCCGGCGGGTCCGGAGTGGACTGGATCGCGGAGCCGTGGGCCATCGGGCCGGGCACCTACCAGGTCGGCAACTTCCCGGCCGGCTGGTCGGAGTGGAACGGCATCTACCGCGACTCGCTGCGCCGCGACCAGAACAAGCTCGGTGTCTCGCCGATCACGCCGGGCGAGCTCGCCACCCGCTTCGCCGGCTCGTCGGACCTGTACGGCGACGACGGCCGCCGCCCGTCCGGTTCGGTGAACCTCATGGTCGTGCACGACGGCTTCACGCTGAAGGACCTGTACTCCTGCAACGCGAAGAACAACGGCCAGCCGTGGCCGTACGGCCCGTCCGACGGCGGCAGCGACGACAACGACTCGTGGGACCAGGGTGGCGACCCGGTGGCCCAGCGTCGTGCCGCCCGCAACGGCATGGCGTTCCTCATGCTGTCCGCAGGCGTCCCGCTGATCACCGGCGGGGACGAGCACCTGCGCGGGATCAACTGCAACAACAACCCGTACAACCTGGACTCCCCGGCGAACTGGCTCGCCTACTCGTGGACCGCCGACCAGACCACGTTCGCCACGTACACCTCCCGGCTGATCGCCTTCCGCGCCGCACACCCGGCGCTGCGCCCGGCGAACTTCTACACGCCGGCCCAGCTGCAGTGGCTCACCCCGGCGGGCGCCACGCCGGACTCGGCGTACTGGTCCAACCCGGACAACCACGCGCTGGCGTGGCACCTGGACGGCACCGCACTGGGCGACCCGTCACCCGCGCTGTACGTGGCGTACAACGGCTGGTCCGGCGACGTGACGTTCACGCTGCCGCCCCCGCCCGCCGGCCGGTCGTGGTACCGCGTCACGGACACGTCGGCATGGGCCGAGGGGCCGGACCAGGTGCGCGCCCCGGGCGCGGAGGACCAGCTCGGCGCCTCGACCTACGTCCTGGGCGGCCGCGCGGTGTTGCTGCTCATCGCGAAGTGACGTTCAGTGGGGTAGTGCCACCGCGGCGAGCGGATCCACCTTGCCGCAGTTGGCTTCGTCCTCGCGTTGCCTGATGTAGTCACAGGCATACGCCAGGTCCTCGGAGGTCTGCAGCTCGAAGTAGGTGAAGATCGAGCCCTGCTGCGGTTTGAACTCGTACTCGACCATCGGCCCGGCCGGCTGCTCACGGCTGGTCGCCTGGAGCAACATCGTGTTCGGTATGTCGATCACGATGGTCGCGGTCGCCGAGCCCGCGAGGAAATTCTGCGGCTCGAACGTGAGCAGGCGCTTGAAGGAGTCTTGTTCCTCCAGGTAACCCTGACCGATCAGCGGCGCGCTGAACTCGCTGCCACTCATCGCGATCAGCCCCTGGGTGCGGCGTGAGCCGTCCTCTCCCGGGCCGCCCGGCCGCATGTCACCGGGCACGGTGAAGTGCCAGGTGTCGTGGCTGTGCCAGCTGCCGTGCGGTCGATGCATGTAGATGCGGATCTGCGTGACGAGTACCGGGTCGGGACGGCTGTTGCGGATCGTGGCCGTGATGCGGTCGATGCCCGGCGCAAACGTATGTCCGACGGCGAGTATCTCGATCGTCCCGCCTCGCGAGCCCGAACGGCCGGCAGGCACGTGACCTTGCTCGTCGGCCGAACCGCTACCGGAGTAGTCCGGTCCACCCGGTGCCGAGGTGCTCGAGCCGCGTGCTTGGCTGGGCTTCGCCGTGGCGGTTGGGTCTGCCGTCCGAGGCGAGTTCGCCGCGCTTGACTCACCCACGGTCGGTGAGTCCACCGTCGGAGCCAGCGGGGAGTCGTGTGAGGTCACCTCGGGGACGTGGTCGCGGCCGTGGGGAAGTGCAACGAGGATGCCGGCCAGCAGCGGCGTGACCGTGAGCGCGACGATCTTCCACTGCGGCCCGAGCTCCCGCGCGCCGCGCCGGATCATCGTCAGTACGAGGGCACCGGTCACGGCGGTGAACAGCGCCGCGAGCCAGGAGAGTCCGAACAGGAAGAGGACGACGATCATCGCGCTGGTGGTGGTGCCCGCCGTGACGGCCGCCCAGCCGTCCACCTGAAGAGCACGTGCCTTGCGGACGAGCCCACCGACCGCATCGGTGGTTCGCGGCAAGGCCGGAACCTTGCCGCGGGCCGGAGGGACGTAACGAGGTTGCCGGGTCAGCACCCGCAGGAGGGCGTCGGTGCCCTCATCGGTGATGGCGTCGATCACGAAGTGGCTGGCGGAGTAGGGCTGAGTGAACTTCGGCAGCTCGTCGAGGGAGCGACTCGGCAGGACCACCGGCAACACCCGGGCCAGCCACGTCCGCCGGTCCTCGTAGAGCAGGTCGCGCAGGACCGCGGTCTCGGCCTGCACACCGCGATTCTCGCCGCTGGGCGGCGAACCGTCTCCGAAAGCACGATAGCGAGGCGAAGCGATGACGAGCACGAAGTCCGCCGCCGGAATCTCGCTCAACGCCCACGCGAACCAGTCTTTTCGGCCGTCATTGTGCCAATGGTCGAGCCGCACCGTGATGCCGTGGCTGCCCAGAAAATTGGCCAAATTCAGGACAGCGGCGACATGTGGTTCATCTTCGTGTGCGTAGCTGAGGAATACAACCGGCCCCGCCGGGCGATCGGCGGGCCCCGCAGAAGGCACGGCAGAACTCATGGGAATACTTTCTACAGGTTGTTCCCGGCGAGCTTTCTGGGGGTCGGCACACTTCGAGGTCCGGTAATTCACCTCGCCGGGCGCAATTGGCGATGCGCGTCGGCGTCGTCCTGATCAGGCGGCGCCGAAGATGCGGTCCAGCTGGTAGTCCAACGTGGACAGTGCGGTCGCCGGGTCGACGTGGCCGATCAGGAGCTGGGTCATCAGGCCGTCGACGATGGCGAGCAGAGCGGTGGCCTCCAGGGCCGGGTTGCCCGGTGCGGCGCCGATCTGGGCGGTGACGAACTCGCGCAGGCGCTCGGCGTCCGCTCGCTGGGACTCGGCCAGTGCGGGCTCCACCACGGCCCGCGCGAGGAAGGTGGCGAGGACCGGGGCCTCGGCCCGGGCCGGCTCGCTCAGGGGGAGCATCTCCACCAGCAGCGCCCGCACCAGCGCGCGTGGCGGTGGTGACTCGCCGAGGCCGGCTACGGCGGTGGCCATGCGCTGCTCGACGCGCTCGCTGATCGTCCGGAAGGCGAAGCGCAGCATCTCGTCCTTCGTCGTGAAGTAATGCTGCACGCGGCCCATCGACACGCCCGCCTCGGTGGCCACCTGGCGCAGCGACACCCCGTCGAGTCCCTCCCGGCCGGCCAGCCGGCACACCGCCTCGGCGATCTCCTCCCGCCGCTGGCCGTGGTCCACCTTCTTCGGCATGCCCGCCCCTTTCCGATGCGATCGTATTGCCTCGCGGCCCGACCGCCGGTTACGATGCGATCGCATTGTAAAGGAGGGCTGGATGAGCACGACATACGACCGGCGGCTGCGGCGCGGACGGCGCACCTGGGACCTGGCGTGCGCCACCTACTACGGCACCCTCGACCGCAGCCGGGCCCGCACCAGCCTCGACGAGCTGGCGCTGCGCCACCTCGAGCTGCGGCCAGGCGAGCACGTGCTCGACGTCGGCTGCGGGACCGGCGCGACGTTGCCCGCGCTGCGCGACGCCGTCGGTGCGGAAGGCCGGGTGGCGGGCGTCGACTACAGCCCGCGAATGCTCGCCCGCGCGGAGCGGCGCGTCCGCGGGCACGGGTGGGTGAACGTCACGGTCCGGCGCGCCGACGCCGCCCGGGAGTCGTTGGGGCACAACGAGTTCGACGCGGCGCTGGCCCTGTCGTCGCTGAGTGCGATGCCGGATGTCGGCGCGGCGGTCGAGGCGGCGCACGCGGCGCTGCGCCCCGGCGGGCGGCTGTTCGTGTTCGACATGCGGCTCGTGCCCACCGGTCACCTGGGCAAGCGGCTCACGACCCGGCTCATGCGCGGTGTCTACCGCGCCACGGCCGGCTTCACCGGCGCGGACGTGATCGCCGAGCTGCGCCGGGTGTTCGGCTCGGTGTCGGCGGTGCTCCCGTCCGGCGAGCTGGGCACCACGATCACCATCGCGCTGGCCACCAAGGACTGAGTGCGGCTACCAGGACGGGCGGGCGGAGACGCCGCCGTCCACGGTGAGGTCGTGGCCGGTGATCCACGCGGCCATCGGCGACGCCAGGAACACGCACGCGTTGCCGACGTCCTCCGGCGTGCCCAGCCGGCGCAGGGGAGCGCTGCGATGCCAGCGGGACACGCCGTCGGGCCACTCGGTGGCCAGGCCCGGGCGGTCGACGAGGCCGGGGGAGACCGAGTTCACCCGGATCCCCGCCGGGCCGTACTCCAGGGCCGCCGCGCGGGCGTGCACGACCAGCGCGGCCTTCGCGGCGGCGTAGTGCGCGTGCCCGGGCGCCGGGCGGCCGGCCTCGATGGACGCGATGTGCGTGATGCTGCCGCCCGCCTCGGGCATCAGCCGGGCGGCGGCCTGCGTGCACGAGAACGCGCTCGTCACGTTCGCGTCCAGCATCGCGCGCCACGTGCTCGCCGGCATGTCCGCCAGCGGCTCCACGGGCTGGATGCCGGCGTTGTTGACCAGCGCGTCGAGCCGTCCCCGCCACGCGGCCGCGGCCTCGACGAGCTCGTGGCAGGCGCGCTCGTCGGTGAGGTCGGCGGCGAGCACTCGGGCGGCGCCACCGGCCGCCTCGATCCGCCCGGCGAGCGCGGCCGCGGCGTCGGGGGAGTGGTGGCAGTGGACGGCGACGGCGCTCCCGGCCGCGGCGAACCGCAGCGCGATGCCCCGGCCGATGGTGCCGCTCGCGCCGGTGACCAGGGTGACCGTGCCGGTGAGGTCGGGCAGGTCACCCATCGGCGAACCGCCGGCCCGCGCCGGGGGGGCACAGCGCGCGGATGCGGCCGGCCGCCGACGGGTAGCGCGCGGCCAGCTCGTCCGGGTCGCCGCCCTCGTAGTCCGACGGCACGAAGCCCGGCGCCATCGTGGTGCCGCACAGCGTCCACCGCCCGCCGGCGGCGACCTGCGCGCCCATCCAGGTCCCCGCGGGCACGACGAGCTGCACGGCGTCCGGGCCGAGTGTCTCGACGCGGGTGCCGCCGGCCGGGTCGAGCAGCAGCAGCTCGAGCGGGTCGCCGCGGTAGAAGTGCCACACCTCGTCGATCGGCAGCCGGTGCATGGCGGAGAACAGCTCGCCCGCGCCGAACAGCGCGATGATGGCCGAGCCCGCGGGCCGTCCGTCCGCGCCCGCCGGGCCGGCCCAGGTGCGCCGGAACAGGCCGCCCTCCACGGGCAGCGGCTCCAGCCCGTACCGCGCGGCGAGGTCGGTGAGATCAGGCCCGCGATCGTCGTCCCGCATGCCGGTGATCGTGTCGTGTGCCGGCCGCGTCTGCAATATTCGACACCGTGACCCGGTTCCCGTACCCGATGACGATCGCCGGTCTCGGCCTGCGGCTGCGCGAGTGGACGGCCGCGGACGTGCCCGTCATGGTCGAGCTGTTCGACAACGCCGAGGTCGGCCGCTGGACCCCGCTGAGCTCGCCGTTCGACGAGGCGGCCGCCCGTGCCTACCTCGACCGGGCCGGCGAGCGGCGCGCCGGGGACCGCGCCGTCCAGCTCGCCGTCACCACCGACGGGCACACCCCGCTCGGCGAGATCCTGCTGTTCGCCGTCGGGCCGGACGGGCGCGACGCGGGCGGCCCGGACGCCGAGCTCGGCTACGCGATCGGCCCGGCGTACCGCGGGCAGGGGCTCGCGACCCGCGCGGTGCGGCTGATGACCGGCCACGCCTACCGGGAGCTGGGGGTGCGGCGGGTGGTCCTGCGCATCGACCTCGGCAACGACGCGAGCGAGCGCGTGGCCCGCGCGACCGGGTTCCGGCCGGCCGCCGAGCCGGCCCCTGGCGGCGAGGCCGAGTTGCGGACGTGGGTCCATGAGAACGGCTAGCGCCGCGCTCGCCGCGCCGTCGAGCCCGGCATGACGTCGCGTCCACTCCGGATCGCGGGCGCAGGTCACCCGGCGGCACAAGGAGATCCGGGCCCGGCTGTCGCACATTCCTTGCAGTTGCGGGATTGTCGCACACGGGGTTGCGTTCCTACTGTGGTCGCGTGCTCGCCGTGCTGTCCAACCGCGTCTACCGGAGGCTGTTCACCGCCCAGGTGGTCGCCCTCACCGGTACCGGGCTCGCCACTGTCGCGTTAGGACTCCTCGCGTACGACCTGGCGGGCGCGGACGCCGCCGCGGTGCTCGGCACGGCGCTGGCCATCAAGATGATCGCCTACGTCGGCGTCGGCCCGCTGGCCGGTGCGCTCGCCGCGTCCGTGCCCCGCAAGGCGCTGCTTGTCACGCTCGACGTGGTGCGGGCCGCCGTCGCGCTGTGCCTGCCGTGGGTGGACCAGATCTGGCAGGTCTACCTGCTGATCTTCCTGCTGCAGGCGTGCTCGGCGACGTTCACGCCGACGTTCCAGGCGACCATCCCGGACGTGCTGGCCGGCGAGCGGGACTACACCCGCGCGCTGAGCCTGTCCCGGCTGGCCTACGACCTGGAGAGCCTGCTCAGCCCGCTGCTCGCGGCCGCGGCGCTCGCGGTCGTCGGCTACGACGTGCTCTTCGCCGGCACCGCGGCCGGGTTCGCCGCGTCCGCGTTGCTCGTCGTGTCCGCGCTGCTGCCCGCCTCCCGTGCCACGCCGGCAAACCGCGGCCTGCACGCGACGGTGCGCGGGCTGCGGGTCTACCTCGCGACGCCGCGGCTGCGCGGGCTGTTCGCCGCGCACCTCGCGGTCGCCGCGGCCGGCTCGATGGTCCTCGTCAACACCGTCACCTACGTCCGCGACGTGCTGGGCCGCGGCGAGACCGCGGTCGCCCTCGCGCTCGCCGCCAACGGCCTCGGCTCGCTCACCGCCGCCCTCGCCCTGCCCCGGCTGCTCGACCGGTGCCGCGACCGCACGGTCATGCTGCGGGCCGGTGTCGTGCTCGCGAGCGCGCTGCTGCTCGGCGTCCCGGCCACCGCACTGCCGGATGCGCAGCGCTGGCCGGTCCTGCTCGTGCTGTGGGCGGCGATCGGTTCGGGCAGCGCGCTGGTGCTGACCCCGAGCGGCAGGCTGCTGCGCCGCAGCGCCGGCCCCGGTGAGCTGCCCGCGTTGTTCGCCGCCGACTTCTCGCTGTCCCACGCGTGCTGGCTGCTGTGCTACCCGCTCGCCGGCTGGCTCGCCACGGAGGCCGGCATGGCGGCGGCGCTCGCGGTGCTCGGGGTGCTCACGATCGGCGCGACGGCGCTCGCCGTGCGGCTGTGGCCCGCGCACGACCCGGACATGCCACTCGTCAGCGCGGCGCCATCGGTGACTTCCAGGTCATCGTGACCGTCGTGCCGGCGTCGACGCTCGTGATCGTCGTGTCGTCGGCCAGCGCCTGCATCAGGGGGATGCCGCGGCCGCGGATCCCGTCGCTCTCCTCTGGCGGCTTCCACGTGCCGTGGTCGGACACCGTCACCACGACCGAGCCGTCGACGGTGCGGGCGGCGTGCAGCTCGACCTCGCCGCTCCCGGGGTCACCCGCGGAGCGGGCGTAGGCGTGCTCGACGGAGTTGGCCATCGCCTCGTACGCGGCCAGCACGAGCTCCTCGCGCTTCTCGCCGGGCATCCCGATGCCGGCCGCCCACCGGCCCAGCGCGTGACGCATCTCCGCGAGCTGCCCGGCGTCGGCGGGGATGCGTTGGTGGATCTCGTGAAGAGAGTTCGCACCGGTGGATGCGCTCATTCCGGTTCGGCCCCGTTCTCGTGCTGGACGTGGATGAACGCGATGTCGTCGTCGTGGCGGCCGCGGGTGAGCCGCTCGATGAGCGCGTCGCACGCCGCGTCGAGGTCGGGCTCGTCGCGCAGCCCGCGGACACCGGCGGCCAGCGCGTCGATCCCCGCGGTGAGGTCCCGGGTGTGGCTCTCGACGAGACCGTCGGTGTAGAGCACGAGCTCGGCCCCCAGCGGGAACTCCGCGTGGCCCTGCGGGAACTCGGTGCCCACGCCGAGTGGCTGGGCCAGCGCCTCGCCGACCTGTTCGACGTCACCGTCCGGGTGGATCAGCAGGGCCGGCAGGTGCCCGGCGTTGGCGTAGGTGAGCATGCCGACCGCCGGGTCGAGCACGGCGTAGAAGCAGGTCACGAAGCTGGGCTCGGACATCGAGTCGGCCAGCTGCGACACGTTGCGCAGCAGGTCGCCCGGGTCGAGGTCGAGCAGCGCGTACGAGCGGATGGCCGTGCGCATCTGGCCCATCACGGCCGCTGCCGTGACGCCGTGGCCGACGACGTCGCCGATGACGAACGCGACGTGCCCGCCGCGCAGCTCGATCACGTCGAACCAGTCACCGCCGACCTTGCTGCCGGTCGCCGCCGGCAGGTAGCGGGTGCGGATGTCGAGGCCGTGGATCTTGGGCACGTCCGGCAGCATGCTGCGGGACAGCTCGGTGGCGAGGTTGCGTTCGCGGTCGTACAGCCGGGCGTTGTCCAGCGCGATGGCCGCGTACCCCGCGATGCCCTCGGCCAGGTACTCGTGCCGCGCGGTGAACCGGGCGGGCGCCGGGTGGCCGAAGAAGAAGCCGCCCAGCACCTCACCGCTCGTCGGGCTGACCGCCGACACCGCGAGGTAGCTGCGCACCGGCAGGTGTCCCTGGGGCATGCCGTGGTACGGCTCGTTGTGGCCGAAGCGGCGGTCCCGCGTGATGTCGTCGCTGCGGACCGTGCCGACGCCGTCGAACGTCGGCGCGAACACCAGCGTGTTGCGTGGCATGGGGAAGCGTTCGAACGCCTCACGCGGTGCGCCGGAGAGCGTGTACAGCGTGTAGGACTCGCCGTACTGGTCGATCAGGTTGTAGAAGAACGCGCCGAACTCCGCGCCGGTGGCCTTGGTCGCCGCGTCCGTGGCGTCCTGCACCAGCCGGTCGATGTCCAGCTGCGCGGTCAGTCGCTGGCCGACCGCGTGCAGCGTGTCGACCAGGCCGGCCTCCGCGTGCAGGCGGTCGAGCTCGCCCGCCTGCTCCCGCGCCGCCTGCTCGACGGCGGCCAGGTAGTCGCGCTCGGCCGTGGCGCCGGTCGTGGTGGCGTCGCCGAGGTGGCGGGCCAGCGTCGAGCGCACGGCCGCCGCGATCGGGCGCAGGTGCCCGATCCGGCCGGCCGGGACGGGCTCCGCGCCGAGCACGAGCACGCAGAACTCGCCCGCGGGCAGCACCCCGGCCAGCCCGATGATCGGCACGGCCTCGTCCGGGGCCGGCTGGCCGGACTCCGGCACCTCGAACACCTCGAGCGCATCGGGCGCGTGCCGCTCGGCCAGCAGCGCGTGCACCGCGGCGAGGTCCATCGGGTCGGGGGCCGCGCCGTCCCCGGCCGCCGCGACGAGCGTCAGCCCGCGGTCCGGCGCACCGGCCCGGCGCACGTAGCAGTGCACACCCATCGCGCCGAAGCCCGCGTGCAGCTCCCTGGCCACGGCGTCGAGCACGGCGTCGAGCGTCGCGTCGGTGCCGTTGGCCCGCTCGCCGCGTAACCGCACGACCCCGGCGAGGTGCAGTGCCGTCGCGAGCGTGAACATCGGCGACGGTCGGTCGTTGGCCGGGTGCCCGGCCACGGACCCGGTCGTCATGTGCCGGCCAGGGCGCCCGGCAGGGTCGGGAAGATCGTCAGCTCGTCGGTCAGCCGCGTCATCTCCAGTGGCCGCAACGTGAGCCGGCCGGCGGCCACCACGTGCAGCCGGGCAGGCGGCTCGCACTGCCGGTGCGCCAGCACCAGCATCGCCATGCCGGCAGAGGCCAGGAAGTCGACGCCGGTCAGGTCGGCCACGACCAGGCCCGGCCGCAGCCGCAGCGCGCGCTCGAACAGCTGCCGGAACCGTGGTGCGAGCGCCAGGTCGAGCGCGCCGGTCACCGTGAGCACGGCGATGCCGTCGTGCTGTTCGAGTACGACCGTGCCCGCCGAGGTCGACACCATGCCGAGCGGGGCGTCTGCCGCCTCGCCGATCGCCGGATCCGGTTCCGCCATGCCGTCATAGTGCCGTCCGGCAACGGCATTTGGCCAGTACACGTCCGGCGCGGCCACGTCAGCCGGCCGCCAGCGCGTCGGTGAGCGTCGGGCGGACCGTGATCAATGTGTCCAAGCCGGACAGTGTGAGCGGCCGGACGACCGTCGACCCGGCGGCCACCACGCGGAACGCCACGTCCGCCGCCGACCGCCGCTGCAGCTCGACCAGCGCGGCCAACCCGGCCGAGGCGAGGAAGCTGACCCTGGACATGTCGACGACCATCATGCGCGGCCGCCGGTCGAGGATGGCGACGGCCACCTCGGTGAGCTGCGGCGCGGTCGCGAGGCCGATGTCCCCGGCCACCTTGAGCACCATCGCGTCCCCGTGGGACTCGACCCCGACGATCAAGCCGGGGGCATGCGTGAAGGGTGGCCGGACGTCCGGCACCGACTCGGGTTCCACGCTCGCATCATCCTCTCGGTCAGGCACCCGGTACACGTCCCGATGACTACATCGCGCGAAAGGTCCCAGGCGTCTCGTACCGGATCTCGCAGGCTTGCTCGTGGCCCGCGAATGCGGTGATGTGCTGCGCATGCATCCGCACGTGCGGGGTCGACCGATCAGCCGAACCGTCTTTACGAAGTCGGTGGCCGCTTCTAGTCTCAGTGTTACTAGACAGGAGGTGGCGGGTGATGGTCGCGAACGCCGAGCGGGCCGGGCGCCCGCCGCGCCCGCGGGAGCGCGTGGTTCGCCCGGTGTGCGCGGTGCTCCCGGACGGCACGCCGAGCTACGCGCCGCTCGGCGCGGTGGTGCGCGAGGGCGAGTGGGTGCTGTGCCATCTGTGCGGGCGCTTCTTCCGGTCGGTGGTCGCGCACCTGCGCACGCACGGCTGGGACCACCTGGCCTACCGGGCGGTGTTCGGCCTCGAGCGCACCGAGCCGCTCGAGGGGAACGGCACGCGGGAGCTGCGCGCGTCGGCCATGCGGCAGCGGCGGGCGCACGACCCCGCCGTGCGGGCGGGTTGTGAGATCGGGCAGGAGTGGGTGCGCTCCGGCGCGCTGACCAAGGCCGCGGCGGAGGCGGCCCGCGGCCGGGTACAGCCCGAGCAGCGGCGGCGCAAGACGTTGCGCACGCTCGCGGGCATCTCGCCGCGGGCGCGGGCGGCCGGGACCCGGCGGCACGCCGAGCAGCGGCTGCGGCGGGTGGCCCGGCACGCCGCGGAGCGGCTGGGCTTCCCCGACCTCGGCGCGCTGGTGCGCGACCGGGTCGCCGCGGGCGCGAGCCTGGCGGCGATCAGCCGGGAGGCCGGACTGCACAAGGACTGGCTGAACCGCCATCTGTCCACTGTGGATCATTTGGTCGCGGCGGAGGTCGCCGCCGCGGCGCACCGCGCGGACGCCAGGTGGGCGCCCGCGCTGGCGCGGCTCGGGTTCGCCGGCCTGCCCGCCTACCTGACCGACCGGCACGCGGTGCGGCGGCACACGGTCAGCGCGATCGCCGCCGAGACGGGCCTGCCGCGCGGCGCGGTCGAATCGGCGCTGGCCCGGCACGGCATCGACCGGACGCCGCACGCGACGTCCCGGTCCCGCCGCGACGGGACGGCCGCGGCCGTCGCGGCCCGCTTCGGGTTCGACGACATCGCCGCGTACCTGTCCGACCGGCGCGCGGCAGGCCGCAGCTGGCAGGCGATCGCGGACGAGTGCGGCCGGCCGCAGACCTGGGTCCGCCGCCGCGCCGGCCTGTCCACATAGGCCGCCGGGCCCCACCCCATGGGCGGGCGGTTGACGCAGGCCGGATCCCCGCACATACTTCGAACAGGTGTTCTATCGCTGGCTTCCCCTCGGCGAGGTGGTCCGAGGGGAGTGGCGGGTGGGGTTCAACAGCGGCGGGCGCTCGTGGTCGGAGCTGGAGCGGGCGCTGTCCGGGACGGTCGAGGCGCCGCCGGGGGACGGCGGGGACGGGCCCGCCTGGTCGCGGCATCGCGAGGGCTACCCCGGCCCACCGCCGGATCTCGTGGGCCGGTACGGCTTGGACGACGTCTGCGCCGGCCTGCCGCGGGTGCCCTACGCGGAGCTGCACGCGCACTCGAACTTCAGCTTCCTCGACGGGGCGTCGCATCCGGAGCAGCTGGTGGAGGAGGCGGCGCGGGCCGGCCTCGACGCGATCGCGCTGACCGACCACGACGGCATGTACGGCGTGGTGCGGTTCGCGGCCGCCGCCCGTGAGCTGGGCGTGCGCACGGTCTACGGCGCGGAGCTGAGCCTCGGGCTGACCGCGCCGCAGAACGGGGTGGCCGACCCGGAGGGCCGGCACCTGCTGGTGCTGGCGCGCGACGTGGCGGGCTACCGGCGGCTGTGCCGGGTGATCTCCGAGGCGCACCTGCGCGGCGCGGAGAAGGGCAAGCCGGTCTACGACATGGACGAGATCGTGGCCGAGCTGCGTGGGCACGGCGTCGTGCTGACCGGGTGCCGCAAGGGTGCGGTCCGCCGGGCGCTGGTGACGCGCGGCGCGGCGGCGGCGTGGGCGGAGGTGCGGCGGCTCGTGGGGTGGTTCGGCCGCGCGCACGTGATGGTGGAGCTGATCGACCACGGCTACCCGCTGGACAGCACGCACAACGACCTCCTGGCGGAGATCGCCGGGGACCTCGGGGTGGGGGTGGTCGCGTCGAACAACGTGCACTACGCGCAGCCGGGTGACGGTGAGCTGGCGGTCGCGGTCGCCGCGGTCCGGGCGCGGCGCAGCGTCGAGGAGCTGGACGGGTGGCTGCCGCCGGTGCCGGCGGCGTTCGTGCGGACCGGGCCGGAGATGGCGCGCCGGTTCCGCCGCCACCCCGGTGCGGTGCGGCGGGCGGCGATGCTGGGCCACGAGTGCGCGTTCGACCTCAAGCTCGTCGCGCCGGAGCTGCCGCCCTTTCCGGTGCCGGCCGGGCACACGGAGATCACCTGGCTGCGCGAGCTGGTGGCGCGCGGCGCGGCCGGCCGGTACGGGTCCGCGGTGGCCGACCCGAAGGCGTACGCGCAGCTCGACCACGAGCTGCGGATCATCGAGGACCTGAACTTCCCCGGGTACTTCCTGGTGGTGTGGGACATCGTGGAGTTCTGCCGCCGCAACGACATCCTGGCCCAGGGGCGCGGCTCGGCGGCGAACTCGGCGGTCTGCTACGCGCTGGGGATCACGAACGCGGACCCGGTGAAGTGGGGGCTGCTGTTCGAGCGCTTCCTCGCGCCGGAGCGCGACGGGCCGCCGGACATCGACGTGGACATCGAGTCGGACCGCCGGGAGGAGGCGATCCAGTACGTCTACCGCAAGCACGGCCGCCGGCACGCCGCGCAGGTGGCGAACGTGATCACCTACCGGGCGCGGTCGGCGGTGCGGGACATGGCCAAGGCGCTGGGGTACTCGCTGGGGCAGCAGGACGCCTGGGCCAAGCAGATCGACCGCTGGGGGCCGGTCGCGACGGTCGCGGCCGACGAGGAGTACCCGATCCCGGCGGACGTGCTGGCGCTGGCGCACGAGATCGGTGACGCGCCACGGCATCTGGGCATCCACTCGGGCGGGATGGTGATCTGCGACCGGCCGGTGTCGGAGGTGGTGCCGGTGGAGCACGCGCGGATGGCCGACCGCACGGTGTTGCAGTGGGACAAGGACGACTGCGCCCAGATCGGCCTGGTC
>DASYKY010000022.1:0-3112 GCA_035995025.1 Actinophytocola sp.
CCGTACGCGCCCCGGAAGAGCCGGCCGTCGACCACGATCCCCATCCCGATCCCGGTACCGACGGTCAGGCACGCGAACACGTCGACGCCGCGCGCGGCCCCCGCCTCGTGCTCGCCGATCGCGGCGAGGTTGGCGTCGTTCTCGACGATGAGGTCGGCACCGAGATCGTTGCCCAGCACCGAGTGGAGCTCGTTGAGCAGCCCCCTGCGTTCCCAGCCCGGCAGGTTCGGCGCTCGCCGCAACGTCCCCGACCCGGGATCCGGCACGCCGGGCGTACCCACGACCGCGGACACCAGATCCGGCAACCGAAGGCCCGCCTCGGCGACCGCGTTCTCCGCGCAGTCCCGCACGATCCGCAGCAGCGTGCCGGCCGACCCCGCCTTGTTCGGCTCGTCGAGCCTGGCCACCACGGCACCGGTCAGGTCCGCGACCGCCGCCCGGATCAGCCCGCGCCCGATGTCGATGCCCAGCACGTGACCCGCGGCCGGGTTGACCTCGTAGACCACCGCCGAGCGCCCCGGCCCGGCGATCGTGCGCCCGGCCGTGCGGACCAGCCCGTGCTGTTCGAGGTCGAGCAGGGCCTGGCCGACAGTCGGCTTGGAGAGCCCCGTGTCGGCGGCGATCCGCGGCCGGGTGGCCGAACCACCGCCGCGCAGCCGTTCGAGCACCGTGCGCTGGTTCAGCTCACGCATGCTCGCGGGCGTGCCGACCGTCCCCATCCGCCGTCCCTCCTCACGAGTACCCGCAGCCTACGGCCCGAGGCCTTCCCCCAGCGTGAGAACTATGTTAGGAAACTTTCTTAACAAATGAGGGAGGCGTGCCGTGAGCTCACCCACCCAGACGACAGGCTTCGAGCGCAGCATCGGCCCGGTCCAGGCGACCGCGATCAACATGACCCAGATGTGCGGCATCGGCCCGTTCGTGACGATCCCCGCGATGGTCGCCGCCATGCAGGGACCGCAGGCCATGTTCGGCTGGGTCATCGGCGCGCTCATCGCGCTCGCCGACGGCCTGATCTGGGCGGAGCTCGGTGCGGCCATGCCCGGCGCCGGCGGCACCTACCTCTACCTTCGCGAGGCGTTCCAGTACCGGACCGGCCGCCTGATGCCGTTCCTGTTCGCGTGGAGCGCCGTGCTGTTCATCCCGCTGATCATGTCGACCGGCGTGATCGGCATGGTCAGCTACCTCGGCTACCTCGTGCCGGGCGTGGTCGACGCGGACGGCCAGACGACCCTGCTCGGACACGTCATCGGCATCGCCGTCGTCGTGGTGGTGGTGTTCGCGCTGTACCGGCGCATCGCCCAGATCGGCAAGCTGACCACGGCGCTCTTCGCGATCATGCTGTTCTCGGTGCTGGCGACCATCGTCGCCGCGTTCAGCCACTTCGACGGCGGCCAGGCGTTCGGCTTCACGCCCGGTGCCTTCAGCGCGGGCGGCGCGTTCTGGACCGGGCTCGGCAGCGGCCTGATCATCGCGATCTACGACTACCTCGGCTACAACACCACGGCCTACCTCGGCGCCGAGATCCGCGACCCGGGCCGCAACATCCCGCGGTCCATCGTGTACTCGGTCACCGGCATCGCCGGGCTGTACTTCCTGCTCCAGCTCGGCGTGCTCGGCGCGGTGCCCTGGCAGGACGTCGAGAAGTCCAGCTCGATCGCGTCGCTGGTGGTCGAGCAGTCCTGGGGGAGCGTGGTCGCCAAGATCCTCACCGTGGCCATCGTGATCACCGCGTTCGGCTCGGTCTTCGCCGGCCTGCTCGGCGGGTCCCGGGTGCCCTACGAGGCCGCGCGGGACAAGCTGTTCCTGCCCTGGTTCGGCCGGCTGCACCCGCGCCTGCACTTCCCCACGGTCGGCCTGCTGACCATGGGCGTGATCGCCGCGATCGGGTCGCTGTTCACGTTGACCGACGTGATCAACATGGCGCTCGCGGTCCTGGTCGTCGTGCAGTCCCTCGCGCAGGTGGCCGCGATCATCGTGCTGCGGCGGCGCCAGCCCGGCCTGAAACGACCGTACCGGCAGTGGCTCTACCCGGTGCCGACGATCATCGCGCTGGTCGGCTGGGTCTACATCTTCTACTCGGCCACCCCCTTGTCGCAGTGGCTGACGCTCGTCTGGATCGTGGCCGGCGTGCTCGCCTTCCTCATCTGGGCCCGGGTCGAGCGGACCTGGCCGTTCGGGCCCAAGGAGATCAAGGAGGAGTTCGCGGCATGAGAACCGCACTGGGGGCGACGCTGCTTCTCGTGGCCGCGGTGCTCACCGCTCCCACAACCGCCGGCGCGGTCGACACGGCTGAGACGACCGGACTGCTGACCCTCGGCACGCACGGCTGGCAGGTGCAGAGTTCCGCCGTGGCCACGCAGCCGGCCGAACGGATCTCCAGCCCGTCCTTCGACACCCGGGGCTGGCTGCCGGTGCGACCCGACGACGCGGGCGCGCCCGGCACGGAGATCAACGCGCTGCTGCAGAACGGCGCGTGCCCGGACGTCTTCCACAGCGACAACATGCGCAGGTGCTTCGGCTACACGGACAAGCTCGGCCCGGTCACCATTCCCCGGTTCGCCGTGCCGTGGTGGTTCCGCACGGACTTCACCCTCACGGCGAACCGCACCGCGCGGCTCGTCGTGCCCGGCGTCGTCGGCGAGGGCGACGTGTGGGTGAACGGCACGCTCGTGGCGGGCCGCGACATCGTGAGCGGCGCCTTCGCCGGCCACACGTTCGACGTCACGTCGCTGGTGCACCGGGGCCGGAACTCGCTGGCGATCAAGATGTACCCCAACGACCCCACCACGATGTACACAGTGGACCAGGTCGACTGGAGCCAGATCCCGCCGGACAACGACACCGGCATCCAGTACCCGATCCAGCTGCGGCTGTCCGACGCGCTGGCGGGCTCGAACGCACACGTCGTGCAGCAGAACGCGGCCGACCTGAGCTCGTCGAAGCTGACCGCGAAGCTCGACGTCACCAACACCTCGGACCACGCGCAGGCGGGTGACGTCAGCGCCGAGATCGTGCCGCCGGGCGGGGGAGACCCGGTCGTCGTGCGGCAGACCGTGAGCGTGGCGGCGTCGAGCACGAAGACCGTGTCCTTCGCACCGGTGACGATCGC
>DASYKY010000023.1:0-13041 GCA_035995025.1 Actinophytocola sp.
CCTTGTTCATGGTCCTCAAGACGGTCCGCTACATCGAGCACGAGTCGCCCACCACGGCCAACGAGATCGTCGAGACCGGCGAGATCATGGCGTTCCTCGGCCGGAACTTCATCGTCACCGTCCGGCACGGCAAGCACTCCGAGCTCGGCAAGCTGCGTGAGGAGCTGGAGTCCGAGCCGGACCGGCTGCGCATCGGGCCGGCCGCCGTGCTGCACGCCATCGCCGACCGGGTGGTGGACTCCTACCTCGCCGTCAGCGACTCCTTCGAGAACGACATCGACGTCATCGAGGCCAGCGTGTTCGCGCCGCGCAGCCCGATCGGCGCCGAGCAGATGTACCTGATGAAGCGGGAGATCCTCGAGCTGCGCCGGGCCGTGGTGCCGCTGGCCGTCCCGCTGCGCCGGCTCGCCGAGGGCTACACGCCGCTGATCCCCGAGCAGGTCCGCTCGTACTTCCGTGACGTCGACGACCACCTGACGACCGTGTCGGAGCGGGTGGCGAGCTTCGACGAGCTGCTGACCACGCTGGTCGACGCCACGCTCGCGAAGATCTCGCTGCAGCAGAACACCGACATGCGCAAGATCACCGCGTGGGCGGCGATCATCGCCGTGCCGACCATGGTGGTCGGCATCGAGGGGATGAACTTCGACTACATGCCCGAGCTGCACTGGCGGTTCGGCTACCCGATGGTGATGGTCGTGGTCCTGGCCATCTGCCTGATCCTCTACCGAATATTCCGCCGGAACCGATGGCTGTAGCTGGGCAGCCCGCCCGGCTGTCCAGCGTCCATCGTGCGAATCCCTGCCCGCAGCCCTGTCGAGGGAGGTTCCATCGTGACCCGGTTCATCACCAACCCACGTTTCTGGGTGCTCGCCTTCGCACTCAGCTGGCTCGTCCTGATCACGTTGCTGATCGCGCTCGGACCTGCCGCCCCGTATGCCAGCACCGTCCGGTAGCGGCGGCGCCGGATATCGCCGGGCCTGATCGGTAGTCGATCAGTAGTCGATCAGTAGTCGTCGTCGCCGATGACCGGTGCCGACGCCTTCTCCGGCTTGCCGAAGATGTCCTGCGGGTCGCCGACGATCCGCGTGCGTGACTTGTGGTCGCCGCCCTGTCCCTGGCCCATCCCACCCATCATGCCGCCCATCGGCATCATGCCGCCGCCCATGGAACGGCCGGCTGCGCCGCCGCCGGCCCCCGTGGCCGCGGCGGCCGCCGTCGTCTCCGGCTTCGGGCCCGGCGCCTGCTCCGTGGCGACCGTGTAGCCACCGGGGCTCATGTTCCCCCCGCCGACGCCGCTCAGCCCACCGCCACCGCCACCGCCGCCGAAGCCGCCGAGCCCGCCCGCGCCGCCGCCGACGCCCGCCAGGTCGGTGCCCGCCGTGCCGGTCTTCGCGTCCACCGGGGTCGCCGGGTTCTTCGTGCCCGGCGTCTTCGGCGTGCCGAAGGACCAGTTGTCGTCCGGGAACGTGTGCGCCATCTTGATCTGCTGGAACGCCGACGAGCCGTCGATGCCCTCGCACATCTGCACGAACGCCTCGAGCACCTGGCGCACCGCCTCGAACAGCTCCTTCGTCGGCCTGCGCATCACGTCGAGGAACTGCCGGGTGCGCTCGTCGCCCTGCACCGGCATGACCATCGCCTGCGACGCCGACTCCGCGGTGTCCGCCAGCACGCCGCCCATCTGCTGCACGATCTCGCGGATGCCCTCCGCGGTGACGTCCAGGACGTCGGCGAGCGCGAGCATCGCGTCCGAAAGGTCCTGGCCGGCCAGGCCGACCTTCTGCATGTAGTCGATGAACGACGTCGCCGCCTCGCCGTCCCACGCCGCGTCCAGCTTGCCGAGCGGCTTGTTCAGCGCGTCGGTCACCTCGACGGCCGCGTCGCCGACGGCCCGCCAGCGGTCGGCCTCGGCCTCCATGTCGCTCCACCGGCCGACGACCGGCGCGAAGTACTCCTCCACCGGGTCCGGCACGCCCAGGTCGTGCGCCAGCCGCGACAGGTAGTCCAGGTGCCCGCCGATCCGGTTCGCGACCTCCTGGCCGTCCGCGCCGCCCGGCACCGGCGCGCCGGCCTCGGGCGCCGGCGCGGTGGGCGCGGGGAGAACGGCCGGCTTCTCGTCGATGTACACGATGCGCCCCTAGCTGTGGCGGTGGATGGTGGACGCGGTCATCTCGTCGGAGTCGACGTACTTCGCGGTCACCTGCTCGAGACCGTCGGACGCCGAGTTCAGCGCCTCCACGGCCCGGGTCAGCTGTTCGTGCAGGGTCCCGGCGACCTGCGCATACGAGTCGGTCACGCGCAGCGTGCGCCCGAGCTCGCCGAAGGACTCGTCGGTCAGCGGGGCGGTGGCCATCGTCTGCACGCCCTCGTCGAGGGTCTGTGCGCTCTTCGCGGCGAGCTGGCCATACCCGCCGACCCACTCGGCGTCGAACTTGATCCCGGTCACGGGCACACCTCTCGACAGACGGCAGGGACGTCGGTGGTCCGACGATAAGCGAGCCGATCTCGTTCCCGTACCGCCATAAGTCGGGCTAGTTGCCGCCCGACTGGGCGCCGTCGCCGTTCGGGTCGTCGGTGTTCGTCGGGTACTCGCCGCCCTCGACCGGCACGGTGTCGTAGCTCTGCTCGACGTCTCTCGGGTCCAGCGACGCGCCGTCGGGCAACAGCACGAGGATGTTGTCCGGCGCCGGCAACTGATCGGCCAGGCCGAGCGCCGCCGCGGTGTTCCCGTCCGGCACGCCGTACTTCACGCCGCGGTCGGACACCAGCGCGATCCCCCCGGTCTTGAAGTCCGCGGGCGAGGTGGCCTGGCGGACGACCGCGCCCCGGCCGGGCGGCATGTAGAAGTGCTGGATCCGGATCCCCGTCGAGCCCGGCGTGGAGATGTCGACCCACTTCGGGTTGTCCTGCTCGTCCTTCGGGATGCCCGGGACCACCTTGCCGACGTGCACGGAGGTGCGCTCGACCTCGTCCTCACCCGAGCCGTTCGTCTGCCAGCCGAGGCAGGTCACCGGCAGGTTCTCCGGCTTGAGGATCTCCGTCTGCTGCTTCGGGAACGTCGAGTCGTCGATGCCGCCGTCCACGACGTTGCTCTCGGTGACGTCCTGCGGCGAGAGCTTCGGGATGCCGCCGGAGTTGATGTCCTGCCGGTAGCGGATCAGGTCGGCGGTGGTCTGCTTGATCTTCTCGATGCCGTTCTTCTCCACCACGTAGAACACCGGCTCCTGGCCGGCCCGCTCGACGCTGAACACCGAGCCCACCTCGAGATCACCCGGCGCGCCGCTCTGCGGCTTCTCCCCCGCCCCGTCGATCTTCGGCGGCACCAGGGCCGTCTTCTCCGGGATCGCGTTGAGCAGGCCCGTCGTGATGTTGCGGACCTGGTCGTCCTCGACCTGCAACGCCGCCCTGATGACCCGGTCGTCGAGGTCGACCTTGGCGCGCACCGTGTTCGTGTTCGGCAGGTTCGCCGTGCCGGGCGTCCGGTAGACGAGGTAGTCGTCGCCGTTCTCCGCCTCCACGAGCAGCGACTCGTTCTCCCGCAGCTCGTCCCCGCGGTCCGAGACGCCCGCGATCACGGTCGTCTCGACCTTGTCGTCGCGGGCCGGGTCGTTCAGGTCCTTGTCGAGCTTGTACTGGTCGCACACCGTCCACTGGTTGTCGATGCGCTGGTCCTTGCTCGGCAGCAGGTCCGGCCCGTCGGCGATGCCGACCTTGCGGGAGCGCGGGATCTGGTCGCGCAGCTCGTTGTCGTCGACCACGGTCGGCTCGAAGACCTGGGCGGGCCCGCCCGTGCCCGGCCCGCCGACGCCCTGGCTGACCTGGTCGTCCTCGTCACCGAGGCTCTGGGAGTACAGCAGCAACCGGGCCGAGGCCAGGTTGAACACGGGGATCATCCGCTTCGTCGGCTTGGTCAGCAGCACGTAGACCTGGCCGGACGGCTTGCCGATCACGATGCCGTCCTTGGTCGGCACGGTCGGCTTGGGCGACAGGATTCCCCAGATGAGGAAGCCCAGCAGGCCCAGCGCGGCCAGGCAGACGCCGACGATCGTCGCACGGCTGTGCGTGCGCATCGGGTCGTGCAGCATCACGGCGTCCTTGCGGACGAGCGCCGACTGCATTCGGCGCAGCACGAAGCGATACGCCTGAACCTGGGACTTGGTGGTCGGTGTCGATGGCATTCTCGCCTCTGCAGCTCCCCGATCGCGGTACCGTTCCGCAGGATAGACCCACGAGCATCGGTTGCATGTTGGTTCTCCACAACCGGCACAATCGACAGGCCGGGAGCACACCACGTGAGGGGAAGAACGAGCGGATGTCGGTGAGCAACCCACCACGGCAGGGCAGGACGCCACCGCCGGGGCAGCCGCCGAGACCGCCGGGCCACGGCGGCCCGGACGGCAGCGGACCGCGCCAGGGCCCCATCGGGCCGGGTGGTCCGGGCGGGCCAGGTGGTCCGGGCGGGCCCAGCGCGCCGGGTAGCGGCAGCGGGCCACGGCCCGTGCCGCGGCAGCCCCTGTCCGTGCGCCGCCGCACGAGCGGGGCGAGCCTGGGCGCGCTGCCGGTGTCGAACCTGGTGGTGCTGGAGGTCGCGGTCGCGATCGGCCTGGTGCTGGTCACCATCCAGAACACGCGGGTCACCGTGTACATGGCCATCGGCATCGCGCTGGTCGGGCTGCTGGTCGCCGCCATCCGCTGGCGCGGCCGCTGGTTCACCCAGTGGATCAAGCTGACCCTCAAGTACGCGTTCCGCCAGCACACCCGCGTGAGCAGGCCGACCACGCCGGTCAGCATCGACAGCATCGCCGACGAGGAGCAGGGCACGCAGGTCACCGGGCCGGACGACCCGCGGGTGAGCCTGCTGCGCCTGGCCGTGCCGGACCTCGTGGTCGCGCACGGCAGCGACCACGAGCGCCGCCCGCTCGGCCTCGCCTGGCACGAGAGCACCTGGACCGCCGTGCTGCTGGTCGACCCGGCGCCCGCGCTGGTCTCCCAGGTCGGCAGCTCCCCGAACCTGCCGCTCGGCGCGCTCGCCCCCTGCCTCGAGGACCGTGGCGTGGTACTCGACGCCATCCAGGTCATCTGGCACTGCTACCCGGGCAGCACCGCGCTGCCCCCGAACTCCCCCGCGCTCGCCTCCTACATGGAGGTGCTCGGCCCGCTGCCGGCCGCCGCGCGGCGCACCACTTGGGTCGCGGTCCGGCTGGACCCGCGCCGCTGCCCGGCCGCCGTGCGCGAGCGCGGCGGCGGCGTGCTCGGCGCGCACCGGGCGCTGATCGGCGCGCTGTCGCGGGTGCGCAACGCGCTCGAGTCCCGCGGCGTGACCACCCGCCCGCTCGACCCGGACGAGCTGCTCAAGGCCGGCATCTCCGCGGCCGAGCTCACCGCGGTCGCCGGCTCCAACCAGCGGGTTGGGCTGCGCGAGCGGTGGTCCGGGGTGACCGCCGCCGGCGTCGGGCACGCCAGCTACGCGATCACCGGCTGGTCGCGCGGCAAGACCGCGCAGAGCCTGAACGCGCTCACCGGCGTCCGCGCGCTGTCCTCGACGGTCGCCGTGTCGGTCTCGCCGGGCATCGAGGACAACCAGGTAGGCATGCGCGGCCTGGTCCGCGTCAGCGCCCGCACCCCGGGCGAGCTCGACTACGCCGACGGCAGGCTGTCCGCGATCTCCGACCGGCTCGGCATCACGCTGACCCCGCTGCGCGGCCTGCAGGTCGCCGGTCTCGCCGCGACGCTGCCGCTGGGAGGCCGGGCATGAGCGAGCTTGCGAGCGAATCTACAGACACAGCGCGACCGCGAGCGGCATCACCGAGCCCGCGAGGAGATGCGGCTCGCGAGCTTGCGAGCGAATCAATGTCACAGGGCGACCGCGAGCGGCGGATCCGAGCCTGCGAGGAGACGTCGTGAGTGGATCCAGTCGGTTGATGGACACGCAGACCGGGACCGGTCTGAGCCAGGAGTTCCTGGTGTCACCCGCGATGCTGGACGCGGTCAGCCCGAGCGGCGACCGCGGCGGCATGATGCTCGGCTCCGGCATGCAGGGCGAGCCGCTGACGATCTCCGCCCTGCGCCCGGCGCCGACCCGCATCGTGCTGGTCGGCGGCCTGTACATGGCGCGCCAGGTGGCGCTGCGGGCGATGGCCGTCGGCGCGTGGGTGGTCATCGCGACCGGCCGTCCCGACGCGTGGCACGTGGTGCAGAAGGCCGCCGGCAACGGCGCCGACGGGCGCCCGGCGCCGCTCGTGCAGATCCGCAGGCTGAGCCCCGTGGAGCTGCCCCGGCCGTCGGAGGACGGGCCGCTGCTCGTCGTGCACGACGGCGGGCCGACCCCGCAGGAGCTGTTCCCGCCGCGCTCGCCGTGGCAGACGACCGTGTACGTGCTGCCGTACATGCACCCGCAGGCCGGGGCGACCGCGAACGCGGCCGACCTCGTGCTGCTGCAGCGGCTGCCGGTCGGCCAGGCGCAGCTGGCCGCGCGTATCTGGCGGCTGCCGCCGCCGATGGTGCACCAGCTGACGAACCTCACCGACGACCAGGTCGTCGCGCTCGGCCGGAACCTGTGGAAGCCGCTGCGGCTGGTGACCACGCAGAAGGAACAGGCGATCCTCGGCCCGGTCCGCCGCGGCGACTAGAGGGCGGGAACGCCGTTCCGGGACGCGGCGAACGGCCTAATTCCAGGCTTCTCGGGAGAACTTCCCACCAGCGAATATGTCACCGGATACCGACTTTCGTCGGATGTTCCGGCGTCTCGTGTGGACGATCGTTGACTTGTCCGCACTGCGGGCGGAAATTCCCCCAGCACCCCCGGTGCCGTCGAGGGCACGGCACCGGCGGTGTCCCTGCATGAGGAGAAGCATGGAACAGTCACGTCGCAGGGTGGTCGTGCGCCTTGCCGGGCTCGGACTGGCCGCTGCCGCGGCCGTCGGCCTGGCGATGGTCGCGACCTCGCCGGTCGGCGCGGCCGAGGGTCAGGTGCTCGGCGCCGACTCGGCCACCGCCGTGAATGGCAGCTATATCGTCAAGTTCAAGGACGGCGTCACCGCGCGGGCCGACAGCACCGCGGCGAAGTACGGCGGCACGGTCCGCCACACCTACTCCGCGGCGATGCACGGCTTCGCGGCGTCGATGACCGAGCAGGAGGCCAAGTTCCTCGCCGCCGACCCGGCCGTCGACTTCGTGCAGCAGAACCAGACGATCAAGCTGGCCGACGACCAGGCGAACCCGCCGTCGTGGGGCCAGGACCGCGTCGACCAGCGCGACCTGCCGCTCGACAACAACTACTCGTTCTCGACGACCGCGAGCAACGTGCACGCGTACATCATCGACACCGGCGTCGAGACGACCCACCCCGAGTTCGGCGGCCGCGCCACGTCCGGCTTTGACGCGGTGGACAACGACAACGACGCGACCGACTGCAACGGCCACGGCACGCACGTGTCCGGCACCATCGGCGGCTCGACGTACGGCCTGGCCAAGGAGGTGCAGATCGTCGCGGTGCGCGTGCTGGACTGCAGCGGCTCCGGCACCACCGAGCAGGTCGTCGCCGGCATCGACTGGGTCACCCAGAACGCCGTGAAGCCGGCCGTGGCGAACATGAGCCTGGGCGGCGGCGCCGACGAGGCCCTCGACACGGCCGTGCAGAACTCGATCGCGTCCGGCGTGACCTACGGGATCGCGTCCGGCAACTCCAGCGCCGACGCGTGCGGCTTCTCCCCGGCGCGGGTCCCCGAGGCCATCACGGTCAACGCGTCGGACATCAACGACGCGCAGGCCTCGTTCTCCAACTTCGGCACCTGCACCGACATCTACGCGCCGGGCGTGGACATCACGTCGAGCTGGCTGAACGGCGGCAACAACACCATCAGCGGCACCTCGATGGCCACCCCGCACGTGGTGGGCGCGTCGGCGCTGTACCTGGCCGACCACCCCGACGCGGCGCCGGCCGACGTGGCCGCGGCGCTGACCGGCAACGCCACGCCGGACAAGGTCACCGGCGCGGGCACGGGCTCGCCGAACCTGCTGCTGTTCACCGGTTCCGGTGGCACCACCCCGCCGCCGCCCCCGCCGCCGCCGACCGGCTGCGACGCCGCGGCGAACACCGCCCGCGTGGCCATTCCCGACGCCGGCGCCGCGGTGACCAGCGCGACCGAGATCACCGGCTGCGACGGCGCAGCGTCGGCCACGAGCACGGTGGCCGTCGACATCACCCACAGCTATCGCGGTGACCTGGTGATCGACCTGGTCTCGCCGAGTGGCAAGTCGTACCGCCTGAAGGACTCCGACGGCGGCGACGGCGCGTCCGACGTCAACGAGACCTACACCGTGAACCTGGGCGGTGAGACCGCGAACGGCACATGGACGCTGAGCGTGCGGGACGTCTTCACGATCGACTCCGGCACCCTCAACGGCTGGACGCTCGACCTGTAGATCCAGCAGCACCCCGAGGCCGCCCCCGTCTTTCGACGGGGGCGGCCTTGTGCAACGGGACGTGGCAGTCGGCGGAACTTGCTGCCCCGGGCGGGCGAACTTCTTCCCAGGCCCTTCCATAACGTTCATAAGTCGCGCTGCGAACACGGCCGGCTCTCTTGCGTAACCACCGGTATCCAGGCGAATGTTGAAGCGTCCGCTTGCGGACAAAATTCCCATCTCCACCACGGCCGGCCCCACGAGGGCTGGGGCACGGCCGTCCCTGCACAAAGGAGAAACCGCAATGCGAGAGCTGGTCTCGAAGAGACGCATGCTCGGCGCCACAGTCGTCGCGGCCACCGCCGCGATGGTGGGCGTCGGCCTCGGCGCGACGACCGCCCAGGCAGCCGAGGGCTCGGTCCTCTATGCCGGCGCGGCGGGCGCGATCAAGGACAGCTACGTCGTCGTGTTCAAGGACTCGGCGATGTCCGCCGCGAACGTGACCGACCAGGTCGCGGCGAAGGCCCACCAGTACGGCGGCAAGGTCCAGTACACCTACTCCTCGGCCCTGCGCGGGTTCGCCGCCGCGATGAGCGCGGACGCCGCGCGCAAGCTGGCCGCCGACCCGGCCGTGGCGTACGTGCAGCAGAACCGCGCCGTCCATGTGACGACCGACCAGCTGAACCCGCCGTCGTGGGGCCAGGACCGCGTCGACCAGCGTGACCTGCCGCTGGACAGCAAGTACTCGTACTCGACGACGGCCGCCAACGTCACCGCGTACGTGATCGACACCGGCATCCGCACCACCCACCAGGAGTTCGGCGGCCGCGCCACCTGGGGCACCAACACCACCGGGGACGGCAACGACACCGACTGCAACGGCCACGGCACGCACGTGTCCGGCACGATCGGCGGCTCGACGTACGGTCTGGCCAAGGGCGTGCACCTGGTGGCCGTCAAGGTGCTCGACTGCGGTGGCTCCGGCTCGTTCGCCGGTGTCGCGGCCGGCATCGACTGGGCCGCCCAGAACCACGCCTCCGGCCCGGCCGTCGCGAACATGAGCCTCGGCGCCCAGGGTTCGGACGCCGCGACCGAGACCGCCGTGCGCAACGCGATCGCCGACGGCATCACCTTCGGCATCGCGTCCGGCAACTCCAACGCCGACGCCTGCAACTTCACCCCGGCGCGGGTCGCCGAGGCGATCACCGTGAACGCCTCCACCCGGACCGACGCACGGGCCTCGTTCTCGAACTTCGGCACCTGCACCGACATCTTCGCGCCGGGCCAGGACATCACGTCGTCGTGGAACACCAACGACACCGCCAGCAACACGATCAGCGGCACCTCGATGGCCACCCCGCATGTGGTGGGCGCCGCGGCCCTGTACCTGGCCGGCAACCCGACCGCCACGCCGGCCGCCGTCCAGGCCGCGATGAAGGCGAGCGCCACCCCGAACAAGATCACCAGCCCGGGCTCGGGCTCGCCGAACCTGCTGCTGTACACCGGTTCCGGCGGCACCACCCCGCCGCCGACCGGTTGTGACGCCGCGACCAGCGGCACCGACTTCGCCGTGAACGACAACGCCACCGTGAGCAGCCCGATCACGATCTCCGGCTGCACCGGCAACGGCGGCGCCTCGGCCACCGTCGAGGTGCACATCGTGCACACCTACATCGGTGACCTCGTCGTCGACCTGGTCGCCCCGGACGGCACGGCGTACAACCTGCACAACCGCGCGGGCGGCAGTACGGACAACATCAACCAGACCTACTCCCGCGACCTGTCGAGCGAGGTGGCCAACGGCACGTGGAACCTCCGCGTCCGCGACGCCGCGTCGGTGGACACCGGCCGCATCGACACCTGGACCCTGGACCTCTGATCCTCAGGTCCGAGGTCTGACCGGGAAACACTGAGCGGGCGCGTTCCCCCGGACGCGCCCGCTCAGTGCCGTCTCAGCCGCTCGCTCCTGGTTTGTCGGTGGGTGTGGGTAGCGTTGAATTCGGGGGCCCCCTTGGGGGTTGTCCACAGGTGGGGTGGTTGTGCACAGGTTTCAGGGGGTTCTCAGCTGCTCGTCGTGGGACTGTCGGTAGGGGTCGGTACGCTGGATTTTGGGGGGCCGGAGGCCAGGCCACTTGCGGCCACGGAGCATTGGTCCTGGTCAAGGGGCCAGTGTTCTGTTCGGCGGCTGGTTGATGGGGGTCGGGGCCGTCGGGGGATTTTGCGGGCTCCGGCTCGCGATTCAAGGGCGCCTTTCGGGCGTCGGCTTCGCTTCACCCTTGAGTCGTGAGCCTCCGTCGCCCTGTGGGCAGGAATTGCGGGCAGTGCTTGGCGCCCCGCCCGCGAATGGCCCGCCGCTGGCCCCAACCCTTTTGCCGCACGAGCTAGCGCGAACGGGCTCGGCTTAGCCCTCGTCGCTGGCGCCGCCCCGCCCGCTTTGTCTCGCGCTGGCGCCCGCCCGATCCGCCTTGTCCTCGCGCTGGCGCCGCATGGCTCAGCTTCGCGCTTGTCGCTGACGCCGCTCAGCCCGCTTCACTCTCGAGCCGGCGCCGAAGGCTCGCCTTCGGCCTTGTCGCCGGCGCCGGTCGGCCCGCTCATTCTCGAGCCGGTGCCGCATGGCTCGGCTTCGCCTTCGTCACTGGCGCATCACGTTCACCGGCGCTCGGGACCGCTACTTCGTTGCCGTGCGGACGTTTCTCGTCAGTTCCGCGCGTGCGGCCAGCTGGTCGTCCGGTGGATAGTCGACCCTGGTCAGGGTCAGGCCGTGAGCGGGAGCAACCGACACAGCACTCGCCCGGGTCGTCTCGCGCAGCAGGGTGGCCGGCCAGTCGACGGGCTTTCGGCCCTCCCCCACCGCCAGCAGCGCGCCCACCAGGCTGCGCACCATCGAGTGGCAGAAGGCGTCCGCCGCGACGTCGGCCACCAGGACGTCGTCCGGTCGGCGCGTCCACATGAGACGCTGCAGCTCGCGGATCGTCGTGGCGCCCTCGCGGCGCCTGCAGAACGCGGCGAAGTCGTGCTCCCCCAGCAGGTGCGCGGCGGCGTCGTTCAGGCAAGACTCGTCGAGCGGGCGGGGCCAGGTCACGGTGTCCTTGCGGCGCAACGGATCCGCTGCCCACGGGTGGTCGCACACGCGATAGGCGTAGCGCCGCCGCACCGCCGAGAACCGGGCGTCGAAGCCCGCGGGCGCCGGCGTCACCGACGGCACGCGCACATCCGGCGGCAGCGCGCGGGCCAGCCGGTCGCGGAAACCCGGTGGCACGTCGGGAAGATCACAGTGGGCGACCTGGCCGGTGGCGTGCACGCCGGCGTCGGTGCGGCCCGCGACCGTCAGGCGGACGTCCGTGCGCAGCACCATGGACATCGTGTCCTCGAGGACGCCGCACACCGTGCGGCGCTGCGGCTGGCGGGCCCAGCCGGAGAAGTCCGTGCCGTCGTAGGAGATCTCCAGCCGGAAGCGGACGAGCCCGCCACCCCCAACCGGGATGACGGGCTCGTCGGACGAAGCGGAGCTCAGGACTCGTCCTCCGCGGACTCCTCCTGCGACGGCGGCTTCGAGAAGCCGGCCGCCTCCGCGTCCTCCTCCGTCTTGAACCACACCTCGGCGACCGTGCGGTCGTAGTACTCGCTGCCCGGCGTGTGGTACAGCATCGAGTCGGCGTTGCCCTTCACCGGGAAGCCCGCCGGCTCCGAGCCGTCCTCGAGCGCGGCGCGGCTGGCGGCGCCGTAGGGGTGCTCGTCGTCGGACTCGCTCTCCTCGACCTCGACGTCCGCCGCGGTCTCGGGCGCGGCCTTCGACTCGCCCTTCGGCGCGGACTTCTTCTTCTCGTCCGCGGCGAACTTGGTGTTGCGGGCGGCCTCGGCCTCGGCGGTGACGGTCTTGTCCTGCACCAGCTCGATGATCGCCATCGGCGCGTTGTCACCCTTGCGGGGCAGCGTCTTCAGGATCCGCGTGTAGCCACCGTTGCGGTCGGAGAAGAACGGGCCGATCTCGGTGCAGAGGCGGTGCACGATCCCCTTGTCGCGGATCACCTTCATGATCATGCGACGGTTCTGGAGGTCACCCACCTTCGCCTTGGTGATCAGGCGCTCGGCGTACGGCCGCAGCTTCTTCGCCTTGGCCTGGGTGGTGGTGATCCGGCCGTGCTCGAACAGCGACGTGGCGAGGTTCGCCAGCATCAGCCGCTCGTGAGCCGGGGAGCCGCCCAGGCGGGCGCCCTTGGTTGGCGTGGGCATTACAACTGCTCCGTCTCCGCGTAGTCCTGGCCATCGTCGGTGCCGGTATCGCCGCCGCTGACCGAGTCGGACCAACCCTCGCTCGCGTAGTCGGACGCGGCGGTGGTCGGGTCGAACCCGGGCGGGCTGTCCTTCAGCGCGAGGCCGAGGCCGACGAGCTTCATCTTGACCTCGTCGATCGACTTCGCACCGAAGTTACGGATGTCCAGCAGGTCGGCCTCGCTGCGCGAGACGAGCTCACCCACGGTGTGGATGCCTTCGCGCTTGAGGCAGTTGTACGAACGCACGGTGAGGTCGAGGTCCTCGATCGGCATCGCGTAGGCGGCGATGGTGTCCGCCTCCTGCGGCGACGGACCGATCTCGATCCCCTCGGCGTCCACGTTGAGCTCGCGGGCCAGGCCG
>DASYKY010000024.1:0-122931 GCA_035995025.1 Actinophytocola sp.
CACCCTCGACGGCGTGCCGACCCAGCTCACCGGCACCGACGAGTTCCCGGTGCCGAAGCTCGTCGAGGTCCGCGGCGAGGTGTACTTCCGCCTCGAGGACTTCGAGGAGCTGAACGCGAAGCTGGTCGAGGCCGGCAAGCCCGCGTTCGCCAACCCGCGCAACACCGCGGCGGGATCGTTGCGGCAGAAGGATCCCAAGGTCACCGCCAGCCGCAAGCTCCGGCTGATCTGCCACGGTTTCGGCAAGCGCGACGGCTTCGAGCCGGCCCGCCAGTCCGAGGCCTACCAGGCGATCGCCGCGTGGGGCCTGCCGGTGTCGCCGCACACCAAGGTGATCTCCGACCGGGCCGAGCTGTTCGCCCACATCGAGTACTGGGGCGTGCACCGCCACGACGTCGAGCACGAGATCGACGGCATCGTGGTCAAGGTCGACGAGGTGGCCAAGCAGCGGCGCCTGGGCACCACGTCGCGCGCGCCGCGCTGGGCGATCGCGTACAAGTACGCGCCGGAGGAGGCCACCACCACGCTGCTGGACATCCAGGTCAACGTGGGGCGGACGGGCCGGGTCACGCCGTTCGCGGTGATGGAGCCGGTGAAGGTGGCGGGCTCGACGGTGTCGATGGCCACGCTGCACAACGCCAGCGAGGTCAAGCGCAAGGGCGTGCTGATCGGCGACCGGGTGGTCATCCGCAAGGCCGGCGACGTGATCCCGGAGGTGCTCGGCCCGGTCGCCGCCGACGCGCGCTCCGGCTCGGAGCGCGAGTTCGTCATGCCGGACAGGTGCCCGTCGTGCGGCACGAAGCTGGCGTACGAGAAGGAGGGCGACGCCGACATCCGGTGCCCGAACGCCCGCGGCTGCCCGGGGCAGCGCAAGGAGCGGCTCGCCTACATCGCGGGGCGCTCGGCGCTGGACATCGAGGTGCTGGGCTACGAGGCCGCGGCGGCGCTGATCGACTCGGACGTGCTGCACGACGAGGGCGACCTGTTCGACCTCGACGCGGATCGGCTGCTCGAGGTGGAGCTGTTCCGCACCAAGGCGGGGGCGCTGTCGGCCAACGGGCAGAAGCTGCTGGCCAACCTCGACACGGTCAAGCAGCGTCCACTGTGGAAGGTGCTGGTGGCGCTGTCCATCCGGCACGTGGGCCCGACGGCGGCGCGGGCGCTGGCCCAGGAGTTCGGCTCGCTGCCGAAGATCATGTCGGCGTCGGAGGAGGAGCTGGCCGCCGCCGAGGGCGTGGGCCCGACGATCGTGACGGCGATCCAGGAGTGGTTCGCGACGGACTGGCGGCGCGAGATCGTCGAGAAGTGGGAGCGCGCGGGCGTGCGCATGGTGGAGGAGCGCGACGCGTCGATCCCCCGCAACCTCGACGGTCTGTCCATTGTGGTCACCGGCAGCCTGGAGACGTTCTCGCGCGACGAGGCCAAGGAGGCCATCCTGGCGCGCGGCGGCAAGGCCGTCGGCTCGGTGTCGAAGAAGACGGCGTTCGTGGTGGTGGGCGAGTCGCCGGGGTCGAAGCACGACAAGGCCGTCCAGCTGAAGGTCCCCGTCCTGGACGAGGATGGCTTCCGCGTCCTGCTGGCCGAGGGACCGGACGCGGCGACGGAGGTGGCCACCATCGGCCCGGACGACTCGGACGACTCAGGCGACTCAGGCGACTCGGACGACTCGGGCGACTCGGACGATGAGTGAGGTGACGATCCGCCGCGCCCGGCCGGCGGAGTACGCGACGGCCGGCGCGCTGACCGTCGAGGCGTACCGCGCGAGCGGCTACACGGAGGCGGACAGCCCGTACGCGGCGAAGCTGGCCGACGGCGCGACCCGGGCCCGCGAGGCGGAGCTGTGGGTGGCGGTCGACGGCGAGGACGGCCCTGACACCGGCCCGGACACCGGCTCGGCCGCCGTGCTGGGCACGGTGACGACGGCCCCGCCGTCGTCACCGTGGGCGCAGGTGGCCGGGCCGGCGGACCTGGAGTTCCGCATGCTCGCGGTGAGCCCGGCGGCGCGGGGCCGCGGCATCGGGGAGGCGCTGACGCGGGCGGTGGTCGACCGGGCGGTCGAGCTGGGCCTGACGGGCATCGTGCTGAGCAGTTCCACGCAGATGACGACCGCGCACCGGATCTACGAGCGGCTGGGCTTTCGCCGGACGCCGGGCAAGGACTGGAGCCCGTCCGCCGGCACCTCGCTGATCACCTACCGGCTGGACCTCGCCGGCTGAGCTCGCGGACGACCGAGCCGACGATGGCGACCCCCTCCGCGATCTCGGTGGCGGACCGGGCGGCGTAGCCCAGCACGAGCCCCGGTTGCCCGTCGCGCTGGCGGTGCCAGGACAGCGGCTGCACCTTGACCCCGCGCGCCAGCGCCTCCCGCGCCACCTCGATGTCCGAAAAGGACTCTTCGAAGGTGACCATGAGGTGCAGCCCGGCCGCGGCCCCGTGCACCGCGGCGCCGGGCATGCTCGCCCGGACGGCCGCGATCATGGCGTCGCGCCGCCGCCGGTGCCGCGACCGCAGGAAGCGCAGCTGCTGCTCGAGCTCGCCGGACTCCATGAGCCGTGCGAGCACGAACTGCGCGAGCACCCCGTTGCCGAGGTCGGCGTCCCGTTTGGCCGCGATCACGCCGGGCAGGTACCGCGGCGGCACGAGCAGCCAGCCGAGCCGCAGCGCGGGCGCCAGCAGCTTGGACACGCTCCCGGCGTAGCAGACCGCGCCGAGCATCGAGCGCAGCGCGGGAACGGGCGCGCGGTCGTACCGGTGCTCGGCGTCGTAGTCGTCCTCGACGACGATGCCGCCGGCGGCCGCCCACTCGAGCAGCTCGCGGCGCCGCTCCCCGCTGAGCACGACGCCGGTGGGGAACTGGTGCGCGGGCGTCACCAGCACCGCGGGCGCACCGATCCCGGCCACGACCAGACCTCGCGAGTCCACCGGCACCGCGGGCGTCTCCACCCCCCAGTTCCGCAGATGCTGCCGCGTCCCGAGCGACCCGGGATCCTCGACGGCGATGGCCGCCACCCCGAGCACCCGGGTCAGCAACGCCAGCGCCTGCGACACCCCGGCCGTGACGACGACCTCGTCGGCGGCCGCCCTGATGCCCCGGTTGCGCGCGAGCCAGTGGACGACGGCCCGCCGCAGGGCGAGTGCCCCGCGCGGATCGCCGTACCCCAGCTCGGCGGCGGACAGCGACCCGAGCACGGCCCGCTCGGCCCGCAACCACGCCGCCCGGGGAAAGGCGGCCAGGTCCGGCACCCCCGGCGACAGGTCGATCCGGGCGGGCGCCGCCCGCAAGGTGTCGAACACGTCCCCGTCGGGCACGCCCCCGAACGGCGACCGCGTCGCCACCGCCGGCCCATTCGACGCCGCCCCGCCCGGCGCCGCGACCACGACCGTCCCGGCCCGGCCGCGCCCCTCGACGTGCCCGTCCTCGACCAGCCGCTGGTAGGCCTCCGTCACCAGCCCGCGGGAGACGTGCAGCTCCGCGGCGAGCACCCGGCTCGCGGGAAGCCGGCTGCCGAGCGGCAGGCGCCCGTCGGCGATGGCGGTGCGGAGGTGGCCGGCCAGCCAGGCGGCGCGGCGGCCGGGCGGCGCGTCCGCGATCGACAGCTGCAGGAAGTCCGCGCCCGTTATGGACCTGTCAGCCGCGCCGGGTTTGGACCTGGTCACGGGACCATTCTCGGCGCACAGTCAACACCGTGACCACGATCGACTACGTCCACGGATACGGTCCGCACGAGTCCCGCCGGCTCGGCGACCAGGCCGACACGCTCGCCGGCCTGCTGCACGCCGGCACCGCCTACCCGCCCGGCAGCCGCGTCCTCGAGGCGGGCTGCGGCGTCGGCGCGCAGACCGTCCACCTCGTGCGCTCGAGCCCGGGCGCGCACCTCACCTCGATCGACGTCGACGAGACCTCGCTAGCGCAGGCCCGGACGCGGGCGAGCGGCGTCGACTTCCGCCACGCCAGCCTGTTCGACCTCGACGAGGAGTTCGACCACGTCTTCGTGTGCTTCGTCCTCGAGCACCTCACCGAGCCGGAGCGCGCGCTGGCCCACCTCCGCGGGCTGCTCACGCCCGGCGGCACGATCACCGTCATCGAGGGCGACCACGGTTCCGCCTTCTTCCACCCCGACGACCCCGCCGCGCACCGGGTGATCGACTGCCTGGTGACCCTGCAGCGCCGCGCGGGCGGCGACGCGCTCATCGGCAGGCGCGTCGAGCCGCTCCTGACCGCCGCGGGCTTCCGTGACGTCCGCACCCATCCGTGCACCGTCTACGCCGACCGCACCCGGCCCGAGCTCGTCGAGGGCTTCACCCGCAACACGTTCACCGCCATGGTCGCCGGCGTGGCGGCGGAGGCCGTCGCGGCCGGCCTGGTGACGGAAAGCGAGTGGCGACAAGGCATCGACGCCCTCGCCCGCACGGCGGAGGGCACCTTCCACTACGCGTTCTTCAAGGGCACCGCGACGCGCTGAAGCACTCCGTCCACGTAGCCGGGATCACCCGGACAGGACGACCGAGATGATCCCCGCCAGGTGCGCCAGGCGTGCCACCTCCGCGGCGCGGAACATCGGGCCACCGGGCCGGCCCACCAGCAGCACCCGGTCCGGCTTGCCCAGCGGCGTGGCCGCCAGCTCGGTGCCCAGCTCCCGCCACGTCTCCGGGACCCACGCCTCCTCGCCGTCCAGCACGGTCGCCCGCGCCAGCGGCAGCCACGGCAGGTCCAGCGTGCGCAGCTGCGGCGCGGCCGTGCTCGCGGTCAGCGTCTCCGCGCCGCCCTCCGCCGGGCCGACGACCAGCGCCCACCCCGCGCGCACGATCCGCGGCACGCCCTCGGTGAAGATCGCCAGGCCGTCGTCGGGCTGGGCGGCGACCTCCTCCACCAGCTCCAGCTCCCGGTGGGTGTCCAGCACGCCCGCGTACGGCCGCACCGCGTCGACCTCGACGTCGGCCACCGACTCGGCGGCCGTGATCAGCACGTCCGGCAGCCGGCCCTTCGGCAGCTCGACGACCAGGTCGTCGATGACCGTGCCGGAGGTCCGCTCCACGACGTCCACGCTCAGGATGTCGGCACCGATGTGGCCGAGGGCGGTCGCCACCGCGCCGAGCGCACCCGGGCGATCCGGTAGCTGCACTCGGATCAGGAAGGACAAGGCCAACGCCTCCTGCTGCTCGGTGGCGACCCCGCGTCACTGCCGGTGTCGATCTCGTGCCGGCCGACGATTGTCGCAGACGCCAGCATGCCGCCACAGCAGGCGTCCACACCACGGGATCGGCGAGCCCGTAACCAGCTTGCCACCGATTAACCCGTTCGTATCGCCGATTGGCCTGGAAATAGACTCTCGTTCTTAGTCAACGAGAACGAGGACCCAGGAGTACGTCCAGTGCCCAACATCTCCCGCGACGAGGTGGCCCACCTCGCGCGATTGGCCAGGCTCGCCGTCACCGACGCCGAACTGGACAAGTTCGCCGGCCAGCTGGACGTGATCCTCCAGTCGGTGGCGCGCGTCGGCGAGGTCGCCGCCGACGACATCCCGCCGACCTCGCACGCCGTGCCGTTGCGCAACGTCTTCCGCGAGGACGAGCCCCGCCCCGGGCTCACCCAGGCGCAGGCGCTCGCCGGCGCACCCGCCGTCGAGCAGGGCCGCTTCCGCGTGCCGCGCATCCTGGGGGAAGCGACGTGAGCGAGTTCACGAGCGAACCATCGAAGCAGGCCGACCTGACCCGCAGCACCGCCGCCGACCTGGCCGCGAAGATCCACTCCGGTGAGGTCTCCGCCGTCGAGGTCACCCAGGCGCACCTGGACCGCATCGGCGCCATCGACGCGACCGTGCACGCGTTCCTGTTCGTCGACGCCGAGGGCGCGCTCGCCGCCGCCCGCGCGGTCGACGAGGACGTGGCCGCCGGGCGCCCGGTCGCCTCGCCGCTCGCGGGCGTGCCGCTGGCGCTCAAGGACGTCTTCACCACCGCGGGCATCCCGACCACGTGCGGCTCGAAGATCCTCGAGGGCTGGGTGCCGCCGTACGACGCGACCGTCACCCGCAAGCTTCGCGAGGCCGGCGTCGTCGTCCTCGGCAAGACGAACATGGACGAGTTCGCGATGGGCTCCTCCACCGAGAACTCGGCCTACGGCGTCACCCACAACCCGTGGGACCTCGACCGGATCCCGGGTGGCTCCGGCGGCGGCTCGTCCGCGTCGCTCGCCGCGTTCGAGGCGCCGCTCGCGATCGGCACGGACACCGGCGGCTCGATCCGCCAGCCCGCGTCGGTCACCGGCACGGTCGGCGTGAAGCCGACCTACGGTGGCGTGTCCCGCTACGGCCTCGTCGCGTTCTCCTCCTCGCTCGACCAGGGCGGGCCGTGCGCGCGCACCGTGCTCGACGCGGCGCTGCTGCACCAGGTCATCGGCGGCCACGACCCGATGGACTCGACGTCGATCGACGCGCCGGTGCCGCCCGTGGTGGCCGCCGCCCGCGAGGGCGCGTCCGGCGACCTGTCCGGCGTGCGGATCGGTGTGGTCCGCGAGTTCTCCGGCGAGTGGTACCAGGCGGGCGTGACCGGCTCCTTCGGCCGGGCGGTCGAGACGCTGCGCGGGCTCGGCGCCGAGATCGTCGAGGTGTCCTGCCCGCACTTCGACTACGGGCTGCCGGCGTACTACCTGATCGCGCCCAGCGAGTGCTCCTCGAACCTCGCGCGCTTCGACGCGATGCGCTACGGCCTGCGGGTCGGCGACGAGGACGGCCACAGTGCCGAGCAGGTCATGGCGCTGACCCGGGAGGCGGGCTTCGGCGAGGAGGTCAAGCGCCGCATCATGATCGGCACCTACGCGCTGTCGTCGGGCTACTACGACGCCTACTACGGCCAGGCGCAGAAGGTCCGCACGCTGATCACCCGCGACTTCGAGGCGGCGTTCGCCGACGTCGACGTGCTCGTCTCGCCGACCACCCCGACCACCGCGTTCCGCATCGGCGAGCGCGTGGACGACCCGGTGTCCATGTACCGCGCGGACCTGTGCACGATCCCGGCCAACCTGGCCGGCACCCCGGCCCTGAGTGTCCCGTGTGGACTGTCTGATGAGGACGGCATGCCGGTCGGCCTGCAGGTGATGGCGCCCGCCCTGCAGGACCAGCGGATGTACCGCGTGGCCGCCGCGTTCGAGGTCGCCCGCGACGCCGCCCAGGGTGGTCCGCTGATCAACCGCGTCCCGCAACTGGAGGTCACCCGATGACGGTGTCTACTTCGGACCTCATGGACTACGACGAGGTCCTCGAGCGTTTCGACCCCGTGCTCGGGCTCGAGGTGCACGTCGAGCTGAACACGAACACCAAGATGTTCTGCGGCTGCCCGACCGCGTTCGGCGCGGAGCCCAACACCCAAGTCTGCCCGGTGTGCCTCGGCCTGCCCGGGGCGCTGCCGGTGCTCAACGGCAAGGGCGTCGAGGCGGCGATCCGCATCGGCCTCGCGCTCGGCTGCGGCATCGCCGAGTGGTGCCGGTTCGCGCGGAAGAACTACTTCTACCCGGACATGCCGAAGAACTTCCAGACCTCGCAGTACGACGAGCCGATCGCGTTCAACGGCGTGCTGAACCTGGAGCTCGAGGACGGCTCGGTCGTCGAGGTCGGCATCGAGCGCGCGCACATGGAGGAGGACACCGGCAAGTCGCTGCACGTCGGCGGCGCGACGGGCCGTATCCACGGTGCCGAGCACTCGCTGCTGGACTACAACCGGGCGGGCGTGCCGCTGATCGAGATCGTCACCAAGCCGATCACCGGCACCGGGGCGCGGGCGCCGGAGGTGGCCCGCGCGTACGTGACCGCGCTGCGCGACCTGCTGCGGGCGCTGGAGGTGTCGGACGTGCGGATGGACCAGGGGTCGCTGCGCTGTGACGCGAACGTGTCGCTGATGGCCAAGGACGCCACCGAGTTCGGCACCCGCACCGAGACGAAGAACGTGAACTCGCTGCGCAGCGTGGAGCGCGCGGTGCGCTACGAGATGACCCGGCAGGCCGCGGTGCTCGCCGGCGGCGGCACGATCCTGCAGGAGACGCGCCACTTCGACGAGGCGACCGGCTCGACCTCCGCCGGCCGCCGCAAGGAGACCTCCGAGGACTACCGGTACTTCCCGGAGCCGGACCTGGTGCCGATCGCGCCGTCCGCGGAGTGGGTGGAGAAGCTGCGCGCGACGCTGCCGGAGCTGCCGTGGCAGCGCCGCAAGCGGATCCAGGCCGACTGGCAGCTGTCCGACCTGGAGCTGCGGGACCTCGTCAACGCGGGTGCGGTCGACCTGGTCGCGGCCACCGTGGACGCGGGCGCGTCGCCGTCGGAGGCCCGGGCGTGGTGGGTGAACTACCTCTCGCAGGAGGCGAACTCGCGCGGCGTGGAGCTGGGCGACCTGCCGATCACGCCTGCGCAGGTGGCGCGGGTGGCCGCGATGGTGGCGTCCGGTTCGCTGACCAACAAGCTGGCCCGCGGGGCCGTGGACGGCGTGCTGGCCGGCGAGGGCGAGCCGGACGCGGTCGTCGAGTCGCGGGGCCTGGCCGTCGTGTCGGACGACTCGTCCCTGTACGCCGCGATCGACGAGGCCCTGGCCGCGCAGCCGGACGTGGCGGAGAAGATCCGCGGCGGCAAGGTCGCGGCGGCCGGCGCGATCGTCGGCGCGGTCATGAAGGCCACCGGTGGCAAGGCCGACGCGAAGCGCGTCCGCGAACTGATCCTGGAGCGCTGCAAGTAGCCCGCACCTCCGAACCGCACCTAAGGGGAACGGGACGTAGACCAGCCACAAGTACGTGCTTAAGGTGACGCAACAAACCGAGGGCGACCCAACGTCTGAATCCCGGGGAGGCGGAACTGGCAGCGAAGTACGCGGTTCTCGGTCCCCTGCAGATCACCGGCCTCGACGGTGAAGGCCTGCGCCTGCGCGGTTACCGGCAGCGCTCGCTGCTCGCGATGCTGCTGTTCCACGCCAACAAGCAGGTGTCCACCGAGCGGCTCGTCGACGCGCTGTGGCCCGACGTGCCGCCGAAGTCGTACGCGTCCAACCTGCACACCTACGTCTCGCGGCTGCGCGAGCGGCTCGGGCCGATCGACAACACCGGCCGCGGCTACCGGCTGCGCGTCGCCGACGACGACCTCGACCTGCTCGTGTTCCGCCGCGAGGCCGCCATGGGCCGGGCCACGCGGGACCCGCGGGTCGCCGCGACCCACCTGCGCCGCGCGCTCGCGCAGTGGCGGGACCAGCCGCTGGCCGACCTGACCGTGCCCCAGCTCGACGCCGAGGTCGCCCGGCTGGAGGCCGAGCGGTGGGCGGTCTTCGAGGACTGCGTCGAGGCCGAGCTGGCCGCCGGCCGCCACGCCGACCTGATCGGCGAGCTGCAGGCCTCGGTCGCGGAGCACCCGCTGCGGGAACGGCTCGTCGGGCTGCTCATGACCGCCCTGTGGCGCTCCGGCAGGCAGGTCGAGGCGCTGGCGGCGTACCGCACCACCCGCGAGACGCTGATCGACGAGACCGGCCTCGAACCCGGCCCCGAGCTGCGCGAGGTGCACGCGGCGATCCTCCGCGGTGCGGACGGCGGCGACGAGGCGGCGCCGGCGGACACGCACGCCTGGCCGATCCGCCAGCTACCCGCCGAGGTCCTCGACTTCTCCGGGCGCCGCGAGCTGGTCGACGAGCTGACCGCCGTGCTCGCGCAGCGGCGCGCGCCCGTGGTCGTGCTCAGCGGCGCGCCCGGCGTCGGCAAGAGCATGCTCGCCGTGCGCGTCGCCCACCGCGTCCGAGACGCCTTCCCCGACGGCCAGCTCTTCGCCCAGCTCGCGGGCGCCACCGACGCGCGCGAGGTCGGCGACGTGCTCGCCGACCTGCTGCGCACGCTCGGCGTCACCGGCCCGGCCATCCCCGAGGACCTGCACGCCAAGGCCGCCGTGCTGCGCAACCGCCTCGCCGACCGCAAGGTGCTGCTCGTCCTCGATGACGCGGCGAACCCGGCGCAGATCCGCGACCTGCTGCCCGGCACGGAAGCCAGCGCCGTCCTCGTCACGAGCCGCTGGCGCCTGTCGGGCCTGGCCGGCGCGCACCGGGTCGCCGTGCCGCCGTTCACCGACGACGAGGCCGCCGAGCTGCTCGAGCGCGTCGCGGGCGCGCGGGTGGGCGGCGACCCGGCCGGTGCCGAGCGGATCGCCGCCGCGTGCGGGAACCTGCCGTTGGCGCTGCGGATCGCCGCCACCCGGCTGTCGCTGCGCCCGCAGCTGCGGCTCGGCGACCTGGCCGACCGGCTCGCCGACGAGCGCCGCCGCCTCGACGAGCTGACCGTCAGCGACCTGCAGGTCCGGCCCGGCATCGCGCTCAGCTACGAGGCGCTGAGCGCGAGCGCGCGCGACCTGTTCCGCTACATCGGCATGGTCGACGTCGGCGACCACCCGGCCTGGGCGCTCGCGGTCCTGCTCGACGGGCGGGCGGGCGAGGCGGCGGTCGAGGAGCTGGTCGAGTCGAGCCTGCTGCAGCCCGCCGGGGTGGACGCGTGCGGCGAGCCGCGGTTCGTCATGCACGACATCGTCCGCGCGTACGCGACCGAGCTGGCGCACGAGCTGATCGGGCTGCCCGAGCGCGCGGCGACCGGCGAGCGGCTGATCCTCGCCGGCTACGCGCTGACCGACCTGCTCGTCCGCGCGCTGCCACGGGTCTCGCCGCTGCCCGGCCCGGACGAGACCGTGCCCGCCCCGCCGATCCCGGCCGAGACGCTGGAGCGGCTGCGCGCCGATCCCGAGGCGTGGTTCGCGATCGAGCGGCCGACGCTGGTGGCCGCCATCGAGCGCATGTGCCGGCTCGACGAGTTCTGCGACGGCGAGTACCTGATCGCGAGCGCGATGTTCGAACGGCTCGCCGCGTACCTGTGGCTGCACGGCTACTACGCCGACCTGCGGAGCTGCGCCGACGCGATCGCCGCCGCGGGCCGCAAGGAGGGCGACGAGCTCGTCGAGGCCCGCGCGGAGGCCGTGCTCGCCCGGCTGCTGCACGTCCGCGGCCGGTACGCCGACGCGGTCGAGAAGTACCGCTGGTGCGCGGAAACGCTGGTGCGCCAGGACGATCGCCGCACCGGCGGGTGGGTACTGACCAACCTCGCCGACTGCCTGACCGGCCTCGGCGAGCCCGAGGAGGCGCTGCGGCTCGCGGCCGAGGCGGCCGCGCTCGCGGTGGACGACTTCGCCACGCTGTCCGTGCTGCGGGCCCGGTCCGCGGCGCTGAACCGGCTGGGCAGGCCGGCGGAGTCGGTGCTGATCGACACCGAGGCGCTCGACGTCGCGCGCCGCGGGTCCGAGCCGCGCACGGTCGCGCTGGCGACACTGAGCCTCGCGTGGAGCCGCGCGCTCACCGGCGACCTCGACGGCGCGGCGTCTTCGGCGCGGGACTCGGTGGCGTTGCTGCGCGGCACCACCGCGCGCTCCGCGCTGGCCCGCGCGCTGCGCACGCTCGGTGCGATCCGCGCGGGGCAGGGCAGGCGCGCCGACGCGGTGGCCGCGTTCACCGAGGGCCGCCGCATCGCCGAGGAGATCAACGAGCGGCCGCGCGAGCTGTCGTGCTCGCGCGCGATCGCGGCGAGCCGGGTCGGCGACGGCCGGGCCGCGGCGGCGATTCCCGAGCTGTGGCACTGCCTGTCCGCGTACCGCGAGATGGGCAGCCAGGCGTCGGTGACGGTCACCCTGCGGCTGCTGGCCGCCGCGTACGAGAACACCGGCGACACCGCCGCCGCGGCCGCCGCGCGCGACGAGGCGGACCGCCTCACCGACCCGCGCGACGCGAGCACCACCACGCTCACCCGCCTGCTCCTCACGCTCACCGAACCCAGCTGACCCGGCAGGCCCGGGAGCCGGGCGCGGCCCTCCCACGCGCCCGGCTCCCGGCCTTCCCCTGCGGCGACCACCCCCGCGCTATGCGGCCGCTTTCGCGTAGCGGCCGTTGGCGGGCAGCCACGTGAAGATGATCGACAGCACCGCGCCGAGCATCGTGACGAGCGACAGCATGGCCATCGTGGTGGTGGTCTCGTCGGCGACGATGACCCCGGCGAACGCCAGCGTGAGCAGCGCGGCCACGGTCAGCAGCGCGCGGGCCCAGGTCGCGGCCCTGCGGGCGAGCAGCGCGAACACGACGAGCAGGATGCCGGCGCCGAGCGCCAGATAGCCGCGCATCGCGAACGTGGACTCGAAGTCGTCCAGCGACGTGTAGCCGGCGATGGCAACGGCGGACTCGAGGTTCTCGTCGGACAGCGCCTCGGCGGGCAGGCCCGAGTCGACCAGGATGTCCTTGATCAGGTCACTGCCACCGGTGGCGATCAGGATGCCGTTGACGATCGACGCGATCGCGGTGAGCACGGTGACGACGATGGCGGCGGTGAGCGTGCCGGGGCGGCGGGGGGCCGACGCTCTCGCGGGCGTCACGGGGTATGCGGACACGTGTGTACTTCTCCTTGCTGCGCTTGCGGATGTGGAGATGACCCTCGGATCGCGGCACCCTCGGGCCGCGTGGCCACCCAGCCCGGCACGCTAGGAAACGCGTCCACACGGAACGCACACAGAACCTCGGGTGGGGCTGGCCCCACCGGTCATTCGGCGGCCTGCCCCATCCTTTTCGATCATGCCGCACGGCAGGGTTGTGCGCAAACCGTTGCAGGAGGACAACAATGCGTAGAACAACCGTGCCCCGCAAGACCGTGCGCACCGCCGTCACGGCCGCCTTGTGTGCGGCCCTGCTCGCCCCGCCGGCCGTCGCCATGGCTGACTCCGCCGACCCCGCCGACTCCGCCGACTCCGCCGACACGGCCGCCCCGCCGCCGGCGGTCCACGCGGAGCAGGCCGTCGAGGTCGGCTCGCTCAGCCGGGCGGAGGTCGCGGCGTACCTCACCGGCTACGGCCTCGGCGAGGCGACCTACGCGGTGGACCTCTACCGGATCAGCTACCGCACCCCGGGCGCGGACGGCCGCGCGACGGCCGCGAGCGCGCTCGTCGTGGTGCCGCGCACGACCCGGCGGCTGCCGGCCGTGCTGTGGCTGCACGGCACCCGCGCGTACCGCGGCGACACCGCGTCGCTGTCGGACAACTTCGACCGTGCAACCGCCGTGCAGTTCGCCACCGCCGGCCACCCGACGGTCGCGCCGGACTACCTGGGCCTGGGGGAGGGGCCCGGGACCCATCCGTACATGGTCGCCCGGCCGACGGTGTCCGCGTCGGTGGACGCGCTGCACGCCGCCGCCGCGGTCACCGCGCTGGACCGCCGGGTGCTCGTCACCGGGTTCTCCCAGGGCGGCCAGGTCGCGATGCTCGTGGGCCGCGCGCTGCGGGCCGACCACCACTTCCGGCTCACCGCGCTGGCCCCGATCAACGGCCCGCACGACATCCGCGGCGCCGAGCTGCCGGCCGCGCTCGACGGACGTCTCGACGGCGTGTCCGCGACGTTCTACCTCGGCTACGCGATGGTGTCGTGGAACCGCCGCTACCACCTCTGGGACGACCCGGCCGAGGTGTTCCGCGCGCCCTACGCCGCGAAGATGGACCGCCTCTTCGACAACGACACGCAGGAGGCGGACATCGTCGCCGCGCTGCCAACGACGCCGGAGGAGCTGTTCACCCCGTCGTTCCTGGCCCTGCTGCACCACCCGTCGGGCCGCCTCGCGCGGGTGCTGGCCCGCGAGGACACGGCCTGCCGCGGCTGGCGCCCGGACGTCCCGGTCCGGCTCTACACCGCGTCGGGCGACCGCGACGTGGCCATCGCGAACACGGTCAACTGCCGCGACCAGCTCGCGGCGCACGGCACCCGCGCCACCGTCGTGGACCTCGGCGACCACGACCACTTCACCGCCGGCCGCCTCGCCGTGCCGCGGGTACTCGCCTGGTTCGGCCGGCTGGGCTGATCAGTCGTGGCTGCCCGGGCCGCCATCCGGCACCAGGGTGATCACCAGGGCCCGGTCGTCGCTGGAGACCGGCGTGCCGCCGTCCTTGTTGACCGTGCCGGTCACGCCGACCTGCTCGTTGACGAGGTCGAAGCCGGACATCCGGCCGAACCCGTCCTCGCCCTCCATCGTGACCTGGGGCTTGCCGCTGAACGAGCCGTCCTCGGCCAGCGGCAGGTTCTGGATGCTCCCGGCCCTCGCGGTCACGACCCACACCGCGTCCGGGGTGGACGCGCAGCCGGCCACCCCGGGCCGGTCCGGCCAGGTCCACGCGGCCTCGCCCAGCGGCTTGCCGGGCTCGAGGTGGTAGAGCAGGTCGGCGGTCGGCGCGTTGTCGGTGACCCACAGCCGCGAGCCGTCCATCGACGCGCACACGCCGGCCGGCGAGTACATGCCCTGCGCGACGATCCGCGCCGGCGTCGGGTTGTCCGGCGCGGGCTGGCCTGCGGCATCGAGCCGCAGCACCTTCCCGGCCAGCGAGCTCGGGTTCCGCGCCAGCTCGGGGTTGCCGGCGTTGCCGGTGGCCAGCAGCAGCGCGCCCCGGTGGTCGAGGCCGAGCGCGCCACGGTTGCCGCTGGTCCCGCGCGGGATCCCGGTCAGCACGGGCTTGGGCGTGTCGCCGGGCGCGATGCGCACCAGCCGGTTGTCGGTCTTCGTCGTGATGTAGGCGAACAGCAGCTGGTCCTCGGCGTAGGTCGGGGACAGCGCCAGCCCGGTCAGCCCGCCGTCGCGCGTGGCGTCCACCGGCAGCGTCGCCACGACCTGCGGCTTCGTGCCGTGCTTCACGCGCAGGATCCGCCCGGTGTCGCGCTCGCCGACCAGCGCGACCGGGTCCTGGCCGTCGCCGGGCAGCGCGGCCACGGCCACGACCGTGGACATGCAGGTACCGATGACGGCCGGGTTGAAGTCCTTGCAGCCGTCCGGCGGTGGCACGTCGGAGGGCCTGGGCTGTTCCGGCACGCTCGACCCGCTGCTGCCACCGCTCGGGTCGCCCGGCAGCTCCGGGTCGGGCGCGGCCTGCGGGGTCAGCTCGTCCTGCGGGTGCCAGTCCTCCGGCTGGTCGGTGAACGACGCGCAGCCCGCGGTCAGCAGCGCACCGCCGACCGTGATGCCGGCCACCAGCGTCCGCCACCGCACTCGCATGTCCTCCAAGCTAGGTCCCCGACCGTGAACAACACGTGAGCGAGCTTGCGAGCGAACCATCGATACAGGGCGACCGCGAGCGGCGGCACCGAGCCTGCGAGGGGCCGTCGTGAGAGGGTGAGGCGCGTGACGGTCACCGTGCTGGTCCCCGACGAGCAGGGTGTCGAGGCACTGTCCGGCATCGACGGGGTCCGGGCGCTCGCGTACGACGCCACCGATCCGGGCAAACCGCTCCCTTCGGGCGCCGAGGACGCGGAGGTGCTCGTCCCCGGCTTCCTGGTGGAGACCGACCCGCGTGCCTACCTCGAACGGCTGCCGAAGTTGCGGCTCGTCCAGCTCACGACGGCCGGCGCGGAGAAGTGGATCGGCCACGTGCCACGGCACGTCATGCTCTCGATCGCCCGCGGCGCGCACGGCGGCAGCACCGCGGAGTGGGCGCTCGGCGCGCTGATCGCCGTCTACCGCGAGCTGATCCCGTTCGACCGCCTGCGCGCCGACCGCGTGTGGGACCGGCACGCGACGGACACGTTGCAGGACAAGCGGGTCCTCGTGCTCGGCGCGGGCGACCTCGGGCGGCGTATGCGACGTCGGCTCGAGGCGAGCGACGCGACGGCCACTCTCGTCGGCACGACGGCGCGCGAGGACGTGCACGGCATCGACGAGCTGCCCGCCCTGCTCGGCGAGCACGACGCCGTCGTGCTGATGGTGCCGCTCACCGACGCGACGACCGGTCTCGTCGACGCGAGGTTCCTGGCCCGCATGCCGGACGGTGCCGTGCTCGTGAACGCCGCGCGCGGCAGGGTGGTGGACACCGACGCGCTCCTCGCCGAGCTGACCGCGGGCAGGTTGCGCGCCGCGCTCGACGTCACCGACCCGGAGCCGCTGCCCCCCGACCATCCACTGTGGACGGCACCCGGCCTGCTGCTGACCCCGCACGTCGCGGGCAGCGTGTACGACTACTCCCGCCGCGCGTATGCCGTGGTGGCGGCGGAGGTGGCGCGCTACGCGGCGGGCGGCGAACCGGAGAACGTGGTTCACGGAGCGTACTGAACCGGTACGTGCTCGTGTACGGTCCGCAGATGCCCTACTCTGCGCTGGGTGACTACTGACGACGACCGTTCGCGGGCAGCGGGCGGTTTCTCGGATAGCGGCCGTTTCGATCGTGGCGGGGACGGCACCTTCGGCGCCAGATCGGACTCCGAGGAGTTCGACGACGCGGGCTATTCCAGCGCGCAGACCACCGTGCTGCCCGGCAGCACGGGCTACGACAACGAGTTCGACAGCGACTTCGACCAGCCGAACAAGCCTGCCGTCCAGTGGAACGGCGGGCTGGACCTCGGTCTTCTGGTGTTGCGGCTCGTGCTCGGCGGCATGTTCGTCGCGCACGGCCTGGATCAGCTGTTCGGCTGGTTCGACGGCCTGGGCCGCAGCGGGACCGAGGATCTGGTCAGCGGGTACGGCTTCACCGAACCGCAGATCTTCACCTGGATCCTCGGGATCACCCAGACCGCCGGCGGCGCGCTGCTGATCCTGGGCCTGTTCACACCGATCGGCGCGGCCGCGGTCCTCGCGGTGATGGTCAACGTCATCGTCGTGAAGGGCGACTGGAACCGTTTCCTCGGCACGGTCGAGCTGGAGGTGATGTACGCGGCAGCGGCGTTCGCGCTCCTGTTCACCGGCCCCGGCCGGGTCTCGATCGACCGGAACACGCCCTGGGGCCGCAAGCCCGCTGTGTGGGGGATCGTGTTCCTGCTCATCGCGGGTGGCGCGGCCGCGGTGACCCTGTTCGTCTTCCGCTGACCGCGAAGCGCAGGATGGACCCGTGCCATCCGCGCTTCCCGACGGCGAGTCCGCGCCATCCGACGGCCGGCTGCCCGAGTCCGCCCTGCGGGGTCTCGGGCGCCGGCCGTTCGGCGTCTACGTCCACGTGCCGTTCTGCGCGACCCGCTGCGGCTACTGCGACTTCAACACCTACACCGCGGCCGACCTGGCCTCCTCGCCCGCGTCCCCGGAGTCCTGGTTGGACGGTCTGCGCCGCGAACTGGCCCTCGCCGCGGACGTGCTCGGCTCCCCGCCGCCCGCCGACACCGTGTTCGTCGGCGGCGGCACGCCGTCGCTGCTGGGCGCGCCCGGCCTGGCGGCGGTGCTCGACGCGGTCGCCACGTCGTTCGGGCTGGCCCCCGGCGCCGAGGTGACGACCGAGTCCAACCCCGAGTCCACCTCGCCGGAGTTCTTCGCCGGCATCCGGGACGCCGGCTACACCCGGGTCTCGCTCGGCATGCAGTCCGCCGCCCCGCACGTGCTCGCGGTGCTCGACCGCACGCACACCCCGGGCCGTGCGGCCGCCGCGGCCCGTGAGGCGCGCGCGGCGGGCTTCGCGCACGTCAACCTGGACCTCATCTACGGCACGCCGGGGGAGTCGGCCGGCGACCTCGCCGCGTCGCTGGACGCCGTGCTGGCCGCGGGCGTGGACCACGTGTCGGCCTACGCGCTGATCGTGGAGGACGGCACGGCGCTGGCTCGCCGCATCGCCCGCGGCGAACTGCCGGCCCCGGACGACGACGTGCTGGCCGACCGCTACGAGCAGGTCGACGGCGTGCTGCCGGCGGCGGGCCTGCACTGGTACGAGGTGTCCAACTGGGCGGCCGGGCCCGCTGCGTGGTGCCGGCACAACCTCGGCTACTGGCACGGCGCGGACTGGTGGGGGGCCGGCCCCGGCGCGCACAGCCACGTGGGCGGGGTGCGCTGGTGGAACGTCAAGCACCCGGCGAAGTACGCGTCCCTGCTCGCATCCGGGGCCTCCCCGGCCGCCGCCCGCGAGGTGCTGTCCACTTCGGACCGTCAGCTGGAGCGGGTGATGCTGGAGCTGCGCCTGGTGGACGGCCTCGTGATCGACGCCCTCACGCCGGACGCGCAACGCGAGGCCCGGGCGATGGCGGAGGAGGGCCTGCTGGACGCGGCCGCGCTGAAGGGCGTGCATGGCCGCTTCGGCCGGTGCGTGCTGACCCTGCGCGGCCGCCTGCTGGCCGACGCCGTGGTGCGCCGGCTCACCTAGGCCCGCAGGCCGGTGAGCATCCGGCCCATCACCTCGAAGTACTCAGCCTTGATCCGCTCCTGCTCGGCGGGCGCCTGCCCGGCGAGCGCCTGCCCGGCGGCGCCGAGCATGCCGAACGCGAGCTGCGTGGTGGTCTCCAGCGGGCCCGGGACGAGCGCACCGCTGTCGAGCAGGGCCCGCACGAACCGTTCCACCAGGCCGTAGGCGTACTTCTGCTCCTCCTCGATCCAGCAGGCCCACCCGAGCGCGAGCGGGCCCTCCTGCCAGACGATGCGGCCGTAGACCGGGTCGCAGCACTGGTCGAGGAACGCCGTGAGCGCCAGCAGCGCGCTCTCCCACGCGTCGCTCCCGCGCTCGCCCGCCTTGGCGGCCAGCTCGACGGCGGTGGTCTCCTGCTGGGCGAAGACCGCCTGGAACAACGCGCGCTTGCTGCTGAAGTGGTGGTACACGGCGCCGCGCGTCGCCCGGATGTCGGCCGCCACGTCCTCGAGCGACGTGCCCGCGTAGCCGAGCTCCGCGAACCGCCGCGTTGCCGCGTCGAGCAGGGCCGCCCGGGTGGCCTCGGAGAACTGGTCGCGGCGGCTCTTCACCGTTGACATGCGCGGAGTATAAAACATACGCTGCGTATGTCACGAACGCGGAGTAGGTGAAACGGGGGATGTCATGACGGAAGCGGTTGTCTTCAACCCGTTCGCGCCGGGTTTCGATGCGGATCCCTACCCGCACTACCGCGAGATGCGCGACCTCGACCCGGTCCACGAACATCCGCTTGGCTTCTGGTTCCTGACCCGCTACGACGACGTGACCCGCCTGCTGCGGTCGGGTCTGTCGGTGGAGGACCGCAACCTCGCCGACGGGCCGATGTCCGACCAGTACCGCGCGTTCGTCGGGGAGCGCAACACGGTCACGCTGTCCATGTTGGACCGTGACCCGCCCGACCACACGCGGCTGCGCTCGCTGGTGATGAAGGCGTTCACGCACCGGGCGATCGCCGCGCTGGAGCCGATGGTCGAGAGTCTGGTCGACGAGGCGCTGGACCGCATCGCCGACGGCGGCCGGGTGGACGTGGTCGAGGAGCTGGCGTTCCCGCTGCCGTTCGCGGTGATCTCCACGATGCTCGGCACCCCGCCGACCGACCACGTGCGGTTGCGCGAGCTGACCGGCACGCTCGTCCGCTCCCTCGAGGTCGTCACCGACGAGGCCGTGATGAAGGCGATCGTCGACGCCGAGATCCAGCTGGCGGCGATGGCCGACGAGATGATCGCCTGGAAGCGCGCCAACCCGGCCGACGACCTGCTCACCGCGTTGATCCAGGCGGAGGAGGACGGCGACAAGCTCACCGACGACGAGCTGGTCGCGCAGGTGCTGCTGCTGTACGTGGCGGGCCATGAGACCACGGTGAACCTGATCGCGAACGGCACCGTCGCGTTGCTGCGCCACCCCGGCCAGTACGCGGCGCTGCACGCGGAGCCGGAGCTCGCGCAGGGCGCGGTCGAGGAGTTCCTGCGCTACGACAGCCCGGTCCAGCAGACCCGCCGCATCACGACGGCGCCGTTTGCCATGCGGGACAAGGAGGTCCCGGCCGGCCAGTTCGTCATCGCCTGCCTGGGCGCGGCGAACCGGGACCCGGACTTCTGGGGCCCGGACGTCGACGAGCTGCGCATCGACCGCCCGGACGCCAACCGGCACGTGTCGTTCGGCGCCGGCCCGCACCACTGTCTTGGCGCCGCCCTGGCCCGGCTGGAGGGCAAGATCGCCTTCAACCGCATGGTGGCCCGCTTCCCGGCGCTGTCCCTGGCCGGCGACGTCACGTGGAACGGCCGCCTCAACCTCCGCGGCGCGGCGTCGGTCCCGGTCAGCGCGCGGTGAGCGCCAGCACCGGGCGGTGAATGGGGCCGCATACAACCACGAGCGGCCGACCGAATCCCCGGCAGAACTCAGTGCGCCACCATCGGTGCGATCGCCACCGGCGCGCCCAGCGGCGGGTCGTCGTGCGCGTTCGCCGCCCACGCCGCCAGCCGCTTCCGGTGCACCTCCACGACCTGCGCGAGGAACTGGTCCGCGTTCGGCTTCTTGCTGCTCGCCGCCTGCCGCAGCTGGTCGAGGGTCACGATCTCGCGGCCCTGCATGAAGTCGGTGTAGCCGAGGTCCTCCAGCGCGCCGATCAGCTCGCAGAGCACCGTTCCGACGCACCCCTTCACGTTCGGGTCCGAGTCGTTCGCCCAGATTCCGTACAGCCGCACCGCCACCGACCGCAGTGCGTTCCTGTCCGCCGGCCGCGCGGTCGACATCAGCAGCAGCGCCTCGAGCAGCAGGAACTTCGTCTTCGGCGCGAACCGCGCGTCCCACCGGCCGTCGATGACGCTCGGCCAGTGCAGCGACTGGCACGAGTTGAGCCGCATCGCGTTGCGGCACAACAGCTCCGCGCCCACCAGCTGCGCGTTCGGCTGCTCGGACCGCAGCGCCGCGTCGATGACCAGGATCGCCGTCTCCGTCGACACCTCGTGCCGGTCCGCCGACCACAGGTCCACCAGCAGCGCCACCGCGAGGTCCGCCTGCCCGAGCTGAGTCAGCGCGAGGAGCCCCGACGCCGCCGAGGCCGGCTGGTTGGGCGTGGCCAGCAGCGTGCCGGCCTGCATCGCCGCGTCCAGCCGCAGCCGCTCGTGCTCCCGCGCCCGCTCCTCGTCGAGCCGCTGGTTCGCCTGCCGGCTGACCATGTGCCCCACGAGTGCCACCGCGCCGGTGACCACGGCCCCGCCGAACGTCAGCGCGGCGGTCAGCGTCGGCGCGTTCCCGCGCCCCACCTGCCACGCGCCCAGGAACGCCGCCGACACAGCGGCCACGGCTCCGGAGAGCCACAACGCCTTCCGACCGGCAGCCACGCGCGACCTCCCGACAGTTCCCTTGGTTGGAGGGTCGCTCGGGCGATCGATGAGTTACCGGTTCCGGGCAACCGCCGCGATTCCCGTCAGAAACACCTCCAACCCGAACTCGAACCGTTCCTCCGCCGATGTCGACGACAGCGTCGGCCCGAGCGAGATCAGGTTCGGAAACTCCGCCGCCCGCTCGGTCATGTATCCCTCGATCTGCGCCATGCGCCGCTGCATGTCGTCCTGGTCGATCTCACCCGTCTTGTGCCCGCTGACCTCGACCGCGAACGCCGAGACCCACTGCGCCACGGTGTCGAACGCCAGGGCCGCCACCCGGTCGGGCACCCCGCCCGCGAGTAACAGCGCCAGCACGCCCTCGCCGTGGCGTAACGAGTTCGGCCCGGTCGGCACCGTCGTCTCCATGGCGATCCGTGCGATCCCGGGGTGTGCCGTCAGCACGGCGAGCTGCTTGCGGGCGACCTCCTTCAGCTGCTCCTGCCAGCGATCCGGGTCCGGCTCCGGCATCTCGATCATGCCCAGGAGCTCGTCGAGCATCAGCTCGTGCAGCTCCTCCTTGCTCGACACGTGCGCGTACAGGGACGCGGGTCCCGTCGACAGCGACTGCGCGATCCGCCGCATGCTCACCGAGTCCAGATCGCTCTGCTTCAGCATCTCCAGCGCGATGGAGACGATCAGGTTCTGGGTGATGGCGCGCCGCACCGCCGGCTTCCTGGGCCACGTCATGTCGAACACTGTACTTGACACGAACACCGTTCGTCAGTAGAACGGTGTTCGTGAGCAACGAACACCGTTCGATCCCAGACGAGTACCCCGTCCTGATCGTCGGCGCCGGCCTGGCCGGCCTGTCGGCGGCGACGTTCCTCGGCGTGCACGGCGTGCCCGCGCTCGTCGTCGAGCGGCACCCCACGACGTCCGTCTACCCCAAGGCCCGCGGCCAGTTCCCGCACACGATGGAGGCGCTGCGGGTGGCCGGCGTCGCCGAACAGATGCTCGCCGCCGGGCCGAAGGACCCCGGCATGCGCATCGTCGTGGCGCAGAGCGTCACCGGCCGGACCTTCAAGGACTTACTCGTCGACGAGGTCCCCGACTTCTCGGCGCTGAGCCCCGCGCCGTGGGCCAACGCCAGCCAGGAGGCGGCCGAGCCGATCCTCCTCGAACGCGCCCGCGAGCTGGGTGCCGACGTCCGCTTCGCCACCGAGCTGCTCGAGTTCGGCCAGGACGCCGACGGCGTCACCGCTGTCCTGTCCACCGGCCCGGTCCGCGCCCGCTACCTCGTCGCGGCCGACGGCCACCGCAGCCCGATCCGCCACGCGCTCGGCATCGGTGCCCACGGTCGCGGCGAACTGGGCCGCTCCAGCGGCGTGGTTTTCGAGGCCGACCTCGGCCGCACCGGATTCGCCCTGTACTACCTGCAGAACCCGGCCCTGCCCGGCAGCGCCGGCGTCGTCGTGTCCACCGACACGCCACACCGCTGGGCGTTGTCCGTGGGCCACGACCCAGACCTCGACGAGGCGCGCTGGATCGAGCTGATCCGAGTCGCCACCGGCGTGCCCGACCTCGAGCCCGTGCTGGTCAGCGGGGGAGCGGCCAGCGGCCACACTGCCGTGCACGTCGCCGACCGGTTCAGCCGGGGGCGGGTGCACCTCATCGGCGACGCGGTGCGGGTGATGCCGCCGACCGGCGGCCTCGGCGGCAACACGGCGATCCTCGACGCGTACCACCTGGCGTGGAAGCTGGCGATGGTCGTGCGCGGCGAGGCGGGCCCGGGCCTGCTCGACAGCCACGACCCGGAACGCCGCCCGTACGCCGACATCGTCGTCGAGCAGCAGTACGCGGGCTTCGTCCACCGCATGCGCCCCGACCTGGCCGACGACACGCTCGCGGCACCGGTGGAGCCGGTGTCCGCGCTGTTCTTCGGCTACCGCCACCTCGGCGCGATCGTCCCCGAGCCGGACGACGACGGTGCCGTGCTCGAGAACCCCGAACAGCCCACCGCCCGCCCCGGCTCACGCGCCCCGCACGTGCCACTGCGCCGCGCGGGTGCCGGCTTATCCACTGTGGACCTGTTCGGCCGTCGGTTCGTGCTCCTCACGGAGTCCGCCGAGTGGACCGCCCCACCCGGGGTCGACGTGTTCCGCATCGGTGTCGACGTCGAGGACCCGGAAGCCCGCTGGGCCAAGACATACGGCGTCACCCCCGACGGTGCGGTCCTCGTCCGCCCCGACGGAGTCGTCGCCTGGCGAAGCGTCGGCGCGGGCCCGCCGGACGCCGTCGAGCGCGCCTTGGCGGAGGTGCTGGACCGTGACTGAATGGACGGCGACAGGCGTGATCGAGGCCCCACTGGAGCGAGTGTGCGCGGCGATGCTGACAGTCCACGAAGGACGAACAGGCCGCGACAACGCACCACTGCTGGCGGCAATCCCAGGCGCGGGCCGCCTGATGGCAGGCGCCTCCGTGCAAGGCGGCCCGTCCCGCTTCACGCTGCACTACGGCCCCCAGGCCTCACCCGGCGGCACGATCGAGGTAGGCAGGCGATCCTTCGCCATGCAAGGCGGCTTCAAGTTCCGGGCGGAGTACGAGTTCGCGGAACACCCCCGCGGCACCCTGCTGACCTACCGCGCGGTCAACGTGGCCCCGGCCTCCCACCGCAATCGCGCACTGGTGCGCTTCCAATTCTGGCTGGGTGCCCGCCTGCGGGTCGGCTTACGAGGCGCCTTACGCCGCACAGCCCACATCCTCGACTGCCCCACCTACCCTGGCACCTGACCCGCATCGCTCTGCCCGCCGCCCAATCCCGCCGAACCTCGTTCGGCCGAACCCATCCGACCAGGCTCGCTCGGCCCAGCTCGCGTGCCCAAACCCGCCCGCCCAACAAGACCGCCGGTCCAAGACCGCCGAACAAAGACCGCGCGAGGACCGGGCGCGAGTCGCCGTCTTTGCGCGGCGGCCTCTCCGTCGAGGGCGACGCCCAGATCGGCTGCGCGACGACAACCAACACCGCGGCCGGCCGCGTGCCCCGCGGCACCTGACACGCGCCTACCCTGACGGTGGCGGTCACCGCAGCGACCAGATCGCCCTCGGTGCGGTCGCGGCCGCCGGAACTGCGGCCGCGAACCGGCCCGGTCCGGGACTTTCCACCTGGTCAATGTGCGGAGTCGGCCCGGTTTCTTGCGGGAAAACAGCACGCTACGACCGACCTGGCCCGACGGCTCCGTAAACTCGTGGTGAAAGACCCCCGCGAGGCCGACGAGTACCGCAGAGGAGGTGCCGAGTGGCGAGCTCCGACGAGCGCCGTTTTGCGGTACTCCGGGCGATCGTCGCGGACTACGTCTCCAACCAGGAGCCGGTCGCGTCGAAGGCGATCGTGGAGCGCCACAACCTGGGCGTCTCCAGCGCGACCGTGCGCAACGACATGGCCTCGCTCGAAGAGGACGGCTACATCGCCCAACCACACACCAGCGCCGGGCGGATCCCGACCGACAAGGGCTACCGGCTGTTCGTCGACCGGTTGTCCGAGGTCAAGCCGCTGTCGCAGGCCGAGCGCAGGGCCATCCGCTTGTTCCTGGACGGCGCCATCGACCTCGACGACGTGCTGCGCCGCAGCGTCCGGATGCTCGCCCAGCTGACCCGGCAGGTTGCGATCATCCAGTACCCGACGCTGACGCACTCGCTGGTCCGCCACATCGAGCTGGTCCAGCTCACGCCCGCCCGGGTCATGCTGGTCCTGATCACCGACAACGGCCGGGTCGACCAGCGGATGATCGACCTCGGCGACGTCATCACCGAGGAGTCGGTCGGCAGGCTGCGCACGATGCTCAACTCCGCGCTCGTCGACCACCGGCTGACCGACGCGGCGGCCAAGGTCAGCGAGCTGCTCGAGGAGGCGCCCGCCGAGCTGCGCGACGCGACGACCCGGATCGCGACGGTCCTGGTCGAGTCTCTGGTCGAGCACCCCGAGGACCGGCTGGTACTCGGCGGCACGGCCAACCTCACCCGAAACGCGGCGGACTTCCCGGGGTCGCTGCGGCAGGTGCTCGAGGCGCTCGAGGAGCAGGTGGTGGTGCTGAAGCTCTTCGCCGCCGCCGGCTCGCCGGGGATGATCACCGTCCGGATCGGTGAGGAGATCGAGGCCGAGGAGATGCGCAGCACCTCCGTGGTGTCCATCGGCTACGGCCCGCAACACACCCTGTTGGGTGGGATGGGTGTGGTCGGCCCGACGCGCATGGACTACCCGGGAACCATCGCGGCCGTGCGAGCGGTTGCGAACTACGTGGGAGACATCCTGGCCGGGCGCTGAGGCCCGCCGGGAAACAAACGCAGGGAAAGCGAACCCCGAGGTGCCAGACGGGCACCGGGGCAGGAGGACGGGACACGGTGGCGAGGGACTACTACGGCGCTCTCGGAGTGCGGCAGGACGCGACATCCGAGGAGATCAAGCGTGCCTATCGCAAGCTTGCGCGCGAGCTGCATCCGGACGTCAACCCGGATGAGTCGGCGCAGGAGAAGTTCCGCGAGGTGACCGCGGCCTACGAGGTCCTGTCCGACCCGCAGAAACGCAAGATCGTCGACATGGGTGGCGACCCGCTCGGCAACGGCGGCGGAGGCGGCCGCGACCCGTTCGCCGGCTTCGGGCTCGGCGACATCATGGACGCGTTCTTCGGCGGCGGGGGAGCGGGCAGCGGGCGCGGGCCGCGCAGCCGCGTCCAGCCCGGCTCGGACGCGCTGATCCGCATCGAGCTGACGCTCGAGGAGTGCAACACCGGCGTCAACCGCGAGCTGACCGTCGACACGGCCGTGCTGTGCGACGAGTGCCGCGGGTCCGGGTGCGCCGAGGGCACGTCACCGCGGGTCTGCGACACATGCGCGGGACGCGGCGAGATCCAGTCCGTGCAGCGGTCGTTCCTCGGCCAGGTCGTCACGGCCCGGGCCTGCCCGGTGTGCCGGGGGATCGGCGAGGTCATCCCCGACCCGTGCCGGCAGTGCGGCGGCGACGGCCGGGTCCGCGCGCGGCGCACGATCACCGCGAAGGTCCCGCCGGGCGTGGCCGACGGCATGCGGGTGCGGCTCTCCGGCCAGGGCGAGGTCGGCCCCGGCGGCGGCCCCGCCGGCGACCTGTACGTGGAGGTTGTCGAGCAGCCGCACCAAACCTTCGAGCGCAACGGCGCCGACCTGCACTGCACGGTCCGCGTCCCGATGACCACCGCGGCGCTCGGCTCGGTCGTCCCGTTCGACACGCTGGACGACACGGTCGAGCTGGAGCTGGAGGCCGGCACGCAGCCGAACACCGAGCTGCTGCTGACCGGCCACGGCCTGCCCCGGCTGCGCTCGTCCGGCCGCGTCGACGGCCGCGGCGATCTGCACGTGCATGTGGAGGTCGACATTCCGGCGAAGTTGGACGCACGGCAGACCGAGCTGCTGCGCGAGCTGGCGAACCTGCGCGGCGAGGAGCAGGCAGTCGTCGCGTCCACCAACGGTCGCGGGGCCGGCGGCCTGTTCTCGCGGCTGCGCGCCCGGCACCGTTGAGCGACACCGCACCGGTGTTCCTCGTCGAGGCGCTACCGGACGCTGAAACGTTTGTACTCGACGGCCCCGAGGGCCGGCACGCGGCCGCCGTACGGCGCCTCGGACCGGGATCCCCGTTGGTGGTCGCCGACGGGGCCGGAGCGGCGGCCTCGTGCGTCGTCGAGTCGGTGGCGGGCAAGGACTCCCTCGAACTGCGGATCTCGCGGCGCTGGCACGAGCCGGCCCCGCGACCGCGAATTGTCCTGGCGCAGGCACTGGTCAAGGGCGACCGCGGCGAGCTGGCTGTCGAACTGGCCACCGAGACGGGTGTCGATTCCGTCGTCCCGTGGCGCGCCGAGCGCTGCGTGGCCCGCTGGGAGGACGGCCCCCGGGGTGAGAAAGCGTTGGCGCGGTGGCGAAGCACCGTCCGCGAGGCGGCCAAGCAGGCCCGCCGCGCCTGGGTGCCGCCGGTCTCCCCGCCGGTCACCACCGCGGGCCTGGCCGACCTCGTCCGCGCGGCCGCCCTGGCGATCGTTCTGGACGCGGCTGCCCCAAGTGGACTCACCGACTTGGACCTTCCGGCGCAGGGTGATGTGGTGCTGGTCGTCGGCCCCGAAGGAGGTATTTCCGAAAGCGAGTCGGAGGTGCTTTCGCAGGCAGGAGCGCAGGTCGCAAGGCTTGGCCCCACCGTGCTGAGGGCGTCGACGGCCGCTGCCGCCGCTATAGCCGCGCTAGGAGTACTGACGACACGCTGGCGCTGAGCGTGTCGGACGGTCTACGCTTTGCAGTGCAGGCGACTGGTGGGCGCCATGCGTTTTGGACTACCGCCGGACACCTCCCCCCTCGGTCCGGCGGCGCCGCGTCGCGGTGGAGCGACCCCCAGGCTTCACCGCGACGCGGCATCCCTTCCGCTGTTCGGCGGCCTGCGGTCGCCTTCCCTTCCTCCGCGTTTCTGGGGGCGACCCCCAGACCCCACGGTGCGAGCTCCTCCTGACCCAGCTGGGTCATTTTTTGTATTGACCAGCGCCGGGTGGCGGGTCGTCTCGCTTCGCTTCGACTTCCTGGTTGATTCGAGGGTCGCTTCGTCTATTGCTTGCTGCCTTAGCTCGTGTTGCATCGTCTTTGTGCCCGTTGGGGCTCGCTTCGCGTCGGCTCCTGGCGGCTCGTATCGGCTCGTCACGGCTCGCTCGCCTGGGTTCTGAGGCTCGCTTCGCTTCGTTTTTGTGCTCGGTGGCTGGTGCGCTTGGGCTCGCTTCGCATCGGGTTGTTTGGGCTCGATCCCCTTCGGGCCGGTGCCTTGCTTCGTTGTTCTTTGTTGGTCATTGCTCGCGTCGCTTCGGCCGCGTGGCTCGCCTCGCTTCGGCGTGCCTGCTTTGTGTCAGCTTCGTGGCTTTGCTTGTCTCGCTTCGCTTCGGCGTTGGGGGCACGTCCCGCTTTGGGCGCGGGAGGCTTCGCTTTGGGTGTCGGGCGCTTTGTCATGACGTGCGGGGCTCGCTTCGCTTTGGGTGCTGGGTGGTTCGCTTCGGGCGGGCGGCGGGTCTCGCTCGGGTTCGGGGTGCTTCGCTTCGGCGCGCTGGGCTCGCTTCGCTTCGGCGAACTGGGCTCGCTTTGGTTCGGCGCGCTGGGCTCGCTTCGCTTCGGCGAATCGGGCTCGCTTTGGTTCGAGAAACCGGGCTCGCTTCGGTCCGTGGCTCGCTTTGGGGCCTGGGTTCGCTTTGCTTGGGGTGCGGTCGGTTCGGGGGCGGCGCTTTGTTTGGTGGTTGGGGTGCCTGCTTGGGGTGGGCCGGTGGGTGTTTCTTGTTGGGGCGGGTTTTCCGGGGGCTTTGGGGGTGGGTCTGTTTCGGGTGGGGGTGTTGCTTGTTCATGGGGGTTCTGGGCTTGGGTTGTGGGAGCCGGGTGGGGTGTCGGGTTCGGTGGGTGGCTCGGCTGGATCGTTTCACTTGAGTTCGGGGCCTTGCTTTGTATCGGTTGTCGGGTGTTCCTTTCGGTGTTTGCTTTGGGCTGGTCGTTGTTTCTTTTCTGGTTGCTTCCCTCGTTCGGTGGTCTCCTGGCGCGCCCGGGGGGTGGGTTTTGTTGGGCAACTCGGGGGCTTGGCAGTACCTTTCGGGCGTGGCGGGTCAGTCCACTCCTTACGAGGAGCTCGAGGTCGGCGACCGGGTGGTGCGCATCAGCAACCCCGGGCGCGTCTACTTCCCGGCGCGCGGGGAGACCAAGCTCGACCTCGCGCGGTACTACCTCGCCGTGGGGGACGGGATCGTGCGCGGGCTGCGGGAGCGGCCCTGCATGATGCACCGCTTCCCCGACGGCGTCGCCGGCGAGAAGGTGCATCAGAAGCGCCTGCCGCGGGGCGCACCGCCCTGGGTGGAGACCGTCCGGGTCGACTTCCCGCGGTACGGGCGGCACGCCTACGAGCTGTGCGTCACCGAGCTCGCCAGCGTCGTGTGGGCCGTGCAGATGTCCTGTGTGGAGTTTCACCCGTGGAACTCGCGGCGCGCCGACACCGAGAAGCCCGACGAGTGGCGCATCGACCTCGACCCCATGCCGAACGCCGACTTCGACAAGGTCCGCGCGGTCGCGCGTGTCGCGAAAGAGGTCCTCGACGAGCTCGGCGCGGTCGGCTGGCCCAAGACCTCCGGCGGCAAGGGTATGCACATCTACGTCCGCATCGAGCCGCGCTGGGGTTTCAAGGACGTCCGCCGCGCCGCGCACGCGTTCGCCCGGGAGGTCGAGCGGCGCGCCGACGACCTCGTCGACCTCACCTGGTGGCGCAAGGAACGCGACCCCGCCACGATCTTCGTCGACTACAACCAGAACACCCGCGACCACACGATCCGCAGCGCGTACTCCGTCATCGGCGTGCCCGAGGCGCGCGTGTCGACCCCGATCCGCTGGGACGAGCTCGACGACGTCGACCCGCGCGAGTTCACCATCGCCACGGTCCCGAAGCGGTACGCCGAGCTGGGCGACCTCCACCAGGGCATCGACGACACCGCCTACTCCCTCGACCAGCTCCTCGAATGGGCCGACCGCGACGAGCGGCAAGGCGAGGCGCCCCCCGAGGCGGACGACTAGCCTGCTCGGCATGTCGGACTGCCTGTTCTGCAAGATCGTCGCCGGGGACATCCCGTCCACCACGGTGCACGAGACCGAGACCACGCTCGCCTTCCGGGACATCAACGCGCAGGCGAGGGTGCACGTGCTCGTCGTGCCGAAGGCCCACCACGAGGACGCCGTCGAGCTGGCCGCCGCCGACCCGCAGCTGCTGGCCGACCTGCTCGCCACCGGCGCCGCGGTCGCCAAGGCCGAGGGCATCGACGAGTCCGGCTTCCGCTTCGTGTTCAACACCGGCGAACACGCGGGCCGCACGGTCTTCCACGCCCACCTCCACGTGCTGGGCGGCGAGCAGCTGGGCCTGTTCGGCCGCCCCTGACGCGGCCACGCCGTCACCGAGCAGCATCTTCGATGCGAACTGTCGGTGCGGGCGACTAACATCGAAGCCAATCGACGATCCGACAGCGAGGTGGCGCATGAGCGTAGAAGGCAGGACCGAACGCACGTGACCGGTACCGCACGGGGCGACCAGCCCCAGACTTCTGCGCAGACAACCCCCAAGTCGACCGCACTCGACTCGAACGGCCAGTCCCGGTTCGTCGTCCCCGACGAGGCGGTTCTCGCGCTGCTCGGCTCGCGCGACGAGAACCTGCGGGTCGCCGAGGAGCTGCTCGACGCCGACATCCACGTCCGCGGCAACGAGGTGACCCTGTCCGGCGAACCGGCCGACGTGGCGTTCGCCGAGCGGGTGTTCGCCGAGCTCGTCACGCTGGCCGGCCGCGGCCAGCAGCTCGGCCCCGACGCCGTCCGCCGCACGGTGGCGATGCTGTCCGCCGGCGCCGCCGAGTCGCCGGCCGAGGTGCTGAGCCTCGACATCATCTCCCGCCGCGGCCGCACCATCCGCCCGAAGACGCTGAACCAGAAGCGCTACGTCGACGCCATCGACCACCACACGGTCGTCTTCTGTATCGGTCCGGCCGGCACCGGCAAGACCTACCTCGCCATGGCCAAGGCCGTCCAGGCGCTGCAGGCCAAGCAGGTCAACCGCATCATCCTCACCCGCCCGGCCGTCGAGGCGGGGGAGCGGCTCGGCTTCCTGCCCGGCACGCTCTACGAGAAGATCGACCCGTACCTGCGCCCCCTGTACGACGCGCTGCACGACATGGTCGACCCGGACTCCATCCCGCGCCTCATGCAGGCCGGCACCATCGAGGTCGCGCCGCTCGCGTACATGCGTGGCAGGAGCTTGAACGACGCGTTCATCATCCTCGACGAGGCGCAGAACACCTCGCCCGAGCAGATGAAGATGTTCCTCACCCGTCTCGGCTTCGGGTCGAAGATCGTCGTCACCGGGGACATCACGCAGGTCGACCTGCCGGGTGGCACGCAGAGTGGGTTGCGGGTCGTGCAAGGCATCCTCGGTGAGGTCGACGACGTGCACTTCTCCACGCTCACCAGCCACGACGTGGTGCGCCACAAGCTGGTCGGCGACATCGTCGACGCCTACGACCGCTGGCAGGCGGTCCAGGACTCCGAGCCGGAGGTCCGGCATTCGGGCACGCGGCGGGGTCGCTGATGAGCGAGCTTGCGAGCGAGGGGCTGTCGTGAGTATCGAGGTCGCCAACGAGTCCGGGGTGGCGGTCGACGAGCCGTCGATCGTCGCGGCTGCCCGGTTCGCCCTCGATCGGATGCAGGTCAGCAGGCTCGCCGAGCTGTCCGTGGCGCTCGTCGGGCTCGACGTGATGGCCGAGCTGCACGAGCGCTACCTCGACCTGCCCGGCCCGACCGACGTGATGGCCTTCCCGATGGACGAGCTCGACACGGCCCGCCGGCCCGACGCGCCCGATCCCGGGCCGACCCTGCTCGGCGACCTGGTCCTGTGCCCGAAGTTCGCCGGCGAGCAGGCCCACAAGGCCGGCCACAGCCTGATGGACGAGCTGCACCTGCTGACCGTCCACGGCGTGCTCCACCTGCTCGGCTACGACCACGCCGAGCCCGCCGAGGAACGCGAGATGTTCACACTGCAGAAGCGCGTCCTCGCCGACTTCAGGACCGAGCGGGCCGCCGCCCAGCGTCGCGCGGCCCAGCGACGCGAGGACGACAAGCTGCTCGGCGCCGTCGGCCTCACCGAGACGCGGTCGGACGATCCGACCGACTAGGCCCGGGGGACGCGGTGTCAGACACGGCCGGCTTGCTCGTGATAGCGGTGGTCCTGGTGATCGCCGCCGGCGTGTTCGCCTGTGCGGACGCCGCGCTGTCCGCCGTGTCCCGGGCGCGCGTCGAGGGCCTGGTTCGCAGCGGGCGCGCCGGCGCGCGCCAGCTGCTGGCCGTCGTGTCCGACCGGCCGCGGCACATCAACCTGTTGCTGCTGCTGCGCCTCGGCTGCGAGCTCATCGCCACCGTGCTGGTCACCGTCGCCTGCCTGCGGCTCACCGACTCCGACTGGCCGGCCGGGCTCATCGCCGCGGTCAGCATGATCGTCGTGTCGTACGTGCTGGTCGGGGTGGGTCCGCGCACGATCGGCCGCCAGCACCCGTACGCGGTCGGGCTGATCGCCGCCGGGCCGGTGCGTGCGCTCGGCACCGTGCTCGGCCCGCTGTCCCGGTTCCTGATCGTCGTCGGTAACGCGATCACGCCGGGCCGCGGCTTCCGGGAGGGCCCGTTCTCCTCCGAGGTCGAGCTGCGCGAGCTGGTCGACATGGCCCAGGAGAGCGGCGTCGTGGACGCCGACGAGCGCGAGATGATCCACTCGGTGTTCGAGCTGCGTGGCACGATCGCCCGCGAGGTCATGGTGCCGCGCACCGAGATGGTGTGGATCGAGCAGGCGAAGTCCGTGCGCCAGGCGCTCGCGCTGTCGCTGCGGACCGGGTACACGCGGCTGCCGGTGATCGGCGAGAGCGTCGACGAGATCGTCGGCGTGGTCAACCTCAAGGACCTGGTCAGGTCCGCGATGGAGACCGGAACCAACGGCGACCGGCCGCGCACGGTCGCCGACCTGATGGGCGAGGCGAGCTTCGTCCCCGACACCAAGCGGCTCGACGACCTGCTGCGCGAGATGCAGCTGTCCCGCAACCACCTGGCGGTCGCCGTCGACGAGTACGGCGGCACGGCCGGCCTGCTGACGATCGAGGACATCCTCGAGGAGATCGTCGGCGAGATCACCGACGAGTCGGACACCGACGACCGGCCGCCGATCGACCGCCTCGACGACGGCTCGGTGCGGGTCAGCTCGCGGCTGCCGGTCGAGGACCTTGGCGAGCTGTTCGGCATCGAGCTGGACGACTCGGACGTGGAGACCGTCGGCGGCCTGCTCGCCCAGCAGCTCGGCCGGGTGCCGCTGCCGGGCACCGAGGCGGAGATCGCGGGTCTGCGGCTGCTCGCCGAGGGCGGCAAGGACGGCCGCGGCCGGATGCGCATCACGTCCGTCGTCGTGCGTTCGGCGCTCCCGGCCGGCGGCGCGGCGATCGAGGAGAGGAGCGCCGAGCGTGCCTGAGCTGGACCCCGAGGACGCGAAGCTGATCACCCTGGCGCGGTCGGCGCGGGCCCGGACCGGCGCGGCCGAGGGGGCGGCGGTCCGCGACCTCGACGGCCGGACGTACCTGGCGGGCACCGTGGCGCTGCCGTCGCTGTCGCTGACCGCGTTGCAGGCGGCGGTCGCCGCGGCCGTGTCGTCGGGCGCGGCGGGTCTGGAGGCGGCGGTGGTCGTGTCGGAGTCGGCGTCGGTGGACGCGGACTCGCGTGCCGCGGTGGCCGACCTGAGCGCCGGCGCGCCGGTCCTGCTCGCCGACCCGTCGGGCACGCTGCGCTGACCGCACGCGACAATGGTGCGGTGACCACACCGGACAGCGCAGCGCACCGCTCGGGGTTCGCCTGCTTCGTGGGCCGCCCCAACACGGGAAAGTCGACGCTGACGAACGCGCTCGTCGGTTCGAAGGTCGCGATCACCTCGAGCAAGCCGCAGACCACGCGGCACGCGATCCGCGGCATCGTGCAGCGCGACGACGCGCAGCTGATCATCGTCGACACGCCTGGCCTGCACCGCCCGCGGACGCTGCTCGGCCAGCGTCTCAACGACGTCGTCCGCGCCACCTGGTCCGAAGTGGACGTCGTGGGTTTCTGCGTGCCGGCAAACGAGAAGATCGGCCCCGGCGACCGGTTCATCGCCGCGGAGCTGGTGAAGCTGTCCCGGCACACGCCGGTGGTCGGCGTGGTGACGAAGACGGATCTCGTCTCCCGCCAGCAGATCGCGGACCAGCTGATGGCGCTGCAGGACGTGATGGAGTTCGCCGACCTCGTCCCGGTGTCCGCGGTGGACCAGTTCCAGGTGTCGACCCTGGCGGACGTGCTCGTGGCCCGGCTGCCCGAGGGCCCGCGGCTGTACCCGGACGGCGAGCTGACCGACGAGCCCGAGGCCGTGCTGATCGCCGAGATGATCCGCGAGGCCGCGCTGGAGGGCGTGCGCGACGAGCTGCCGCACTCGATCGCGGTGACCGTGGAGGAGATCGTCCCGCGGGAGGACCGCGACGACCTGCTGGACGTCTACGCCAACCTGTTCGTCGAGCGCGACAGCCAGAAGGGCATCGTGCTGGGGCACAAGGGAGAACGGCTGCGCGAGGTCGGCCAGACCGCGCGCCGCCAGATCGCGGCGCTGCTGGGCAGCAAGATCTACCTGCACCTGCACGTGAAGGTGGCCAAGGACTGGCAGCGCGACCCGAAACAGCTACGGCGCCTGGGTTTCTGACTCCCGGCGGCAAACGAGGATGTCGTCCCCGCCCTTGCTGTAAGCCGACCGCGCGGCACGCAGCTCGGTGACGACGCCGTGCGCGGCCAGCTCCTCGCGCACCGCGTCGAGGCGCGGGTAGGGCACCCCGGCCGGGTCGGCCACCGGGCACACCCGGACCTCGCCGGCCGTCACCCGCACCATCTCCCGCAGGAACACGACGTGCTCGGCGAAGTCGACGTACTCGGGGTAGGTGAAGAGCAGGTGGCTGCTCAACGTCAACGCGAACTCGCGGTCGGCGAACGGCAGCGACGGCAGCTCGGCACGCACGTACCACGGGCTGTTCTCCGCGTAGTCGGCGAGGAAGAGGTCCGCCGACACCTCGAACGCACGCAGCAGCGCGTCGGCCGACCCGAGGTAGGACCAGTCGAGCCCGACCGGGCCGGCCGCCAGCCACGCGTGCACCCGGGCGAGGTCGGCCGCGACCCTGGCGACGACCTCGTCGCGCGGGCCGTAGCTGGGGTCCACGCCGACCGTCGACCCGCCACGCGCCCGGACCTGCGCGGCGAACGGCGAGGCACCCGCCGGGCAGTCGAGGATCGGCCCGGCCAGGAGCTCCTCGTCGGTCAGCAGGAACATCCGGCGGTAGTCGAAGAGCGGCCGCGGCGTCACGATCAGCTCACCGAGCGCAGGCCCCGGAACAGACGTCACACGCACGATCACAGCACATCGTGTCGGCGCCGAAACTGTCGGCAGGGAATGAGACGATGGAGACGTGAGCAACCCTGCGTCAACCTCGCGGCTCGCAACCGCACCCAAGGGGAACGTGACGCAACCCAGCCACAAGTACGTGACCAGACAGAGCCATCCGTCCCCAACGCAACCAACACAATGAAGTCCGGGGAGGCGGAACAGTGAGCCTCTACCGCGACACCGGCGTGGTGCTGCGCGTACAGAAGCTCGGCGAGGCCGACCGCATCATCACGCTGGTCACCCAACGGCACGGCAAGGTCCGCGCGGTGGCCAAGGGCGTCCGGCGCACCACGTCGCGCTTCGGTGCGCGGGTGGAGCCGTTCGCCCACGTCGACGTGCAGTTCTACACCGGCCGCACGCTCGACATCATCACGCAGGTGCAGACGCTGGACGCGTTCGGTGCCGGCATCATCTCCGACTACCAGCGCTACACGGCGGGCTGTGCGGTCCTCGAGACGGCCGACCGGCTGTGCCCGGAGGAGGGCGAGCCCGTGCTGCGCCTGTACCTCCTGGTCGCCGGCGCCCTGCGCGCGCTCGCCGACAGGGAGCGCGACCCGTCCCTGGTGCTCGACGCGTTCCTGCTCCGCGGGATGGCGTACGCCGGCTGGGCCCCGGCCGTGCGCGAGTGCGCGCGCTGCAACGAGCCGGGCCCGCACAAGTCGTTCTCCGTGCCGGCCGGCGGTTCGGTGTGCCCGCGCTGCCGCCCACCCGGTTCGGCGATCCCCGCGCAGGACACGCTGAGGCTGATGGACGCGCTGGCCCGCGGCTCGTGGGACGTCGCCGAGGCTGCGACCGCGTCGGCGCGCCGCGAGGGCAGCGGGCTGATCGCGGCCCTGCTGCAGTGGCACCTCGAGCGCCAGCTGCGCTCGCTGCCGCTGGTGGAGCGCAGGGCCGTCCCGGCGCCGGCCGTCGAGAGCGGTCAGTAGGGTCGGGGGACCCGAAATCCTGGAGGATGGACTTGCTCCGGCGACGCGCCACCGCGAAGACCCCCGAGCCACCCGAGCCGCACGCGTCGGGCGCGCGGCCGCCCGCGATCCCGGCGGACCTCGTGCCGCAGCACGTCGCCATCGTGATGGACGGCAACGGGCGATGGGCGAACCAGCGCGGGCTCGCGCGCATCGAGGGGCACAAGCGCGGCGAGGCGGTCGTCGTCGAGGTCGCGAAGGGGTGCATCGAGCTCGGGGTCAAATGGCTGTCGCTGTACGCGTTCTCCACGGAGAACTGGCGGCGCAGTCCCGACGAGGTCCGCTTCCTGATGGGCTTCTCGCGGGATGTGATCCACCACCGCACCGACGAGCTCGACGCGCTGGGCGTGCGCGTGCGCTGGGCGGGCCGGCGGCCGCGGCTGTGGCGCAGCGTGATCAACGAGCTCGAGGCAGCCGCGGCGCGGACCAGGAACAACACCCTGCTCAACCTGGCCATGTGCATCAACTACGGCGGTCGCGCGGAGATCGGCGACGCGGCGCGCGAGATCGCGCGGCTGGCCGCCGCGGGGCGGATCAACCCGGAGAAGGTCGACCAGCGCACGATCCAGCGGTACCTCTACCAACCGGAGATGCCGGACGTGGACCTGTTCATCCGCCCGTCTGGCGAGCAGCGGACCTCGAACTTCATGCTCTGGCAGTCGGCCTACGCTGAGCTGGTCTTCCAGGACATCCTCTGGCCCGACTTCGACCGGCGCGACCTGTGGCGCGCCTGCGAGCAGTACGCGCGCCGCGACCGGCGCTTCGGCGGCGCGATCGACGCGGCAAGCGAAAGCGGCGAAGAGGCATGATCTCTGCACCACATCCAAGCGGCTGCCTACCGCAGCCAAGGGGACCGGGACGTAATCCAGCCACGAGGCATGATCTCTGCACCACATCCAAGCGGCGCCTACCGCAGCCAAGGGGACCGGGACGTAATCCAGCCACAAGTACGCGCCCAGCCGGCAGATACCACTCGAACGCAACCAACACTTTGAATCCCGGGGAGGCGGAACAGTGCAGGAGGCCCTTACCACCGGCGCGCTGCTCACCAAGGCACGCCAGGCGCTTGAGCAGTTCCACGACGTGCACGTGGACGACGACGGCGCGCTCAGCTTCCGCCACGTCGACGTGCCGTGCGCGGTGCAGGCCATGCAGCTCGCCGAGGGCCTGACGGTCCTGAGCCTGACGTGCGTGGTCGCGTGGGACCTGCCCGACGAGCCGAAGCTCGCCGCGTCCGCCGCCGAGCGCGCGGGCCAGGGCCTGTTCGGCACGCTCGGCGTCGTCCACACCGGGAAGGGCATGGACGTCACGCTGCGGTACGCGTTCCCGGCCGACGGCGTCGAGGCCGCCGCGCTCGGCACGCTGCTGATGCTCGTCGTGTCCACGGCGTCCCAGCTCCGCACCGAACTTCTGGGCGAGGTCGGCGAACAGAGCGGCTAGACCGCCGGATTTTGACACGCTCGTTCACCGAGTGCTATATCCCCTCCAATACTGGAGGGGTTGGGGAATGAATGACTCTGGCGGGCGATGGGGCCCGAGGACCAAGTTTGCTCTGATCGGTGCGGGCATACTTGTCATGGGTGCAATATCGGCGGGTGCTTCGCTCCTGATCCAAATCGGAGACTGGCGCTGGGGGCTCGGCTCCGTACTCACCTTCTTGATCGTCTCGGTGATGACCGGAGTATCCGCGGTGGGGTTCAATCTCCTGCCCAAGGCGACCAAGAAGATCTGGCGGCTGAAGCGGCAGGATTCCGTGCAGGTCGTGGAACTGCTGAGCGCGCCGCGGCGGCGGCTTCTGCAACATCCGCTGAGGACCACTCTCGTGACGCTCGTCGTGGTCTCCGTCATAGTGGGCGCCGGCGTGCTCATGCGTCCGGAGCCCACCGGGCTGGAGCCCGGCGAGCTGGTGGTCATGACGGCATTCCCGTCCGATCCCAACGATGCCCGTTCGATGGTGCTCGACCAGTGGAACAGGTTGAACCCGGACAACCAGGCCAGGTTCGACTACGCCCCCGAGAGCAGCGACGCCCAGCACGACCGGATGGTCGACGACGCGAAGCCGGGCGGAGAACACCGGGCCGATCTCTACGTCCTCGACATCGTCTGGATGAGGGAATTCACCGCCCGCGACTACGTGCGGCCGCTGGACGAGTCCAAGCTCCCGGAACGAGACCTGGGCGACTTCGTGCGGAAACCCCTCGCGACGTGCCTATTCGACGGAAAGACATGGGGACTGCCGTTCAACTCCGATGTCGGCCTGATGTATCAGCGCGAAATCGGTGACAACCAGCCCACCCCGCGGAGCTGGGACGACTACTACGGCACCTCGGCCGGAAAAACGCTTGCCATGGCCAAGAAGGTGGATCCGAAAATCGAGGCGGCGAATGCGGCACAGCTGTCGGTTGACGACGAAATGCTCACCATCAACACCCTGGAGGCCATCTGGGCCGCAGGTGGACGGCTGGTCCAGAACGGCCAGCCGACGATGACCGCGGATCTCAGCCAGGTCGACTTCGGACCGGAGGACCTGGCCGGGATCCGTGACCTCGCGAAGGCGGCCAACGACTCCGATGTCGTGCTCACGAAGGACCACGAGGCGCGGGCGAGCACCGCGCGGACAGCGGCCAAGGCATTCAGCGATGGCCGCACCTTGTACATGCGGAACTGGCCGGTGGCGCGGGATGCCATCAGCGACGACTTGCCGTACAAGGTGGTGGCCCCGCCAACTCCCAGCGTGCTCGGCGGTCAGGACTTGACGATCGCGGCACACACGGACAAGCCGCGGGCAGCGCAGGCGTTGATTCAGTTCCTCACGAACCCGTCGAGCGAGCAGATCATCTCGGAGGCCGGCGGCTTCGTGCCCACGCGCCAGTCCGCGTTCGACTACTCCCGGGACCCCGACTCGCAGCAGGTGCAGACCGCGCTGAACAACGCCCGGCTGCGCCCGGTGACGGAGCACTACGTCGAGTTCAGCAAGGCGTTCCGGCAAGGGATCGCCCAGGCACTGAGCACGGACGGCGAGCTGGAGGACGACTTCGGCACCCAGCTGGCGAGGATCCTCAACCGTCCCTGAGCAGCGCGGCTGGGCGCGACTCAGCCGGAGTCCCGGACCGCGAGGGTCACCGGGAGGATCGTGGTGTCCGGGTGGACGGAGTCGCCCGCCAGCAGCGACATCAGGCGGGTCACCATCTGGCGGATCTGCTCGCGGGGGTCCTGGTGCACCGACGTCAGCGGCGGGTTCATGGCCGGCGCCAGTGCCGGGTGGTCGTCGAAGCCGACGACCGCCACGTCGCCGGGGATGGCGCGGCCGGCGCCGCGCAGGGCACGCATCGCGCCCGCGGCCATCATGTCGCTCGCCGCGAACACGGCGTCCAGGTCCGGCACGCGGGCGAGCAGCGCGGCCGTGGCGCGGTCGCCGCTCGCCATCGTGAAGTCGCCGGGCTCGGACAGGCCGTCGGGATCCAGGCCGGCGTCCTCCAGCGCGTCGCGCCAGCCGGTCAGGCGGTCGGCGGCGGCCGGGTGGTCCAGCATGCCGGTGACCGTGCCGATGCGTCGCCGGCCCGCCGCCAGCAGGTGGCGCACCGCGAGCCGCCCGCCCGCCCGGTTGTCGAAGTCGACCGCGTGCACGCCGCGCCTGCCGGTGCCCGGGCGGCCGCCGAACACGATCGGTAGGCGCAGCAGCCGCAGCGCGGTCGGCAGCGGATCTCCCCGGTGCGGCGCGAAGACGAGCGCGCCGTCGACGTGCCCGCCATCGAGGAAGCGGATCGTGCGGGGCACGTCCTCGCGGCTGTCGACGAACATCAGCAGCATCTGCACGCCGGTCGCGGACAGCTCCCGGTAGGCCGCGTGCATGACCGTCGCGAAGTACGGGTCGTCGAGGACCTTCGACTCGGGCTCGGACAGCACGACCGCCACCGCGCCCGTCCGCCGGGTGACGAGTGACCGCGCCGCCTGGTTGGGCGAGTAGCCGAGGTCGCGAGCGGCGTCGAGCACCTTCGCGCGGGAGCGCGAGCTGACGTAGGCGTCGTCGTTGAGCGCCCGCGACGCGGTGGAACGGGAGACGCCCGCGTAGGCGGCGACGTCCTCGAGCGTCGGGCGCTCGTCCTGGGGGGAGCGTGGTGGCACGCGAGCGAGTGTATCGCCCGCTTCTGGGAGCGCTCCCTAACAATCAGGTCAACCAGGCTCGGGTTTTCCTTGACAGCACGAGTGGTCGGGGACACACTCAGAATTTCCATTCTGGGAGCGCTCCCAGAAATCAGAAATCTGTCAGCAAGGGACAACCGACGTGCGACGACAGCAAACAAGGGTGTTAGCCGGCGCAATTGCCCTGACCGCGGTGGCCGGCCTGTCCGCCTGCGGCGACGACGGAAGCGGTGGCGGCTCCGGTGGCGGCGGGGACCAGGTCGAGCTGACCATCGGCACTTTCACCGAGTTCGGCTACGAGGACCTGCTCCCCGAGTACGAGCGCCTGCACCCGAACATCAAGATCACGCATCACAAGACGGGCCAGGGCGGCCCGTACCACCAGCAGCTGCTCACCAAGCTCGCCGCGAACTCCGGCCTGGAGGACGTGGTGGCGATCGAGGAGGGCCACCTCGCCGACGTGCTCGACAAGCCGCAGCTGTTCAACAACCTCGCCGACATCGGGCCGAAGGACGTGAAGCCCGACCGCTGGCTGGACTGGAAGTACGAGTCGGCGGTGGCCAAGGACGGCACGTGGATCGGCTACGGCACCGACATCGGCCCGCTCGCGATGTGTTACCGCAAGGACCTGTTCGCCAAGGCCGGGCTGCCGTCCGACCCGGAGGCCGTCAAGCCGCTGTTCGAGTCCTGGGACTCCTACTTCGCGGCAGGCGACACGTACGCGAAGAAGACCGGCAAGGCGTGGTTCGACTCGGACTCGCAGATCTTCAACGCGATGCAGAACCAGCTCGACACCGGCTACCTCGCCAAGGACGACAAGCTCGCCATCGAGTCCAACCCGGACATCAGAGCGAACTGGGACCAGGTCACGGCGGCCGGCAAGCGCGGCCAGACCGCGAAGCTGGTCGCGTTCAGTCCGGAGTGGAACAACGGCTTCAAGGTCGGCGCGTTCGCCACGAAGACCTGCCCGTCGTGGATGCTGGGCGTGGTCAAGGAGCAGGCCGGGCCGGCCAACGCGGGCAAGTGGGCGGTCACCGACGCGTTCCCGGGCGGTGGCGGCAACTGGGGCGGCTCGTTCCTGGCGGTGCCCAAGCAGAGTGCGCACCCGAAGGAGGCCGCGGCGCTCGCGGCGTGGCTGACCGCGCCGGAGCAGCAGGTCAAGGCGTTCCAGCAGACCGGCAACTTCCCGAGCCAGGTCGAGGCGCTGTCCTCGCCGGAGCTGCTCGCCACGACCAACGACTACTTCGGCGACGTGAAGACCGGCGAGCTGTTCGCCGCGCAGGCGCAGAAGGTCGGCAAGGCGCAGTACAAGGGCCCCGGTGACGGGCAGATCCAGGAGAACGCGACGAGCCCCGCGCTGCAAGCGGTCGAGCAGGGCAAGTCGCCCGAGGACGGCTGGCAGCAGGCTGTCGACGCGGCCAAGCGGATCACCGGCTGATGACCGGACCGGTGATCACGGACACGGGGCGGGCGCCGAGCAGGGCGGCGCCCGCCCCGGCCCCGCCGCGCCGGCCGCGGCTGACGTGGCGGCAGCGGTTGAGCGTCGCGGACGTGACGTGGTCGCCGTACCTGTACATCGCGCCGTTCTTCGTCATCTTCGGCGTGGTCGGGCTGTTTCCGCTGCTGTACACGGCGTACCTGTCGCTGTTCGACCGCGACCTGCTCGACGTGGAGAGCACCTACGTCGGGTTCGCCAACTACGCCACGCTGTTCGCCGACCCGCAGTTCTGGAACGCGCTCGTCAACACGATCAGCATCTTCGCGCTGTCGACCGTTCCGCAGATCGTGATCGCCGTGCTGCTGGCGGCTCTGCTGAACTCGCGGCTGCGCCTGCCGACCGCGTGGCGGGTGGGCGTGCTGCTGCCGTACGTGCTGAGCCTCGTCGCGCTCGGCATCATCTTCGCCAACCTGTTCGGGACGAACTACGGGCTCGTGAACGGCATGCTGGAGACCCTCGGGTTCGACCGGATCGACTGGCAGGGCAACAGGTTCGCCTCGCACGTGGCGATCGCGGTCATGGTGAACTGGCGGTGGACCGGCTACAACGCGCTGATCGTGCTGGCGGCGATGAAGGCGATCCCGAAGGAGATCACCGAGGCGGCGCTGATCGACGGCGCGGGCGCGGTGCGGCGGTTCTTCTCCGTCACGCTGCCGCTGCTGCGGCCGACGCTGATCTTCGTGGTGATCACGTCGACCATCGGCGGGCTGCAGATCTTCACCGAGCCCAAGCTGTTCGACGTGATGCCGGGCTCCAACAACGGCGGATCGTCCAACCAGTTCCAGACGATCACGCTGTACATGTACCAGACCGGGTTCGAGACACAGCACCTCGGCTACGCGTCGGCCATCGCCTGGGTGCTGTTCCTCGTGATCATCATCGTCGCGGTGGCGAACTTCCTGCTGACCCGCAGGCTCGCGTCGACGGGCGTCGCCGAGGACGGTGCGCGATGACGGCTCTGACGACGGGCCTCTCCGTGGCCGTGCGGCGGCGGACGGTCGACTCGACGGGTGTGCGGCGGGCCCGGTTCCGGGTCTACGGGCTGCTGATCGCGTTCCTCGTCGGCTCGGTCTTCCCGTTCTACTGGTCGTTCCTGGTGGCGAGCCGGGACAGCTCGATGCTCACCGAGCAGGTGCCGCCGATGCTGCCGGGCGGCAACTTCTGGTCCAACGCGGTCCGGGTGTTCGACTCCGTGCCGTTCTGGAAGGCACTGGGCAACAGCGTGGTCGTGTCCGGCACGGTCACGCTGACAACGGTGCTGTTCTCCACGCTCGCCGGGTTCGCCTTCGCCAAGCTGCGCTTCCGCGGGCGCAACGCGCTGTTCGTGTTCGTGGTCGCGACGCTGGCGGTGCCCACCCAGCTCGGCATCATCCCGCTGTACATGGCGATGGCGGAGTTCGGCTGGGCGGGCGACCTGCAGGCGGTGATCGTGCCGAACCTGGTCACCGCGATCGGCGTGTTCTGGATGCGCCAGTACACGATGCAGGTGGTGCCCTACGAGCTCATCGAAGCGGCCAGGGTGGACGGTTGCTCGATGATCCGGGTGTACTGGCACGTCGTGCTGCCGGCCGTGCGGCCCGCGGCCGCGTTCCTCGCGATGTTCACGTTCATGACGTCCTGGAACGACTTCCTGTGGCCGCTGGTCGTGCTGAACGCGGAGAACCCGACCGTGCAGCTGGCGCTGGAGCGGCTGCAGAGCGGGTTCTACGTCGACTACTCGCTCGTCCTGGCCGGGACGACGCTCGCGACCATTCCGATTTTGATCGTTTTCATCGTGCTCGGCCGCCAGATCGTGGCCGGGATCATGCAAGGCGCCGTGAAGGGGTGACCATGTCCGTAGTGCCATCCGCCGTATCGTCCGAGGAGTCGGTGTCGCTCCGCTTTCCGACCGGGTTCGTGTGGGGCGCGGCCACCGCGTCGTTCCAGATCGAGGGAGCGACCACAGTGGACGGCCGGACCGACTCGATCTGGGACGAGTTCTGCCGGCGCCCCGGCGCGGTCGTGAACGGTGACACCGGCGAGCCCGCGGCCGACCACTACCGCCGTTACGCCGAGGACGTCGACCTGATGTCCGCGCTCGGGCTCGGCGCGTACCGGTTCTCGGTGGCGTGGCCCCGGGTCCGCCCGGACGGCGGCCCGCTCAACACGGCGGGGCTGGACTTCTACGACCGGCTCGTGGACCGGCTGCTGGCGGCGGGCATCGCGCCATGGGCGACGCTGTACCACTGGGACCTGCCGCAGGCGCTGGAGGTCGCGGGCGGGTGGACGGCGCGCGACACGGCGTACCGGTTCGCCGACTACGCCGAGTCGGTCGCGGCGCGGCTCGGGGACCGGGTGGCGGGCTGGCTGACGCTGAACGAGCCGTGGTGCTCGGCGTTCGCCGGGTACGCGTCGGGGCGGCACGCACCCGGGATCACCTCGCCGGAGGCGGCCGTCGCGGCGGTGCACCACCTGCTGCTGGGCCACGGGCTGGCGATGGAGCGGCTGCGCGCGCAGGCGCCCGGGGTGCCGGCCGGCATCACGCTGAACCTGTTCCCGGTGGCCGCGGCGGCACCGTCCGACGAGGACGCCGCGCGGCGGGTGGACGGGCTGCAGAACCGGATCTTCACCGACCCGCTCCTGCGCGGCGGCTACCCGGCCGACGTGCTGGACGACCTGGCCCCGTACGGCCTGCCCGAGCTGATCCAGGACGGCGACGCGGCCGTGATCGCCGCCCCGGTCGATCTGCTCGGGGTCAACTACTACCGGGCGCTGCTCGTGGCCGCCCCGGTTCCCGGCGCGTCGTCCGGCCCGTCCGAGTGGCTCGGGGTGGAGGGGGTGCGGTTCCTGTCCGGCGGCCACCCGCGCACGGAGATGGACTGGGAGGTGCAGCCCGAGGGGCTGACCGACCTGCTGGTGCACCTGCACGCCGAGTACCCGGGGCTGCCGCTGTACATCACGGAGAACGGCGCCGCGTACCCCGACGAGCTAGGCCCGGACGGCCAGGTCAGGGACCCGGCCCGGCTGTCCTATCTGGACGGTCACCTGCGGGCGGCGCACGCGGCCATCCGGCAGGGCGTCGACCTGCGGGGGTACTTCTGCTGGTCGCTGCTGGACAACCTGGAGTGGGCCGAGGGCTACGCGAAGCGTTTCGGCCTGGTGCACGTGGACTTCGCCACCCAGCGGCGCACGGTCAAGGAAAGCGCGCGCTGGTACGCGGACGTCATCGCGCGCAACGGCCTGCCTGCGGAGTAGGCGCGGGGGAGGTAGGGCGCCCGGCCACGACCGCACCCGTGGCCGGGCGCCTCTCCCGCTGGTCGTGCGGCTGCGGTCGGGTGCGAGCGCCGGCCGGTGCCGGCGTGCCCGCCGGTGCCGGCCGGTTCAGCGTCCGTCGCAGTGCCCGTTGGCGCAGCCCTCGCAGGTCCCGAAGACCTCCACCGTGTGGCTGATCTGCGAGAAGCCGTTCGCCGCGGCGACCTTCTCCGCCCATTTCTCCACGGCAGGTCCCTCGACCTCGACCGTGCGGCCGCACGCGCGGCAGACCAGGTGGTGATGGTGGTGGCTGGAGCAGCGCCGGTACACGGCCTCCCCGCCGCGGATGCGCAGGACGTCGATCTCGCCGGCCTCGGCCAGGGACTGGAGGGTGCGGTACACGGTCGTCAGGCCGATGCCCTCGCCGCGGCCGCGCAGCAGCTCGTGCAGCTCCTGCGCGGAGCGGAACTCGTCGAGCCGCTCGAGCAGGCTCGCGACCGCGGCGCGCTGCTTCGTGGACCGGCGGCCGGGAACGGTCGGGGACGAGCCACTCACGACGTCCCCTCGCAGGCTCGGTGCCGCCGCTCGCGGCCACCCTGTGTCGATGGTTCGCTCGCAAGCTCCGCCCTGTGTTTGGCGGTTCGCTCCGCAAGCTCCGCTCACGACCCGCCCTCCTCCACGTGCGCGACGGCGTCGACCACGATGTGCGCCAGGTGCTCGTCGACCAGGCGGTAGACCACCTCGCGGCCGTGGCGCTCGCCGTGCACCACGCCGGCCGCCTTCAGCACCCTCAGGTGCTGGCTGATCAGCGGCTGCGCCACACCGAGCGACTCGACCAGCTCGTGCACGCAGCGCTCCGCCTCGCGCAGCTCCAGCACGATCGCGATGCGGACCGGTGCGGCGAGCGCACGCAGCAGGTCGCCCGCGGCGGTCATCGACGTACCGGGACGTTTCGCCCCGACCGCCACCGACGCCCGTTCGGGCGAGTGCTCGTGCCGTTCGGTGGTGACCGGCGATGCGGCGTCCGAGGTCACGGCTCTCGGCCTCCTGCTGATAGTGGTTACCGTTGTCAACATCCTACGGCGTACCGCTACCTCCTCAGGAAAACCGAGATCGCCACCGCCACGAGCACGACGAGGACGATCACCCGGCCCGCCCGCGTCCCGGGCTCGAGCACCTGCCACGTCGCCGCGAGCAGCACGGCAACGCCCACCGCGAGCAGGCCCAGCAGCGCGGCACCCGTCCCGCCGCCGACGACGACGCCGAGCGCGAAGACCGCCACCACGACCAGGAACACCACCAGCGGTGGCACCCGCGCGAGCGGGCCCCTCCCGGACAGCAGCGGAGCCTTCATCGAGCGTTTTCCTCGCACATGTCCTCCTTTTGGACGCAGCTACGACTACAGCCAGCAACGCTAACCGGCCATTGGGGGGTTCATTAACCACCCATTCGGCAATGCCGCACCCCGGTTAGGCTTTGGCGGCTGCCTCCCGCTGAGGGCCTCCGAACCGCCCCCTACTGAATGCCCCGGCCCCGAGCGCGCAGCCATTGGAGTGTCCATGTCCGCCGATCGCGTCGAGACCGTCGTCAGCCTGTGTAAACGTCGCGGCTTCGTGTTCCCGTCGGGGGAAATCTACGGGGGCACGCGCTCGGCGTGGGACTACGGTCCGCTCGGGGTGGAGCTGAAGGCCAACATCAAGCGCGAGTGGTGGCGCACGATGGTGCACCGCCGCGACGACGTCGTCGGCCTCGACTCCTCGGTGATCCTGCCAAGGCAGGTGTGGGAGGCGTCCGGGCACGCGTCCGCGTTCCACGACCCGCTCGTCGAGTGCACCGCGTGCCACAACCGCTTCCGTGCGGACCAGCTCGCCGAGGAGCACGTGGCGCTCACCGGCGACTCGGCGAGCGAGGACGACCTTTCCGGCGTGCCGTGCCCGAACTGCGGGGTGGTCGGCAAGTACACGCCGCCGCGCGAGTTCAACATGATGCTCACGACCCAGCTCGGCCCGGTCGAGTCCGACGAGGGGCTGCACTATCTGCGGCCGGAGACCGCGCAGGGCATCTTCGTCAACTTCCTGAACGTGCTGACCACGGCGCGCCGCAGGCCGCCTTTCGGCATCGGGCAGATCGGCAAGTCGTTCCGCAACGAGATCTCGCCGGGCAACTTCATCTTCCGCACGCGAGAGTTCGAGCAGATGGAGATGGAGTACTTCGTCGAGCCGGGCACCGACGAGGAGTGGCACCAGTACTGGATCGACGAGCGGCTGCGCTGGTACACCGATCTCGGCATCCGGCGGGAGAACCTGCGCCTGTACGAGCACCCGCAGGAGAAGCTCGCGCACTACGCGAAGCGCACGGTGGACATCGAGTACCGCTTCCAGTTCGGCGGGCAGGAATGGGGCGAGCTCGAGGGCATCGCCAACCGCACGGACTTCGACCTCAACGCCCACGCCAACCACTCCGGCGTCGACCTGTCCTATTTCGACCAGGCGACGAGCTCGCGGTACCGCCCGTTCGTGATCGAGCCGGCCGCCGGCGTCGGCCGTCCGTTAATGGCGTTCCTGCTCGACGCCTACCGCGAGGACCTGGCGCCGAACGCCAAGGGCGGCGTGGACAGAAGGGCCGTGCTGAGCCTCGACCGCCGGCTCGCGCCGGTGAAGGTGGCCGTGCTTCCGTTGTCCCGCAACCCCGACCTCACGCCGAAGGCACGCGACATCGCCACCGTGCTGCGCCACCACTGGAACGTCGACTTCGACGACGCGGGCGCCATCGGCAGGCGCTACCGCCGCCAGGACGAGATCGGCACCCCGTTCTGCGTGACCGTCGACTTCGACTCGCTGCACGACCACGCCGTCACCGTGCGGGAGCGGGACAGCATGACCCAGGAGCGGGTGGCCGTCGACAAGCTCGAACGCTTCCTCGCCGGCCAGCTGATCGGCTGCTGACCCCTGACGTTTGTCACGGCGAGATGGTGACGGTCGGCCTGCGTGCGGGTCGCGTGCCGCGGGCATCGTGAGGTACGTGAACACGACACGGATCTCCCAGACCGACGACAGGACGTCCGCGGGCGCCGCGGTCATGCTGGCCGGTCTACGCAAGCACTACGGCCAGGTTCGGGCCGTCGACGGGGTGGACCTGGTGATCGCGCCGGGTGAGGTGGTCGCGTTGCTCGGCCCGAACGGCGCGGGCAAGTCGACCACCGTCGACATGCTGCTCGGCCTCTCCAGGCCCGACGGGGGCACGGTGACCGTCTTCGGCGCGAGCCCGGCCGAGGCGGTCTCGAACGGCAGCATCGGCGCGATGCTCCAGGGCGGCGCACTGCTCGACGACGCCACGGTCGGCGAGGTGGTCGCCATGGTCGCGTCGCTGCACCGCAAGCCGCTGCCGGTCGCGGAGGTGTTGCGCCGCACCGGGATCGAGGACCTTGCGGCCCGGCGGTGCAACAAGCTCTCCGGCGGCCAGAAGCAGCGCGTGCGGTTCGCCGTCGCGCTCGTCAGCGACCCGGACCTGCTCGTCCTCGACGAGCCGACCGCGGCCATGGACGTGGCGGGCCGCCGCGACTTCTGGCGCTCGATGCACGCCTACACCGAGTCCGGCCGGACGGTGTTGTTCGCCACCCACTACCTCGAAGAGGCGGAGAACTACGCCGACCGCGTCGTGCTGATGCGGTCCGGCCGGATCGTCGCCGACGGCTCGGTCGCCGAGGTGACCTCGCTGGTCGCCGGCCGGGTACTCCGCGCCGCCATCCCGGGCGTCACCGAGCACGCGCTGCGGGCACTGCCCGGTGTGTCCGAAGTGGAGGTCCGCGGCGAGCAGGTCACGGTGTCCTCCCGGGACTCCGACGCCACGCTGCGCGCGGTGCTCCAGATGTTCCCGCAGGCCCGCGACATCGAGGTGACCGCGGTCGGCCTCGAGGGCGCGTTCCTGTCCCTCACCGGCGACGGCACCGACTCCGTCGGCACCGCCGCGCGCGCCACGGAAGGAGCCTCCCGATGAGCTTCGGTTATCTGGTCCTGGAGCTGCGCCGAGCCATGCGCTCCACCCGCTTCCTGATCTTCACGATCGCGTTTCCCGTCCTGCTCTTCCTCCTCTACGTCGGCATCTTCAGCGGCGGCGACCACTCGGTCGTCGGCATCCTGATGGTCAACATGACCGCCTTCGGCGCGCTGACCGGCTCGATGTTCGCCGGCGGCCGGGTGGCACTGGAGCGGTCGATCGGCTGGCAGCGCCAGCTTCGGCTCACCCCGCTGTCCGGCCCGGCCTATCTGGCCGCGAAGGGCATCACCGCGATGATGCTCGCCATCCCCGCGGTCGTCCTCGTGCCGTTGATCGGCGTCGTCGTCGAGGGCGTGTCGCTGGACGCCACCGGCTGGCTGCGGGTGGTGCTCGGCACCTGGCTCGCGGTGATCCCGTTCGCGCTGATCGGCCTGCTCATCGGGCAGATCGGCACGCCGGAGACCATGCAGCCGATCATGAGCATCCTCATGATCGTGATGTCCATGCTCGGCGGCATCTTCATCCCGATCGACACGATGCCGGGCTGGATGCTCGACATCGCGCACGTGCTGCCGTCGTACTGGCTGGGCCAGATCGGCCGCGGCGCGGTGACCAGCGACCTGGCGACCGGCATCGGCACGGCCGTGCTCGTGCTGGCCATCTGGACCGTGGTCCTCGCGTTCGCGGTGACCCGCCGGTACCAGCGGGACAGCGCCAGGGTCTGAGGAGCGTCGTACCGTGAACACCGTGACCAGGTCGAACACCGACATCGACACCAACACGGACGACACGGACACCGGAGCCGGGGTCGGCGCTGCGAGGGGGAGCGCCGGCCCTTCCTGGGCCGCGTTCCGCTCCGAGGTCAGGCGCGACGGGCTGGCATGGCCGGAGGACGACCTGACGCCGTCGACCCGCCCGGGACGGATCGTCGGCACCGTCATGCCCGCGCTGTTCCTCGTGTACCTCGTCGAGCCCATCCGCGAGGTCTTCGCCGCGCCGAGCTCGATCACCGTCCGGATCCTGATACCAGTCCTCGTGGTGGTGTACGCGTCGTTCTACATGTTCGCGATGCTGTCCGAGCGCAAGACCTCGCACCTCGTGCGCACCGTGACGTTCAGCGTGATGACCGGCTGCGGCCTGACCATCGCCGCGGTTCTCGGACCCGACGCGCTGGTCTACATGACGTACGTGATCTCCATGGCGCTGGTGCAGCTGCCTCCTCTCATCGGGTTGGTTTTCGGGACGTCGGTCACCGCCGCCCTGCTGATCGGGACGACCGTGTCCGACGGCGTGCCCAACATCGGCTCGGCGTCGATCCTGATCGTGCTGACGGTGGCGCTGTTCGGGATCCGCCAGGTGATCAAGTCCAACGGCGAGCTACGCGCCGCCCGGGACGCGATCGCCACGCTGGCCGTGGCCGAGGAGCGCGCCCGGCTGGCGCGCGACCTGCACGACGTGCTCGGCCACAGCCTCACCACGATCACGGTCAAGGCCGGCCTCGCCCGGCGGCTGCTCGAGAGCTCCGGTTCGGTGACGTCGGCGGTCGCCGAGCTGCGCGACGTCGAGCACCTGTCCCGGACCGCGCTCGCCGAGGTGCGCGCGACCGTGTCCGGCTACCGGAAGGCGTCCCTGCCGGCGGAGCTCGTCGGCGCCCGCGCGGCGCTTACCGCGGCGGAGATCGAGGCGGACCTGCCGCACGCGGTCGACAACGTGCCGGCGGAGTTGCAGGAGCCGTTCGCATACGTTCTCCGTGAAGGTGTCACCAACGTGATCAGGCACTCCGGTGCCGGCCACTGTTCGGTGCGGCTGGGCGACACGTGGATCGAGATCCGTGACGACGGCGCCGCGTCCGGGTGCTCGGGCGTCGGTCACGGCCTCGCCGGGCTGACCGAGCGGCTCGCGCAGGTCGGCGGGTCTCTCGAGGCCGGTCCATGCCCGGACGGCGGTTTCCGTTTGCTGGCAACGGTTCCCGCGGCGGTACGGGCGTGATCCGAGTGCTGCTGGCGGACGACCAGGCGTTGGTGCGGGGCGCGCTGGCGGCGATGCTGGGGTTGGAGGCGGACATCGAGGTGGTCGCCCAGGTCAGCTCCGGCGACGAGGTGCTGCCCGCGGCGCGGGAGACGAAGCCGGACGTGGCGTTGCTGGACGTGCAGATGCCGGGCCGGGACGGGATCACCGCCGCCGCGGAGCTGCATCGGGAGCTGCCCGGCTGCCGGATCGTGGTGTGCACGACGTTCGGCCGGCCCGGGTACCTGTCGCGGGCCATGGCCGCGGGGGTCGTCGGGTTCGTGGTGAAGGACGCACCCCCGGAGCAGCTGGTCGATGCAGTGCGGCGGGTGCACGCGGGTTTGCGGGTGGTGGATCCGGCGCTGGCGGCGGAGTCGCTGGCCACCGGGTCGAGCCCGCTGACCGACCGGGAGCGCGACGTTCTCCGCGTGGCCAGCTCGGGCGGGACGATCGCCGACGTGGCAAGGATCTTGTCCCTGTCGCAGGGGACCGTGCGGAATCATCTGTCGGCAGCCATTGGGAAGACGGGGGCCCGGACGCGCGCCGAGGCGGCTCGGGTCGCCGAGGAGCGCGGGTGGCTGTAGGTCGGACATCGGCCTGACTTCTTTGTTCGGTGGGTTTCTGGGGTGTTGGTGAAGGTTTCCGGGGTCTTGGGGTGGTCGGCGTTTGGCGGCGGTAACTCGTGGCTGGGCGGCTTGCGCGTGAGTGGCTGAAGGCGGCCGCGTTGGGTGGCCGGGTCGTCGGTTGGTCAGGCGCGGCGGTTGGTGTCGAGGCGTCGGTGGTGTGGTCTGGCGCGACCCAAGGGTGGGTGGAGCGAGTCTCGGCGGGCTGGCTTTCGTGGCGGCTGGTGGAGGGACTGGCGTGAGCGGCAGGCGGGATCTGCCGGGCGGGCCCGGTTGGTGCGGTTCCCGGTGCGCGAGGTTCGGTTGCCAGCTCCGGGTCGGCGAGCTCCGGGTGGGTGGGTTTCGGGGGTGGGAATGGTGTGGTCTGGCGCGGTCCAACGGTGCGTGCAGCGAGTCTCGTCGGGCTTGCTGTGCGGCGGCTGGTTGGAAGGACCGGCGGGATCTGGTGGGCGGGATTGGTTTGGCCTGGCGCAGCAACAGGGGCTGCTGTGAGTTTCGGCGGGCGGGGATGGGCGGGGTGGCCGGGGATTTGGTTGTCTTGTGGGCTGGTCTCGTCGGCTGGGTGCGGTGGGCTGGGTGCGGTGGGCTGGGTGCGGCGGGCGAGCTGGTTGCCCAGGTGCGGCCCAACGTTGGGTGTGCAGTGAGTCTTGGCGGGCCGGTTGTGCGCGCTGGCGGAGGACGGGCAAGACCGGCGGGCGGGTCTGGTGGGCCCGGTGGGCGGAGTCCGGCGGGCAGTCCGGTGCCTACGGACGGTGCGGAGGGCTGGCGGGCTGGGGCTGGCGGGCTGGGTTGGCGGGGCTGGTTCTCGGGCCGGTGGCGAAGCCGGTGCGTTGGGGTTGGGGCGCAGAGGTTCTCGGGAGTGATTGCCGCGTTTGGTTGTGCGGGAGGGCTCGCGGTCGGCGAGACGGGCGGAGTGGGCACGGACGGTTCCTCAGTGGCCGGTGGGGATCGGGGGAGTCAGGCCGCTTCCACGGGTGGTCTGGGGCGGGCGGCTGCCTGGGTGTGGGCCGCTCGGAGGAGGTCTGCTACCTCGGCCGGGTTGTCGCGCAGGTGGACAGGCGGGGTGTGGACCACGACGATGCCTGCCGCCGTCAGGTGGGCCGCTCGGCGTAGGGCCGCTGTGTACTCGGCCGGGGTTAGCTCGAAGGCGTAGGAGTCGACCTCCCAGGCCAGGCCTACCTCGTCCCACCACGCGTCCGGTGTTGCCAGGTGTGCACCCGTCGGACTGGTGATCGGGACTCGCCAGCCGGGGGTGGGCAGGCCCGCCCGGTGGATCAGGCGCTTCGCCCAGCCCTGCGCCAGCGACCGAACCCCGTCGTCCATCTCCGCCAGGATTCTTCGGGGGAGGGCGGTTCCCCGGGAACTGGACCGGCCGAGCTCTTCGCGGAGAGCGGTCGGGCTGATCCGGGCTTCGCGGATCACCGACGTCAGCAGGGCGCGCACGTGGTCGGGGCTCGGGGCTCTGCGGCAGGTGTCGATCGTCGCCCTCGGGAGCGGCGCCACGGGGAAACGGGATCGCAGCTGGGGTACCGGCAGCGAACTGGTCCGGTCGAAGAAGACGCCGTCCACCAGGCGCGACTGGCGACGAGGTGGGATCAGCACGTGGACCGGGCCCTCGAGCCTCGCTCCGGACAGGCCGTGGAGGGCCAGGGCGTCGACGCCGGTGAGCACCGCCTCGGGGCCGGCGACGGTGAGTGCGGCCTGGATGCGCTGGGCCCGGTTCGGGGGTGCGTTGTCCAGCAGGACGATGCCGGGTTGTAGTCGGCGCCATGGGCCGCCGTCGCGACATCGTTCGTCGATGGTGCTTCCGGAGAGGCCCAGCGCGATCAGGTCCGTGGACGTGGCCACATGGTGGCTGAACATGCATGGAATGGCATCGAGGTCCACGAGGGCGCGGTTGGTGGTCATGGCGTCCAGGTAAGCGCAACCGCGCAACGTGCGGGGCGGTCGAAGCGTCGTCTGTGGATAAGACGGCGGGTTGTGGACAACTCGCCCGGCAACTCGTCCCGCAACTCGCCGCAGGAGGGTGGGTGCGGTCGGTGACGCATGCGGCTCTGGAAGGATCGACCGAGTGACTCCCGTTGTGCCCAGGCCACGGCCGGTCCGCCGGTTCGTGCGGCGGCTGCTGATCGGTGTGCTGGTCGTCGGCGCACTGGTGGTCGGCGGCACGGGCTTCCGGGTGTGGCAGGTCGCCCGTGACGACGACCGCACGCAGGCCGACGTCGTGGTCGTCCTCGGCGCCGCGCAGTACGGCGGCACGCCCTCGAAGGTCCTCGAGGCCAGGCTCAAGCACGCCAGGACGCTCTACACCGAGGGCGTCGCCAAGCACATCCTCACCACCGGCGGCAGCCAGCCCGGCGACGAGTACACCGAGGCCGAGGCGAGCGCCAACTGGCTGGAGGAACACGGCATCCCGAAAAACGCGGTCGTCGACGTCGGCGAGGGCAACGACACCCTCGGCAGCCTCCGTGCCGCCGCGGAGGAGGCCGCCGACCGCGGCTGGCACACCGCCGTGATCGTCAGCGACCCGTGGCACTCGCTGCGCGCCCGCACCATGGCCGACGACGTGGGTCTCGACGCCTGGACCTCGCCCACGCACACCGGTCCCATCGTCCAGACCCGCCAGACGCAGATCCGCTACATCCTCCGCGAGACGGCGGCCCTGCTGTACTACCGCGCCACCAAGGCGTCCGCCGACGGGATCGGCATCACGGAGGATGTCGCCGCGGACAAGTAATCTCCGCACATGACCCCCGGCTACACCGAGCACGACGCGGCTCGCCTGTACCCCGAGCAGGCGAAGACATCCGTCCTACCCGGCTCGTGGCCCACCCGCCGCAGCCCGTTCGACCGCGACCGCGCGCGCGTGCTGCACTCCGCCGCCCTGCGCCGTCTGGCGGGCAAGACCCAGGTCGTCGGGCCGGGGGAGGGCTCGGAGGTCAGCGGCGTGCCGCGGACCCGGCTGACCCACTCACTCGAGGTCGCCCAGATCGGCCGCGGCATCGCCGAGGAGCTCGGCTGCGACCCCGACATCGTCGACACCGCGGGCCTCGCCCACGACATCGGCCACCCGCCGTTCGGGCACAACGGCGAGCGCGCGCTCAACGAGGTCTCCCAGGCGTGCGGCGGGTTCGAGGGCAACGCCCAGACCCTGCGCATCCTCACCCGGCTCGAGCCGAAGGTGCTGGGCGAGCGCGAGCACGGCCTCAACCTGACCCGTGCCTCGCTCGACGCGGCCACCAAGTACCCCTGGCCACGCACGGCGGGGACCCGCAAGTTCGGCGTCTACGCCGACGACCGGGAGGTCTTCGACTGGATCCGCGAGGGCGCGCCGGACCGGCACCGGTGCCTCGAGGCGCAGGTCATGGACTGGGCCGACGACGTCGCCTACTCCGTGCACGACGTCGAGGACGGCGTCCGCTCCGGCCGCATCTCCCTGCCCGAGCTGACCGGCCGGGTCGAGCGGACCGTGGTGGCCGAGATCGCCGCCAAGCACTTCAGCGGCGAGCCCGTGTCCGGCCTCGAGGACGCCGCCGCCGACCTGCTGCGGCTGCCCGTCGTCGCCGCGCTCACCGAGCACGAGTACGACGGCACGCTCGGCGCCCAGGTCGCCCTCAAGCGGCTGACCAGCGAGCTCGTCGGCCGGTTCGTGTCCGCCGCGGTCGCGGCCACCCGGCGGGAGCACGGCGACGGGAGCCTCGTGCGCTACGCCGCCGACCTCGTGGTCCCCGCGCGGGTCGCGTGCGAGGTGGCGCTGCTCAAGGCCGTCGCGCTGCGGTACGTGATGAGCGACCCCGGCCGCCTCGCCGTCCAGGCCACCCAGCGGCAGCGGCTGGCCGAGCTCGTCGCGGCCCTGACCGCGCGTGGGGCCGCGGCGCTCGAGCCCGCGTTCGTGCCGGCGTGGCAGGCGGCCGGGGACGACTGCGACCGGCTGCGCGTCGTCGTCGACCAGGTCGCCGCGCTCACCGACGCCCAGGCCAACCGCTGGCACGAGGTGTTCGTGCAGGTAGGCGACGTGTCGGTGTGACGTGGCACACTCGAGGACATGGCTGACGAAACCAGCAGGCCGAGTCGCGGGCGCCGGGGAGTGTCGCGTCGCCCGGTCCGCGAGTCCGTGATTTTCAACGACCCCGGGCCGGACGACGACGGCGACGACGGCTCCGCGGGCGTCCGCGAACCACGTCATCCGAAACCGCTCGGCCCGATGTCCGACGCCGGCGCCTTACCTGTGCCGGTCCCGCCGCAGTTGATCACCCTGCCCGACCCCCGCCGGTAGAAGGAGACTTCGTGACGGATCGCGCGCACCTCGCGTACACGCTTGCCCTGCACAAGGCGGTCGCGCCCGATCCGGCGGCGAACGCCTGCTGGTCGCCGTTCTCGGTGGCGAGCGCGCTCGGCCTCGTCGCGCACGGCGCCCGTGGCATGACCCGCGACGAGCTGGCCGTGCTGCTGCTCGGCGACAAGTCCGGCGACCTCACCCAGCTCGGCGTGACGCTGACCCGCGCGGGCGTGCTGGCCCAGCACCGCGACAACGAGGACGAGCCGGTCATCGCGGTGTCCAACACGCTGTGGACCGACGAGTCCGTGGAGATCCTCACGTCGTACATCGACGAGCTGGGCCGGTGGTCCAGCGGCAAGGTCCGCGAGGCGCCATTCCGCGTCGGGCCCGAGCAGGCCCGCGAGATGATCAACGTCGACGTCGCGAAGACCACCCGTGACCTCATCAGCGAGCTGATCCCGGCCGGCGCGATCACCGACGACACCCGCTCCGCGCTGGTCAACGCGCTGTACCTCAAGTGCTCGTGGCGGTTCCCGTTCACCGAGCGGGCGACCCGCCCGCAGCCGTTCCACACGCCGGCCGGCACCGTCGACGTGCCGACCATGACGTTGTCCGAGCGCGTCGGCTACGCGGCCGGCGACGGCTGGCAGGTGGTTAGCCTGCCCGCGATCGGCGGTGTCGAGGCGCTCGTGCTGCTGCCCGACGGCGACCTCGCAGACGCCGAACCCGCCCTCGACGCCGGCACGCTCGCCGACCTGCTCGACGCGCCGAAGCCGACCCAGGTCGACCTGGCGCTGCCGAAGTTCAAGGTCACCATGCAGGCCGAGCTGACCCCGGCGCTGAGCCAGCTGGGCGTGCGCACGGTGTTCACCGGCGACGCCGACCTGAGCGGCATCAGCCAGACCGCGCTCGCCGTCCAGGCGGTACTGCACGAGGCCGTGCTCGAGGTCGACGAGAAGGGCTTCGAGGGCGCCGCGGCGACGGCCGTGCTGATGCGGCTGGCGTCGATGCCGGCGAAGGGTGTGCGGCTGACCGTCGACCGGCCGTTCCTGCTCGCCGTCCGGCACGCGGAGACCGGTGTCCTCTACTTCCTGGCCCGCGTCACGACACCGTGACCGGCATTCACATCGGATAGGTGTCACGTCCGGGACCGGATGCTCGTCCGACTCGTGAACCGGCGCGAGGAGGAGATCATGCCCAGGATTCCGGGAATCCCGACCAGGGAGGCAGGCCCGCTGCTGCGTCTCGTCTACCGGTACGCGAGGCGCCGCTTCGGCGCCGTGCCCGAGCCGTTCACCGTGCTCGCCCGGCACGGCAAGCTGTTCCGCGCCGCCGCGCGCCACGAGATGGCCGCCCAGAAGGCCAGCACGGTGTTGCCGGCCAACGTCCGCGAGCTCGCCGTGTACCGGACCGCCCAGCAGCTCGGCTGCTCGTGGTGCGTCGACTTCGGCACCATGCTGCAACGCTTGGAGGGGCTGGACATCGAGCGGCTCACGCAGATCGACGGCTACCAGACCTCGCCCGCCTACAGCCGTCGGGAGCGGCTCGCCATCGCCTACGCGGACGCGATGTCCGCCACCCCGACGCGGGCCACCGACGAGCAGGTCGCCGAGCTCGTCGCGGAGTTCGGGCAGGAAGGCGTGCTCGAGCTGACCTACCAGATCGGCCTGGAGAACATGCGGGCCCGCATGTACAGCGCGCTCGACGTCCGCGACCAGGGCTTCACGTCCGGCGACGCCTGCCGGATCCCCGTGCCGGCCGACGCGCCGGAGCTCACCGGCTCAGGTGGGTGAGCTTGTCCGGGTTGACCATGTCGTAGATGGCGGTGATCTGTCCGTCGCTGGCCGCGAACGCGGTGACCCGGCGGGAGATCGCCCAGCGGCGACCGTCGCCCGGCATGTCCGGCATCGTCATGCCGAGGTCGCCGTTGACCAGGATCAGCTCGCCGCCGAGGATCTGCTCCGTGCCATAGGCCTCCAGCAGGCCGAACAGGAACCGGGCGATCTTCTCCGCGCCCTCCATGTGCCGCCGCGCGGTGCGGGCCTTGCCGTCGCTGTCGCCGATGAGCACGGCGTCCGGGTGCAGCAGCTTGACCACGCCCGGCAGGTCGCCCGCGATGATCGCGCCCATCAGCTGTTCCACCAGCTGACGCTGCTCGTAGAGGGGGACCCGGGCCGGCGGGTCGGCGTCGGCGACGGCACGGCGGCCCCGGGACGCGTGCTGGCGCGCGGTCGCCTCCTGGACGCCCAGGATCCCGCCGATCTCCGCGAACGGCACGGAGAACGCGTCGTGCAACACGAACGCGACCCGCTGTTCGGGGGTCAGCCGGTCGAGGACGATCATCGCCGCCATGCGCACCTCGTCCTCGCGCACGACGGTGTCAAGTGGATCGTCACTCGCCGGGTTGCCGTACGGGGTGACGAGCGGTTCGGGCAGCCACGGGCCGACGTAGCGCTCCCGTTGCGCGGGCGCCGATCGCAGGCGGTCCAGGCAGATCCGGCCGACGACCGTGGTGAGCCAGGCCCGCAGCTCGCGGATCTCGGCGCGCCGCGCTTCGTCCATTCCGGACAGTCGGAGCCAGGCCTCCTGCACGGCGTCCTCGGCGTCGGTCAGTGTGCTCGTGAGCCGGTACGCCACCCCGATGAGGTGGGCCCGGTGCTCGGCGAACTGCCCGGCGAGAACGTCATTGCTGACCGTCACGCATCCATCGTATGACCTGCCGGGGGCCACCTGCCCGCGGATTGTCGGACCGCGCGCCTAGACTCGGATACCGTGGCGGGACGGATCCGGGAGAGCGACATCGCGCAGGTCCGCGAGCGTGCCCGGATCGACGATCTGGTGGGCGAGTACGTGTCGCTGCGCCGCGCGGGCGGCGGCGCGCTGAAGGGGCTGTGCCCGTTCCACGACGAGAAGACCCCGTCGTTCAACGTGCGGCCGACGCACGGCACGTTCCACTGCTTCGGTTGCGGCGAGGGCGGCGACGTCATCGCGTTCCTGATGAAGATCGACCACCTGAGCTTCGTCGAGTCGGTCGAGCGGCTCGCGGAGCGCGTCGGCGTCCAGCTGACCTACGAGGGCGGCACGCCGAGCCGGCAGCGCGACAAGGGCACCCGCAGCCGGCTCGTCGACGCGCACCGGGCGGCGGCCGAGTTCTACGCCGAGCAGCTGCAGACGCCGGATGCGATCAAAGCGCGCGAGTTCCTCGCCGAGCGCGAGTTCGACCAGGCGGCCGCGGCGACGTTCGGCTGCGGCTACGCGCCGGCGGGCTGGGACAAGCTGACGAAACACCTGCTGGGCCGCGGCTTCGACCTGGCGGAGCTGATCAAGGGCGGGCTGTCCCGGGAGGGCAGGCAGGGGCCGATCGACCGGTTCCACCGGCGCCTGCTGTGGCCCATCAGGGACCTGGGCGGCGACGTGGTCGGCTTCGGCGCGCGCCGGCTGTTCGACGACGACCAGATCCAGGCGAAGTACCTGAACACGAGCGAGAGCCCGATCTACAAGAAGTCGCAGGTGCTGTTCGGGCTCGACCTGGCCAAGCGGGAGATCGCGCGCCGCCACCAGGTCGTGGTGGTCGAGGGCTACACCGACGTGATGGCCATGCACGCCTCGGGCGTGCCGACCGCGGTCGCCTCGTGCGGCACCGCGTTCGGGATCGAGCACATCACGGTGCTGCGCCGCCTGCTCATCGACGACGACGCGTTCCGTGGCGAGGTGATCTTCACCTTCGACGGCGACGAGGCCGGGCGCAAGGCCGCGCTCAAGGCGTTCGACGACGACCAGAAGTTCGCCGCGCAGACGTTCATCGCGGTCGCACCCGACGGGCTGGACCCGTGCGAGCTGCGCCAGGTCAAGGGCGAGGTGGCGGTCAAGGACCTGGTGGCGCGGCGTAAGCCGCTGTTCGCGTTCGCCATCCGCGCCGAGCTGGCCGAGCACAACCTGGACAACGCCGAGGGCCGGGTCGAGGCGCTGCGCCGGACGGTGCCGCTGGTCGGCCGGATCAAGGACGTGTCGCTGCGCGACGAGTACGCCCGCCAGCTCGCCGGCTGGGTCGGCTGGGAGGACGTCGCCACGGTCGTGCGCCGCGTGCGGGAGACCGCCGGCGCGCCGGCCGAGCCGCGGCGAGGCCGCCAGCAGCGGGTCGACCCGGGGCAGGCCGCGCTCGCGGTGGACGTCGACGGGCCGAAGCGGCCCAACCCGCGCGACCCGCAGCTGCACGTCCAGCGGGAGGCGATCAAGGTCGCGCTGCAGGAGCCGGTACACGCGGGCCCGGTGTACGACTCGCTGCCGCTGGACGTGTTCACGCACCCGGCCTACGCGGCGCTGCACCAGGCGATCCTGGAGGTCGGCGGCACGGCGAGCGGGCTGGCCGGCGCGGAGCTGCTGGATCTGGTGTCGAAGGCGTGCACGTCGCAGTCGGTGCGCTCGCTGGTCACCGAGCTGGCGGTCGAGCCGATTCCCACGCGGCAGAACGAGGTCGGCCGGTACTCGGCCGGCGTGCTCGCCGCGCTGCAGCGCCAGCTCCTGTCCGGGCAGATCGCCGACATCAAGGCGCGGCTGCACCGGCTGTCCCCGGTGGAGAACGAGGACGAGTGGCGCGTGCTGTGGGGCGACCTGGTCGCGCTGGAGCAGTTCTACAAGGCGCTGGGGGAGAAGGCAGCAGGGAGCTTGTCGTGACCGGGCTGTGGCGCAGGCTGTTCGGCGGCGGGGTTCCCGAAGGGTTCGCCGGCTCGCTGGAGCGCGACGAGAACGTGGTGGCGTCGTCGGTGCTGCGCGGCGGCGGCTTCCTGTTCGCCACCTCGCTCGGGTTGTGGGTGCCCGCGGAGGACGGTCCGCGGCGCGTCGGCTGGCACATGATCAGCAAGGTCACCTGGGGCAATGGCGTACTCGAGCTGGTCGAGGCGCGCGAGACCGGCACCGCGGGCGAGGCCGTGCTGCTCGCCGACCAGCCACCGATCCGGTTCGTGATCGAGCGGGCGGACAAGCTCCCGGACGTGGTGCACATCCGGGTCAACGGGTCGATCCGCTCGCGGCACCGGCGTGAGCTGCCCGGCGGCGGGGCGTGGTTCGTGCAGCGCAAGGTGCCCGGACGGGACGGCATCGTGCTGCAGGTCCGCCCGGATCCCGGCACGGACGAGGAGGCGGTGCGGCGCGTCGCCACCGAGGTGGCGTCGATGATCCGGCAGGCGCTAGAGTAAACAGTACGGACGTACGGTTTGCTGTGAGGTGGCGCCATGTGGGACCCGGGCAAGTACCTGGACTTCGCCGACCACCGCTCGCGGCCGTTCTTCGACCTGCTGGCCCGGGTGCCCGCCGACGCGCCACGCCGCGTTGCGGACCTGGGTTGCGGGCCGGGCAACCTCACCGAGACGCTCGCCGCGCGCTGGCCGGGCTCGGTCGTGGAGGCGCTGGACTCCTCGCCGGAGATGGTCGCTGCGGCGCGTGAGCGGGGGCTCGCGGCCGAGGTCGGCGACGTGTGCGAGTGGCGCCCGCACCCGGACACCGACGTGGTGGTGTCCAACGCCGTGCTGCAGTGGGTGCCCGGCCACGACGCGCTGCTGGCGCGCTGGGCCGAGCTGCTGCCGGCCGGCGCGTGGCTGGCGTTCCAGGTGCCGGGCAACTTCGACGCGCCCTCGCACGTGCGGGTGCGCGAGCTGGCCGCCGAGTCGCGGTGGCGCGATCGGCTCGCCCCGGTGGTGTTGCGCGAGGACGACGCCGTCCTCGACCCGGACGCCTACGCCACCCTGCTCGCCGACGCGAGCTGCGAGGTCGACGCGTGGGAGACGACGTATCTGCACCGGCTGACCGGCGAGGACCCGGTGCTGGAGTGGGTGACCGGCACGGCGCTGCGCCCGATCCGCGCCGCACTCGACGAGCCGGACTGGGCGGAGTTCCGCGCCGGGCTGGCGCCGCGGCTGCGCGAGGCGTACCCGGTGCGCGCGGACGGCACGACGTGGTTCCCGTTCCGCCGGGTCTTCGTCGTGGCGCGCACGCGCTGAACCCTTCCGGCGCCCCAGGCGTAGTCCCGATGACCGTTTTGCGTCAATCGGAGGACTCGTGATGTTGCGACGCATAGGACTGCCCCTCGTCATCGCCGCGCTCGCCGGGACCCTGGTCGCGCCGAGCGCCGCGGCCGGGCCGCTCTTCCCGGCCACGATCGCGTTGCCGGCCGGGTTCCAGCCGGAGGGCATCGCGATCGGCCCCGGCCCGGTCGCCTACCTCGGCTCGCTGGCGGACGGCTCGATCTACCGGGCGAACCTGCTGACCGGGCGGGGCAAGATCGTCAGCGTGGGACCGGGCACGCCGTCGACCGGGCTGAAGACCGACGCGCGCGGGCGCCTGTTCGTCTCGGGCGGCGCGGGCGGCAACGCGCGGGTGATCGACACCCGGACCGGCGCGATCCTCAGGAGCTACCAGCTGGCCTCCGGCGAGAGCTTCGTCAACGACGTCGTGCTGACGTCGTCCGCCGCGTGGTTCACCGACTCGGTCAACCCGGTGCTGTACAAGCTGCCGCTGCGGGGCGGAAAGCTGCCGGCGCGGGCCGAGACCGTGCCGATCACCGGTGACCTCGTGTACCAGGAAGGCTTCAACGTCAACGGGATCACCCGCTCCCCGGACGGCAAGGCCCTGCTGGTCGTCCAGTCCAACACCGGGCTGCTGTTCCGCGTGTCGACCTCCGGCGTGGCGCGGCAGGTCGCGGTCGGCGAGACGCTGGCGAACGGCGACGGGATGCTGCTGCGCGGCCGCACGCTCTATGTGGTGCGGAACCAGGACAACACCGTCGTGGTGCTGCGGCTGGACCACCGCGGCCTGCAGGCACGCGTCGTCGACCGGCTGACCGACGAGCGCTTCGACGTGCCGACCACGATCGGCGCGTTCGGCGGCCGGCTGTACCTGCCGAACGCCCGGTTCACGACCCCGCCGACACCGACGACGCCGTACCAGGTCGTGGCGATCCGGCCCTAGAGAACACAGATCAAAACTGGTCCGCGACGTGCCGTCGGCTGCCGGGCAGGAGCGTTTTGACCTGTGCTCGCACCCAGTCCTCGGTGCGCCGCAGCAGCTCGGCCTTGAGTTGCGGCGGCGCCGCCGAGTGCCGGATGCTCGCCGCGGCGAGCCCGGCCAGCTCGGCGTCGGTGAGGCCGAGCACGTCGCGGCAGATGCCGTACTGGCCGGCGAGTCCGACGTCGAACAGCAGCGGGTCGTCGGTCGCAATCGCCACCGCGACGCCCGCGTCGAGCAGCACGCGCAGCGGGATCGTGGCGAGCTCGTGCACCCCGAACGGCGGGTACGAGGTCGGGCAGATCTCCAGTGCCACCCCGCGCTCGGCGAGCAGGCGCAGCGTCGCCGGGTCGCACGCGGCCGCCGTGCCGTGCCCGATGCGGTCGGCACCCAGGTGCTCGACGCACGCGCGGACGTGCTCGGGCCCGGTGTAGAAGCCGGCGTGCGGCACGGCCAGCAACCCGGCCTCCGCGGCGATCGCGAACGCGGGCGCGAAGGCGGCGACGTCGGCGTGCCGCTCGTCGTTGGACAGCCCGAACCCGACGACGCCGTGGCCTGCGTAGCGGGCGGCGAGCGTGGCGAGGTTGGCGGCGTGGGCGGGGGAGCGGGTCCAGCTGGAGGCCACGATCACGCCGGTCGGGATCGGCGCAGCGCGGGCACCGTCGAGGACGGCTTCGAGGACCTGCTCGAACCCGCCGAACACGGGGGCGTAGGAGGTGGGGTCGACCTGGACCTCGAGCCAGCCGCACCCGTCGGCCGCGTCGTCGGCCGCGGCCTCGGCGAGCACGCGCGCCACGTCGGCGGCCGTGCGGATCGCGTGCCGGGCGGTGTCGTAGCGGTCCTGGAAGTCGGCCCAGGTCCCGGCGGTCGCGGGCAGCGGCGCGGGAACGGCGATCCCGTGGCGGGCGGCGAGTTCGTCGAGGGTGGCGGGGCGCATCGCGCCGGTGAGATGCAGGTGGAGATGGGCTTTGGGCAGCCCCCGCACGTCGCGGCGTGCGGGGGCGCCCGAATCAGCGGTAGGCGGGCTCACTCACGGTCCGCCGGCCGTCGCTCTGCTGCGGCGCGGCCTTGTGCCGCTGACCGAGCCCGGTCTTCTCGCCGATCTTGGCCCGCGCGACGCCGGCGGCGCCCTGGATCGCGGGGTGATCGGCGATCTTGCGGTAGGTGCGCATGATCTGGTCGTAGCGCCCACGACCCGCCTTGGCCCCGAGCACGTACCCGACCGCGGCGCCCAGCACGAACGCCTTCATCCTTCATCGCCTCCAACGGCTCGACCTGCAGTCGCTGCCATCTTCCTCCAGTTCGCCGCACCGTGCCGGGTGGTTCGGAACCTGATCGTGGCATGCGCTAGAGTTGGCCTCTGCCGGGCGGCGCCCGGTGGGCGATCCTCCATAGCTCAATTGGCAGAGCATTCGGCTGTTAACCGAAGGGTTGTTGGTTCGAGTCCAACTGGAGGAGCAACACCCAGGTCAGCGGCCTGGGTTTCTCTTTTTGATCATGTTCTCGCGCTCGTGTGGCTCTTTTGTGGCACTTTTCGTGCCCTCGATTTGCCGAACACATGGTTGATCGGTCGGCCTTGTGGTCAGGCCTGCTTCGTCGAGCAGGGTGGCGGACGGTGTGCCTGCGTGTCTCGGCCTACCGCAGGCCTCCGACGCCGCCGACCACCATGGTGCGTCCCAGGGTGCTGTGGTCGGCTTGGTGGTTCGGGACGTCCGGTTTGCAGTCGGGCAGCGGGACCACGCCGGGATCGGCGATTTCGGTGCCGTGGAAGAACCTCATGATCGAGTCTAGGTCCCGGACCGACAGGTTCTCGTTCACGCGCTCGTTGTACGCGTCCAGGCCGCTGCGTGTCTGCTCCGCCCGGTTGTCGTTGACGAAATGCCACGTCACGTGTGACAGGGCGATGTGGTCGCCGGGTTTGAGCAGTTCCTTGTACCGGTCGAAGATCCCGAAGAGGTCGTCCCGGTCGTCGATGAAGTGCAGCATCGAGCCCCAGAGCATCGCGATCGGCTCGGTGAAGTCCAGCATGGACGTCGTCGTCGGGTTCCTCAGGATCGTGTCGGGCTGGCGCATGTCCGCGTGCAGGAACGTGGCGTGGGGGTTGTCCTCGAGAATCTCCAGGCCGATGTCCACCGCGACCCGCTCGTGGTCCACGTACACACGCGCGCCGTCGGTACGAGCTGCTGCGCGATCTCGTGCACGTTACCGAAGGTCGGGATGCCCGACCCGATGTCCAGGAACTGCCGAACACCGCATTCCCGCACCAGGTACCGCACCACCCGCCGTACCCACGCGCGGCTGTACCTGGCCAGCGCCGGGGCCATCGGCTCGCGCTCGATGATCTGGTCGGCCGCGGCCCGGTCGACCTCGTAGTGGTAGTCACCGCCCAGCACGTAGTCGTATGTTCGCGCCGCGCTGGCGTGACTCGGGTCGGACCGGCGAGGGCCGAACCGGTCGTGGTCGTGGTCGGCGGGCATCGAATCGGGACACCTTTCTGAAGCTGCCGGCTCAGGCATGGGTCGTGCGGAGGTGCCGGGTCAAGAACGACGACGTCCTGAACTCCTCCGGGGCCCAGTCCTGGGCCCGCCGAACGAAAGGCTGCTGCACGGTCGGATCTCCCGCAATCGGTTGGTTACCGGTACTCCCGGCTGATCTCCATCAGGAAGCGTCGCGCGTCATCGTCTCCGAGCCCGGCCGACGTCGCGTCGGTGAACCGCCGGTCATCGGGAGCACCGATGTGCACGTACTCGAACGACCCGGCGACGCCTTCCGCGGGGATGCGCAAGTACGTGAAGGGATAGAGCATGAGGTCGACTGCGTCCTTGGACTGGATGAACGGGACGACCTGAACCCTGATGTTCGCGCGTCGCGAGAGCGCGACGACGTGCGCGATCTGCTCGCGTACGACCGCCCGGTTACCCCTGGGAGCCTTGCGAGCGGCCGACTCGCAGAGGATGAAGTGGAAACTGCGCTTCTCCTCGTCCTCGTCGAGCAGGGCCGACCGGGCGAGTCTCGCCGCTACGCTCGCTTCGAGCAGTTCAGGCGTCTCCGTGCGGCCCTCGAAGATCGCCCGGACGTAGTTCTCGCACATCAGCAGCTCGGGCATCAGTCCGACCGCGACGTCGCGGATGAGGTCGGCGTCTTCTTCGAGATCGACGTACTTGCGAAAGTTCTCGGCGTAGACCGCACGATGGCCGCCCCACCTTCCCCGCTGGCTCGAGTTCTCCAGCATGCGCCGCATGAGAGCGAGGAGCTGCGGGTCGGTGATGCCCAGCACGGTCTGCAGTGCGGTCAGCTCGGACTCGTGCGGACTGCGGTCGCCGTTCTCGATCGACGCCAGCTTGGTCTGCGCGGCGCGCGCGGTCACGCGCAGGAAGACCTTCTGACCGAGCTGCTCTTGAGAAAGGCCGGCGTCGACCCGGAACGCCTTCAGCAGGGCCCCCGCTATCCAGGGTTGGGTCTTGAGTTCGGCGGCGCCGTGGAGGGTGCCTGACTTGTTGGCTGGTGGGCAGGTGGTGGTGCGGTGATGAGTGCGACTGGCGGATCGGCGCCGTGGGCGGTCGGCGAAGTCGTGGAGGGTCGCTACGAGGTGCGGCAGGTTGCTGGGGTGGGTGGGATGAGGCAGGTGCTGCGGGTTCGGCACCTGCAGTGGGGCGTCGACCTGGCGGTGAAGTGTCCGAAGGCCGAGTGGTTCGAGACCACAGAGCAGCAAGAGCTCTTCGTCGGGGAGGCCGAGAACTGGGTGTCGCTGGGGTTGCACCCGAACATCTGCGGCTGCCACTACGTCCGCCAGTTCGATGACATGCCACGCGTGTTCGCCGAGTACGTGCCCGACGGCAGCCTGCTCGACTGGATCACCGAACGTCGCCTGTACGCGGGTAGGCCGGAAGCGGCGACGGCACTCGCCGTCGACCTGGCCATTCAGATCGCTTGGGGGCTCGACCACGCGCACGGTCGAGGACTTGTCCACCAGGACGTCAAGCCTGCCAATGTCCTTCTCGACAGCCACGGCGATGGCACCGTCATCGCCAAGGTCACCGACTTCGGTCTGGCGCGGGCCCGTGCCGCCGCCACCACGCGCGCCACCGGACCGGACGGAGCCGGTGTCCTGGTGTCGGTGGGTGGCATGACGCGGGTCTACGCCTCTCCCGAGCAGCTCCAGAGCAAGCGGCTCGACCGGCGCACGGACATCTTCAGCTTCGCGGTGTCAGTGCTGGAGATGTTCACCGGCGGGGTCCGCTGGCCGATCGGCCCCGCAGCGCGCGAGGTGCTCGCGGCGATCCGCCAGGGGAGCGCTGGTGATCCCGACCTCCCGCCGATCCCGCCCGGCCTGGCGGATCTGCTGGATCGCTGCCTGCTGGATCGCTGTCTGCTGGATCGCTGCCTGCCCGACGAAGCCCCGGCCCGGCCGGCGTCCATGGCGGAGGTCGTCGCCGAGCTCGCCGAGGTCTACCGGCAGGTGACCGGCCAGAGGTATTCGCGCCAGGAGCCGCAGGCGGCCGACCTGCTTGGTGACGAGCACAACAACCGGGCTCTGTCCCTCCTTGACCTGGACCGGCCGGCCGAGGCCGAGACCATGTTCGCCTCGGCGCTCGCCGTCGACCCGCAGCACGCGGAGGCCACGTACAACGCTGGTCTGCTGCGTTGGCGTCGCGGTGAGATCACCGACGAGGACGTCATCGCCGATCTCGACGCGGTCCGCCTCGACACCGGGGAGTCCTGGCCGACACGGCACGGGCTCGGGCTCGTCCACCTGGAACGTGGTGATGTCGCGGCGGCGCGGCCGCTTCTCGAGCGCGTCGACCGCGAGCAGCCCGGCCAGCCCGATGTCCGCACGGCCTTGGCGTCCCTCGATTCGGACGCCATCGCCGATGCCCGGTGCATCGGCACGCGGGAGATCGCCTGGTGTTGGACCCGCCCCGGGTGGCATGAACCGATCCTCAAAGTGGACGTCTCCGCGAACGGGCGGCGTGCGGTGACCGGCGGTGTCGACGACAAGGTCCGTGTGTGGGATGTCCTCACTGGACGATGTGTGCACACGCTGGCCGGCCACGCCAAGGGAGTTTGGTCCGTCCACCTCTGCCCGCACGGCCGGTACGCGGTGTCCACGGAGGACCACACCCTGCGGATATGGGACCTGGTCGACGGAACGTGCCTGCGCACCATCACGACCGCAGGCGCGTTGGTATGGGCCGGCGTCAACGCCCGGGCGGGAGTCGCGATCGGTACGGACAACGGGGAAAACGACGGCGCGATCGTCGTATGGGATCTGCACAGCAGGCAGGTCCGCTGGCGGCTCGACGGGTCCGCCTCGCGGTTCGCCGTGTGTCCGGACGGCCGCTGGCTACTCGCCGCCGGATACACGGACTGTGTCGCGCGCCTGGTCGTTCAGCTGCGCGGTCACGGCCTGGTGGACCTCGGTGCGCAGGTACTCGTTGAAGACGGTGAGGTCTCGCACGTCGTCGAGTTCGGCCAGCTTGTGGACCTGTTCGGCGACGTAGGTGCGGAACGCGTCCAACTCGGCGGCGAACTTCGCCCGGATCTCGAGGATCGTGTCGACCGGCACGGTGTGCAGGTCCGCCGGAACCACGGTTTCGAATGCCAGGAACACGAACGCGTCCGACAGGTCGGGCCGGTGCTGGCCGGCGTCGGCGGGCGCGGGCTCGATCAGCGTCTGGACCAGGCGGTCGAGGGTCCAGCCAGACAGTGCGGTATGCGGCAGGACCTGATCGGTGACCGGGTGGAGCCGGTCCTCGGCGGCGACGCGCTCGGTCAGCGCGCAGGTGTAGGCAGACGCCAGTTTCGGATGCATCCCCACCCACGTGCCACCTCGGCCGGGTCCGGTGATCGCCAGGCCGGCATCCACCGCGGCGGCCACGACGTCCGGGTCGATCTTGCTGACATGCACGAACCCGAACCGAGGGTTCAGCCACGTCACCTCGTCCCCGTCCGGATTCCCCGCGGAGCGGCGGTCGCTGGCGTACGCGAACCCGGCCACGGAGGGCGGAACACCCCAGGTATCGATCGGGTCGAGTCCAAAGCGGTCGCGCAGCTCCCGCGCATGGCTGGTGACCAGCTCCAGGAACGGCTCCCCGAGTTCGGCCGACGCCCACCGGGGCGGTGGGATGTCCACGAGCCACTGCGCCTCGTGCAACCGTGCGGCCACCTTGGAGTCCATCAGCCGGTACTCGGGTGGGCGAAGTCTGCCCATCTTGGGCCAGTACAACGCCGCGTACTTCAACCACGTGTCATCGCGCACATTAATGTGCGGGTAGTACAACGCGATCGAGTCCACCCCGCTCCCTCCCGCACGGCACACCGAGCGAGTCTAACAACGACCACAGCGTGCCAGTCGCACATAGCCCACCCGGGCGGGAAAGCTCATTTCCTGCCATTCGTGGACGCAGGGCTCGTCGAACCTGGCGTCGACTCCCGGCCGGGTCACGAGGATTTCTGGACTTCCCCCTCCGCCTGCCTGATCACTTCCTGCAGGTCGTCGGCGGTGTAGCCCACGTCCGTGAAGCGGCGGTGCCAGTGGCGCACCCTGCGGGAGTAGGCCAGGGCGTCCACATCGGACTCGAGGAGCGCAGCCAGCTCCTCCTTGGCGGCCCAACGGATGTCCAGCGGGACGCGGCGGACCGGTTCGAGGTCGGGGATCTCGCCGCCGTCGAGGATTCCACGTGCGGTGCCGGCGTTCCAGCCGCGGAAGTGGCGGCCGAGCGCGCGGCCGATCCGTTCGAGCACGTCCACCCCGACGGTCGGCTCGTGTGCCTCCACCGCTTCGAGACTGCGGACCCCGATCTTGGCCTCGGTTGCGAACGTCGTCCGCCACCGGTGGCCGGCGGCTCGGCGGGCCTCGCCGACCGCATCGGCCAGCCGTCGCCGGGCGTGCTCGGAGTAGTTCGCTGTCCGCAGATTGGGCACCTCAGCAGAATGTCGCAGAGTTCCGCAGAGCGCCAGTCGACATCCGCTCTGTTCTACGTACTTTTGACCCCGCAGACTCCCGCAGAGTCAGCATATGCGGAGGTCAGCTCGGTTTGACAGACCCCGCAGAGGCCCGCAGACTCGAGTTATGCCGAAGCTCAACCGGGATCGCATCCGGGGCTGGCTCGAGGAGCACAACTGGTCCGTCGCCCGCCTGGCCGCGGAGTGCAGCGCGCTCGGAGAGGATTCGTTCCCCGAGGGCACCCTGCGCAACGCGGTCAACGGCATCGACCCCATGCGCGCCGGCCGGATCCGCGTGATCTGCAAGGTCACCGCGAAGTACGGCGACGGCATCCCCTACGCCCAGCTGGTGGCGGACGGGGTCTGACGCAATCGAACCATCTGGCCGTGTAGGTTTTCCACGCGTGAAATCGCGTCCACGATCGTGTTGGTCGTGGCGCCTCACCTGGGGCGGTAGCTCAGTCGGTTAGAGCAGAGGACTCATAATCCTTTGGCCGTGGGTTCGAGCCCCACCCGCCCCACGACCTGTTACCAGCCTGTATGCCGCACCGGCTATGCAATAAATGATCTTTGGGTGCGAGTTTGGGTGCGAGCCGTATCCTGGGTGTATGGCTGAGGCACGCCCAGACGGTCGCCGGGAAGGCAGCATCGAGCAACGCGGGGGCTCGCTCCGGGTGGTGGTGTTCGCTGGCTACGACCCCGTGACCGGTCGGCGCGCCTACAAGCGCGCCACCATAAACGGCACGGACGACGCAGCCTGGCGGAAAGCGCGGAATAAGCGGACTGAGCTGCGCGCAGACGTGCTCAGGCAGCGCAGGGCGTCTTCGTCGGTCAAGTTCGACCACTGCATTGACGAGTGGTTCAGCAAGTCTGATCTGGAAGACAGCACCCGAAACAGCTATGGCGGCTACATCAAGCGCGTTATCAAGCCAACACTTGGCCATGTCGCGGTGAACCGTCTTGACGCTAACGATCTCGAAAGTCTGTACGCCGAACTCCGCCGTTGTCGTACTCGCTGTGACGGGAAACCATTCATCGAGAAGCACAGGGTCGATGGTGGACACGACTGCGTCATGGCCAAATGTGAGCACCACGAATGCGACCCCATGGCCCCGTCCACGGTGCGCCAGATTCATTCGATCATCAGTAGCGCTCTCGACGCCGCTATGCGGTGGGGATGGATCGACACTAATCCAGCGAAAATCGCCAAGCGTCCCAAGCAGGAGCCGCCGCAGCCAAAGCCACCGTCCGCGGCGGACGCCGCGCGAATCGTCGACAAGGCGTTCGACCTTAGCCCCGATTGGGGAACGCTCGTGTGGCTCGTGATGACCACTGGAATGCGCCGCGCCGAGGTCGCCGGCCTGCGCTGGTTCAACGTCAAGCTGGACGAAGAGGTCATCGAGATTCGAAACAGCTACGTCGAAATTAACGGCAGCGGCAAGGTTAAGAGCACAAAGACGCACCAGATGCGCCGCGTCGCGCTCGACTCCGAAACAGTCGCGCTTCTCCGCGCGCACAAGAATTGGTCGGAAGCTGAACTCGCCAAGGTGGACGTGGACCTAGAAGAGCACATGTTCGTCTTCATGGGCGACCGCAAGTACGACCCTGAGACGCGAAAGTACGGCGCCCCGAAGGACCCTACGCAGCCCTACTCACCGGACGCGATCTCCCGCCGCTACAAGCGAATGGCTGGCAAGCTCGGCATCGAGACCCACATTCACGCGCTGCGCCACTTCTCTGCGACCGAGCTGCTCACGGCGGGCGTGGATCTCCGAACGGTTGCGGGTCGCCTCGGTCACGGTGGCGGCGGCGCCACGACGCTTAGGGTCTATGCCGCGTGGGTTGCTGCATCTGACCGCAAGGCTGCTGAGATTCTCGGTTCTCGTCTGCCAAAGAGGTCCCGGTCAGGAGATTCTTAGCGCATCCAGAATGGGCGGGTAAATTTGTATCCTCGGGATGATCCGATCGAGCCGATTCCTGCTGACCCATGTGACACTGAGATTTTCTTCGATGTCTGAGTTGGTCGCATCACCCGAAATATACTCGCACAGCATGTAGTCGCAGACGACACTGGTAACTGGATGCACCCGCTGTCCTAGGTTGCGAGAGACCGAACAGTGCACACCTGTTTCGCGGAAAGTCTCGCTCACGGCCACCAACTTTGGCGGTATTCCCGGTTTGACGACGCCAGCAGGGAACTGCCACATGATGTCGTTCTCATGTGCGGCCCTCCTGCACACCACGAGAACTTCAGACCCCTTCGCGACGATTGCCACCGCGACGGTGAGTGGATGTGGGCCCTTGCTCGACGACTCGAATTCGACGGCCATTGGCGTCCAATCCGGGGGAGTGAGCAAACGTTCAACGGTTACATCGAAGATTTCTTCAAGCAATCGTGCAGTGGCAGGTCGAACCGGGCTCAGCGGGGAGCCGTCGGGCTGTTTACCGGCGATGAGTCGTTGAAGATGTCGAAAGCTCAAAGTTCCAACTTGATTGTTCTCCCTCGCGAAGTTCTCGGCAAAGTCGACGAACTCCCGAAGGGTTAGCCGCTTCTCTCGAATCTTCTGTTCGAGCAACGTGCGCGGTCGAGCCGCACCACCCGGCTTCGTCATGACTGCGGTTCCTCCTTGATCCGCGGTTCAGCGATGGCGCTGCGGTGGCGCCAGCGTGGCGTACTCACGTCGTTCCCCTCGCCTGCGGGTCGATGAAAGGGTCGATTTCAGTCTTGCACGTCCGCAACCGGGCGGTGAGACACCGCCCGGCGGAGGACGGTTGGCCTGACGCGCTCACCGCTGGGCTCCACACAGCGAGAAGGGCAGAAAACCCCGATGCGAGGCGGCGTTCCTCCTCCCGATGACTCCGCTCACCAGGACAGCGTGTTGATCGCTGAGCTTGCCGAGGTCAACACGCTTCTGAGCCGCTACATCCTGCGCCTTCTCGACGTCGACGCCGGCCGGGCTGAACCGGTACATGTCGACGACGAGCGCGCGTTGGTCGAGCGAGTTGTTCGGGTGGCCGACAGCGTGCGGGCACGTGCTGAACGCCGGGAACGGGACGGTGCGCAACTGCCTTTCAAGGTGATTAATGCGAAGACTGATGGTGGAGAGAGAACGGGAGATTGATGCGGGTCATGTCTGATGGTTTGACGGTGTATTCGTCGGTGGGGATCGATGAGGATTGTTCGATGCGGTTTCGCGTACACGGCGGTGGTGTTGTGGACTTCTGGGCGGGTGGTGATGGCGAGGATTTCACTATGAGCTTCGGGGTGGGGGCGTTGCGGCGGTTCGTCGATCTGGCTGTGCGTGCGGTCGCTGAGGACGACGCGCTGCGTGCGAGGGAGCAGGCTGATGAGGGGGGCGATGTGGTGCAGGTGTGTGTGGCGTGAGGCGTCGGCAGCCGCAGGCGTCGGTGATGTTGGAGATTCCGGACTGTCGGATGGAGGCGTCGGTCACCCAGGATCGGGGGATTGTGTTCAACCTGGGTTGGCCGCACGACACGACGACGCTGGTGTTCGGGCGGCGTCGTGCGTTGCGCCGGTTTGTCCGGCTCGCGGCCGACATTCTGGCCGCTCCGTCGCCGGACAATCGGGGGCCGGGTGAGCGGTCGGAGATCGTGAGCGCGCCCGACTGAGCGCGTGTGACGGCTCCACGAGTGTCGGGTGAACCCCCGTGTTGGGGTGGGTTTGTGACTGCTGTGACGGGTCCGGTGGGTACCCGTCACAGCCGTCACAGTTGTCGTTTCCGCAGGTCAACCTCTGTGCCGGGGTGTCACAGGTGGTGTGACGGCGTGACGGGTGTTCCCCGTCGTGTGTGACGGGTGGGTGTCACAGCTCCTCGTCGCTCTGTTCGCCACTGCGGATCGCGTCCGCGGTGGTGTGGATGTCGGCCAGGCGGTAGCCGCGCACTTGGCGGGTGTGGCCGTTGTCGGTGACGCGGTCGCGGGTGGGTCGGCAGCCGAGGTTGGCCATCTGGCGGGCGAACTCGGTCGGCTCGACGTCGAACGCGTCGACCAGTTCGGCGGTGGGGACGAACTCCCGGTCGTCGGGTTGTTCGGCGAGGTAGTCCACAACGGACGCGAGCGGTTCGGGCAGCTCCACGGCTTCCGGCGTCGGTTCGGCCGGCGTGATGCTAATGGCTTTCACGACTTCCGTGTGGTCGACGATGGGTGTGGTGTCGCGGCCTGCGGCGTGTCCGGTGAGCGTGCCCGACGTCTCGCGGAGTGTCCGGCCTCGCTGGCAGATCTCGCGCCAGTCTTCGTTGGGCATGTAGTAGGTGCGCACGGTCAGCGCGAGCACGTCGGCGCCGGCTTGGGTGTCGCCGTCCGGGCGGAGGATGCCCACGCCCTTGTGGGAGGCGAGTAGTCGGCTGGAGTCGTAGCCGCGGGTGTTCATCTGCTCGCCGAGCACGATGTTGCTGTCCCGCCAGTCCATCACCCGCAAGGCGAACCGCGAGCCGAGTACTGCACGGAGTCCACTCGGGATCGTCTTCGAGTCAGGGCGTTGGGTGGCGAGCACGAGCACGATCCCGGCGGCCGGTCCTTTCTTGGCCAGCCACGTCAGCAGCTCGCCCACATACTCTCCCGCGGTGAGCTTCTTGCCCTCGACGGTGTAGGGCGTGCGGTCCTCCAGGGGTACTTGGACCTCGTCGAGGAACACGGCGGTGATGGGCATGTTCAGCGCCGGGTCGCGGGACATGGCCGGGGTCACCTTGGACTCCGGACACGTGATGTCGTCCAGCTCGCGCATCCGCCGGTAGCGACCTTGGACCTCGCCGACCAGCTCCACCAGCCAGCCGATCAGCGCCAGTACATGGCCGGACTCGTCACCGGACATGAACCGGTGCGCGACCCGGGCGGCGGCGTCCCAGTCCTTCCCAGCCTTGAAGTCCGCCACGTACAGCCGGGTATGCGGGTCCAGGATCAGCCCAGCGGCGGCGAGGCGGGCGGCGAACGTCTTGCCCTGCCGCGGGATCGCGCCCACGAGCAGCGACGTCCAGACCAACGGCAGGTCAACCGTGCGGTCCCGCGCGTCGCGGCCGAACGGCACCGGTCGCCACGCGTCCCACTGCCGCACCGCCAGCAGCGGCGTCCGCACCGGTGGTGTCGCATAGGGGTCTTCGTCCGCGACCCACATGGACACCCGCCCCGCATGACCACCGTTGCCACGCACGCGTTCAACGATGAGCTGCACCTCATCGACCGCCAACGCCGACGCAAGGGCCTCCCGATGCTTGATCACGTCCGTGGCCTTGCGGGTCGCCGGGAGATCCACCGTGATCGCCCACCCGTCACCGACCCGGGTCGCACGCTCGACCAGACGCAGCGTCTCGTCCTTGCCGATCAGCTTCGCGTCCCGGAACGCGTCCACCAGCACCTGCGGATCCATCGTCCACGTCAGCGAGCGCGGCCCGGCCAGCACCGCCTTCCGCCCCGGCGCCCCGTCACGACGCCGGCCCAGCAGCGCCAACCCCAGCGACACCACACCAGCCGCGATCCACACAGCACGGTCGCCGTACACAAGACGCGCGATCGCCACACCGAGAACGACGGCCACGGTGATCGCGCCGGTGACCTTCCACCGGAACAACGTCAGGGCACGGATCTCGGTGAACCGGTCCGCGAGCTTCTCCGACAACTCCGCAGCCTCGCGATAGTCCCGCACGGTCACCCACCCCCGCCACCACCGCACCGCCGCCACCAGCCCACGGACCACCGCACGGAAGTAGCGCCACGGCGAGCGCAGCAAGGCCACCACCGCATCCTTGCCAGCCTGCCGAGCCTGCGCACGGGTCTTGAGCCAGCGAGGCACACGAGGCGACCGCAACCACCACGCGGCGAACCGGCCCAACCGCGGTTGGGAGTAGAACGCCTTCGACTCGTCAACCAGCTCCGCGTCGTACACGCGGTCGGCGTTCACCAGCTCGCGACCGTCTGGAGCCATGGCACGAGAACGGGCGTTGTCGGGAGTGTTCACGGCCGCACCTCCGTTCCAGCACCGTCAGTGGTGTCCGCATGCCCGACCTCGGCCGCGAGTGCGGCGGCGAGCCGGGAGGACAGGCCGCGCGAGCAACTCGTGACCTCGCGTACCCACGCGGGCGTGACCACCACGCCAGGCGTCCAGGCCGCCCGTGCTTCGCTGAAGTACTCGGCGAAGAGCTTGCGACGTTGCGCCGGTCGTGAACGCCGTGCGGGCGGACGTCGGGCAGTGCCGGTGGTGTTCACGGGCGTCGGCGGCGCGGCACGCCGGGCGGCTTCGGTGAACGCGGCGTGTACGGCGTCGGTGAGCTTGTCGCGCAGATCGGTGACGGCCTCGGCGGCAACGAAGACCACCAGCGGCGGCACCGAGTGCAGCACGATCCCGGCCAGCGACCCGGCGGCGAACGAGGCCCAGACGTTCATCACATAGGTGGCGGCCAGGGTGAACCACTTCGCCCGCCGCACCCAGGGTCCGGTGTGGACCTGGTAGCGCGCGGTCACCTGCTCGGCGCGCAGGATCGCCAGCAACACCACCGACACCGTGGGATCCAGCAGCCACGCGGCCAGCCAGGAAAGCGACCAGGCTGGGGAGCCGGCCGCCGCGAACGTCTGGACGTTGGTCATCGTGAACGCCAGCCCCAGCACGATCCCGGCCCAGCACAGCCGATCCACTTGCGCTCGCACGCGCTCCACGCGCAGCGCGACCACGTCCGGGTCGGTCTGGTAAGCGCGGACCTCGGCTGCGTCCGCGGCGTCCTGCGCCAACCGCTGTGCGCGGGTCAGCGGCACGTGCCGCGTGTCTTGCGGGCCGGGTGGTCGCCCGAAGACGGCCACCCCTGCCCTTCTCTCGTGGTGGGTCATCGCCGGCCACCCCTTCGACGCGGGGTGTCGACGGTGGTCACGGTCAACGCGCGGGTCAGCGCGTAGGCGGCGAACAGGTCCGGCAACCCCAGCACCGCCAGCCGTAGCCACGGGTTGTCCGGGTAGAGGATCACCACCCACTGCGCGCCGACCAGCAGCCCGGCCAGGAACAGCACCCGGCTGGCGAGGGAGAGCAGCCGCGCCCCCGAGCGGGCGGCGTCGGCCGCCGCCCGCGCCCGCCGCCCGCTCGCCCGCCAGACGAACCCGACGACAAGCAGCACGCCGAACCCGGCCATGACCTGCACCGGCGTGATGCTGACCGGGGTCATGGCAGGTCACCCCCGTCCGACTCGTCGAACGGTTCGGCACGCTCGCCCCGCGCCCGCCAGTACGGATACAGCGCGCGCCGATCGTCCTCGTTCAGCGCGCCCCACACACCGACCGTGTGCTCGCCGACGATGCGTAGCTCCAATTCGAGGCACTCGTCCTGAACCGGGCACCGATAACAGAGCCGGGCGGCCAGCTCGCGGTCACGCTGGTCGTTTCCGGTCATCTCCGGCGGATCACCACTGGTGAGCGCCACGATGCACTCACCATCACGCATCACCATCTTGGCCAGCACATCGCGCGGCACCCACCGAATGCGGTCCAGCCGCCACGCGATCCCCACGAACCGGTCGTGATCATCGGTCACCATGACGTACCCCCACGAAGTCGCTCGATCTCGCGGGCGGTTCGGCGTTCGGCGGCCATCTGCGCCACGTCGATGCAACTGCCGGACTCGGCGGCCTCGGCGATGAGCTTCGCCAGCGCGGCGGCCGGTACGACGTAGCGCGAGCGGAGTTTGACGACGGGGAAGGCGTCGTCCCTGATCGCGCGGTACAGAGTCGCCCGATCGACTCGGAGGATCTGTGCCGCTTCCCGAACGGTGTAGAACGCCGGCGCGTTTGCGCCAGACAGGTTTGCGTTCATTTCGGAAGTCCTTACAAGAGAGAAGTCTAATTTCGATCCGAAATTTGAGGATGATTTCATCCCTTCATGACAAGCAGGGGTCAAAATCGCGCGGAAATGTGTGTTGGAGTCAGCCCGCGAAATCAGACCCGCGATACTCTCGGCGCTGGAGGCGGAGCGCGGAGGAATACGTGACGGACGATTGGGCTGCGGTCGCACGAGCGATCAAGCAACGCGCGGCTGAACTTGGCTTGCGGCAGCGCGACCTGATCGAACGGTCGCATCTGTCCAAGGCGATCGTCGGCGAGATCACGCGCAACGCGGTCCAGCGCCGGCGCAGCACTCGCACGCTGGAATCCCTGTCCCTCGCGCTCGACTGGCACCCGCAGCACCTGACGGCCGTCCTGCGTGGACGTCGGCCGCCCGTGGTAGGCGAACCGGTCTACCGCTTCGACGACGAGGACGTTCCGGCTCGCCTGGCGGCGATCGAGAACCATTTGCGCGAGATCGCCGAACGCCTCGACGGAATGGGCGCTATCAACGACCAACTCGACGCGATAAGCGCGAGTCTCGCGGTTGTTCGAGAGCGTCTCCCCGGTCACGAGAGAGCTTCTCGGTGAGGCGTTCCGGCGGTTGCTTTTCATGCCTCAAAGTCAACGAGAAAAGCGGCGCACGACCCAGACATCAAACCCACACGACCACAACACCAACGATGAAGATCACGACATCAACGGTGAACGAGCACTGAACATGACTACCGGCGGGGGCGGTCGAGCATGGAAGTAGCGACTCCATGGACGGGTCAACGGGCATGCGCGCTACAGGCCGCGTTGCGCATGAGCAACGACGGGTTCGCCGCGCATCTCGGCGTCTCGTCTCGTACCATCGCGGCCTGGCACAAGAAAGCGGACCTCGTGCCGCGCCCGGAGTTGCAGCAGGCGTTGGACACCGCGTTGGACCTTGCCGATGACGGTGTCAAAGCGCGCTTCGCGCAACTCGCCAGCGCGGGCGGACAGCCTCCGACTCCACCGGGTACCGCGCAGGCCTTCCGAGTCGCGATCGCGATCGTCGTCAATGGAACGAAGGTGGTCATCGTCTGTCGCCGCGGCGAAGACGGGGGAGGGATCTCCTGGCAGTTCCCAGCCGGGATCGTCAAGCCCGGAGTGTCGCCGGAAACCGTAGCGGTGCGCGAGACGCTCGCGGAAACAAACGTGCACTGCACTGTCGTTCGGTCATTGGGCAGCCGACTTCATCCCATTACCAACGTCATGTGCGACTACTTGTTATGCGAATATCTCGCGGGAGACGCCGAAAACGTCGACGTGGTCGAGAATGTTAGCGTCACGTGGACCGACCGAACGGGCCTGACGCGGTTCATTCCAGCAGACCGGATCTTCGCGCCCGTACTGGAAGCCCTGGAGGTAGCAAGTGACTCAGCCGACTCCTGACAGCCCGCGACCGCCGATCGCGGCCGCGGTGATCGTCAAGGGCGGGCGAGTGCTGCTCGTCCGGCGCCGGATCAAGGAAGGCACGCTGTCCTGGCAGTTCCCCGCCGGGCAGGTCGAGGCGGGGGAGACCGCCGGCCAGGCGGCCGTGCGCGAGGCGGGGGAAGAAGTCGGCTTGACAGTCGCCGAGACGAAGGTCCTCGGCGAACGCGTGCACCCGGCCACCGGCCGCACCATGGTCTACGTCGTGTGCGACGTCGTGGACGGGGACGCGCGGGTCGTGGACGACGAAGAGCTGGTGGAGCTGGCGTGGGCCGGGCGCGACCAGCTCGCCGAGTACGTCCCGTACGGGTTCTTCGAGCCGGTCCAGCAGTACCTGGACGGCACTCTCGGCGTGTGAACGACGGAGGCCCCCGGCGCGCGCTGCGCCGTGGGCCTCCGTGTGCCTGAGTACCTACGCCCGTAGCAGGTCGGCGAGCCGATCCCGGACGACGCCCGAGTGCAACAGGTCCGGCAGCGGGACGCCGCCGACCGACTGGCGCGTGCTGACGACCTGCTCGACCGTGTCGGAGGGCAGCGAGTCGAGCAGCTCGATCGAGCGCTGCGCCCACTCTCGCGCCACCTCAGCCTGCGGCCGGTCGGTCGGGATGTACTCGGTGCGGTACCGGTAGGCCAGTGCGTAGGCCGTCTCGGCGGCCGCGCGCGTGTTCGTGCTGACCTCGCGGTCGAACGCCGCCTCGAGTTCCGCCACCGCCACCGGCTGCTCTGCGTCGAACGACACGTCAGTAGGCGTACTTCTCGGCGAGCGTCTCGTACTCGAACCGCTCGGAGGAGTCGAACCACAGGTCGACCTCGTACTTGGCCTCCTCCGAGTTACCGGAGGCATGGACGAGGTTCATCACGGCCTTACCGCTGACCTCGGACGATGCGCGCGTCTGGTGCGCGAAGTCCCCGCGGACCGTGCCCGGCGCGGACTGGTCGGGGTAGGTGCTGCCGATGATCTTCCGCACCTTGGCCACGGCGTCCACACCCTCCAGCGCCAGCGCGATGACCGGGCCAGTCTGCATGAAGCCCGCCGTGGAGTCGTAGATCTCCTTGCCAAGGCGCTCTTCAAGATCGAAGTAGTGCTTGCGGGTGAACTCCGCATCCAGGTGCCTCATCTTGACGCCGACGATCTTGAGCGCAGCATCCTCGAACCGCGTGATGATGCGGCCCGCCAGGCCACGAGACACGGCATCGGGCTTGAGCAGGACGAGCGTCCGCTCGACGCCGAGGTCCGGCGAGTCAACCATGATCATTCCTTCCGTGATAGACGGGCGATAGCCTACCTGGGGTGACTGGCAGCGCATTGCCTGGCACCTGGTCGTTGAGCCCTGTGGGAAGCGTCAACTTGCCCTCGGCGTGGTTCAATGGCAAGTCTGTGTGCGGCCGGGCTCGTGACCGTCTCAACTGCACTGTGCGGGCAGTATCCGACGCTGCGGCCACGTCGCCAACGCGTCCATCAGGATGTCTAATGCTCTGTCCATGAACCTTGGCCGGGTCGGTGACACGCCGTTTGGCGTTGGTGGTTTGTGATCGTGTTGCGTCAGGCTGCTCAGATGGCAGATCAAGACCGGCTGCGCAGGTTGACCGATCATGAGGGGCAGCGGCTGCAGCAGATCGCGTGAAGAGGAACCGCTCTGAGGTCGGTCTGCGCCGCGCGGCCCGGACGGGGCAGTGATCTACATCATCCTGGACAACCTCTCCGCCCACCGCGGCTGACTCTGGCGACACGGTGCCCTGGTCTCGAAACTGCGAGACTCCCCGGGTAACGTCACTGGGCGATCGAGGCGGGTCGCCAGGAGTCCGGCTGGTCCCTCGGGAAGGACTTGGAGTCAAAGCGTGGCGCTCATCGACGCACTCTTGGAGAAGATCACTAATTCGTCGTTGCAGCGAGCGCTTCGCGAGCAGGTTGACCAGCTCCTTAGCAAACAGTCCTACGGCCTGGTGTTCCAGCAGCACAAGCCCGAAACCGTCGAGTTGCACAACTACACCGTGGCTCGCAACTGCAAGGTCAAGATCAAGTCTGAGGGTGGCGACCTTTACCTGGTCGAACGCGTGAAGAACGGCATCGCCACGATTCGATCGCAGGTCGACGAGCCAGAACTTTGGGACGTTGGCGTTGACGACCTTGTCGTCGTCCGAGAGTTCGGGGACCCGATCTATCCCGGGCTGGCGAGCACCGGGCGCGTCGATCGTGGTGGCGACAAGCGCCCTCACCTGGTGATCAACGCCGAGAACTTCCACGCCCTGGAGACGCTTCTCTACACGCACGAGGGACTGGTCGACGCGATCTACATCGATCCGCCCTACAACACCCGAGACAAGGACTGGAAGTACAACAACGACTACGTCGACTCCGACGATGTTTACCGTCACAGCAAGTGGCTCGCGATGATGGAACGGCGGCTGAAGTTGGCCGCACGCCTTCTCAACCCGACCAACTCCATTCTCATCGTCACGATCGATGAGAAGGAGTTCCTCCGCCTGGGGCTGCTGTTGGAGCAAACTTTCCGCGGTGCTCGAATGCAGATGGTATCGTCGGTGATCAACCGCAAGGGCGTGCCGCGCCAGAAGGGGTTTTCGCGAGTCGACGAGTATATCTTCTTCGTCTACATCGGCGAGGCCGGCCCGGCGTTGCACGACAACGACATGTTGTCGGACCCGAGACCTGTCGCAGCCGAAGGCGAGAAGGTCACCTGGATTGGACTTCGTCGGCGAGGATCGGAGTGGCGGCGCAGCGATCGACCCGACTCGTTTTTCCCATTGTTCCTCGATAAGAAGACTGCCCAGATCGTCGAAATTGGTGACCCGCTGCCTGAGAACGTGAACCGGAGCACCGTTAAGGCGCGCCCGGGATGCGTGACTGTGTGGCCGCTGAACAAGACGGGGGCCGAGTCTCGCTGGCAACTGTCGCCTAAGAAGATCGGCGAGCTTCTCGAGGTTGGCTACTTGAGGACAGGCTTCCAGCGAAACAGCAAAACCAAGTTCGTGCTCGAGTATCTTTCCGAAGGCCAGCGCGCCCAGATCGAGGCGGGGACGATTAAGGTCATCGGCGAAGACGCCAACGGCGCGGTCATCGTCACGCACCTCAACGCCAAGCTCGTCCAGTCCAAGAGCACGTGGAATCTCGACTCGCATGGAGCGACCGCCTACGGCACCCAAATGGTGACGGCGCTGTTGCCTGGGCGCGCGTTCCCGTACCCGAAGTCACTCTACGCGGTAGAGGACGCCCTAAGGTTCTTTGTCGGGTCGAAGCGTGATGCCACGATCCTCGACTTCTTCGCTGGTTCGGGGACCACGATGCACGCCGTCGCAAGGCTCAATCGTCAGGATGGCGGCTATCGGCGCTCGATTTGCATCACCAACAACGAGGTGTCTGACGCCGAGGCCACGTTATTGCGCGAACAGGGCTACTACCCAGGCCACCCTGAATGGGAGGCCTTGGGGATCTGTGAGCACATCACGAAGCCTCGTGTCGAGGCCGCGATCACCGGCCGTACGCCGGACGGCAACATGGTCACTGGTAACTACAAGTTCGTCGACGAGTTCCCGATATCGCTTGGCTTCAACGAAAATGCTGAATTCTTCAATCTGACGTACGAGAACCCCGACTTGGTCAATCTCGGCCGCCGGTTCGAAGCGCTCGCCCCCCTCTTTTGGCTCAAGGCTGGCGGTAAGGGCCCTCGGATCGAGAAAGCCGCCGAGGATTGGGCGCTGCCCGAGACGGCGAACTACGGAGTGCTGTTCAACACCGACCACTGGCGAGTGTTTGTCGACGAGGTCATCGCCCGCCATGATGCAGTGGATTGGGTCTTCATTGATACTGATTCGGTCGCAGTGTTCCAGCAGATCATCGCTGAGTTGCCGTCAGGCGTGCAGAGTACCCAACTCTATGACGACTACCTGCAGACGTTCGAGCTGAACACAAAGGGGCGTGCATGAGATTGACGCTGAAGGACTACCAGCAGGCGGCGTCTTCTGATGTGATCAAGGCCTTGCGGCGCGCTGCACGTGACTACGCTGCAGACAAGAGCGATTTTTGGTCCATCGTGCTTGCTGCGCCCACGGGGGCCGGCAAAACCGTCATCGCTGCGGCAGTCATAGAGACGTTGCTCGACGGCGATGGGACTGTAGCTCCCGACCCTGAGGCGACGTTCTTGTGGGTAACTGACGACCCCGCCCTCAACGTTCAAACCCGGCGCAACATGATCCAGGCGTCATCGACACTTGGACCCAACCGGCTCGTGCCGATCGAGTCGAGCTTCGATGAGGCGATGTTCGAGCCCGGCAAGGTATACTTCCTTAACATCCAGAAGCTGTCGCGCGGCAACCCGCTCACTCGAACAAACGTCGATAACCGTGAGTACTCCCTGTGGCAGACGATTGCAAACACGATCGAGCACAACGGCGAGCACTTCTATGTGGTGATCGACGAGGCCCACCGAGGCACGAAGGTAACGAGCGACCGTCCGACCATTGTCTCGCGCATCATCAACGGTCAGGATGGCCAGAATCCGCCGGCTCCGGTTGTGTGGGGCATCAGCGCCACGCCTGAGCGCTTCAACCAGGCGATTGCAACGTGGGGCGATCGCACAAACAAAGCGATCACCGTACCGATCGATGATGTGCGTGCGTCAGGGCTACTCAAAGACATGATTGTCCTCGACAACCCGGCGCTCGGGGAGGTGGAGGGCGACACGACGTTCATCCGTGCCGCCATCAAGCAGACGGTCAAGTTCGAAGAGGCGTGGCACGAGTACGGAGCCGCCCAGAACGAGGCGCCGGTGCTTCCCGTTGTCGTCGTCCAGGTCCAGAACAAGACCGGCAATGTCGAAATGGGCGAAATTCTCGATGCAATCTTCAATGCCTGGGACAGCTTGAAAGACTCGAATGTCGTCAACACCTTCGGCGAGCACGTGGCGGTCAGCGCCGGTGGCCACACGATCGCTTACATGGCTCCCCAAGACATCCAGGACGACCCCGAAGTTCGAGTCGTTCTGTGCAAGGACGCCATCTCGACGGGGTGGGACTGCCCTCGCGCCGAGGTTTTGGTCTCGCTTCGCCCAGCTGGGGATTACACGTACATTGCCCAGCTGATTGGCCGAATGGTTCGGACTCCGCTTGCCCGGCGCATCGCTACTGACCAGACGCTGAACGACGTGCATTGCTACCTCCCCGAGTTCAATAAGACGCAGGTCAAGGCCATCGTCGATCGTTTCGCTGAAGGGAAGAGCGACGAGCCGCCGGTTGAGATCATCATCAATCCGGTCGTGCTTGAGCACAATGGGGCCGTTCCGGACGCGGTGTTCGAGCTCCTCGTGGACCTTCCGACTTATGTGGTGCCGGGCCGCATCTACCGAACGCAGATGGCGCGCTTACACACATTGGCCGCCCTGCTCGCCGGCGACCACATCATCGAGGATGCAGTCCAACAGGTACGGATAACTCTAAATGGTGTGCTGACGAACGAACGCAAGCGCATGGAGGCCGACGGCAGCTTCCAGAAGGCGCTGAAACGCGTTCGTCAGCTGCGGGTAGAACGGTCCTATGTTCTTCTTGCGGCCGAGTCGATGGATGACCTTCCCGATGAAGCATCTTACGACGTCGATCGGGATGATAACAATATCGAGGACCTATATAGAGCAGCCAAGCGCAAGCTGCCTGAGGGCGTCGCCGCCAACTACTGGAACTACGTTATCGAAAGCCAAACCGCCGAGGAATACGATCCGACGGAGGCCAAGGCCGAGACCGCGGTTCTAGCGCTGCATCCTGCAGTCGTCGAGGCAGTCGAGTCAGCGTCGGAGCAGCTGGTTCGCACGTGGCTCAAGACCCACCAGCGGAACATCTCGAAGCTCAACGATGCTAAGAAGGCACAGTATGAGCCGGTCAAGCGGGAGACTCGAACCCCGGAACTCACCGACTTGATCCTGCCGACCGCGAGGACTGTCTCTCGCACCGATCAGACTTGGAAGCTGCACGTGCTCGCCAAGGAGGACGGCATCTATCCGGGCAACCTTAAGGGGTGGGAAATCAAGGTCCTCGAGAAGGAACTCGCCGACTCCGATCTCGTCGGTTGGTACCGGAACCCCACCGGCGGGAACTCGTCGTTGCGCGTCCCGTACCGGGGCACGCGGTTCGACAAGTCGATGTATCCGGACTTCGTGCTCTTCCACAAGACAGAAGACGGCATCAGGCCTTCGATTGTCGATCCGCACGGGTTCCATCTCGCTGATGCCGCGGCCAAGCTCAAGGGTCTCGCCGAGTACGCCGAGCACCATGGGAATGCATTCGATCGCATCGATGCGGTGGCGGAGATCGACAAGAAGTTGCTTGCACTCGATCTGAGGTCGAAGGCCAACCGCGAGGCCGTCACGAAGGTGACGGACGGCGGAGTGAAGGAACTGTTCGAAGAGCGCGCCGGAAACTACAGCTGATGTCCGAGGAGGATCAGGCACCGGAGCTCAACAGGGGGACCTCGAGTTGCTCCACCTCGGTGCCCCCGGATCGCACTGGCCACGGCACGGTTGCCCCTGCGGCGGTCTGTCGCCGCCGAGCCGCCACGTGACTCAGCCGCGGCGCCAGACGGCGGGTCTGGCCCGCCATTGTGTTCGGGAAGACGCTGAGGATGAACCTGAAAGCCCGCCACTCCGTCGGGCATTGTCCAAGGGCGCACGGCGAGCGCGCTTCGGGAGGCGCCTCCAGCGGAGCTGTGGGGCGACGTGGGTCTAGCGGCGAGCGCGGCCAGGAGTGGTTGGGTGCGAATCTGGGTGCGAACCAGCGCTCAACGATGCCTACCCTCGCACCCATTCAGCGAGTATAGGCGACTGTAGTCGCAGGTCGCGGACATGGGCGACGCCCGTCGGATGCCTCATAATCCTTTGGCCGTGGGTTCGAGCCCCACCCGCCCCACCGTCTGATGTGGACATTGCAATGCGACGTCCGGTGGTCGATCACGACTGATCGTTCCTGTTGCCATTTGGCGATGGCCTGGTCGGTGACCGCCTTGGCGGAGGCGCGTGTACTCGGCGTCCACGGCGTCGACCTGGAACTCGACGATCAGGCTGTCGTTGTCGGCCGGCCGGGCGGTTCCTGGGCCGAAATGCCGACGCTGGCCACCGCCGCGCGGGACCGGTGGCCCGGCCGCGATCAGCTACACCGGCCGCGGCGGGCGGCGAGGTGCGGACGTTCCGGCTTCACCGCGCGCGTGTCGGTTGGTGCGGGTGCGTTCGTCGTGCCGGCCGGCTTCGACCACGCGGCGCGGGTGCCGGCCGGCATCGCCCGCACGCCGTGGCGCCACGAGGTGCCGGAACGGGTCCGCGGCGACCTCGACGACATCCGCGCTCGGCTTCCGCGCGGGATCGCGGTGCTCGAACCGGTCGGCGCGGACCCCGGCTGGGTGCGGGTGCGGATCCGCATCGAGCGGTTGGACTGGGTGCCACGGGTCCTCGTCGCGCTGGACGCGCAGTTCGTCGTCGGGGAGCCGGACGGACTGCGCGACAGCATCCGCGCGCTGGCGGGCCGGTTGCCGGCCGCGGCCGGTCAGCGAGAGCGGTCGTAGACCATCGCGATCTCGCCCAGGTCGCCCGTCTCCAGGTGCGTGAGCGTCCACTTCGAACCCGGCAGGCCGTCGTCGAACAGGCGCAGGCCGCCGCCGGCGATCTCCGGGCAGATCAGGAGGTACATGCGGTCCAGCAGGTCCGCCGCGAGCAGCGGCTTGATGACGCTCACGCTGCTGTTGACGAGGATGTCGCCGCCCGCGGCGGCCTTGAGGTCGGCGACGACGTCCGCGGTGGGGGCGTTCACCACGCGGGTGCGCTCCCACGGCGCCTCGGTCAGCGTGGTCGACAGGACGACCTTTTCCGCGTCCACCAACCACTTCGCGTAGCCGCGGTCACGCGGGTCGGCGTTCTCGTCCTCGGCGACCGACGGCCAGAAGCCCAGAAAGCCCTGCGCGTTGAGCCGGCCGAGCAGGGCCGTCGTCGCGCCTTCGGTGATGCGGGTGAGGTGGTTCCGCGCGACCTCGGTGGTCGCGTACGGGACGATCGCGCCCAGGTCACCGGGACCGCCGGGGCCGTTGTAGCGCCCGTCGAGGGTGAGGCTGAGGTTCGCGGTCACCTTGCGAGTCATGACTGTGCTTCCTTTTCCTTGGTGTTGCGCGCTGTTGTGCCGACGACGCCGGCGAGGTTGTCGAGCACCTGGCCCCAGCCGGTCTCGATCCCGGCGATGTGGGGGACGGCCTCGACGGTCGTTTCGGTGATGGTCAGGTCGAGCCGCAGCCGGGTGCCTTCCGGGGCCGCGGCGAGGGTCAGGTCGTAGTGGCCGGTGAACGAGACCGCCCCCGCCGCGTCCAGCACCGAGAGGTCGAACACGAGGTGCTCGGCCTCCCGCGCGGCGCGGACGCGCCCCTTGGAGCGGTACCGCCCGTCGGCGTCGCGGTAGTCGAGGGCGGCGCGGCCGCCCGGCTTGGGCTCGAGAACGCAGTCGGTGACCGTCATCGGCGGCGGGGCCCACCAGGACGCGAGCAGGCCCGGGTCGACCCAGTGCCGCCAGACGACGTCCGGGGGCGCGGCCAGCACGCGCTCGTAGGAGAAGGTGCGCCCGTCCGCCCACCGCTCCCGGTCCGCGACCGCGGACTCGGCATCGATCGCGGCCCGGTAGCGCGCGATGACGTCTCGCTCGCCCTCGTGTGCCTCGGTGAGCTCGATCAGCTCCCGCAGGCGGCGCTCGAGCGCCTTCAGCGGCGCGGCCTCGACCGCGTAGACGCGACGCTGCCCGAGCGGGGTGACCGTGACGACGCCGGTGCGGGCGAGGGTCTTGAGGTGCTTGGTGGTCTGCGGCTGCCGGAGGCCGGTCAGTTCGGCCAGCTCGCCGACCGACCGCGGGCGCCCGGCGAGGAGCTCGACGATGCGCCACCGGGCGCCGTCCCCGAGTGCCGCCGCGATCTCGTCCATGTCCGGAAGTATTCCTCGAATAGAATATTCTTGTCAAGGAATATCTTGGAGGGCGCGGCATGATGGGGCCCATGCGGTACGGGTTCGTGGGGGCCGGGGCGATCACCGCGGCCATCGTCGAAGGGGTCAGTGCCGGGGTTGCCGAACCGCCCGGCATCTTGTTGTCGCCGCGCGGGCGCAGTGCCGAGCTGGCCGGGCGGTTTGCCAACGTGCGGGTGTGTGGCAGCAACCAGGACGTCGTCGACGGCGCGGCCGCGGTCGTGCTCGCGGTGCGGCCGCCGGACGGGCGGGCCGTCCTCGAGGAGCTGGCGTTGCGGCCCGGACACGTCGTGATCAGCGCGCTGGCCGGGGTGGGGCTGGCGTCGTTGCGGGAATGGGCCGCGCCCGCGCACGTCGTCCGGTCGATTCCGTTGCCGCAGGCGGCGCGGGCGCGGAGCCTGACCGTGATGTACCCGGACCACGCCGCCGCGCGGGAGCTGTTCGAGCGGGCCGGCGGGGTGATCGTGCCCGATGAGGAGAAGACGCTCGACGCGTTCAGCGCCGCGACGGCCACCTTTGCCGCGCATCTGGACTCCCTCGGCACGATCGCCGGCTGGATGGCCGGCCACGGCGTGGACCCCGACGCCGCGAACGCATACGTCGCGCACGTCTTCGGGCAGCTGGGGGAGTCGCTCCTGCGGCAGACCGGTTCGCTCGCCGCGTTGACCGAGGAGCACATGACGCCGGGCGGGATCAACGAGCAGGTGCTGGCCGACCTGCGGCGCGACGGCGTTCCCGACGTGGTGCGCCGCGCCCTCGACCGCGTGCTGGCGCGGCTACGTCGCTAACGGCGCCTGGGGGCCCACAACTCGTCGGCCTCGCCGGCGGCGAGGCGGCCTCGGTAGACGTCGATCTTGTGGTTGATCAGGGCCAGGTTCTCCTCGAGCTCCGCGATCCTGGCGAGGACCTCGCCCCGGTGCGTCTCCATCAGGGCCAGGCGCTCCGGCTCGTTGCCGTGGCCGGCCGCCACCAGCTCCGCATAGCGGCGGATCGTCTTGATGGGCATGCCGGTGGCCCGCAGGCGGGTGCACACCGTGATCCAGTCCAGGTCGATCTGCTGGTAACGCCGCCGGCCGCCGGCCGTGCGGTCGATCGGGGTCACCACCAGGCCCGCCCGCTCGTAGTAGCGCAGCGTGTGCACGCTGACCCCGGTGCGGGCGGCCGCATCCGCGATGCTCAGGCCCGCCGAGGGCACCGCGTGGTTGACTTCGAGCACGCTCTAAATCGTAGCTTCGGACCATGGATCGCTCAAAGACGCTGGTGCTCGTCATCTGCTGCGCCAGCATGGTCGTCGTGATCATGGACATCTCCATCGTCAACGTCGCGTTGCCGGCGATCCGCCGGGACCTGCACGCCTCCCTGACCGGTCTGCAGTGGACGGTCGACGCGTACACGTTGGTGCTGGGGTGTTTCCTCGTCCTCGCCGGGGCGACGGCGGACCGGGTGGGGCGCCGCCGCGTCTTCCAGGTCGGGCTCGCCGTGTTCGGGGCCGGGTCCGCGCTGTGCGGGCTGGCGCCGGGGATCGGGTGGCTGATCGCCGCGCGGATGGTGCAGGCGGTGGGCGGCACGATGCTGAACCCGGTGGCGATGGCGATCATCGCGAACACGTTCACCGAGCCGGCCGCGCGTGCTCGGGCCATCGGCGTGTTCGGCTCGATCACCGGGCTGTCGCTGGCGTTCGGGCCGATCCTCGGCGGTGCGCTGGTCGACGGGCTCGGCTGGCGGGCCGTGTTCTGGGTCAACGTGCCGATCGTCGCCGTCGCGATCGTGGGTGCGGCGCTGTTCGTGCCCGAGTCGCGTGCCCCGCGGGCGCGCCGGTTCGACCCCGTGGGCCAGCTGCTCGTCGTGGTGCTGCTGGGCAGCGTCGTCTACGCGATCATCGAGTCGCGCTCGCTCGGCTGGACCTCGCCGGTCATCCTCGAGCTGCTCGGCCTCGCCGCGCTGAGCGTGCTCGGCATCCTCGCCTACGAACCGCGCCGCGCCGACCCGCTGCTGGAGCTGCGCCTGTTCCGCAGCGTCTCGTTCGGCTCGGCGATCCTCGTGGCCCTGCTGGCGCTCTGCGGGTTCAGCGCCTTCCTGTTCGTCACCACGCAGTACCTCCAGGACGCGCGCGGCCTGCCGGCGCTCGCGGCCGGGCTGTGCCTGCTGCCGATGGGCATGCTGATCGCCGTCCTGTCCCCGGCCGCCGGGCGGCTGGTCGCCGCGCGGGGCCCCCGGCTGCCGCTGCTGGTCGCCGGGACCGCGCTGACCCTCGGCGGCCTCGCGTCGCTGCTGCTGGGACCGGACACGCCGCTGCCGGCCGTGCTCGCGGTCTACCTGCTCTTCGGCGTCCTGCTCGCCACCGTCAACCCGCCGATCACCAACACCGCGATCGCCGGCATGCCCCGCTCGATGGCCGGCGTGGCCGGGTCGGTGGCCTCCGCCGGACGGCAGACCGGCACCGCGCTCGGGGTCGCGATCTCCGGTGCGTTGATGGGCGCTCCCGGCGAGGCGCACGGCGTGTGGTGGCTGGCCGCCGCGCTCGGGGCCGGCATCGTGGGGCTGGGGTTGCTCGGCACCGGGAGGTGGGCACGCGACACCGCGGCACGGGCGGCCGCGCTGTTCGCGGAGGTCGACCGGCCCGCACCGGCGCTGCGCCGATAGACTCGCCTGCCGTGCGAGTTCTGAGCGTGGTTGGCGCGCGGCCCCAGTTCGTCAAGTTGGCCCCGATCGCGCGGGCCATGCGTGGCCGCGCCGAGCATCTGATCGCCCACACCGGGCAGCACTACGACCACAACATGAGCGGCGCGTTCTTCACCGACCTCGGCATCCCCGAGCCGGACGTGAACCTCGGCATCGGCTCCGCCAAGCACGGGGAGCAGACCGGCGCGATGCTGGCCGGGCTGGAGAAGGTCATCGAGGACACCTTCCCCACCTGGGTCCTCGTGTACGGCGACACCAACTCCACCCTCGCCGCCGCGCTCGCCGCCGTGAAGCTGCACGTGCCGGTGGCGCACCTGGAGGCCGGGCTGCGCTCGTTCAACCGGCGCATGCCCGAGGAGCACAACCGGGTTCTCACCGACCACGCCGCGGACCTGCTGCTCGCGCCGACCCAGGTCGCGATGGACCACCTCGCCACCGAGGGGCTGGCCGAGCGCGGCGTGCTGGTCGGCGACGTGATGACCGACGTCCTGTTCGGCACCCGTGACCAGGTGGCCGGGACGCCGCTGGAGCTGTCGGCGCCCGTCGAGCCCGGCGGGTACTACGTGGCCACCATCCACCGCCCGGACAACACCGACGACCCCGAGCGGCTGCGTGCGATCGTCGACAGCATCGCGAAGATCGGCAAGCCCGTCGTGCTGCTGGCGCACCCGCGGCTGCGCAGCCTCGCCGAGCGGCACGGCATCGAGCTGGCCACCGGCTCGATCCTGCTGTCCGACCCGGTCGGCTACCCGCAGCTGGTGAACGCGGTCATGCGGAGCGCGGGCGTGATCACCGACTCGGGCGGGCTGCAGAAGGAGGCGTTCCTGCTTCGCGTGCCGTGCACGACGCTGCGCCAGGAGACCGAGTGGGTGGAGACCATCGAGCTGGGCTGGAACGTGCTGGTGAACTCCGACTTCGCGGCCCTGCCCGGCATCGTGGAGCGCGCCCGCCCGAACGACACTGAGGAGACCCCGTACGGCGACGGCCACGCCGCGGAGGCGGCGGTCAACGCACTCCTCGCGGCTCCTCGCTAGCGAGCCGCGACGTCCGTGGTGATCCAGCGGGCGGCTACCTCGCCCGTGGTGGCCAGGGAGGCGTTGTCGCGCACCCACGCCACCAGGGGGTCGCCGTCCGGGCGGGTGCCGTCCAGCATGGCGATCATCTGGGCGGCCACGGCGTCCGGGGTGTGCTCGGCGACCAGGCCCAGCTCGTTGTCGGACACCATCGACGCGCTCGCGCCCACGCCGGCGAACAGCACCGGCGTGCCGCACGCGGCCGCGGCGTAGATCTTGGTCGGCTTCGCGAAGTCGTAGCCCTGACCCGGCACGATGCTCACCAGCGCGCCCGCGGCCCCGCTGATCCAGCGTGCCGCCTCCGCGGGCGGCACCACGCCGCCGAACTCCACGGCCTCCGCCGCCAGCGACGAGGCCAGCGCGCGCAGCGAGGTCTCCGCCGAGCCCTGGCCGAAGAACCGCAGCTTCGCCTTCGGGTGTTTCCGCAGCACCGCAGGCATGGCCCGCACGAACACGTCCGAGCCCTGCCACTCCGACATCGTGCCCGTGTAGACGAAGTACGGAGCCGAGTCGGGCGCGGCCGACTCCACCGGGTGGAACAACGCCGTGTCGACGCCGTTCGCGACGACCTCGACGTTGCGGGCGCCCAGCGCGCGGGCCCGCTCGGCGACGCCGTCGGACACCGCGATCACGCCGCGAGCCCGCCGCAGCGCGAACTTCTCGAACGCGCGCATCAGGCCGGACACGTACGACGGAGCGTTGATCGCGACGAGGGCGTCCGACCAGATGTCCGCCGCGTAGTAGTACAGCGGCTTGCGGCGGACCAGGCACACCAGCGCGGCGAGCGCACCGGTGGTGGGCGGCGGCTCGGAGACCACCACGTCCGCCGAGCGCACCAGAAGCCGCGCCACCATGGGAAAGTCGTAGCTCGCGTACTGCACGTACCCGCGTACGTTGCCGCCCGCGTCGCGCAACACCGGCCACCGCTTGACCGTGTAGTCGTCGAACGACGCCGTGCCCGCGTTCGCCGGCGGCTTCGTGGTGAGCACGGTGACCTGGTGACCGGCCGCGGCGAGGCCGTCGGCCAGCGCCTTGAGCCGGAACGCCGCCGCGGCGACCTCCGGCGCGAACAGCCGGGTCACCAGGACGATCTTCATACCGCGGCCATCGCCGAGCTGGTCAGCAGCTGCTCCGCGGTCGCCAGCGTGTTCTGACCCTCCTGCAGGGTCACGATGTCCGCGTCCGTGCCGAGGATCGCGTCACGGAACTTCTCGTGCTCGACCCGCAGCGGCTCGCGCTTGGCGATGGCGAACCGGGTGACGTCGCCCTCGGAGACGCCGCGGAAGTTGGCCACCGAGTCCCACTCGGTGTCCACCACGCCGTTGGCGTAGAACGTGAGGTCCGCGGTCAGCGTGTCCGCGACGAACGCGCCCTTCTCGCCGGTGACGACCGTGACCCGCTCCTTCATGGGGGACAGCCAGTTCACCAGGTGGTTGGTCACCGTGCCGTTGGCCAGCTTGCCGGTGGCGGCGACCAGGTCCTCGTGCGGGCGGCCGGAACGCAGCGCGACCTGCGCTGCGATCGTGAGGTACTCCGACTGCGCGAGCCACGCGGTCAGGTCGATGTCGTGGGTGGCCAGGTCCTTCACCACGCCGACGTCGGCGATCCGCGCCGGGAACGGGCCCTGCCGGCGGGTGGCGATCTGGTAGATGTCGCCGAGGTCGCCGTTGGCCATCCGCGCGCGCAGCGACTGCAGCGACGGGTTGTACCGCTCGATGTGGCCGACCGCGCCGACCACGCCGCGCGCCGCGAACGCCTTCACCAGCCGCTCGCCCGCCTCGACGCTGTGCGCGATGGGCTTCTCGATCAGCGTGTGCACGCCGGCCTCGGCCAGCGCCAGGCCGACCTCCTCGTGCATGCCGGTCGGCACCGCGCACACGGCCGCGTCGATGCCCGCGGCGATCAGCTGGTGCACGTCGGCGAGCACGGGCAGGCCGCCCGCCACCTTGTGCGGGTCGCCCGTCGCGTCCGCGACCGCGACCAGCTCCAGGCCCGCCACCTCGCGCACCACGCGGGCGTGGTGGCGGCCCATCATGCCGAGGCCGATCAGTCCGACTCGCAGGTCTGCCATCTCACGCACCCGCCTTCGCCAGGGTGTTCACCGCGTGCACGATCCGCTCGCGGTCCTCGTCGTCCAGCGACGGGTGGACCGGCAGCGACACGACCGTCTTCGCGGCCTGCTCGGTGTTCGGGAGATCCTCGTTGCGGCGGAAGGACTCCAGCCGGTGGTTGGGGATCGGGTAGTACACGCCGGAGCCGATCTGGTGCTCCTCCTTGAGGGCGGCGACGAAGCCGTCCCGGTCCTCGGGCACCGTGATCGTGTACTGGTGGTAGACGTGCACCGCGCCGTCGACGACGGCCGGCACGCCCACGCCCGACAGGTTCCGGTCGAAGTACGCCGCGTTCGCCTGCCGCTGCTCGGTCCAGCCGCCGACCTTGGTGAGCTGCACCCGGCCGATCGCGGCGTGCAGGTTGGTCATGCGGGCGTTGAAGCCGACGAGCTCGTTCTCGTACTGCTTCAACATGCCCTGGTTGCGCAGCAGCCGGAGCGTGCGCTCGCGGTCGGTGTCGCCCGTGGAGATCATGCCGCCCTCGCCGGACGTCATGTTCTTGGTCGGGTAGAGGCTGAACATCGCGAACGCGCCGAACGTGCCGGCCTTCTGCCCGCCCAGGCTCGCGCCGTGCGCCTGCGCGGCGTCCTCGTACAGCGCGAGGCCGCGGGAGTCGGCGATCGCCCGCAGGGCCGGCATGTTCGCCGGGTGGCCGTACAGGTGCACCGGCATGATGCCCTTGGTGCGCTCGGTGACCTTGCTCGCCACGCTCGCCGGGTCGAGGCAGTACTGCTCGAGCTCGATGTCGGCGAACACCGGGGTGGCGCCGGTCAGCGCGACCGAGTTCGCGGTGGCGGCGAACGTGAACGACGGCACGATGACCTCGTCGCCCGGGCCGACGCCCGCGGCCAGCAGGCCGAGGTGCAGGCCGGCGGTGCCCGAGTTGACCGCGACCACCGGGCGGCCGTCCAGCAGCTGCGCGCTGAACTCCTGCTCGAACGAGGCGACCTCCGCGCCCTGCGCCAGCATCCCGGAGCGGAGCACGGCGTCGACCGCCGCCCGTTCCTCGTCGCCGATGATCGGCTTGGCGGCGGGTATGAACTCCTTGCTCACAGCGCTCCCGTTTTCGGTCCGGGGATTGGTCGGGGCAACTGTATGTGCCCGTACGTCGCCGCTCGTCGCCAGGGGCCTGGGGGAGTGGCGGTCATCATGCGGCTGCGCTCCGGAGCCGGATTCGCGCCCGTTACGCTCTTGCGACATGGCGGCCAAACGCGTGCTGTGCATCTCCTTCTCCGACATCAACCGGGACTCGCGGGTACTCCGGCAGATCGAGGTGCTCGCCGAGCTGGGTGAGGTGACCACCGTCGCGTACGGCGACCAGCCGCCCGGTGCGACCGAGCACCTGCAGGTCGACGAGAGCCTGCCGTCGCTGCCGCAGACACCGGCCGGTGTCGCGAAGCTGGCGCTGCGCCGCTACGACGCGGTCGAGCTGGCCGCCCCGGCGATCCGGGACGTGCTGCGCCTGCTCGGCGACCGGCGCTTCGACCTGGTCGTGGCGAACGAGGCGCGGGCCATGGCCGTGGCGCACACGATCGCCAAGGGCGCGCCCGTCATGGCCGACATGCACGAATGGGCCCCCGAGGAGCGCGCGCACGTGCGGTCGTGGCGCCTGCTGGTCAAGCCGTTCATGACCTACCAGTGCGCCAAGTACCTGCCGAAGATGTCCGCGGTGACCGTGGTGAACGACGCGATCGGCCGCATGTACACCGAGCGGTTCGGCGTGCGGCCACGCACCGTGCGCAACGCGGGCCCGTTCCGCGAGCTGACGCCGGGCGAGGTCGCCGACGGGCGGATCAAGCTCGTGCACAGCGGGGGAGCGGTGCCGGGCCGCAACATCGAGGCGATGATCGAGGCCGTCCGCGCCCTCGACCAGCGGTTCACCCTCGACATGTACCTGGTTCCCGCCCGCGACGGCGGCAGGTACCTGGCGAGCCTGCGGGCGCTGATCGGCGACGAGCAGCGGATCACGCTGCACCCGCCGGTCCGGCCGGCCGAGCTGGTGGACACGCTGAACGGCTACGACGTCGGGATCTTCAGCCTGCCGCCGCTGACCCCGAACCACCGGCTGATGCTGCCGAACAAGATCTTCGACTACGTGCAGGCGCGGCTGGGCATCGTGTTCAGCTCCGCCCCGGAGACCGACCGGCTGATCCTGGAGCACGAGGTCGGCGCGATCGCCGGGGACGCGTCCGCGGGCGCGCTGCGTGACGTGCTCGCCCCGCTCACCGAGGACCAGGTGCGCGAGTTCAAGCAGAACGCGGACAAGGCGGCCAAGGTGCTGAACTCCGTGGAGGACTCGGCCGTCACCCGCGAGGTCGCCGCCGAGCTGCTGCGAGCCCAGCCGTGACCACCCGACCCGCGCGAGTCCAACGTTCGCGACCCGCGAGTCCAACGCTCGCGCACGCCGAGTCCGACGTTCACGCGCGGCGCGGCCGGGCCCGGAATGCTGGACTCACGCGTCCTGAGCGTTGGACTCGCGAGTGCGGAGTGTTGGACTCGCGGGGTTCGGGCGGGGGTCGGGAGTGGGCGTGGTGAGTGCGCAGCCCACCGCTCTGCACGTCAACGACGCGGCCTTCACCGCGCAGCGGATGATCGCCGAGGCGAGCCGGCGTGGCTACCGGTGGGACTTCCTGCCCAAGGCGGCGCCCGCGCAGGAGTGGCGCGGGCCGGCCGGGCAGGCCCGGCGCGCGCTGATCGGGGCCGGGTGGGTCGCGCGGCTGCGGCTGCTGGCCCGCCGCCACGACGTCGTGCACGTCCACTCGGCGTCCACCGTGGCGCACTCGCGGCTCGGCGCGCCCCGCTACGTCGTGCACTGCCACGGCACCGACGTGCGCACGGCGCAGTACGAGCCCGGCCGCGGCGACGGCATCCGGGCCGCGCTGCGCGACGCGGAGGCGGTGTTCTTCTCCACCCCCGACCTCGCCGAGCACGTGCTGCCCCACCGCGACGACGCGATCTACGTGCCCGCCCCGGTCGACGTCGCCGGGGTGCCCCGCTGGGTACCGGCCGGCCCGCCGCGGGTCGTGTTCGCCTCCCGCTGGACGGCGGACAAGAACACCGACACCCAGCTGGCCACCGCCGCCGCGCTGGCCCGCGCGCTCGACGGCCGCGCCGAGGTGGCCGGCCTGGATTGGGGCCCGCACGCCGCCGAGGCGAAGGCCGCCGGCGTCACGCTGCTGCCCCGCCGCGACCACGCCGCCTACCTGGAGCTGCTCGCCGGCGCGCACGTCGTCGTCGGCCAGGCCGCCGGCATCCTCGCGGTGAGCGAGCTCGAGGCGCTGGCCGCGGGTGCGCCCATGGTCGTGCCGGTGCCGCTGCCCCTGTACGCCGAGACCCCGCCGCCCGTGCACGGTGGCGGCGTCGACGAGGCGGTCGAGGCCGCGGTCGCGCTGCTGGACGGGTCCCTGGCGCACGAGCCGGAGAAGGTGCGCCAGTGGGTGGCCGACCACCACGGCGTCGACCACGCCGTGGACACCGTCGCCGCCGTGCACCGCGACGTCGTGGCGGGTCGCCGGTGACCGTGACCGAGCCGCCGAAGAGCCCGCTGGCGCGCATGCTGCGCCCCGTCCGGCTGGACGCGCCGACCGCGACCTCGTTCGCCCGCGGTGGGCTGTACAGCACGGTCGGCCTTGTCGCGCAAGGGATCCTGCGGTTCGCGACGTCGTTCCTCGTCGGCCACATCGCGGGCAAGACCGTGCTCGGCGTCGTCGCCACGGCCATCGCCACCTCGCTGACGCTGGCCCTGCTGTGGCCGACCACGACCGGCAGCGCGGCGTCGAAGTTCCTGGCCCGCGCGCGCGGCGAGCAGAGCCCGGAGCGCGCGCACGCCGCCGCGGCGCACCTGCGGATGCGCACGCTGCAGACCGGGATCCTGCTCGGCGCGGTCAGCGTGCCGATCTGGGTCCTGATCGACGCTGGTTCGTGGGTGGACGCGCTGTGCGTGGCCGCGCTGACGATCACCTACTCCGGCTACAGCTTCACCCGCGGCATCCAGTTCGGCGCGGGCCAGGTGCCCCGCGCGACGATGTGGGACGTCACCAGCGTGGTGCTGGGCCTCGCCGGCCTGGTCGTGCTGCTGCTTGCCGGGGTGCGCAACACCGCGCTGGTGCTGCCGCTCGTGGCGACCTACGGGCTGTACACGCTCGCGAGCTGGCCCTATGCCGGGCGCGGCAAGCCCGAGCGTCCGCTGCGCCGCGAGCTGGACGCGTTCGTGGCGCTCGGCGCGATCGGCTCGCTCGCCAGCACCGGGTTCCTGCAGCTGTCCCAGGTCGCGGCGAAGCTCACCGCGGGGGACACGGACGCGGGCCAGTACGCGTCGGCCATCGCGCTCGCCACGCCGGCCTCGCTGCTCGCCGCGTCGCTGACGCTGGTGCTGCTGCCGTCGATGTCGGAGGCGGTGGGCCGCAAGGATCTGTCGGCGTTCCGCGCGCGCACCGACAACACCACCCGCGCCCTCGCGGTCATGCTGGTGGCCGTCTTCGGCGCGATCATGGTGTGCAGCCGCCTCATCGTGGGGATCGTCTGGGGCGCGAAGTTCGCGGGCGCGGAGAAGCTGCTGCCGGTGCTCGCGGCCGCGGTGCTGGCCACCAACCTGTGCGTGGCCAGCGTGAACGCGCTGAACAGCCGCTCGCAGCGCGGGATGGTGATCAACACGTTCGCCGGCATCACGGGCATGCTCGTGGGCGCGATGATCTGGGTTCTGGTGGCGCCGCACCTGGGGCTCGCCGGCGTGGCGCTCGGCTACCTGTGCGGCACCGTGGTGATCGCGTCGGTCCCGATCACGGTCGTGTGGCGCCAGGACGGCCACCGGTGGGGCCTGGTCTACGGAAAGGTCCTGGTGGGCGTGCTCATCGCGGGTGCGCTCGTCGTCGCGGAGCACGCGTGGGACCTGCCGCTGGCGCTCGACCTCGGGTTCGCGGTCGCGTTCCTCGCCGTGTGGTGGGCGCTGAACCGGGCCGAGGTGGCGCGCCTGCCGATCCCCCGCCCGTGGCGGCGCGGTCGCCGGAGCTGACCGCGCCGCGGGTGGGTCGGGAGGCCGCGGGTGGGTCAGGAAGTCTTGCGGTACAGGAAGAACGAGGACTGCAGGTCGACGTCCGCGGGCGGGTCGACCCGCTTCTCGAGCGTCCACTGCGGCCGCTCGGTCTCGACCCACTTCGTGAAGTCGCGGTGCCGCTCGTGCGCGGCCCGCTCGTCGTCGGCCGTGGCGTTGTTGCAGACGACCACGTACCGCTCGGCGCTGTCGAACAGCCGGTTCATGTAGTCGTTGAAGATCTCGTCCTCGATCAGGTGGAAGATGACCTCCATCGAGAGCGCGAGGTCACCGCGCAGCCACGCCGCCGGGTCGGCCAGGGTCGCCGGGTCGTACGCGAGGAAGCTCTTCGTGTCGTCGCCGCGGAAGCGCTCGATGCAGCCGCGCACCGCGGTCTGCGACGGGTCCATGCCGAGGTAGCGCGGGTATTTCGCGAGCGACAGCTGGTTGCCGTCACCGCAACCCAGGTCGATCACGGACGTCACGCCCAGCTCGGCGACCCAGCCGTTGACGATCTCCGCCTTCCACTCGGCCTGCCTGCCGTAGGAACCGGCGCCGGAGTTGCCACCGCTCGCGTAGCGGTTCTCCCAGTAGTTGGCGGTGCTGCGGAACGTCCGCCGCCGCACCTCGCGGACCACCGGCATGTGGCTGAGGGTCGTCATGACCGATCGAATACTCACGGCCGTGACGATAACGCAGCTGTCCGGGCAACCTCGCGGGCCCTCTCGCCCGTACTAACAGCCACGAACCGCCACGGCACTGGCACCACACCTCGCGAGTCCAACGCTCCGGCGCGGCGAGTCCAACGGTCGCGCACCGACCCGGCGCACGCCGAGCGTTCGACTCGGGGGTGCGGACCGTTGGACTCGCGGGGGTGGAGTGTTGGACTCGCGGGTTCCGAGCGTTGGACTCGCGGGCGGGGGTGGGTCAGTCTGCGGTGAGGGTGTCGTTCTGTTCCGTGTACGTTGCGGCGGTCAGGGGGCAGACCCACTTGCCGTCCTGCTCGCTCAGCCGGGCGCCCGACTTGCCGACCCAGCCGATGCGGCGGGCCGGGACGCCTGCCACCAGGCCGAACGCCGGCACGTCGCGGGTCACCACGGCGCCGGCGGCGACCATCGACCACGCGCCGATCCGCACCGGGGCCACGCACACCGCGCGGGCCCCGACGGCGGCGCCGGACTCGATCGTCACGCCCACCGAGTCCCAGTCCGACGCGGCCTTCAGGCTGCCGTCCGGGTTCACCGCGCGCGGGTACGTGTCGTTGGTCAGCACCACGGCCGGGCCGATGAACACGCCGTCCGCGAGCTGCGCCGGCTCGTACACCAGGGCCAGGTTCTGGATCTTGCAGTTGTCGCCGATCCGCACGCCCGCACCGACGTAGGCGCCACGCCCCACGATGCAGTTCGAACCCAGCTGCGCGTCCTCGCGCACCTGCACCTGGTCCCAGATCTTGGTGCCCTCGCCCAGCTTCGCGTTCTCCGCGACCTGGGCGCTCGCCGCCACGAAAACCATGGTCACGCCTTCCCGATCGCGCGGTACGTCACGCCCGGCCACGCGTCCGCCGAGCTGACCCGCCTGCCGTCGACGAACGTCGTGATCCCCGGCAGGTCGTCCGGACCGAGACCGGCATACGACGCGTGGTTGGCCTGCACGACCGCGGCGTCGGCCTTCTCGCCCAGGTGGTAGGGCTCCCAGCCGAACGCACGCAGCTCGTCGTCCGAATAAAGCGGGTCATGCACCAGCGCGGTGGCGCCGCGGTCCCGGAGGGCCGCGACGGTGGCGAACACCCCGGAGAACGCCGTCTCCTTCACCTCGCCCCGGTAGGCCGCGCCCAGCACGACCACCCGCTGGCCGGTCAGGTCGCCGTGCGCGCCCTCGAGCAGGCCGATCGTGTAGTCCGGCATCGCGGCGTTGGCCTCGCGGGCCGCGCGCACGACGGTCGCTTCGGGATCGTTCCAGAGGTACAGCCGCGGGTAGACGGGGATGCAGTGCCCGCCGACCGCGATGCCCGGCTGGTGGATGTGGCTGTACGGCTGGGAGTTCGACGCCTCGATGACCTGGTAGACGTCGATGCCGGCGGTCGCCGCGAAGCGGGCGAACTGGTTCGCCAGGCCGATGTTCACGTCCCGGTAGGTGGTCTCGGCGAGCTTCGCCAGCTCGCTGGCCTCCGCCGAGCCGAGGTCCCACACGCCGTTGCCGCGCGCCAGGTCCGGCCGGTCGTCGAAGTCGAGCACGGCCTCGTAGAACTCGCGGGCCGCCTCGGCGCCCGCCTCGGACAGCCCGCCGATCAGCTTCGGGTACTTGCGCAGGTCCGCGAACACCCGGCCGGTGAGCACCCGCTCCGGGGAGAACACCAGGTGGAAGTCGGTGCCCTCGGCCAGGCCGGAGCCCTTCTCGAGCATCGGCTTCCAGCGCGTGCGCGTGGTGCCGACGGGCAGCGTGGTCTCGTAGGACACCAGCGTGCCCTTCGTCAGGTGGCGCGCCAGCTCCTCGGTGGCCCCGTCCATCCAGCCGAAGTCCGGCCGCGCGTCGTCGTCGACGAACAGCGGCACGACGAGCACGACGGCGTCCGCGCCGGGCACGGCGTCGGCGTAGTCGGTGGTGGCGCGCAGCCGGCCGGCGGGCACCAGCTCGGTGAGCTTCTCCTGCAGGTGGGCCTCGCCAGGGAACGGCTCCACGGCGCGGTTGACCAGGTCGACGACGGTGGCGTTCACGTCGACGCCGACCACGTCGTGGCCCTTGTCCGCGAACTGCACGGCGAGGGGGAGGCCGATTTTGCCCAGGGCGATGACTGCGATTTTCACGCACCGCAGCCTAAACGCCCCTCCCCACCAGCCCGCTTCGTGGTCCGCCGGTAACCTTCCGGTGTCAACCGAGATTCACTGGAGGCGACGTGGGCGACCAGCGTGATGTGTGGCTGGTGGTACCGGTGTACAACGAGGCACCGGTCATCGCCGACGTCGTGCGCGAGGTCCGCCGCACCTTTCCGAACGTGGTCTGCGTGGACGACGGCAGCCGGGACCGCTCGTCCGACCAGATCCGCGGCAGCGGCGCGCACCTGGTGCGCCACCCGGTGAACCTCGGCCAGGGCGCGGCCCTGCAGACCGGCGTCGAGTACGCGCGGGCGCAGCCGGGCGCGCAGTACTTCGTCACCTTCGACGCCGACGGCCAGCACCAGGCCGAGGACGTCGAGCGGATGATCCAGCGGCTGCGCAACGAGTCGCTCGACATAGTCCTTGGCACCCGCTTCCACGCCACGACCGAGAACATCCCGTTCCTGAAGCGCTTCGTGCTGAAGACGGTCGTGCTGCTCTCGCCCGCGCTGCGCAAGCTCAAGCTGACCGACGCGCACAACGGCCTGCGTGCCTTCAACCGCACGGTCGCCGAGAGCATGAACATCACGCTGAACGGCATGGGGCACGCGTCGCAGATCGTGGAGATGATCGCGCGCGAGGAGTGGCGGGTGGCCGAGGAGCCGGTGACCATCCTGTACACCGAGTACTCGATGGCGAAGGGCCAGTCCCTGATCAACGGCGTGAACATCCTCTTCGACTCGCTGCTGCGGACGAACGCGCGGAGGTAGGGCCCACCATGCTTATTCAGTACATCCTCATCGTGGCCACCGTGCTGCTGGTGATCTTCTTCCTGCGCCACCACGGCACCACGCGTGCCGGCGCCGTGGTGAAGCTCGGCTTCGCGCTGTTCCTCGTGTTCGGCGTGGTCGCCGTGCTGGCGCCGACCCAGGTCAGCCACCTCGCGAGCCTCGTCGGCGTCGGCCGAGGCACCGACCTCGTGCTCTACGCGCTCGTGGTGGCGTTCGGGTTCGCGACGATCAACACGTACCTGCGGTTCAAGGAGCTGGAGCTGCGCTACGCGCGGCTGGCCCGTGCGGTCGCCCTGCGCAGCGCGGAGAGCCCCGAGGCGAGCGACACCGAGCACGACGGCACCCTGCACTGAGTTTTTTGTTGCACCCCCGGCACAGCTAAACCGTTGGTGTGGTGTCCCCGCGTCACGCGTGGAGTTCCGCTTGCGCCGTCGTAACCTGCGGATATGGGACGAGCCAATGCCACCGCGTGCTATCGAGAGCTGGGTGCGGAACTGCGGAAGCGGCGCGAGGCCGCGAGGGTCACGACCGCGATGATCGCGGAGGAAACCGGTTGGGACCGCTCGAAGATCTCCCGCATGGAGACGGGCAACATCAACATCTCCACGGTCGATCTGATCTTCTACCTCGGCGCGTGCGGTCTCCATCGCTGGGAGGGCAGAGAAGAACTGCTCGAGTTCTGCAATACAGCGGCGGCAGGTCTCGGCTACTGGCTCAGCCCACGGGGTGAGTGGCTCGAGGATTCACTGGCGTCGTTGATCTTCCACGAATCGACTGCTGACCGGACGATCAGCTACGAGCCGTTCGTCGTGCCTGGCTTGCTGCAGACATCCGCTTACGCACGCGAGCGGATCGCGCTCAGCGCCGCGCACACATCGCGGGATCTCGACGAAGCGCGCCGCATCCGAGAGCGACGGAAGGAGATCCTGCATCGTCCGCATCCCGCCGAATTCGTGTTCTACGTGCACGAGCAGGCGCTTCGAACACAGGTCGGCAGCGCCCAGGTCATGCACGAGCAGATGCTGCACGTGGTGCTCATGGCCGCGTTGAGACACGTGACTCTGCGAATCGTTCCGGCAGCAGCGCATTCGATTTTGGGCGGGCCGTTCCGTTTGTTCGAGCATCCCAAGCATGCGCCGCTGCTTTACCTCGACGGCTTCCTCACGGGAGTGTTCGTTGAGGGCCACGATGTCGTGGGGGACTACTACCGCCACATGCTCCCCGAACTTCGGGCTGTCGCCCTCGGTGCGGGAGAATCTCGGGAGTTCGCGGCCATACTGGCCGACGAGTACGACCGAGGGAGCCTGCCGGATGTCCACATGGAGGAAGAGCAGCTTTAGCGAGGGCGCCGGAACTGACTGCGTTGAAGTCGCGTTCGCCGTGTCCGGCGTCGCGGTCCGCGACTCCAAGAACACCACCGGCCCGGTCCTCGATGTCTCCGAGAAGTCCTGGCACCGGTTCCTGAAGATGGCCCGCCGCTAGATCTTCTTCCGGAAGAACTCCACGGTCCGGCGCACGCCCTCGGCCACGTCGACCTCCGGCCGCCAGCCGAGGTCCGCGGCCGCGGCGGACGCGTCCAGGGCCGAGGCACGCAGGTCGCCCAGGCGGGCGGGCTCCACCTCCGGCTCGTCCGGGGCGTTCGCCGCCTGGGCCACCAGGGTGTGCAGCGCGCGGTCGGAGGTCTGCACGCCGGTGCCGATGTTGTAGCGCCGCCCGCCGCCCGCCGCACCGGACGCGGCCACGAAGGCGGCCACGACATCGCCGACGTAGACGTAGTCGCGGGTGTTGCCGCCGTCGCCGAAGACCTTGGTCGGGCGGCCGGTCAGCAGCGCCCCGGCGAAGATCGCGATCACGCCCGCCTCGCCGTGCGGGTCCTGGCGCGGGCCGTAGACGTTGGCGAGCGCCAGGTGCGTGCAGTCCAGTCCGTACAGCTCGCGGTAGGTGTTGAGGTAGATCTCGCCGGCCACCTTGCCCGCGCCGTACGGCGACTTCGGGTTGATGGCGACGGTCTCGTCGACCGGAAGGTCCTCGGGCGTGCCGTAGATCGAGCCGCCGGAGGACGCGAAGACGACCTTGCGGGCCCCCGCGAGCCGCGCGGCCTCGGCGACGGCGATGGTGCCGATGACGTTGCGGCGCGCGTCGTCACGCGGCTCGGCGACGCTGTGCCGCACGTCGATCTGCGCGGCCAGGTGGAACACGACCTCGGGCGCGACCCCGGCGACGACGTCCGGCAGCGCGGGGTCGTTGATGTCCAGCCGGTGCACGGTCAGCCGCCCGGTCTCCTGCGCGGCGGCGAGGTTCGCGAGGCTGTCCCGGGACAGGTCGTCCACGACGGCCACGTCGTGCCCGTCGGAGAGCAGCCGGTCGACCAGCGTCGAACCGATGAACCCGGCACCGCCGGTGACCAGTGCGCGCACGAGACGTGTCCCTTCGGGGTCGCGGAAGATCCCATCGTATGGGCGACCATTCCGGACCCCGGCGGGGGGCAGCACGCCCCGCCGGGTCAGAACACGATGAGGAAGAACAGCCGTCGCGCCTGCCAGGTCCAGATCCGGTACGCGTACCGCACCGTGAGACCGCACAACGCCAAGGCGATCAGACCCTGCCAGATCAGCTCCTGCCCGAACAGCGTCATGCCGCCGACGAACAGGAGAATCGTCCAGAGCGTCCAGGTCGATCCGTAGAACGCGCGCTGGCCCTGGCTGTACGGGTGGACCGGGGTCTGCTGCCGCGACTCGAGTGGGCGCTGGGCGTCGGTGCTCATGTGCTGTCTCCCTTGCCATGTCAGGCGTTGTGCCTGGTTCTGGCAATCGGGAGCGTCCCGGCGTTCGTTGCCGGGTGGCACTTCCTGTCCGGAGTTTGTCCTGTCCGGCGCGGTGAGGTCAGGGCCGAGGTCAGCGCCGTGGCCAGTGCCGCCTGCGCTGCCCGCCCGCGGCGAGGTGGAGACACACCCCGACCACGATGAACAGGAACCCGATCACCACGAGGACGGGGAATGCCAGTATCGCGCCGACCATAAACAGCGCGACCCCGATGACGTCGACCGCGATGCGGGCGACGAACCGGAGCCGGAAGCGCGCTGGCGCCTCGTAGTTACGCAGTATCCGGGTCAGGGCGGGGTCGGACTCCTCGAACCACTGCTCGATCGCTCTGAGCTCGCGGTCCTCGTGATGGCTGAGCATGGCGGCTCCATGTCACTTGGGGCCGGGCCACGCCCGGACCAGTGAAGACTGGATACCCGAACGCGAAGCCGGAAAACGTTGCACAGCAAGATTTTTTGGCGCCGGTGCGTGCCCTGGGCCGGGGCACGCACCGGGTCGATCACCGGTCCTCGAGCACGCCCGCGATGTGCAGCAGGTCCGCGACGCCGAACTCGCCGTCCCGCGCTCCCAGCGTCGGCTGCCACGCGGGGAAGGCGGAACGGTATGACGTGGGGTCGGCGTCGAGCAGGCCGATCAGCACCTCGGCCACCAGCCGCGTGCCGACCGGGCCGAGGTGGCGGCCCTTCGCCAGCACCTCGGCCTCCTTGAGGACGTAGTACCAGAGGTAGACCGGGCCGTCGGTCTCCAGCTGGTCGTCGGTCAGTGGAACGGTGCCGATCTTGCGGGCGACGTCCTGGCCGGAGGGCAGACCGAGCGCCTCGCTGCGCAGCAGGTTGCGGACCGCCAGCGAGGCGACCGGCTGGGCGAGCGCGCCCTCCTTGGCACCGGGGACCGCGCTGACCGGGAGGTTCAGCAGCTGCGTGTTGAGCGTCGCGTCGATCCGCTTGGCGAACTGCGGCGTGCCGCGGCCGACGTCGAAGAAGAACCGGAAGTCCACGGCGTGCGCCGCGTCGACCGGTCCGCCGCGCAGGTCTGTTCGCGGGTCCGGCTCCATGTTCGGGTTGTCCGGGAAGATCTTGCCGGTGAAGCTCTCGTTGACCCGGTAGGCCGAGCGCACGGTCGGGTGGCCGAACCGGAACGCGGCGACGGTGAACTCGACCGGGATGAACGGCCGGCGGCCCGGCCGGAAGAACCGGGGCCCGTGGTGGAGCACGTCACGCACCACGGCGGGGTCGCCGAGTGTCGGCACGAACTCGTGCACGACGATCCACTGGAAGTGCCAGCGGACGAGCCGCTGCGCGGCGGCGAACACGTCGTTGTAGTAGTTCTCGACGTCCAGCAGCTGGTCGAGCGTGGCGCCGGGCTGCTGGTCGGCGGGCTCGTCCGGTGGCTTGGGCGCCAAGGTCTCGCCGAGCGCGTCGGTGACCTTCCCGGCGCGCAGCAGGTCGACGACGCGGTTGTGGAACTTGATCATCGCCAGGTGGAACTGGGCCAGGATCAGGTTCTCGTCGTTGCGCGGGTCGCCGATCAGCGCGACCCCGTCGCCGATGCGCGCGAGGTCGACGCCGTCCGCGGCGTGGCGCAGCTTCGTGTCGTGCGACCCGGGGTCGTACAGGTGACCGCTGACCACCGGGCCGGTGCCGTAGAGGTTGTCCAGGTCCAGCCGCGGCGAGCGGAAGTCGGCCAGGCTGTCGGCCTCGGTGTGCCGGTCGAACGACGAGGTCGCGTCGAGGGTCAGGTCGTGGTCGATGAACTGGCCGAGGTAGGTGAAACCCGACGGGAAACCCCGGTTCTGCTGGTCGTCGGTCGTCTGACCGCCGTCCATGAGCCCGCCGGGCGCGCCGAAGCGTTTCGCCGCCTCGAGCCCGGTCGGCTTGCGGGCGGGCAGATCCGGGAACATCCGGCCGAAACTTCCCGCGGTGGCTTGCGATCCGGGCGCGACGGTGATTCCGCGCGAGCTTTGACCATGCGTAGCAGGCATGCGTGATTCCCCCATGTGTTGCGTATTTGCCGAGCCGCCCGTCCCCACGGGCGGCGTCAACCCCAGTGCCGTCACGCTACCAACGGTGACGGGTCGTGCCAAGGAGCGTTCAGCCCAGGTAACCCAGGCGGCGGCTGATCTCGTCCGCGCCGTGGACGAGGGTCGCGGCCTGTTCGTGCATCAGGGTTTCCGTCAACCGGTACGCCGGGCCCGAGGCGCTCACGGCCGCGAAGACCTTGCCGTCGTGGCCGCGGATCGGCGCGGCGATCGCGTTCAGGCCGATCTCGTACTCCTCGATCGCCACCGCGTAGCCGCGCTCGTAGACGGACACCAGCTGTTCGGTCAGCTGCTTGCGCGTCGTCACCGTGTGCGGGGTGAACTGCTTCATCCCGTGCGCCAGCAACTCCGTGCGCCGCTTCTCGCTGCGGTAGGCCAGCAGGACCTTGCCGCTCGACGTCGCGTGCAGCGGGGTCAGCCTGCCCACCCAGTTGTGCGCCGTCACCGAGGACGTCCCGCGCACCTGGTCCAGGTTCACCGCGTAGTGCGCCTCGCCGACCGCGATGTTCACCGTCTCGCCCAGCTCGCGGGCCAGGCGCTCGCAGACCGGCCTGCTGTGCCGCGTCACGTCCATGCCGTCGGACACCGCGCCTGCGAGCCGCACGATGCCGAACCCCAGCCGGTACTTGCCGCGGTCCTCGGCCTGCTCCACGAGCCCGCGCGTCTCCAGCGCGTTGAGCAACCGGAACGCCGTCGACTTGTGGACCTCGATCTCCGCCGCCACCTCGCTGACGCCCGCCTCGCCCTGGCGCGCCAGGATCTCCAGGATGCTGATCGCGCGGTCGACCGACTGAACTCCGGTGCCGGCCTCCTTGTTGCTCATAGCGAAACTATAAGCGTTGTCGCGAACGCCGTCGGGAGTTACGCTCGACCGGACGCCATTGCGTATGACGAATCGAGTTTGGCTATGCGCAACCCAGGCTGGCGGCAGAACGTCCGCTACGAGGTCATCCCGACGCGGACGATCGAGGACACCATCGCCGCGTCCGTCCCCACGTCCGTGCCGATCGCGGTCACGGCGTCGCCGGCGAAGGGCCTCGATCCCACGATCGACCTCACCGAGCGGTTGTCCAAGCGCGGCTACCGCGTGGTGCCACACCTGTCCGCGCGCCTCGTCGTGGACCGGCCGCACCTGGCGGAGATCGTGGACCGCCTGGTCACGGTCGGCGTGGACGACGTGTTCGTACCGGCCGGCGACGCCGACCCGCCGGCGGGCGACTTCCACGGCGCGCTGCCGCTGCTGGCGGCGCTGACCGCGCTGGGCAGGCCGTTCCGTCACGTCGGGATCACCGGCTACCCGCAGAGTCACCCGTCCATCGACGACGACATCATCGTGCAGGCCATGTGGGAGAAGCGCGCGCACGCCACCTACATCGTGTCGAACCTGTGCTTCGACCCGAAGGTGCTGACGTCGTGGGTGCAGCGGGTCCGGCGCCGCGGGGTCGACCTGCCGATCCGGATCGGACTGGCGGGCCCTGTCGAGCGCACGAAGCTGCTGTCGATGGCTGGCAAGATCGGGGTGGGGGAGTCGGCGCGGTTCCTGGGCAAGCACCTGTCCTGGTTCGCCCGGCTGGCTACCGCGTACTCGCCGGACCGCCTCCTCGACCGCGCCGCACCGGTGCTGTCGTTGCCGGAGATGGCGGTGACGGGGCTGCACGTGTTCACGTTCAACCAGGTAGCGGAGACCGAACAGTGGCGCCTCGCCGCGCCCGGCTAGTTGTCCACAACCCACGCGACTGTCCACATGTGGATCTTGGCAGGCGTTTTCGCCGGTGGTCACCGATAGACTGGCGCTGAGGGGTGCCCCCGGAGAGGGTGGGGGCAGCGTGTTGTTGTCGGCGCGCGTTACGGCTGCGCGGGGTTGGGTTGCGCGGGGTTGGGTTGCGCTGTCCACGTGGGAGGCGGGCCGAGCGGTGAGGTCGCCGTCCGTTGACGTCCGGGACCGGCGGACCGTCGATGGCGACCGGTCAGTGGGCGGCCGGGTGTGCGGCGAAGAACTTCCAGATCTCGTGGGTGGCGTCGAGGGCCGTGGACGGCGGGTCGATGCCGGTCACCCGGCCGTCCAGCTTGCGCCCGGTCGCTCCCGGCCATTGGTGACCCGCCCCGTCGATGGTGACAAGTTCGACGGTACGGCCGTCCGGGCAGTCGGCGATCGACGTGGTGACCGGGCTGGCGGCGGTGACGTCGGGTGCCGCGCACCGGTCGATCGACCGCCACCGCGCGTTGACCTCCGGGACCGGCGGACCGTCGATGGTGGCGACTCCGTTGCCGGGCCGCCCGTCGTAGGGGATGTTCTGATCGGCGGTGCCGTGGATGTGGATCACCGACACCGGCGCCGGGTGATCACAGCCACCGAGCTGGGTCGCCGAGTCGGGGCCGATCGCGGCGAACACCGTGGTGGCACAGGCGAGCGTGTACGCCATGATGCCGCCGTTGCTGATGCCGGTGGCGAACACCCGCGCCGGGTCGACCGGTACCTCGCGCCCGACGTCCGCGACGAGCTCGGTCAGGAACCCGATGTCGTCCACTCCATCATGGCCCGGCTGTCCACAGCAGCCGCCACCGGTGTTCCACGCCCGGCTCACCCCGTCCGGGTACGCGACCGCGAAGTGTCCCGCATCGGCCTCGGCATCCCAGCCGTACGCGCCTTCGGCCTGTTTGCCCGAACCGAACCCGCCGTGCAGCATGACCACCAGCGGCGCGGGATCGGCGAGCCCGGCCGGCCGGTACAACCGGTACGCGCGCTCGACGCCACCGACCGACACGGTCCGCTCCGACGTGCCGTCCGGCGTCCCGCGCACACAGCCGAAGAGCCCGCCGAGCAACACGAGCACGCACAGCACGACCGGACTCCCTCGCATGGCGCCCGATGGAACCAAACGCCGGCGATCACCTCGTACGGATCGCGTTCGAGCTAGGTAAAGATCAGGGCGGCCAGCTCCCGCTCCAGGCCCGCATCGCCTACGGGTACGACGGAAAGCGGCAGCCCCAGCACCTTTGCCGCGTCGCGCGCCTGAGCCCGCAGCGACTCCGTCGGCCGCTGCGCGAGCCACACGACGCGGCGATAGTGCCGGAAGTAGTCGTCCCGGAGTGACGGGTACCGGTCCAGCCCCAACTCCGCGACGACCGTGCGGCGGAACGAGCGCACCAGGAAGTCGGTCAGCACGTACGTGCCCGGCTCCGCCTCGAACATCGCCGTCATCCGCTCGGCGCCTGCGAACACGTCGTAGCAGTGCGCACCGCTGAGCCGGGCCACGCCGCGTCGCGCGCAGACCTCGTCGAGCGCGCCATAGGTACCGCAGTCGGCGAACGCGACGGCCACCCGGGCATACGAACCCAGCGCGTCGAGCGCGGCATCGACGGCCGCGGCGATCCGGTCGGGACGGTTGTGCAGCAGCGGCGGCAGCGGGTGGACGTGCACCGGCCAGCCCTGTCGCGCGGCGATCTCCGACACGTGCAGGGCCAGCGCTCCACAAGCGACGATCGCGATCTCAGCCGGGGAAGGAGAGCTGCTCGATGAACCGGTCGTTGAAGTCCGGGCGGTCGGAGAGCTCGACATAACGCACCTCCTCCAACAGCGCCGCCGCTCCCGTCCGCTCGCGCATCGACAGCAGCGTCATCTTCGCGCCCTCGCCCGCCACGTTGCCCGCGCTCACGATCCGCAGCAGCGCGATGTCCGGCACCAGCCCGATCCGCACCGCGTTGGCAGGCGACAGGTACGAGCCGAACGAGCCCGCCAGCAGCACCTGCTGGATGTCCCCTTCGGACACGCCCAGCTCCTCGACGAGCAGCTGCCAGCCGGTGGCGATCGCCGCCTTCGCGAACTGCAGCTCGCGAACGTCCCGTTGCGACAGGTAGATGCCGGGCTCGTGCAGCATGAACACCCGCTCGCCGTTGACCTCGCGCAGCCGCCCGGCGAGCTTCGGGAACTTCTCCTGCGCGGCGTCCACCGCCATCAGCCGCCCGGACGAGTCCAGCAGCCCGATCGCGACCAGCTCGGCCACCGCGTCGACCAGCCCCGAGCCGCACAGCCCGCGCGGCTCGACGTCGCCGATCACCTGCAGCCGCACGTCGTCGTCAGAGATCTTGACGACCTCGATCGCGCCGTCGGCGGCCCGCATGCCGCAGCGGATCGCCGCGCCCTCGAACGCCGGCCCGGCCGGCGCCGCGGTGGCGAGCAGCCGCTGCCCGTCCCCGAGCACGATCTCGCAGTTCGTGCCCACGTCGACAAAGAGCCGCAGACGCTTGTCCCGGTCCATTCCGGACGCCAGCATCCCGGACACGATGTCCCCGCCGACGTACGCGCCGAGCGCGGGGAACGTGTACGCGGGCGCGCCCGGGTGCACCGGCACGCCGATGTCGGACGCCAGCACGCGGGGGAGCGTGCGGGTGGCCATGACGAACGGCGCGACGCCGAGCGGCTCGGGGTCGATGCCCAGCGCCAGCTGGGTCATCGTGGCGTTGCCGGCGAGCGCCACCTCGTACACCCGCAGCGGGTCGACGCCCGCCTCCTCGCAGACCTCGCGGGCGAGCGTCGCGAGCGTGTCGTGCGCGGCCGCGGTGAGCCTGCCCATCGCCTCGGGGTCGAGCATCGTGGCGCTGATCCGGGTGATCACGTCCGCGCCGAACGGCTGCTGGCGGTTGAGCATCGACCGGACCGCCGCGGGCGTCCCGGTGGACAGGTCCAGCAGCGTGGCGACGACCGTGGTGGTGCCGAGGTCGAACGCGATGCCGTACCGCTCCTCGCTGGTGTCGCCCGGCTCGACGTCGATCAGCCGGTCGTCGACGACGACCGCGGTGACCTTGAAGTCGTTGTCCCGCAACGCCTTCGGCAGGTTGCGTACGACCCGCAGGTCGACGGTCGGCTCGAGGTCGTCCAGGGCCGCGACCAGGCGCTCCACATCGGACTGCTGGTCGGCGAGCGTCGGCTCGGCCAGCGTGACGCACCGCTTCTGCACGGCTGGGCGCAGGATCACCTGCCGCCCCACACCGACCGTGGCGGCCTTCGGCCGGGTCGTCAGCGGCGGCACCTCGACCGCAAGGTCCACGTCCGCCTTCGCGAGGCAGGCGAGCCGCCAGCCCGCGGCCAGCTCGTCCGGCGAGAACGCCCGCGGATCCGATGTGGACACCTCGACCGGCCCGTCGATGCGCACCTTGCACTTGCGGCACGTCCCGTGCCCACCGCAGGTGGAGTCGATGGCGATCCCATGCCAACTGGCCGCATCGAACACCGACACGCCGCTGGGTACCCGAACCTCCCGATCGTTCGGGGTAAAGGAGATCCGAACCCGCTCGTTCACGCCCCCACCCCACCCCGCGAGTCCAACACTCCGCTCCCGCGAGTCCAACCCTCCGGTCCGGCGAGTCCAACGCTCCGGTCACGCGAGTCCAACACTCCCGAGCCCGCCACGTTCGGGCCAGTCGGACTCGCAGCTCGCGAGCGTTGGACTCGCGGCTCGCGGAGGTTGGACTCGCGAGGCGTGAGTGTTGGACTCGCGGGGTGTGAGTGTTGGACTCGCGGGGTCATGTCGCGGCGGCTTCGGCGGTCGCGATTGCTCGCAGCTTGGCGCGGTGGGCGGCGATCCACGCTGCGCCCCAGTCGTCGTTGCCCAGTAGGAGGTCCGCGGCCTTGACGGCCTCGACCATCACCGGGCTGCGGGCGTCCATGATCGCCGACGTGAGGCCGCAGCGCATGGCGATCGGCAGGAACGTGCCGCCCAGCACCGGGCGGTTCGGCATGCCGAAGGACACGTTGCCCGCACCGAGCGTCATGTTGACGCCGAACTCCTCGCGGATCAGCGCGATCGTGTCGAGCGTCTTGTTGACCAGCGTGGTGTCCGCGCCGATCGGCATCGCCAGCGGGTCGATGACGATGTCGGCCAGCGGGATCTCGTACTGCCCCACGGCGATGTCGATGATCTTGCGGGTGATGTCGAGCCGCTTGCGCGGGTCGTCGGGGATCTCGTCCTCCTCGTTGGGCAGCGCGATCACCGCGGCCCCGTGGCGGCGCACCAGCGGGAGGATCTCGTCGAGCCGCTCCCGCTCGCCGGTCACCGAGTTCACCAGCGGCTTGCCCTCGTACACCTCCAGCGCCGCCTCGAGCGCGCCGACGACCGACGAGTCGATCACCAGCGGCAGGTCGGTCAGCCCCTGCACCATCTTGATGGCCGAGCACAGCAGCTCCGCCTCGTCGGTGAGCGGCACGCCCATGTTCACGTCGAGCACCATCGCGCCGCCCGCGATCTGCTGGGCCACGTCGACCTCGATGCGCGACAGGTCGCGCGCCCGCAGCTGCTCCTGGAACTTCGACCGGCCCGTCGGGTTGATCCGCTCACCGATGATGCAGAACGGCTCGTCCGGTCCGATCGTGACGGTCCGGGTGGCCGACGAGATGACAGTCTGCATGGGACGCTCCGGGCTAGACGGCCGCGACGCGGCGCTTGTGGATGAGCTCCTTGGCCCGCTTGACGGCCGCGGACGCGTCGGCGGCGTACCCGTCGGCGCCGACCGCGTCCGCGTACTCCTGCGTGACCGGCGCGCCGCCGACCATGACGATCACCTGGTCGCGCAGGCCGGCCTTCTCCAGCGCGTTGATGTTGGCCTTGAACATCGGCATCGTGGTGGTGAGGAACGCGGAGAAGCCGACCACGTCCGGCTTGTACTCCTCGATCGCGGCGACGAACTTCTCCGGCGCCACCTGCACGCCGAGGTCGATCACGTGGAAGCCGGCGCCCTCGAGCATGATGTTGACGAGGTTCTTGCCGATGTCGTGCACGTCGCCCTTGACCGTGCCCATGAGGAACGTGCCGACGGTCTCCACGCCGGTTTCGGCCAGCAGCGGGCGCAGCACGTCCAGCGCGCCGCTCATGGCCTTGCCGGCGATCAGCATCTCCGGCACGAAGAAGTCGCCGCGCTCGAACCGGGCGCCGACCTCCTCCAGGGACGGGATCAGCGCGTCGAAGAGCATGGTCTCCGGCGACATCCCCGACTCGAGACCGACGTTGGTCAGCTCCAGCACCCGCGGCGCGTTGCCGACCAGGGTCTCGTCGTACAGTGCCTTGAGGATGTCTTCTGGGCTCACGGCTTTGCCTTTCCGGGTCGGTATCCGAGCTGCCGGGAGATCTCGGCGGTCTCCGACGCGAGCTGCTCGCCCAGGCGGGGCACGTCGGATGCGGTGACGCGGGTCGTGGGACCGGACACCGACACCGCGGCGACCACCGTGCCGTCGCGGGCGTACACGGGCGCGGCGACGGCGACGAGCCCCTCTTCGAGTTCTTCCCACGTCATCGCCCAGCCGCGGCGCGCCGTTTCCACGAGGTCGGCCTCGAGCTCGCGGCGGGTGAGCGGCCTGCCGTTGGACGGGACGGGCAGCTCGCCGTCGGGCAGCGTCATCACCTTGTACGCGTAGAAGACCTTGCCGAGCGCCGAGCAGTGGGGTGGCACCGAAACGTCCAGCCAGTTGGTGAGGCCCAGCAGGTAGCTGGCGTCGACCTGGGCGACCTGCACGACCTCGTCGCCGCGCGGCACCGCGAGGTTGACCGTCTCGCCGGTCCGCTCGCCGATCTCGTCCAGCGTCGCCTGCGCGACGTCCAGCAGGTCCTGCGAGGTGTCGTGCTGCGCGGCGTACACGGCGAACAGCGGACCGGGGCGGAACAGGCCGGCCCGGTCGCGGCGCACCAGGCGGTTGCGCTCGAGTGCGTGCAGCAGCCGGGAGGTCGTGGACTTCGCCAGGCCCAGCTCGTCGACCAGGGACGTGAACGTGCGCGGCTCGTCGGACTCGACGACGAGCGCCAGCAGCGCCGCCGCGCGGTCGACCGACTGACTCCCCGCCGGCACCGTCACGCTCAACCTCCGTGTGGCCAGAGTTCTATAATATGGAACCACAGTTCCATAACACGAGCGTAGGATCTCGAAAGTCCCATCGTCAAGGGAGTCGTCGAGGGAGCGCGATGTTCCGCAATCAGTTGCCCCGGTACGAGATCCTGTCCGCGGACGCGATGGAGGTGCTCGACTCCGGGTGGCGCCGGATCGTCTCCGAGATCGGCGTCGAGTTCCTGTCCGACCGTGCGCTGGAGCTGTTCCGCAAGGCCGGGCAGCAGGTCGAGGACAACTGTGTCCGGTTCGACCCGGACTTCCTGCTCGAACAGGTCAAGCTGGCGCCGCGCGAGTTCGACGTGCAGGCCCGCAACTCCTCGAACAACGTCCACATCGGCGGCGACGACATGGTGTTCGGCGGCGTGTACGGACCGCCGTTCGTGCGCGACGGCGACGTGCGCCGCGACGGGTCGCTCGCCGACTTCGAGAACTTCGCCCGGCTCGCGCAGAGCTTCCCGGTCCTGGACACCGCGGGCGGGATCATCTGCGAGCCGAACGACGCGCCGCTGGACTCGCGGCACCTCGACATGACCTACGCGCTGCAGACGCTGACCGACAAGTTCTACATGGGCAACGTCGTGTCCGCGGTGAACGCGGCCGACACGATCCGGATGACCGAGATCCTCTTCGGCGGCCGCGAGGCGATCGAGCAGACGCCGGCCACGATCTCGCTCATCAACTGCAACTCGCCGCTGCGCTGGGACGACCGGATGCTGGAGGCGCAGTTCGAGTACACCTCGGCGAACCAGCCCGTAGTGCTGACACCGTTCCTGCTGATGGGCGCGATGTCCCCGGTGTCCATTCCGGCCACGCTGGCCCAGCAGATGGCCGAGGCGCTGTCCGGGATCGCGCTGTCGCAGCTGATCCGGCCGGGCGCGCCGGTGATCTTCGGGTCGTTCCTGTCCAACATCGACATGCAGTCCGGCTCGCCGCAGTTCGGCACGCCGGAGTCGGCCGTCGGCCTGCTGTGCACCGGGCAGATCGCCCGCCGGTTCGGGCTGCCGGTGCGCTCCGGCGGCGGGCTGACGTCCAGCCAGACGCCCGACGCGCAGGCGGCGTACGAGGGCCTGATGACCATGCTGCCGACGTTCCTCGCGGGCATCAACTGGGTCATGCACTCCGCGGGCTGGCTCGAGGGCGGCCTGGTGTCGTCGTACGAGAAGTTCGTCATCGACGTGCAGGTGCTGGAGATGCTGCAGCAGGAGTTCCGTCCACTCGAGATCACCGAGGAGTCGCTGGCGTTCGGCGCGCACACCGAGGTCGGCCACGGCGGGCACTTCCTGGGCGCGGCGCACACGCTGGAGCGGTTCCGGACGTGCTTCTACCGGCCGTTCCTGTCCAGCTCGGAGAACTACGAGCGGTGGACCCGCAACGGCGCCAAGGACGCGGCCGCGCGCGCGGGCGACGTCGCGAGGAAGAAGCTCGACGAGTACGAGCAGCCACCGCTGGACGACGCGATCCGTGAGGAGCTGGCCGAGTACGTCACCCGACGTCGCAAGGAACTGGGGGACTGATGGACGCGCATCCGGACTTCCTCTGGCGCAATCCCTCGCCTAAGTGGTCTTACGACGTGGTGATCGTGGGCGCTGGTGGGCACGGGCTGGCGACCGCCTACTACCTCGCACGCAACCACGGCATCACCAACGTCGCGGTGCTGGAGAAGGGCTGGCTCGCCGGCGGGAACATGGCCCGCAACACGACGATCATCCGCTCGAACTACCTGTGGGACGAGAGCGCCGGGATCTACGAGCACGCGCTCAAGCTCTGGGAGGGCCTGTCCGAAGAGCTCGACTACGACATCCTGTTCAGCCAGCGCGGCGTGCTGAACCTCGCGCACACCTTGGGCGACGTGCGCGAGGGCGTGCGGCGGGTGAACGCCAACCGGCTCAACGGGGTCGACGCGGAGTGGCTGACCCCCGAGCAGGTCAAGGAGTTCTGCCCGATCGTCGACACCTCGCCGGACGTGCGCTACCCGGTGCTCGGCGCGACCCTGCAGCCGCGCGGCGGGATCGCCAAGCACGACCACGTGGCGTGGGCGTTCGCCCGTGGCGCGGACCGGCTCGGGGTGGACCTCGTGCAGGGCTGCGAGGTCACCGGGTTCGTCCGGGACGGTGACCGGGTGATCGGCGTGGAGACCAGCCGCGGGCCGATCCGGGCGGGTGCGGTGGCGCTCGCCTCGGCCGGGCACACGTCGGTGCTCGCCTCGCTCGCGGGCCTGCGGCTGCCGATCCAGAGCCACCCGCTGCAGGCGCTCGTCTCCGAGCTGCTCGAGCCGGTGCACCCGTGCGTGGTGATGTCCAACCACGTGCACGTGTACGTGAGCCAGGCGCACAAGGGCGAGCTGGTCATGGGGGCGGGCATCGACCCGTTCAACTCCTACGGGCAGCGCGGCTCGGTGCACGTGATCTCCCACCAGCTGGCCGCTGCGCTGGAGCTGTTCCCGATCTTCGGCCACGCGCACGTGCTGCGCACGTGGGGCGGGATCGTGGACGTCACGCCGGACGCGTCGCCGATCGTCGGGCCGACCCCGCTGCCGGGGCTGTACGTCAACTGCGGGTGGGGGACCGGCGGTTTCAAGGCGACGCCCGCGGCGGGCTGGGTGTACGCGCACACGATCGCCACCGGCGCGCCGCACGCGCTGAACAGACCGTTCGGTTTGGACCGGTTCACCACGGGCGCGCTGATCGACGAGCACGGCGCGGCCGCTGTCGCGCACTGATGGGGGTTCGCATGCTGCTGATCCGGTGTCCCTGGTGCGGCGACCGGGACGAGGTGGAGTTCTCCTACGGCGGCCAGGCCGGGGTGTCCTATCCGGACGACCCGGACGCGCTGACGGACGCGGAGTGGGGCGAGTACGTGTTCGTGCGGGACAACCCGAAGGGCCCGTTCGCGGAGCGCTGGGTGCACACGAACGGCTGCCGGCGGTGGTTCGACGCCGTGCGCGACACGGCGACCCACGAGTTCCTCGGGGACCCGTCGTGAGGCTTCCCGATGGCGGCCGCATCGACCGCTCCGCGCCGCTGACGTTCACCGTGGACGGCGTGACCCGCACCGGGTTCCGGGGCGACACGGTCGCGTCGGCGCTGCTGGCCGACGGCGTCGCCGTGGTCGGGCGCAGCGTCCACCGGGACCGTCCACGCGGGATCGTCGACGCCGGGGTGGCCGAGCCGAACGCGCTGCTGCAGGTCGGGCCGGAGCCGATGCTGCCGGCCACCACGGTCGAGCTGACCGACGGGCTCGTGGCCGCGACGCTGTCCGGGCGCGGGCGCCTCGTCGGGCCGAACGAGCTGCGCTACGACCACAAGCACGTGCACTGCGACGTGCTCGTCGTCGGCGCAGGCCCGGCGGGGCTCGCGGCCGCACTGGAGGCGGGCCGGACCGGGGCGCGGGTGATCCTGGCCGACGAGCAGGCCGAGCCCGGCGGGTCCGCGCTGTCCACACCGGACCGCTGGCCGTGGGTCGCGGAGGTACTGGCGGAGCTGGCCGGGTTGGCCGAGACGCGGGTGCTGTCCCGCGCCACGGTGTTCGGCTACTACGACCACAACTACCTGACGATCGCCGAGCGCCACGCCCGCGGCGGGCGGCTGTGGCACGTGCGCGCGGGCCGGGTCGTGCTGGCGACCGGCGCGCACGAGCGGCCGCTGGTGTTCGCCGGCAACGACCGGCCGGGCGTGCTGCTGGCGAGCGCGGTGCGCACCTATCTCAACCGGTACGCGGTGCGGCTCGGCACCCGCGCGGTCGTGTGCACGACCAACGACAGCGCGTACGCGACCGCGCTCGACCTCCTCGCGTCCGGCGTGGACGTCCTGGTCGCCGACGTGCGGCCCGAGTCGGTCTTCGCGGGCGCGGTGCGCGCGGCGGGCGGCGACGTGCGGTTCGGCACGGCGGTGGTCGGCACCGAGGGCGAGTCCGCGGTGACCGCCGTGCTGCTCGGCGACCCGGCCGGGAGCGGGCCGGTGGAGCTGTTCCACTGCGACCTCGTCGCGGTGTCGGGCGGGTGGAACCCGGTGGTGCACCTGCACAGCCAGGCGGGCGGGACGCTGCGCTACGACGAGTCGCTGGCCGCGTTCGTGCCGGACCGCGCGCGCCAGGCCTGCGTGCCGGTGGGCTCGGCGAACGGCGAGCTGGACCCGAACGTTCCCCTGTGGACGATCGACCAGCGGGGCGGCGGCTGGGACGACCACTTCGTCGACCTGCAGCGCGACGCCACCGTGGCCGACGTGCTGCGTGCGACCGGCGCCGGCATGCGATCGCCCGAGCACGTCAAGCGCTACACGACCATCGGCACGGCGCACGACCAGGGCAAGACGGCCGGCGTCACCACGCTCGGCGTCATCGCCGAGGCGCTCGGCGCGGGACCGCCCGGGCCGACCACCTACCGGCCGCCGTACACCCCGGTGCCGTTCGCGATGCTGGCCGGCCGCGACCGCGGCGCGCTGCACGACCCGGCGCGGGTGACGTCCATTCACGACTGGCACGTCGCGCGCGGCGCGGAGTTCGAGAACGTCGGCCAGTGGAAGCGGCCCTGGTACTACCCGCGGTCCGGCGAGGACCTGGCCGCCGCGGTGCTGCGCGAGTGCGGGGCGGCGCGCACGGGTGTGGGCATGCAGGACGCGTCCACTCTGGGCAAGATCGAGATCGTCGGGCCGGACGCGGCGGAGTTCCTGAACCGCATGTACACCAACGCGTTCAAGAAGCTGGCCGTCGGCGCCGCGCGGTACGGGCTGCTGTGCAAGGCCGACGGCATGGTGTTCGACGACGGCGTCGTGCTGCGGCTCGCGGAGGACCGCTTCCTCGCCACGACCACGACCGGCAACGCGGCGGCCGTGCTCGACTGGTTCGAGGAGTGGTTGCAGACCGAGTGGCCCTCGCTGCGCGTGCGGCTGACGTCGGTGACCGAGCAGTGGGCCACGATCGCGGTCGTCGGGCCGCGGTCGCGCCAGGTCGTCGCGAAGCTCGCGCCGGGCGCGGTGGACCTGTCGTTCATGACGTTCACCGACACGACGCTCGCGAACGGCGCGCCGGCGCGGATCGCGCGGATCAGCTTCTCCGGCGAGCTGGCGTTCGAGATCAACGTGGCGTGGTGGTACGGCCTCGGCGTGTGGGAGGCGGTGTACGAAGCGGGGGCCGAGTTCGACATCACGCCGTACGGCACCGAGACCATGCACGTGCTGCGCGCGGAGAAGGGCTACCCGATCGTCGGGCAGGACACCGACGGCACGGTCACGCCGATCGACCTCGGCATGGAGTGGATCGTGTCCAAGCGCAAGGCGTTCGTCGGCAGCCGTTCGCTGCGCCGCCCGGACACCGCGCGCCCGGACCGCAAGCAGCTCGTCGGCCTGCTGCCGGTCGACCCGGACGACCTGCTGCCGGAGGGCGCGCAGCTCGTCGCGGCCGGCGAGTCGCTCGAACCGCCCGTGCCGATGCTCGGCCACGTCACGTCCAGCTACCACAGCGCGGCCCTGGGCCGGACGTTCGCGCTGGCGCTGGTGCGCAGCGGCCGCGACCGCCTCGGCCAGGTCCTGCACGCGCCGCTGGCCGACCGCACGATCGCCGCCACCGTGGTGGAGCCCGTGCTCTACGACCCGGAGGGAGCCCGCCGTGACGGCCCGCCACCCCCCGCGAGTCCAACGCCGGGCCCCCGCGAGTCCAACGCTCCGGCAGGGCGAGTCCAACGCTCGCCGGCCGGTGTCGACGTTGGACTCGCGGGCCGGGAGCGTTGGACTCGCGGGTCGGGAGCGTTGGACTCGCGGGTGGGGCCACTCGCGGGTCGCGGTGACGTGCGGGAGATCCCGTTCCTCACGATGATCAACGTCCGCACCACCGGTACCGCGCTGCTCGGCGTGCCGGTGCCCGCGCCGAACCGGGTGGTGACCGTGGGGGAGCGGGCCATCGTGTGGCTCGGGCCCGATGAGTACCTCGTCGTCGCGCCGGACGGCGATGATGTGGCCGGACTCACGGGGGAGTCCGTTGTCGACGTGTCGGCCAACCGCACGACGATCGAGTTGTCCGGCCCGCACGCCCGTGACGTGCTCGAGAAGGGCATGTCGATCGACCTGCACCCGCGCGCGTTCGGCCCCGGGCAGTGCGCGCAGACGCTGCTGGCCCGTGCGCAGGTAATCCTGCGGCAGCTCGATAATCCGCGCGTCGCAGGGCCGACCTACCATGTGCTGGTACGGGGGTCGTTCGCGCCGTACTTGGCAGACTGGCTGGTAGACGCCTCCGAGGAGAACTAGTGCCGTCTCGTGGACCGACCAACGGTGACCTCAGGGGACCGTGACGGCACCCGGCCACAGGCACGCGACTGACCGCACAATTCATCGGAACGCAACCAACACCCAAAATCCCGGGGAGGCGGACTAGTGCCCATCTCGGTGTTCGAGCTGTTCAGCGTCGGCATCGGACCGTCCTCCTCACACACCGTCGGCCCGATGCGGGCCGCCCGGACCTTCGTGTCCGGGCTGGCCGAGGACGGCCTGCTGGGATCGGTCACGTCGGTGCGCGCAGAGCTGTTCGGCTCGCTCGGCGCGACCGGGCACGGGCACGGCAGCCACCGCGCGGTGCTGCTCGGCCTGTCCGGCGAGGCGCCGGAGACCGTCGACACGGAAGCGGTCGCCGACTTCGTCGACCGGATCCGTGCCACCCGCGCGCTGTCGTTGCTGGGCAAGCACGAGGTCGCCTTCGACCCCGACGTGGACCTGGTGCTGCACCGGCGAAAGAGCCTGCCGTTCCACCCCAACGGGATGCGCTTCCTGGCCACCGGGCCGGGTGTCGAGCGGGAGCGGACGTACTACTCGGTCGGTGGCGGGTTCGTCGTGGACGAGGAGGCGCAGGGCGCGGACCGCATCAAGGTCGACGACACCGAGGTGGCCTACCCGTTCCGCACCGGCGCCGAGCTGCTCGCGCACTGCCGGCACACCGGGCTCGCGATCAGCGAGGTGATGCTGGCCAACGAGACCGCGTGGCGCGCCGAGGACGAGGTGCGCGCCGGGCTGACCGGCATCTGGGACGTCATGCAGGAGTGCGTGCGGGCAGGCTGCACGCACGACGGCGTGCTGCCCGGCGGGCTGAAGGTGCGCCGCCGGGCGCGGGAGATGCACCAGCGGCTGACGTCGGACACGTTCTCCACCGACCCGCTGCGCGTCATGGACTGGGTGAACCTGTTCGCGCTGGCGGTCAACGAGCAGAACGCGTCCGGCGGCCGCGTCGTCACCGCGCCCACCAACGGGGCGGCCGGCATCATCCCGGCGGTGCTGCACTACTACGCGCGGTTCGTGCCGGGCGCGTCGGCCGCGGGCGTGGTGCGCTTCCTGCTGACCGCGGGCGCGATCGGCGTGATCTACAAGGAGACCGCGTCGATCTCCGGCGCCGAGGTCGGCTGCCAGGGCGAGGTCGGCTCGGCGTGCTCCATGGCGGCCGGCGCGCTGTGCGAGGTCCTCGGCGGCACCCCCGAGCAGGTGGAGAACGCCGCGGAGATCGGCATGGAACACAACCTGGGCCTGACCTGCGACCCGGTGGGTGGGCTCGTGCAGATCCCGTGCATCGAACGCAACGCCATGGCCTCGGTGAAGGCCATCAACGCGGCCAGGATGGCCCTGCACGGCGACGGCAACCAGGTGGTCACCCTGGACAAGGTGATCAAGACGATGCGTGAGACCGGCGCCGACATGAAGGTCAAGTACAAGGAGACGGCCCGCGGCGGCCTCGCGG
>DASYKY010000025.1:0-3602 GCA_035995025.1 Actinophytocola sp.
CAGGGCTCCGTCAAAGTCGGGTCGTTGCTGGTTGGGGTGTGATCCCGAACAGGTGTAGTGGTCTGGTGATGTCGCGGGCCATGGCGCGTAGGGCTTGGGCGATGTTGGTGGCGCCGTTCAGCCGTAGGGCGTTGATGGCGAGGTTGCGCAGGGTAGCCATGGTTCGGGGTGCGGTGCCGGTGCGGACTCGGGATGTGTCTTCGCCGAAGGTGACATCACGGACCCAGTGCAGCCGGTTCTCGATGTGCCAGTGCCCGCGCAGCAACGCGGCGATCTGGGCGGGTTGGGCGTGTTGGGCGTCCAGATCGGTGACGCCGAACCAGGTGTGGATCTCGTGTTTGCCGCTGCCGCGGTCGGTGCGCTGGCGGGTGATGCGGAAAACCTGTGCCGCGCCGGGGAAACCGATGCTTTCGGGGGCGGGCAGGATGTCCAGGGTGCGGTGTTCGGTTCGGCCGTGACCGGTGTCGTGGGTGGCGCAGACCTCGGCGTGTGTCCAGTCCAGGCTGTGCAGCAGGTCGTGCATGCGGTGCAGCTGCTTCTTGGCGATGAACACGTAGTGTCCGCCGCGGCCGGTGACGTATCGGGCGTGGTCGCGAGTGGTGTGCAGGGTGTCCGCGGTGATCACCATTCCGGCCAGGTCCGCGACGTGGTCGAGTACCGGGGCGAACCAGCTGACCTCGCTGCCCCCGGTGGGCACGAGTCGTTGGCCGATCACGATGCCGGTGTGGTGGGTGATGCCGGCCATCAGGTGCACTCCGGCGCCGCCGGTGCGGGCGAAGGTCCCGCGCAGTGATTTGCCGTCCAGCGCGATCGCGGCCCAGGGCACATCGTCTGCTCGGAGCTGGCCTGGTCGGCTCCGGTCACGGGTCCAAGCGCTGACCGTGGTGTCGAGCAGGTCACCGTCCACCAGGCCCAACGCTCGGCGCAGCGCTGCCTCGCTGGGCGCGATGTACCGGGTGCGCCGGTGATCCCACCGCGCGCCCAGCGCTCGCAGCGCCCACTGCGGCGCGTCCGCGGCCCATTCCCCGATCGCCGTGATCGAGCGGGCCCCCGCCGCGACCGCGACCGCGGCCATGGTCAGCATCGCGGCCAGTGAGTGCCGCACGCCCCGCGCGTCCCGCGGGTCGGTGATCGTGTCGAAGTAGACCAGCAGGTCAGCGGCGTGCTGCAGGGTCACCGAACCCACCCGATCCAGGGCAGTGGCTATTGGGGAAGATACAGCGGCAGGCACGGCTCTCTCACATGATCATGGGACCTAGACACTCACATGATCAACTACGGGCCGTGCCTGCTCTCATACGGATGATCGACTTTGACGGAGCCCTGACCCTCTCCGGGGGCACCCCTCAACGCCAGTCTATCGGTGGTCACCGACGTAAAGGGCTGGTCAGTGGGTTCTGTGGACAGGTGGGCGGGCTGTGGACAAGCGGCCCGTCGACGTCGTGGTCGGGCCGGCTCGTGGTCGCGGCGGGAGCCTCGGCACCTCGATCGCTCTGAGCTGATCCGCTACGGGTGAACTCCGCTTGCCGGGCCCGGTTCGCGGTGGTGATGTCGGGGCATGGCTGATTCCACCCGCGCACTCGTGCTGCACCTGTCCGGCGGCGGCGAGCCGCTCGTCTTCGCGCTCTCCACGGACGGGGCCGGCGACCTCGACGCGAAGCTCGACGACCTGCTCGGCGACGGCAAGGTCTACTCGCCCACCCTCGCCGACGGGTCGCGGGTCGCGGTCAACTTCGCCCACGTCGTCACCGCGCACCTCGACGAGCTGCCGCCGCTCGCCCGCGTCTACGGCAGCGGGCAGCCGAAGAAACACGGGTTCGCGCACTGAGCATTCTCTGACTAAAGTCAGGGAATGCCCGGTTCGGAGATCGCGCAGGTACGGCGCTTCAACCGCCTCGTCACCCAGCGCGTCGGTGCCCTCAACGACCACTTCCTCGCTCGCGACCGGCCGCTCGGGGAGGCCCGGCTGCTCTGGGAGATCGGCGGCGCGGACCGGGGAGTGGACATCCGCGAGCTGCGCGCCCGGCTCGACCTCGACTCGGGTTACGTCAGCAGGCTGCTCCGCTCGCTCGAGGCCGGCGGGCTCGTCACGGTCGCCGCGAGCGGCAGCGACCGGCGGGTCCGGGTCGCCGTGCTCACCAGGGCCGGCCACGAGGAGCGCGCGGTGCTCGACGAGCGCGCCGACGACGCGGCCGCCGCACTGCTCGAGCCGCTCGACGCGACCCAGCGAAGCCGCCTCGTGACGGCGATGGCGGAGGTGGACCGGCTGCTCACGGCCGCGCTGGTGACGATCGAGCCGGTCGACCCCGACCACGAGCACGCCCGCTTCTGCCGGGACGCGTACTTCGCCGAGATCGACCGGCGCTTCGAGCAGGGCTTCGACCTGACGAAGAGCATCTCCGCGGACGGCGACCAGCTGCGCCCGCCGCACGGCGTGCTGCTCGTCGCCCGGCTGCGCGGCGAGCCGGTCGGCTGCGGCGCGGTGCGGTTCGTCCCGGGCGGGCCGGCCCAGCTCAAGCGCATGTGGATCGCCGAGGTGGTACGCGGGCTCGGCATCGGCAGGCGGCTGCTCGGCGAGCTCGAGTCACGGGCCGCGGCGCACGGCTGCGACACCGTCCGGCTGGAGACCAACCGCGCTCTCACCGAGGCGATCGCGATGTACCGGTCGGCGGGCTACGTGGAGGTCGAGCCGTTCAACGACGAGCACCACGCGCACCACTGGTTCACGAAGGCGCTTTGAACACGACCGTGCGCAGCATCACGAAGTTGATCGTGGTCGCGGCGCCCTGGGCGACGACCCACGCCAGCGCGATCTCCCAGCGCGACGTCGGCAGCAGCGCGAGGAGCAGGGCGTTCGTGCCGACGTTGACGAAGAACGTGACCGTGTAGAGCAGCGCGAAACCGCCCAGCTGCCCGGCGCCTTCCCTGCGCCCGGCGGCGAAGGTGAAGCGGCGGTTGAGGAAGTAGGCCGTCGTGGTGCCGGCGACGAAGCTGAGCGCCTTCGCGAGGTGCACCCACAGCCCGAGATGCAGGAACAGCTGGTACACCCCGAAATCGACCAGCGCGCAGAAGCCACCGATCAGCACGAACCGCCCGAGCTGGCTGACCAGCCCGATCTTCGGCACATCCGCCTCCGTCGCTGTGGTCACGACGCGAGTCTAGGGACCACCCGCGGGCCCCGTACCCTCGGTGCGGTGAAGCCAGGACATGACGAGCTGGCCAGGCTCACCGGCTGGGGACGCACCGCGCCGACCACCGCGCACGTGGTCCGCACGACCGACGTCGACGCGATCGCGACCGTGGTGCGCGAGGCCGGCGAGCGAGGTGTGATCGCCCGCGGGCTCGGCCGCAGCTACGGCGACCCGTCGCAGAACGCGGGCGGTGTCGTCGTCGACATGACCGCGCTGGACCGGATCCACCGGGTGGACGCCGACGCGGGTCTGGTCGAGGTCGACGCCGGAGTCTCGCTGGACACGCTGATGCGCACGCTGCTCCCGTTCGGGCTGTGGCTGCCCGTGCTGCCCGGCACCCGGCAGGTCACCGTCGGCGGCGCGATCGGCAGCGACATCCACGGCAAGGCCCACCACGTCGAGGGCAGCTTC
>DASYKY010000026.1:0-26070 GCA_035995025.1 Actinophytocola sp.
GGAGCGGTCGAGTCGGGGAACAGTTCGCCCTGCTCACCGGTGACAGCCTCGACGGGACCTTGCTCGACCACGTCTGCCTCCGCTCTCCAGCCGCACGCGAGTCATCGCGAGGCCACGGTAAATCACAACCTCGCGATTCGCTCTAGGAACGACGGTAGGTCGGCGGGGAGAGCGGGTCAACGCGACGCGCGGAGAACGGGTCGCGAACCTAAACCTTATCTGGAGACTTGTTACCCAACTATCAGGTGTCGGCGCCTCGGAAGTCCTCTGGCGAGACGGAGTCGAGGAACTCGCGGAACTTCTCGACCTCGTCCTCCTGCTCGTCCGGGATGATCAGCCCGGCCTCCTGCAGGACGGAGTCCTCGGCGTGGATCGGCACGCCGATCCGCAGGGCTAACGCGACCGAGTCGCTCGGGCGGGCGGACACGCGCACGTCGCCGTCGAAGACCAGCTCGGCGAAGAAGGTGCCTTCGCGCAGATCGGTGATCCGCACCTGCTCCAGCTCACGGCCGAGGGCGCCGATCACGTCTTTGAGCAGGTCGTGCGTCAGCGGCCGCGCCGGGCGGACACCCTGCTGCTCCAGAGCGATGGCGGTGGCCTCCACTGAGCCGATCCAGATCGGGAGGTACCGCTCACCATCGGTCTCGCGCAGCAGCAAGATCGGTTGGTTGGCGGGTAGTTCCACCCGCACGCCCACGACTCGCATCTCGCTCATCGGGCTCGCCTCCCTTCGCTCAGCGAAGAATCTCCCCAACACATCGAGGATCGCTCATCGCTGGCCTCGACGCTACCCGCCTTCCGGGCGCCACGCTTGCGTAATCAGCCATCGATCCGCCACAACAGTCTGATACGAAACGGTGACGACCGCCGTGTTGATCTTTACCTTACCTGCCGGAAATCTGGCGCAATCCGGCCTTCACGAGCAGGGCGTGCAGGCCGACCGAGAGCGCTGCGAGCTCGCGCATCGCCTCGTCGGCGCGACCGTGTGCGTCCTCGCCGTGCTGGCGGTACAGCGGCGCGACGATCTGTTCCAGCAGCCCGACCTCGCGGTCCGCGGACGCCCGGTAGGCACGCAGGTGCCGGGGCTCGATGCCGTATCCGGCCAGCTCCCGCACGAGCCGCGCGACCGCCGCGGACTCCGTGTCGTAGAAGCCGGCGGCACCCGGTCGGACCAACCCGTACTGCTCCAGATCGCGCAACGTGGCGGCGTCGATGCCCGCCTGCTCCAGGATCTCCTCCTGCGTCAGCCGCCGCACCGGCGACTCCGCGAACTCGTCCGCACCGGGTAACCCGTCCGGCACGGCCGTCAGCTCGCGCGGCGGGCGAGGCGGGTCGTCACCGGTCTCCCCGCGGTCCGCGGCATCGAGCTGCTCCTTGATCACCTTGAGCGGCAGGTAGTGGTCGCGCTGGGCGGCCAGCACGAACCGCAGCCGCGCGAGGTCGGCCGGGGTGAACTGGCGGTACCCCGACGACGTGCGGGCGGGCTGGATGAGGCCCTCGGACTCCAGGAAGCGGATCTTGGAGATCGTGACGTCCGGGAACTCCGGGCGGAGCCGGCCGAGAACCGCGCCGATGCTCATGCCGGCACCCGGCGATGGCCGCCCGGCAGCCGTCACACCGACCCCTTCGCCAACCTAGGAGGCGTTGGGGCCGGTGAGGAAGACCAGGCGGAACTTGCCGATCTGCACCTCGTCGCCGCCGGCGAGCACGGCCTGGTCGACCGGCTCACGGTTGACGTAGGTGCCGTTCAGGCTGCCGACGTCGATCACGACGAACTCCCCGCCCTCACGGCGGAACTCCGCGTGGCGCCGGGAAACCGTGACGTCGTCGAGGAAGATGTCGCTGTCCGGGTGCCGTCCCGCGCTGGTGGTGTCCCGGTCCAGCAGGAAGCGGGAGCCCGCGTTGGGCCCGCGCTTGACCACCAGCAGGGCCGACCCGGTGGGAAGGGCGTCGACGCCGGCGACTGACGGTTCCGCGGCCGGGGCCTCGGTGCCCTCCTCGGCAAGGAAGTCCGCCCGGAAGACGGAAGTCCGCTCCGGAGACTGCTCCGGCGGGACGCCGGGCCCGTCGTTGGTGCTCACCTGAGCTCTCCTCCTGATGGTGCTGACTTCTCTGTTCGTAGAACCTACCGTGCGCGATCAGCAGGCCAGACGGTGACCCGCCCGCGCGCGGCGGGTCAGTCCTTCTCGGTCAGCTCCTGGTATGCCGTGGCGTCCAGCAGCCCGTCCAGGACGTCCGTGCCGGGCACCGACAGCTCGAGGATCCAGCCCTCGCCGTACGGGTCGCTGTTGATCAGCTCCGGCTGCCCGTCGAGCGCCGTGTTGACCGCGGTGATCTCCCCGTCGACCGGGGCGAAGATCTCCGACACATTCTTGGTTGACTCGACCTCGACGACAGGATCACCGGCGCTCACCGTCGTGCCCACCAGCTGCGCGAGCCCCTCCAGCTGTTCCAGCCCCTCTTCGCGCCGACGTTTGGCGATCGCCTGCGCCAGATCGTCGAGCAACCCTACGAAGACGATGTCGCCGAGCTGCTGCTGGGCGTACTCGGTGATGCCGATCCGCACCGTGGTCGCGGCCGTCGTGGCCAGCCACTCGTGCTCCTCGGTGTACTTGAGCTCCTCCGGCGTCACGGTCCCGTCCCTCACGCTCGACCCGATGTTCCGGGCGAATCCTAGAGGGGCGCCGGGCGGGCCGACGACCGCAGTGCCATGCGTGTCTGGACGAGGTAGAGCAAGCCCGACCACAGGAACAGCGCGCCGCCCCAGATGGCGAACCCGTAGGCCACCGGACGGGCGAGCGTGGCGGCCGTCGAACCGCCCTGGGCCAGCAGCATCAGCGGCATCGCGTACAGGAGGTTGAACGTGGCCGCCTTGCCGATGTAGGTGACCTCGGGCGGGGCGAACCCGTTGCGGCCCAGCACCCAGATGCAGACGGCGACGACGACGTCGCGCAGGATCAGCAGCGCCGCGACCCACCACGGCACGATGTCGCGGACGACGAACGCGACGACGGTGGCGAGCGTGTAGAGGCGGTCGGCGGCCGGGTCGAGCATGGCGCCGAGCCTGCTCGTCTGGTTGAAGATGCGGGCGATCTTGCCGTCGGCCCAGTCGGAGACCCCGGCGTACACCAGGATCAGCAGCGCCCAGCCGTCGGCGTGCGGGCCCAGCAACAGCCACAGGAACACCGGCACCAGCGCCAGCCGGACGATGCTGAGCAGGTTCGGGATGGTCAGCAGCCGGTCCGGCAGCTCGTCGGCCTCGCGCGGCTCGACGGGACGTGCACTGTCCACCATGCCGCCGAGGGTATCGGGGCAGGCCTCAGCGGCGCGCCCGTTCGGGGGTGTGGCTCCAGCCACGAAGGTGCAGGTCCGCGTCCGTGAGCGACTGCGGCCGCCCCCGGTCGTCGACGCCCATCCAGCGGGCGCGCCCGAGCGCGCCCTCCCGGACGTAGGCGTGCCCGCGGCTCCACACCACGCTGCACAGCGTGGTTGGCAGGTCCTCGATCGTCATCACGGCTCACAGGGTCGGACGGTCACTCCGCCCGGTTCGATCGGCAGCCGACGCGCGATCGTTATCCAAATGCTCGATCGGGTGGCCAGGTTTCACCTGGTCGTTAGCGCCGGTTGCCGAGTGCGTCCAAGACGGCCGGAGAGGCGGACTGGTTCATGAGCCGATTCCACGCGCTCCCGCCGTCTCGACCGAGCCGTCCAGCACCGGGGCCGGGACCACCTCGTCCACCTGCTTGCCGCGCGGCCTGCCAAACCACGACGCGGCCGCGGCCACCAGGCTCGCGATGATCGCGAACCAGAACGCCACGTGCAGCCCGTCGGAGAACGGCTCGGTGATCAGGCTGGGAAAGAAGCTGTGCCCGGTCAGGAAGCTCGCCTGGTCCGGCGAGAGCTGGCCGAGCGAGCCGCCGAGCAGGTTCTGGATGGGGTTGTAGCCGAGGAAGGCGGCGAACAGCACGCCGACCGGCGGCAGCTGGCCGATCTGGTGCGCCTGCGCCGCGGACACGCCGTGCGCCTCCAGGCCGCCGCTCAGCGTCGCCGGCAGCGTGCTGGACAGGCCGGCGATGATCAGGCTGAAGAAGATCCCGATGGACAGCACCATGGCCGCGTTCTGGAACGTCGCGCTCATCCCGGCGCCCGCGCCCCGCGCGTTGCCCGGCAGGCTGCTCATCACCTCGGCCCGGTTGGGCGCGGTGAACATGCCCATCCCGATCCCGTTGATCACCAGGAGGATCGCGAACACCGGGTAGGAGAAGTTCACCGGCAGGATCGTCAGCGCGAAGAACGTCACCGCCGTGACGATCATGCCGCCGGTGGTGAAGAACGAGGCACCGCGGCGGTCGGACAGCAGCCCCGACAGCGGCGCGGAGAGCAGGAACCCCACTGTCATGGGCAGCATGTAGATGCCGGCCCACAGGGGGGTCTCCTCGTAGGTGTAGCCGTGCTGCGGCAGCCAGATCCCCTGCAGCCAGATGATCAGGATGAACTGCAGCCCGCCGCGGCCGAGCGAGGCCATGAGGTTCGCGATGTTGCCCAGGAGGTAGACCCGGATCTTGAACAGCGACAGGTTGAACAGCGGGTTCGCCGTCCTCGTCTCGATGATGCCGAACAGCACGAGCGCGGCGACCCCGCCGATGAGCGCGCCCAGCACCCACGGGTTCGTCCAGCCCATCGAGTGGCCGCCGTAGGGCTGCAGGCCGTAGGTGATCGCGACCATCACCGCGATCAGCCCGACCGCGAAAGTGAAGTTGCCGGCCCAGTCCATCTTCGCGTGCTGGCGCTCGGAGGTGTCCCGCAGCTTGAGGTAGGCCCAGATCGTGCCGATCACGCCGAACGGCACGGACACGAGGAACACCCAGTGCCAGTTGATCGGCGCGAGCACGCCGCCGACCACCAGGCCGAGGAACGAGCCGGCGATCGCCGCGACGCCGTTGATGCCGAGCGCGAGCCCGCGCTGGTTGACCGGGAAGGCGTCGGTGAGGATCGCGCTGGAGTTGGCCATCAGGAACGCGCCGCCGATGCCCTGTACCACGCGCCAGCCGATCAGCCAGAGTGCCGCCGCGTCCCCGCTCATCCAGGTGACCGCGAGCATGATCGACGAGAACGTGAAGATCATGAAGCCGAGGTTGTACATCCGCGCGCGGCCGTACATGTCCCCCAGCCGGCCGAAGCTCACGACGAGCACCGCGGTGACGATCAGGAAGCCCATGATCATCCACAGCAGGTAGCTCGTGTTGCCCGGATCCAGCGGGTTGATCCCGATGCCCTTGAAGATGTCCGGCAGCGCGATCAGCACGATCGAGGAGTTGATCGTCGCGATCAGCATGCCGAGAGTCGTGTTGGACAGCGCGATCCATTTGTAGTGCGGGCCGAGCTCTTCGACCGACCGCAGTCGCGACAAGTTCGAAACGCCCCCTTCGACGAGGTTCCTTAGCAATGCTAACGCCGAGTAATTCACATTGCTAAGGACCCGTGTCGAAACCCACTCGAGCTTTCGGCGAGTGGTGTCCGGTCAGGACTTCAAATCCGGAAAGTCCTCTTCGCGGTACTCCCCCGCGACCGTCGCCCCGGGATCGCCGTGCACCTCGTTCTCCCGGCCGCGCAGCTCGACGCGGCGGATCTTGCCGGAGATCGTCTTCGGCAGCTCCGCGAACTCGAGCCGGCGGATCCGCTTGTACGGCGCGAGGTTTTCGCGGGCGAACGCGAGGATCGAGCGCGCCGTGTCCGCGTTCGCCTCGTGGCCCGCCGCGAGCACGACGTAGGCCTTGGGCACGGCGAGCCGGATCGGGTCCGGCGATGGCACGACCGCCGCCTCGGCCACCGCCTCGTGCTCGATGAGCACGCTCTCCAGCTCGAACGGCGAGATCCGGTAGTCGGAGGCCTTGAACACGTCGTCGGCCCGGCCGACATAGGTGATGTAGCCGTCCGCGTCACGGGAGCCGACGTCGCCGGTGTGGTAGAAGCCGTCTCGCATGACCTCGGCGGTGCGCTCGTCGTCGTCGGCGTAGCCGACCATCAGCCCGATCGGCCGCCGGGACAGGTCGACGCAGATCTCGCCCTCGTCGCTCGGCACGCCGGACGAGTCCACGAGTGCGATGCCGAAGCCGGGCAGCGCCCGGCCCATCGAGCCGGGCTTCACCGGCTGGCCGGGCGTGTTCGCGACCTGCACGCTCGTCTCCGTCTGCCCGAAGCCGTCGCGGATCGTGACGTGCCAGGACTTCGAGACCTGCTCGATGACCTCCGGGTTGAGCGGCTCGCCCGCGCCGACGACCTTCTGCGGCGGCGTGGCCAGCTGGGTCAGGTCGGCCTGGATGAGCATCCGCCACACGGTCGGCGGCGCGCAGAACGACGTCACGGCGCAGCGGTCCATCTCCGCCATCAGCGCGCCGGGGTCGAAGCGGGTGTAGTTGTAGATGAACACCGTCGCCTCGGCGTTCCACGGCGCGAACACGTTGCTCCACGCGTGTTTCGCCCAGCCCGGCGAGGAGATGTTGAGGTGCACGTCGCCCGGCTCGAGGCCGATCCAGTACATAGTGGACAGATGGCCGACCGGGTAGGACACGTGCGTGTGCTCCACCAGCTTCGGCCGCGCGGTGGTGCCGGAGGTGAAGTACAGCAGCAGCGTGTCGTCGGCCTTCGTGGCGGCGTCCGGGGTGAAGTCGGCGGGCGCGGACCCGGAGTCGGCGAAGTTCAGCCAGCCGTCGACCGGCTCGCCGACCGCGATCCGCGTGTAGTCGCCGGGCACGTCGGCGAACTTCGGCGCGTCCACGTCACGGACGACGACGTGCGCGGCGCGGCCGCGCTCCACCCGGTCCCGCAGGTCGGCCGCGCCGAGGAGGGTGGACGCGGGGATCAGCACGACGCCGAGCTTCATGGCGGCGAGGATCGTGCGCCACAGCTCGCTCTGGTTGCCGAGCATGAGGATCAGCCGGTCGCCGCGCCGGACCCCGTTGGCGCGCAACCAGTTCGCGACCTGGCTGGACTGCCGGGAGAGGTCCGCGAAGGTCCACTTCTCCTCCGCGCCGTCCTCCTCGACGATCCACAGCGCGAGCCGGCTCGCGGTCGGTTCCTCGGCCGCGACGACGTCGAACCAGTCGAGCGCCCAGTTGAAGTCGGTCAGGCTCGGCCAGTCGAAGTCCGCGCTCGCGCGGTGGTAGTCCTCCCGGTACTCGACGAGGAAGTCCCGTGCCGCCCGGAACGTCTCGGTCGCAGTGTTCATGGTTCGCTTCGCTCCTCCGCTACTCGCCGTCTTCCCTCCTCCGTGCTCGGCGCTGACGCGCCTGCGCGCGAGCGTCAGTCCAGACCGAGGACAGTTCCCGACGAGCCGGCTCCGAACCCAACCACCCGCGTAGCCACCGCCGGCGAAGTCGGGAACTGTCCTCGCAGAACGCTCCGTCACTCCCGCTCACAGTGCCCAATGGCTCGCTCCGCTCCTCCGCTACCCGCCGTCTTCCCTCCTCCGTGCTCGGCGCTGACGCGCCTGCGCGCGAGCGTCAGTCCAGACGGCGAACGCTCCGTCGCTCCCGCTCACGTCTACTTTCCGCGGAACTCGGGTGCCCGGCGCTCGAGGAACGCCTGCGCCGCCTCGGCGAGGTCCTCGCTGGGCAGGAACGCGGCGTTCCAGGCCGCGACGTAGCGCAGGCCGTCGGCAATGTGGGGCTCGCGCTGCTGGCCGAGCACGTCCTTCACGCCCTGCACGACCAGCGGCGGGTTCGCGGCGATGTCCGCGGCGAGCGCGCGGGCGCCGGCGAGCGCCGACTCCTGGTCGGGGTGGACGTCGTTGACCAGGCCGATCTTCTCGGCGCGCGCGGCGTCGACGTCCTTGCCGGTATAGGCGAGCTCGCGCAGGTGTCCCTCGCCGATGATCCCGGCCAGGCGCTGCAGGCTGCCGAGGTCCGCGACGATCGCGACCTTCACCTCGCGCACGCTGAACCGCGCGTCGGCGCTCGCGAGCCGCACGTCCGCGGCGGCGATCAGGTCGACGCCACCGCCGATGCACCAACCGCTGACGGCCGCGACCACGGGCTTGCGGCACGCGGCCACCGAGGTCACCGCGTTCTGCAGCGTGCGCACCTCGTCGAGGAACGTCGTTCGCGGGCCGGCGAACGCGCGGTCGGCGAGCAGCGGCGCCCAGCGGGGCATCATCGCGGGCAGGTCGAGCCCGTAGGAGAAGTTGGCGCCGCTGCCGGTGAGGACGACGGCGTGCACGGCCGGGTCGGCGTCCAGCTCGCCGAACACCTGCGGCAGCTCGCGCCAGAAGTCCGGCCCCATGGCGTTGCCCTTGCCCGGCCCGAGCAGCGTCACCTCGGCCACGCGGTCGGCGACGTCCACCTTCAGCGACACGAGGTCGTCGGTCATTGCCCCATCCTCACCCAGTCGAAGCCGTACTGCCCACTGTTGCCGTACGCGCAGTATGTCCTACCAGCACGAAGAGTTCGCCCGATCGTGTCGGCCCGGATTTGGCAGTCTGAACCGGTTCGGGCGTTACGGTCCGAAGCCGCACGGTAAAGGAGGGCGGGCATGACACGTGAAGACGTGATGTCGACGCCGATCTTCGACGAGCTCATCCGGGAGATGGCCCAGCGCGCCGAGCCGCAGGCAACGCCCGCGGAGCCGCAGGGACACGCCGCGCCTGCCGAACAGGCCCGCCCGAACCCGAGACGCAGACACCGCGCCGAGTAGTTGCGCGGCACCTCACACTGGCCAACTGGGAATTGACAGCGTACTTTCATTTCAGAGTTGCCTACTGAAATGGAGTACGCTCTCATGTCTGCTCCCGGAACGCGCAGGTGGTGGGCCCTCGGCGCCCTCTCCCTCGTCGTACTCGCGGTCGCCCTGCCCGCGACGATCCTCAGCGTCGCGCTGCCGACCCTCGCTCCCGCACTGCACGCGGACGCCGCCGACCTCCAGTGGTTCGTCTCCGCCTACACGCTCGTGCTCGCCGCGGGCGTGCTCCCGGGTGGCCTGCTCGGCGACCGGTTCGGCCGGAAGAAGATGCTGCTGGTGGCGCTCGTCGGGTACGCGGGTGGTTCGGTGCTCGCCGCGCTCTCGACCACGCCGGGCATGTTCATCGCGGCACAGGCGGTGCTCGGGCTCGGCGCGGCGCTCGTGATCCCGCTCGTGCTCTCCGGCATCGCCGTCATGTTCTCCGCCGAGGAGCGGCCGCGTGCGGTCGGCATCTGGGCCGCCGCCAACTTCGTCGCGCTGCCGCTCGGTCCGATCGTCGGCGGCTGGATCCTCTCGAACCTCTGGTGGGGCTGGGTCTTCCTGATGAACCTGCCGTTCCTCGCGCTCGCGATCGTCGCGGTCGTGGTCCTGCTGCCGGAGTCGCGCAGCGAGCGGCCGCCCGCGCTGGACCCGGTCGGCGTGCTGACCTCGAGCGCCGGGCTCGGCGTGCTGACGTTCGGGCTCGTCAAGGCCGGGCAGGACGGCTGGGGCTCGGCGACCGCGCTGGCCGGCATGCTCGGCGGCGCCGCGCTGCTCGTCGTGTTCGCTTTCTGGGAGCGTGCGGCGGACCGCCGCGCACCCGGCCGCGCGCTGGTGGACCTGTCGCTGTTCGGCTCTGCCCGCTTCACCTGGGGGACGATCATCGCCGGGCTCGGCATCTTCGCGTTCTTCGGGCTGCTTTTCGCCGCGCCGCAGTACTTCCAGGCCGTGCTCGGCGCCGACGCGATGGGCAGCGGCGTCCGGCTGCTCCCCCTGCTCGGCGGCATGATGGTCGGCGCGGGGCTGGCCGACCGGATCGCCACGCGCGCCGGTTCGAAGGTCACGGTCGCGGCCGGGTTCGTGGTGCTCGGGGCCGCGTTGATCACCGCGACGGCCACCACGGCGACCAGCGGCTACGGGCTCGCGGCGACGTGGACCGCGCTCGGCGGGCTGGGCGCGGGCCTCGCGCTCGCCACCGCGTCGTCGGCCGCGCTGGCGGCGATCTCCGCCGAACGCGCGGGCGTCGCGTCGGCGCTCATGCAGGCCGTGCAGAAGCTCGGCACCCCGCTGGCCGCCGCGATCCTCGGCAGCGTGCTGAACTCCGGCTACACGGGCTCGCTGCATCTCACCGGCCTGCCCGCGCAGGCCGCGGCGGCCGTGCGGGACAGCGTGTACGCCGGCGTCGAGGTGGCCGGCCGGCTCAGCTCGCCGGACCTGCTGCTGGCCGTGCGGACCGCGTTCGTCGACGGGCTCGAACAGATGGCGTGGGTGTCGGCCGGCGTGGCCGCGCTCGGCGTGCTGCTGACCGTGGCGTTCCTGCCCGCCCGCGCCCCCCGGGTCGCCGAGACCGAGGTAGCGCCAGCAGAATCGACTTTGTGAGCGAGCTTGCGAGCGAACCCAAAAACGCAGGGCGACCGCGAGCGGCTCAACCGAGCCTGCGAGGGGGAGCCATGAGTGGGTTGCGTGAGCGGAAGAAGGCGAAGACCAAGCTCGCGATCCAGGGGCATGCGGTCCGGCTCTTCCGCGAGCAGGGGTACGCGGCGACCACCATGGACCAGATCGCGGAGGCCGCCGAGGTATCCCCGAGCACCGTCTTCCGCTACTTCGCGACGAAGGAGGAGCTCGTCACCACCGACGAGTTCGATCCGGTGATCTTCGCGGCGTTCGAGGAGCAGCCGGCCGAGCTCGGCCTGGTGCAGGCGTGGCGCGGCGCGATGCGCGCGGTGCTCGACAGGGTGACCGACGCCGAGATGGCGACCGAGTTCGAGCGCATGCGGCTGGTCATGGTGGTGCCGGAGGTGTGGGCGGGCTCGCTGGGCAACATCACGAAGACGCTCGCCACGATGATCGAGCTGAGCGCACGGCGGGTCGGCCGCCAGGCGGACGACCCGGCCGTGCGCGGCGCGATCGGCGCGATGTTCGGTGTGCTGCTGATGACCGCCCTCGAGTGGGGCGCCAGCCCGGAGGCCGACCTGCTGGCCATGGTCGACTCCGCGCTGGAGCAGCTCGAGTCCGGCCCGGCGCTCTGAGGTCAGAGCGCGGCGAACCGTCCCACCGCGACGAACACGCAGACCGCGAGGATGCCGGCGTTGGTCGCGACGTTCCGCGGCTCACGGAGTCGCGAGTGGACTGTCGCGGCCATGATCATTATCAGGCCGAAGCCGGTCGCGGCCACCGGCGTCAGTACCGGCGCGACCCCGGTGGCCCACGGGAGCGTCAGCCCCAGCACGGCGAACAGCTCGCACACCCCCGCCGTGCGCAGGTAGCGCAGCGGGACGATCTTGGCGGCGGTCTGGCCGGTCTCGACCATCCGCTCGAGGCTCTGCGTGGACTTCAAGGAGCCGGACACGGCGCAGATCAACGCCAGCAGGATCTGCCCGACCCACAGGGCGACGTTCATCGGATTCCCCATTCAACAGTTGGTGACTTCTCCTGCTGGACGGGGCGGGCGGCCGGTTCGTGACAGTCAGGCCCGGCGGGCGGCGGTGAAGGCGGTGGCGACGCCGATGACCGCGACGACGGCCGCGAGCCCGCCGAGCACCTGGCCGAGCAGCTCGGCGTCGTCGGTGGTGCCGGTGGACAGGACGGTGAGCAGCGAGGTCTGCACCGCCGCGAGCAGCAGGAGCGCGACCGCGCCGGCGAGCGGGGCGGACGGCCGGAGCGCGAGCGACATGGCCGCGACGAGCGCGAGCACGACCATGATCAGCACGGCGACGAGCGCGGGCCCGGTGACGTCGCGGAAGGAGGCGCTGGTCTGCAGGAAGTCGGTCGGGGTCAGCGGGTTGAGCGCGAACTGAAGGGCGTAGCCCTCGACGCCGCCGCCGGTGAACTGGCCGACGAGGGTCTTGAGCGGCACGAACCCGGCGGCCGCGAACACGACCGCGCCGACGGCCTGCCCGACCGCGAGGTGCCCGCGAAGAAGCGCGACGCCGGCGCCGAGCGCGAGCAGCAGGAGCGGCAGCGCGACGATGACGACGGGGGCGAGCTCGCTGCCGAACGGCAGCGAGCCGTCGGTGTAGTAGTCGGCGTCGAAGAAGATCGAGCCGAGCAGCGCCGCCCCGGATCCCGCGAGCGTGTACGTGGCGGCGGCGAACACCGCGGGCCGCGGGTGGCGGCGGGTGAGGAACCAGGCGAGCACGGCGGCGCCGAGGAGGTCGAGGACGCCGGCGACGATGCGCTCGGCGGCGGACGCACCCGTCCAGCTGCCGGTGAGCAACCGCGCCCACGGCGAGGCGAGCCCGAGCCCGAGCAGGGCGACGATCGAGCCCGCCGCGCCCGCGGTGGCGGGCAGCCAGTAGCCGAGCGCCCCGGCCCCGACGAGGACGACGAGGGCGACGGCGCCCTGGACCCACGGTTCCCAGGCAAGGACGGGAACGGCCAGGACGACGAAGACGACGGCCGCCGCGGTGACGACGACCGCGCAGGCGGCGGTGGCTATCGCACTGGACGGCCGCCTCGGCCAGGTGCCGTCGGCTCCGGCAGGGGGCTCGTCGCCTTCTTCGGCCGGCGGGCGATCGGCTTCCGCGGCTGGGCGCCCGGCATCCGCGGCCAGCCCGGCTTCCTCGGCTGGGCGACCGGCTTCCGCGACCGGCGGGCGACCGGCCTCCTCGGCCGGGGCGCGCTCGTCTACGGCGCCCGGGGCGCGCTCGTCTACAGCGGCCAGGGTGCGCTCGTCTACGGCGCCCGGGGTGCGCTCGTCTACAGCGCCCGGGGTGCGTTCGCCGTCGTCGGCCGGGGTGCGCTCGTTCCGTGGAAGGGCGGCGACGATCGCTTCGCGGAGGCGCGGCAGGCGGATGGCGAGCGCGGCGGTCAGGGCGACGAGGACCGGCACCCCGGTGAGGGCGATGATCGCTTCGACGGGCCAGCGGGAGCCGGCGGGCAGCCAGGTCGACAGCAGGATCGGGGGCATCGTGAAGATCGAGCCGGCCAGGACGCCGCCCGCCACGTCGCGGCGAGCGACCGCCACCAGCAGCAGGACGGCGGCGACCAGGAGTGCGCCGGCCAGGACGACGATCAGCGCGCCCGCGGAGAGGCGGCCGGCCGGGCCCGTTCCGGTGGCGCCGGCCAGCTGGGTGGCACCGAGGGTGCCGAAGGGCGACGTCCCGGCCCCGAAGGCGAACGAGGTCGCCATCGCGCCGGCGGCCGAGGCCAGGTTGCCCCACGTCGAGTCGGCCGCGGTGCGGATCACCACGACCGCCAGCACCGCGCCGACGACGAGCATCGTCACGGAGACGACGGCGGTGCCGGCGCCTCCCTGGGCCATGAGCAGGACGGCGATCATCGGCAGGAGGGCGCCGGCGGCCGCGGCCCACGCGCGCATGCCGATGGTGGCGAGGGCGAGCAGGGCGAGCGCCGGGATCCCGTAGACCATGAGGATCACGAACGTCGGCGAGGGTCCGGCCGGCTCGCCGACGAGGACCGGGCTGTCCGGGATGGAGGCGGTCAGGAGCGCGAGGCCGCCAAGGTAGGCGCCGAGCAACACGTATGCGGTGCCGATCCCCCGCAAGACGTGCGCGCCGATCGCCAGCGTGAGCGGCTGCTCCGGGTCGCGCGCCGGACGGACCACCCACACGCCACCGACGACGAACACGAGCGCGATGACCAGCCGCAGAAGGTCGGAGCTCAGCACGGACGACACCGCCAACGCCCCCGCACCGGCCAGCAACCCCGCCAGCACGACGAAGGCCGAGGCGACCGGCGCAAGCGGCCGATCCGGCGGCGCGTCCGCCAATGTGCTCTCGGAGGGGGCGGTCACCGGGACAGGCTCCAGATCATGGGGACATTTCTAGACGAACCGCACGGGCACAGGGGCCGAATCCACGTTTCCGGCACCCGGAGTTCAAGAAACACCGGCGCAAGGACGGGCCGGATCGGAGCGCTTCCGATGCGTGGCGGGCGGAACTCACCCGGCCTCATGAATCCCCGCTCCCCGTCCAACCGGAATCCGATTGGACCGGCATCGCCGGGAGCGCTACTTGACGCCTGCCGCGTCCATTCCCCGGAGTTCCTTTTTCAGGTCGGCTATCTCGTCACGCAGGCGGGCGGCCAGTTCGAACTGGAGGTCCCGGGCGGCGTTCATCATCTGGTTCGTCAGCTGCTGGACCAGGTCCGCCAGCTCGGAGCGGGCCATCGAGCCCACGTTCTCCTTGACGTACACGCCCGAGGACCGGCCGCCCGGCTCGCCCGCGGCCCGGCGGCCCCGGGAAGCGTTGCGGCCCGAGCCGCCCACCTGCACGGCCTCGGTGTCCGAGTCCTCCGCCTCGTGGTAGATGCGGTCCAGGATGTCGGCGATCTTCTTGCGCAGCGGCTGCGGGTCGAGGCCGCGTTCCTCGTTGTACGCGATCTGCTTGGCGCGCCTGCGGTTCGTCTCGTCGATGGCGTGCCGCATCGAGTCGGTGATCCTGTCCGCGTACATGTGGACCTGGCCCGACACGTTTCGCGCGGCGCGGCCGATCGTCTGGATCAGGCTGGTGCCCGAGCGGAGGAAGCCCTCCTTGTCCGCGTCGAGGATCGACACCAGCGAGACCTCCGGAAGGTCCAGGCCCTCCCGCAGCAGGTTGATGCCGACCAGCACGTCGAACTCACCGAGACGCAGCTGGCGCAGCAGCTCGACCCGGCGCAGAGTGTCCACTTCGGAATGCAGGTACCGCACGCGGATGCCGAGCTCGAGCAGGTAGTCCGTCAGGTCCTCGGACATCTTCTTGGTCAGCGTGGTCACCAGGACGCGCTCGTCGCGCTCGGCGCGCACGCGGATCTCGTGCACCAGGTCGTCGATCTGGCCCTCGGTCGGCTTGACCAGGACCTCCGGGTCGATGAGGCCCGTCGGGCGGATGACCTGCTCCACGAACTCGCCGCCGGTCTGGCCCATCTCGTACGGGCCCGGCGTAGCGGACAGGTACACCGTCTGTCCGATGCGGTCCTGGAACTCCTCCCACGTCAGCGGGCGGTTGTCCATCGCCGACGGCAGGCGGAAACCGTGCTCCACCAAGGTTCGCTTGCGCGACATGTCGCCTTCGTACATGCCGCCGATCTGCGGCACCGTCACGTGCGACTCGTCGATGACCAGCATGAAGTCCTCGGGGAAGTAGTCGAGCAACGTGGCGGGCGCGGTGCCGGGGCCGCGGTGGTCGATGTGCCGCGAGTAGTTCTCGATGCCCGAGCAGAACCCCACCTGGCGCATCATCTCGATGTCGTACGCGGTGCGCATCCGCAGCCGCTGTGCCTCCAGCAGCCTGCCCTGGTTCTCCATCTTGGCGAGCTGCTCCTCCAGCTCCGCCTCGATGCCGTGGATCGCGCGCTCCATCCGCTCCGGCCCGGCCACGTAGTGCGTGGCGGGCGAGATCCGGACGCTCTGCACCTCCTTGATCACGTCGCCGGTGACCGGGTGCAGGTAGTACAGCGCCTCCACCTCGTCGCCGAAGAACTCGATGCGGACGGCCAGCTCCTCGTACGCCGGGATGATCTCGACCGTGTCGCCCCGCACCCGGAACGAACCGCGGCTGAACGACACGTCGTTGCGGGTGTACTGCGTGTCGACCAGCGCGCGCAGCATCACGTCGCGCTCGACCTCGTCGCCCACCTCGAGCGCGATCGTGCGGTCGAGGTACTCCTGCGGGCTGCCCAGGCCGTAGATGCACGACACCGACGCGACCACGATGACGTCGCGCCGGGACAGCAGGCTCCACGTCGCGGAGTGGCGCAGCCGCTCGACGTCCTCGTTGATCGACGAGTCCTTCTCGATATAGGTGTCGGTCTGCGGGACGTACGCCTCCGGCTGGTAGTAGTCGTAGTAGCTGACGAAGTACTCGACCGCGTTGTGCGGGAAGAACTCACGCAGCTCGTTGGCCAGCTGGGCGGCCAGCGTCTTGTTCGGCGCGATCAGCAAAGTCGGCCGCTGGACGCGCTCGATCAGCCAGGCGGCGGTGGCCGACTTGCCCGTGCCGGTGGCGCCGAGCAGCACGATGTCGCGCTCCCCCGCCCGCAGGCGCCGTTCCAGGTCCACGATCGCCGCCGGCTGGTCGCCCGCCGGCTGATAGTCGCTGACCATCTGGAACCTGCCATCGGACCGAGGGATGTCACCGATGGGCCGGAACTCGGAGCTAGCCATCACCATTGCCACGAAAAGCAGGCTACGCGCGCCCACCGACAAAAGCCGTTTCCCCAGTTCAGGGCAACAATCGCAGGCGCGCACCACGCGCCGCGGGTTCAGCCGCGGGGAGCGGCGGTGGCGGCGCGCCGGGCGGAGAACGGGCACTCTGGGCACGTGACCGACGTGCATCCGCCCAAGATCGAGATCTTCGACGTCGCCGGCATGACCAACACCGATCCCAAGGGTTTCGTCCGCGCCGTCGACCGGTACCGGACGACCGGGTTCGGGCTCTACATGGCGCGGGAGGTGGCCGGCCACCCCGACCTCGCCTACTTCCGCTCGTGGCTGCTGCCCGAGCACGGCCTGCGGATCAGCCGCTGGCGCGCGCATCCCGGCAAGGTGCTCGACCACGACGTGTACATCGACGTTGTCGACATCGAGCCCGGCGCGGTGTGGCGGACCGTCGACCTCTACCTCGACATTCTCGTGCTCGACCGGCGAAGCCTGCGGGTACTCGACACGGACGAGGTGCTCGCCGCCCGTTCGGCGGGATTCGTTGACGACCGAACGGCGCAGCGCGCGATCGAACGAACTTTCGCGGCGGTCGACGGGATCGCGGCGGCGGGCTACGAGGTCGAGACCTGGCTCAAGATCCCGTTGACCTGGAACGATGACTAGAATCGGTTCGTCAATAGCCATCCAACTATCGAGCGATACATTTACCCGATCGATACCATTCTGCTTACGAGTCGTTACATAACGAATTCCCCCCGGCCATCACCGACAGCACGCTGGCGGCTACGCTCTGGACCCGTGGCCACGACGTTCACCCCGCAGCTCGTCGACATTGTCGACACCTTCACGTCGTCACGCAGCTACGTCTCCACCGGCACGACGAGGCGCTTGCGCACATGCCAGGTGGAGCGCTGGGGACTGCGCACCGAGTGCCCCACGCCGGAAGATCCCTTCCACGACGCCGAGGTCACCTGGCTGCTGCCGGAGCTGAACCTGCGCCTGACCCACCAGCGCCCGCGGTCGCGGCACGCCAAGGCAGGTCCGAGCGTGCTGACCGCGGTCCGCGCGACGAGCGACGGCCGCTACTGGAAGACCACCGACCTGCTGCTCGGCCTGGCCGCGCCCGGCGGCACCACGGCGCGGATCGTGCGCTGCGAGGAGTTCGCCGCCGCGGTCGCCGGCCGCATACTGCTCGCGGGCGATGCCGACCTCGCGCTCTGCACGGTGCACAAGACGCTCGAGGAGCTCAGCCGCTTTCGCCACGACCTCAGCGGCTGGCTCGCCTACAAGCACATCTTCGACGTCTGGCCGCCGTACTAGTCCGCCTCCCCGGGATTGAAAGTGTTGGTTACGTCCCAGCGAACAGTGCGGACGTCCGATTGATTGTGGCTGACTGCCGTCACGGTCCCCTGAGGTTCCGTTGGTCAACACCGGACATCACACGATGAGCCATAGCAAACCGCTCTAGTGGTGGGTCAGCCGATCGGTTGATCTGACCACCCACCGCAGGTACGCCGAACCATGTCCGCCCGGGCGATCCGCCGGGGTGCCCCGCGACGGCACGCTCAGCGCATGGCAATCATCGAGGTGGACGGGCTCGTCAAGCGCTACGGCGAGCACACCGCGGTGGACGGCGTGTCCTTCACCGTGGAACAAGGGGAGATCTTCGGCATCCTCGGCCCGAACGGCGCCGGGAAGACGACGACCGTGGAGTGCGTCGAGGGCCTGCGCAGGCCCGACGCGGGCCACATCCGGGTCTGCGGCATCGACCCGCGGCGCGACACCGGCGAGCTCAGGCAGCTCCTCGGCGCGCAGCTGCAGGAGAGCCAGCTGCCGGACAAGCTGCGCGTCGGCGAGGCGATGGAGCTGTACAGCTCCTTCTACCGCGACCCCGCCGACTGGCCGCAGCTGCTGGACGTCCTGGGCCTCGCCGGCAAGCGCGACGCCCAGTTCCGCCGCCTGTCCGGCGGGCAGAAGCAGCGGCTGTCCATCGCGCTCGCGCTCGTCGGCACGCCGCGGGTGGCGGTGCTCGACGAGCTGACCACCGGCCTGGACCCGCAGGCACGCCGCGACGTGTGGGAGCTGATCGACGACATCCGCAACCGCGGCGTGACGATCGTGCTGGTCACCCACTTCATGGAGGAGGCGGAGCGGCTCTGCGACCGGCTCGCGTTGATCGACGACGGGAAGGTCGTCGCCATCGACAGCCCGGCGGGCCTGGTGTCCATAGTGGACCAGACGCAGCGGATCCGGTTCCGGCCGTCGCGGCCGCTGGAGCACGCGCTGCTGACCATGCTGCCCGAGGTGTCCGGTGTGGAGCGCGCGGGCGGCCAGCTGGTCGTCACCGGTACCGGGAACCTGTTGCACGCCGTCACGTCCGTGCTGGCGCGCAACCAGATCGTCGCCGCCGACCTGCGGGTCGAGCAGACCACATTGGACGACGCGTTCGTGGCCCTGACCGGCCGCGCCATCGACTGAGACACGAGGAGCCCCGTTGCGCACCCTGACCCGACTCACGCTGACCGAGTCCAAGCTGTTCCTGCGCGAGCCGGCCGCGGTGTTCTTCGCGCTGGCGTTCCCGCCGATCCTGCTGATCATCCTCGGCCTGATCCCGGGGTTCCGCGACCACGACCCGGCTCTCGGCGGGGTCCGCGTCATCGACCTGTACGCGCCGATCGTCGTCACGATGGCGCTCGCGATGCTGGCCCTCAACGGCCTGCCGCAGCTGTTCGCCACCTACCGGGAGAAGGGCATCCTGCGCCGGATGGCGACCACGCCGGTGCGTCCGCGCACGATGCTCGGCGCGCAGCTGCTGATGTGCACGGCGATGGCCGTCGTCGTGCTGGTGGTGGTGCTGGCCGTCGCCCGGATCGCGTTCGGCGTGGCGCTGCCCCGCCAGGTCCCCGCGTACGTCCTCGTGTACCTGCTGTGCGTGCTGGCCATGCTCAGCCTGGGCCTCCTGATCGCGTCGCTCGCGCCGAGCGCGCGCGGCGCCGGCGCGATCGGCTCGGTGCTGTTCTTCCCGGTGCTGTTCTTCGCCGGCCTGTGGGTGCCGCGGGCGAGCATGCCGGACGTGCTGCGCCGGATCAGCGACTTCACCCCGCTCGGCGCGGGCGTGCAATCATTGTCCGACGCCGCCGCAGGTCACTGGCCGCAGCTGCTGCACGTGGCGGTCATGCTGGGATGGACGCTCGTGGCCGGGGGGCTGGCCGCCCGGTACTTCCGCTGGGAGTAGGTGTACGACGTGACCGAAGCGGAGCTGGCCGCGGAGTTCGACCGGTGGGAGCGCAACGAGACCACGATCTTCCGGATACTCCCCTACTTCCTGCTCGCGGTCGCCACGCTGATCTCCTTTCTGCAACCGCTGTGGGACGTGCCCATCGACTACCAGGTGGCGATCGTCCTCACCGGGCTCGCCGTGCTGTGGGTGCTGTGGTTCTACACGCTGCATCCGCAGTGGGAGTCGCGGACGACGCTCATGGCGGTGTACTTCGTCGGCGTGTGGCTGATCGCCGGGGGGCTCGTGTTCCTGTCCCCCTGGTACACGATCTTCAGCTTCGTCGGCTACATACACGCTTTCTGGGCGCTACGCGGGAACTGGCGTTACGTGGGCGTGGCCGCGACCGCCATGCAGATGGCCGTCGGCCAGGTCGGCGGGGTCGTCAACATCACCAGCGAGTCGTGGTGGGCCTACCTCGTGCTGGCGGCGTTCAACGTCGCGGTCGCGGGTCTTTTCTCGTACTTCGGCGAGCGGACGCACGAACGCAACATCCGGCAGAAGCAGGCGCTCGTCGAGCTGGGCGAGGCCAACAACAAGCTCGAGGCGGCGCTGGAGGAGAACGCGGGCCTGCATGCGCAGCTGCTCGTCCAGGCCCGCGAGGCGGGCGTGCTCGACGAGCGGCAGCGGATGGCCCGGGAGATCCACGACACGCTCGCCCAGGGCCTGGCCGGGATCGTCACGCAGCTGCAGGCCGCCGAGCAGCGGCCGGAGCACGCGGCCCGGCACATCGCGAACGCGGCGGCACTAGCCCGCGACAGCCTCACCGAGGCGCGGCGGAACGTGCACGCGGTGGCGCCGGCCGAGCTCGAGGAGGCGCGGCTGCCGGACGCGATCGGCGAGGTCGCCAGGCAGTGGGCGTCGGTCAACAACGTGCCTGCCGTGCTGACCACCACCGGGGACGCGCGGCCCATGCACCCGGACGTCGAGGTGACGCTGTTGCGCGCCGCGCAGGAGGCGCTGACCAACGTGGCCAAGCACGCGAACGCCTCCCGGGTCGGCCTGACGCTGTCCTACATGGAGGACCTGGTGACGCTCGACGTGCGCGACGACGGGGTGGGTTTCGAGCCGAACGTCAAGCGCGCCAACGGTTCGGTGAACGGCGGCTTCGGCCTGACCGGGATGCGCCAGCGGGTGCAGCGACTGGCGGGGCGGCTGGAGATCGAGTCGGAGCCGGGAGCCGGCACAGCGGTGTCCGCCACCGTGCCCGCCATCCCGGCCGGAGGTGTGCAGTGAGCGGAGCGACGGAGCGTTCGCCGTCTGGACTGACGCTCGCGCGCAGGCGCGCCAGCGCCGAGCACGGAGGAGGGAAGACGGCGAGTAGCGCAGGAGCGAAGCGAACCAATGGGCACCGTGAGCGAGAGCGACGGAGCGTTCGCCGTCTGGACGTAGGAGAAGCGCAGGCGCGTCAGCGCCGAGCATCGCACGGAGGAAGACGGCGGGTAGCGCAGGAGCGAAGCGAACCAATGGGCACCGTGAGCGGAGCGACGGAGCGTTCGCCGTCTGGACTGACGCTCGCGCGCAGGCGCGCCAGCGCCGAGCACGGAGGAGGGAAGACGGCGAGTAGCGGAGGAGCGAAGCGAACCATGAATACAGCCATCAGCCTGGTGATCGTCGACGACCACCCGGTGGTGCGTGACGGGCTGCGCGGCATGTTCACCGGTGACGAGCGGTTCGAGGTGCTCGGTGAGGCCGCCGACGGCGCGGAGGCGATCGTGGCCGCCGAGCGGCTGCGGCCGGACGTGATCCTCATGGACCTGCGGATGCCCGGGACCGACGGCGTCACCGCGATCGCCGAGCTGGCCAGGCGCGGCGTGGCGTCCCGGGTGCTCGTGCTGACCACGTACGACACCGACAGCGACGTGCTGCCGGCGATCGAGGCGGGCGCCACCGGCTACCTGCTCAAGGACGCGCCGCGCGACGAGCTGTACCGGGCGGTCGAGGCCGCCGCACGCGGGCAGGCGGTGCTCTCTCCCGCCGTCGCGACCCGGCTCATGGGCCAGATGCGCCAGCCGGCGTCCGAGCCGCTGTCGCAGCGGGAGCTGGACGTGCTCGGGCTGATCGCCCGCGGGTCGACGAACCGGGAGGCGGCCGCGCAGCTGTTCATCAGCGAGGCGACCGTGAAGACGCACCTGCTGCACGTGTACGCCAAGCTCGGCGTGAACGACCGCGCCGCAGCGGTGGCGACGGCGTACGAACGCGGCTACCTGAGTTTTCGCACCCCCGAATAATTTGGGCGCGGCCCCGAGCCGCACACCTCCGCATCCACGTGCCGTCCCGGGTCTTCGACCCGCATCTGCGGACCCGCGATCCATTCCGTGGAACGCGCGATTTCCGCAGGTTGTCGGCCGTCTGGCGGGCCCGCGGTGATCGCGTATACGTTGGCGACGTGCCGGCGCAAGCCATCGTGGACCGCTACCGGCGGCCGCTGCGCAACCTGCGCATCTCGGTCACCGACAGGTGCAACCTGCGGTGCCGGTACTGCATGCCCGAAGCCGAGTACGTCTGGCTGCCGCGGCGTGACCTGCTGACGTTCGAGGAGATCTCCGCGCTGACCGACGTGTTCATGTCGCTCGGCGTGGACAAGGTCCGCATCACCGGCGGCGAGCCGCTGTTGCGCCGCGACCTGCCGGACCTCGTCGCGATGCTGGCCGCCAAGGAGGGCATGCGCGACCTCGCGATGACGACCAACGGCGTGCTGCTGGCGGACAACGTGGCCGCGCTGAAGGCGGCCGGGCTCGGCCGCGTGACGGTCAGCCTCGACACGCTGCGGGCCGACCGGTCCAAGACGCTGTCGCAGCGCGGCTCGCACCCGGCGGTGCTCGCGGGCCTCGCGGCGGTGGCACCGGCCGGCCTCACCGGCACGAAGATCGACACGGTGGCCCTGCGCGGCGTCAACGACGACGAGCTGGTCGACCTGATCGAGTTCGGCCGGACCGTGCCTGCCGAGGTGCGGTTCATCGAGTACATGGACGTCGGCGGCGCCACGACGTGGTCGAAGGAACTGGTGCTCTCCCGCGCGGAGATGCTCAGCCGCCTGACGGACCACTACGGCCCGATCACGCCGCGGCCCAACACCGACGCCGCTCCCGCCGACCGGTTCGAGCTGCCCGACGGCTCCACGTTCGGCATCGTGTCGTCCACCACGCAGCCGTTCTGCGCGACGTGCGATCGCAGCAGGCTGACCGCGGACGGCGTGTGGTTCCGCTGCCTCTACGCCATCGAGGGCACGAACCTGCGGGACCCGCTGCGCGACGGCGCGTCCGTCGCGGAGCTGCGCGAGCTGATCACCGGCAAGTGGACCGCGCGCGAGGACCGCGGCGCGGTGCAACGGCTGGCCGAGCGCGACCGGATGCCGTTCATCCCGCTGGCGACGCTGAAGTCCAACCCGCACCTGGAGATGCACACCCGCGGCGGCTGAGCGGAAGAGAGGGAGCGTGCGTCGTCTGGACTGACGAGCAGCGCAGGCGCGAGGACCGAGCGCCGAGCAGCGCAGGAGGGAAGACGACGCATTGGCGACCGAACGCAGCGACCCATGGGCAGAGATCACGCCGTCCAGCCGGTCTCCCTCGCCCATTCCTCGGCACGCGCCGCGGCCTGGTCGAACCACGGCTCCTTGCTCTCGGCGTAGTTGTCCGTGTCGTCGTCCGCCGCGTACCGGTGGGACAGGTCCTCCTTGAGGGCCCGGTACTCCGCGTGCGCCGCCTGGTCCGCGCGGAGCCAGTCGCGCATCAGCAGCGCCAGCCGCCAGCCGGGCGTGCCCGCCGCGCGGACGTGCAGGTTCACCAGCCGGCCGGGGTCGGCCGAGACGTGCAGTCGCTTCCGCCACTGCTCGACGTCCGGCGCGTAGTCCTTCGGGTTGTCCCGGTCGACGAAGTCCAGGCGCGGGAAGCCGGCCGCCGCGAGCGCCGGGGCCAGCACGTCGGCCTCCGCCATCGACGCGACGGTCAGCTGCAGGTCGACCACGTCCTTGGCGGGCATGCCGGGGATCGCGGTCGAGCCGATGTGGTCCACCCGGGCGTCCTCGCGTGCGATCGCCCGCCGGATCCGGGCGACGAGTCTGGTGGCCTGCGCAGGCCAGGTGGGGTCCGGCGGTACCAGGCGCGGGCCGCCGTAGAAGTTTCGCTTGCCGTGCCGCACATTGGCCTCGAAGCGCACCAGCCGGTCCGCCCACAGGGCGTCCACCTCGGCCAGCACCTCGTCGACGGACCCGCCGTTGTCGAGCCATACGTCGGCCGCGGCGCGGCGGGCCGCCTCGTCCGCCTGGGCCTTGAGCCGGGCTCGAGCGTCCTCTTCGGACATTCCGCGCGTGTGGACCAGGCGGTGCACCCGGGTTTCCACCGGCGCGTCGACGACGAGCACGAGGTGGTAGCTGGGACCCAGGTCGTTCTCCACGAGCAGCGGCACGTCATGCACGACGATCGCGTCCTCGGGCGCCGCGGCCATCAGCTCGGCGGTGCGCGCGGCGATCTTCGGGTGCACGACGGCGTTCAGCCGGGCGCGGGCCGCGTCTGCGGAGAAGGCGCGGCGGGCGAGCTCGGCCCGGTCGAGCGTGCCGTCGCCGGCGAGGATGCCGGCGCCGAACTCCTCGACCAGCTCGGCGAGCCCCCGCGTGCCCGGCTCGACGACCTCCCGGGCGATCTTGTCGGAGTCGATCACGACGGCACCGTGCTCGGCCAGCCGACCGGCCACAGTGGATTTTCCGGAGCCGATCCCCCCGGTGAGGCCCACGCGAAGCATGACCGCATTCTCGCAGCTCGGTCGAGGCGCGGTGATCACCCCCGTCCGTGGCCGACTTGTTACTCGAGTGGATGAAGACACGCGCCAAGTTTCCGGTGATTTGCTGACGCGTTCCCCTACGGTTGCCGCCAACGCGTCACCCATACGGAGGACCTCGATGCGACGACGCTACGTGCAGCCCGGCCGGCACCGTCTTGGCACGCCCGGCCTGGTGCACTGCCTGCGCCACCACGCGGTCGCCATCGCACTCGAGGAGTTTCGCCGCACGTGGTGGTCGACCGCGCTGGTGCCGGCCAGGCACAGCCTGGCCGGCCTGCGCCGCAGGGCCGCTGCCGCAGCCGCCGAGCGCGCCTGGGCCCCGGTCGTGGCCGCCCGCCACGGCCGGGCCGCCTTCATCCGCGCCGCCTGACCCCGCCGCACGGACGCAGCGGCCCGGGCGGTCAGCCTCCGGCCGGCGTGTTCGGGGTGAGGGCCTCGTCCGCCAGCTGACCGAGCATCGCGCCCGCGCGGTCCTCGCGGACCAGGTTCGGGCGGATCGACACCACCACGGTCGTCCTGCCGCGCATCGCCACCAGCATCCAGGTCTTGCCGCGCATCAGCACGCCGTCGCCCGCGCCCACCGGGACCTCGTTGATCTGCGAGCCGGCGTCGCGTTCGGTGGAGATCGTGTACGTGAGGCGTTGCTGGGCGTGCTTGGGGTCCGTGTAGGTCGCCAGGCCGATCCACACCGTCGCGCTCGACACCGGGCGGTTGCCGCTCAGGCCGTAGTAGCAATCCAGGCGCGCGGTGCGGCCGATGCTCGGCTGCGGCACGCCGACGACCGGCCGCGCGTCGCCGATGAGGGTGCCCAGGACGGTGCCGATGTCGTCCTGCGACACCACGTCGCCGCACGTCTTCGGGACCGGGCGGCCCGCCGTGGCCTCGCCGGACGGCGGCGGCGCGCCGGTCGTGAACTGCGGGACCTCGGGCACCACCACGGGCTGCTTCTCACGGGCGCAGCCGGACACACCAGCCGACACGGCGACCAGCGCCGCGATGAGGACCAGGACGACCCGCACCCGATCACCGTATGCGACAACGCGCACAAAACAAGGGCCCCGTTGCAGCAACGGGGCCCTTGTTTGTCAGATCTCAGGAGGCTCAGACGCCGCCGGAGAGCTTCTCGCGCAGTGCGGCCAGCTGCTCGTCGCTGGCCAGGGTGCCGCCGCTCTTCTTCTGCGACTCACCACCGCCCGACGAGTAGTTGCTGTCCGCGGCCTCGCCGCCCTCGGCAGGGCCCTCGCTCTCGGCAGCGGCGTCGGCCTCGGCGGCCTTCTTGACCTGGGCCAGGTGCTGCTCGTAGCGAGTGTGCGCCTCGGCGTACTGGCGCTCCCACTCCTCCCGCTGCTTGTCGTACCCGTCCTGCCATTCCTGGGTGTCGGGGTCGAAGCCTTCGGGGTAGATGTAGTTGCCCTCGTTGTCGTACTCCGCCGCCATGCCGTACTGGGTCGGGTCGAACTCGGTCTCCGCCGAGAAGCCCTCGTTGGCCTGCTTGAGCGACAGCGAGATCCGGCGCCGCTCGAGGTCGATGTCGATGACCTTGACCATGACGTCGTTGCCGACCTGGACGACCTGCTCGGGGATCTCCACGTGGCGCTCGGCCAGCTCGGAGATGTGCACCAGGCCCTCGATGCCCTCGTCCACGCGGACGAACGCGCCGAACGGAACCAGCTTCGTGACCTTGCCCGGCACGATCTGACCGATCGCGTGGGTGCGGGCGAACTGGCGCCACGGGTCTTCCTGGGTGGCCTTCAGCGACAGGGACACGCGCTCGCGCTCCATGTCCACGTCCAGCACCTCGACGGTGACCTCCTGGCCGACCTCGACAACCTCCGACGGGTGGTCGATGTGCTTCCAGGACAGCTCCGAGACGTGCACCAGACCGTCGACGCCGCCGAGGTCCACGAACGCACCGAAGTTGACGATCGAGGAGACGACACCCTTGCGGACCTGACCGCGCTGCAGCTGGTTGAGG
>DASYKY010000027.1:0-71163 GCA_035995025.1 Actinophytocola sp.
CCCCGGCCGCCCCGTCACTGTGCGAGGGGGTCGAGCCATGGGGCGCGGCCGGGCGAAGGCTAAGCAAACCAAGGTAGCCCGAGAGCTCAAATACAGCACTCATCACACCGACTTCGAAGCTCTGCAACGAGAGCTGTCGAACCAGCCGCCGTCGGGCAGCAACGGTGGGGGCCCTTTCGACGAGGACGACTACGAGGACGACGACTACCGTCGTTGATCGTCAGGTTCAGGGGCGGCCCAGGTATCGCACCTGGTCCCGCTTCGCCTTGTCCACGGTCTCACGTGCGTCGGTGACAGCCGGGTACCTCGAGTACTCCGGAACACCGACCTCCCACCATGCTCCGGCATCGGTCCACGACGACGGGTGCGTGCTGATCACCACGACGGCCACCCGGCCGGCTCGTGCGTGTTCGCGCGCCTGTCGGTAGGCGCCGCGCAGGCCCTCGAGGTCCGCGACGGGCAGCACGGCACAGCCGAGCGACGCGGCGTGGGACGCGAAGTCCACACGGGGCGGTTGTGCCCGCAGCGAACGGGAGTCGGCGTACATGTTGTTGAAGCCCGGCGAGCCGTTGCCGCGCTGCAGCCGGTCGATCACGGCGTACCCGTCGTTGTCGCACACGACCGCCACGAACCCGTGGCCGGCGAACGCGGCGGAGAACAGCTCGGAGTTCAGCATCAGGTACGAGCCGTCGCCGAGCATCGTCGTGACCACTCCGGACCGTCGCGCCATCGCCGCGCCCCACGCGCCGGCGATCTCGTAGCCCATGCACGAGAAGCCGTACTCGACGTCCATCCCGGACTCCGGTCCGCCGGCCGCGCGCCAGCCGCCGATCAGCTCGCCGGGCAGCCCGCCGGACGCGGTCATCACGTAGTCGTCCGCGCCGCTCTCCTCGTTGACCACGCCGACGACCTGGGCATAGGTCGCCAGCCCGGCGGCGGGCTTACGAAGGCCGTCGACGTAGGTGTCCCACCGGGACCGCTCGGCGGCGGCCCGCTCCGACCAGGTCGCGGACACCCGCCACGTGTCGAGAAGGCCGGCCAGCTCGCCGAGCGCCTCGCCGGCGTCCGCCACCAGGGCCAGCGCACCGTGCTTGACGGCGTCGAACCCGGCGGTGTTGACCATGACCAGCGCCGCGTCCGGCGCGAACAGCGACCACGACGCGGTGGTGAAGTCCTGCAGCCGGGTGCCGACCGCGAGCACCAGGTCCGCCTCGGCGGCGAGCGCGTTGGCCGACGACGAGCCCGTGATGCCGAGCGGGCCGGCGTGCAGGGGGTGGTCGTGGCGCACCAGCGTGCGGCCGGCGGTGGTCTCGGCCAGCGGGATCCCGTGCCGCTCGGCCAGCGCCACGGCCGCGTGCGTGGCGCCGGAGTACCGCACGCCGCCGCCGAGCACCAGCAGCGGGCGGTGGGCGGCGGCGATGGCGTCCGCGGCCAGGCCCAGCGCGTGCCGGTCCGGCCGGGGCCGCGGCACGTGGTGGACGACCGGCTCGAACAAGGCGGCCGGGTAGTCGAACGCCTCGGCCTGCACGTCCTGCGGCAGCGCCAGGGTCACCGGCCCGCACTCCGCCGGGTCGGTGAGCACCCGCGCCACCTGCGGCAGCGTTGCGATCAGCTGCTCGGGCCGGACGATCCGGTCGAAGTAGCGGCTGACCGCCCGGAACGCATCGTTGACCGTGGCCGTCGCGTCGCCGAAAGGCTCGACCTGCTGCAGCACCGGGTCGGGCGCGCGGTTGACGAACGTGTCGCCGGGCAGCAGGAGCAGCGGCAGCCGGTTGGCGTGCGCGACGCCGGCCGCGGTGACCATGTTCAGCGCACCCGGCCCGATGGACGAGGTGGCGACGCCGACCTGGCGGCGGTGGGTGGCCTTCGCGTACCCGACCGCCGCCAGCGCCATGCCCTGTTCGTTGTGACCGCGCCACACCGGGAGGTCAGGCTGCTCGGACAGCGCGGTCCCCAGGCCCAGCACGTTGCCGTGCCCGAAGATCGCGAACACGCCCGGGAACAGCGGCACCTCCGTGCCGTCCAGCAACACGCCGCGCTGCGCGACGAGCCAGCGGACCAGCGCCTGCGCGGTCGTGAGTCGCACTAGCCGGCCACCTCCCGGAGCTCGTGCTCCAGGGCTTCCAGTTCCGCGCCGCCGGCCATCTGGCGGGTCAGCTCCTCGATGGTGATGTCCGCCTTCTCCGTCGAGCCGAGGCTGCGGCCGCGCTTGAGGATGAGGAACCGGTTGCCCACCGGGTAGGCGTGGTGCGGGTTGTGCGTGATCAGCACGACGCCGAGCCCCCGGTCGCGGGCCTGCGCGACGTAGCGCAGCACCACGCCGGACTGCTTCACGCCCAGCGCCGCGGTCGGCTCGTCGAGAATCAGCACCTTCGCGCCGAAGTACACCGCCCGCGCGATCGCCACGCACTGCCGCTCGCCGCCGGAAAGCGTGCCGACCGGCTGCTCCACGTCGCGCAGGTCGATGCCCATCTCGGCGAGAGCGGAGCGCGCGGTCTCCTTCGCCTTCGCGCGGTCGAGCCGCTGCAGCGGCCCGGCACCCAGCGTCGGCTCGGAGCCGAGGAAGAAGTTGCGCCACACGCTCATCAGCGGCACGACCGCGAGGTCCTGGTAGACGGTCGCGATGCCGAAGTCGAGCGCCTCGCGCGGCGAGGAGAGCCGCACCTCCTCGCCGTTGACCAGGAACCGGCCGGTGTCGTGCCGGTGCACGCCCGAGAGCACCTTGATCAGCGTGGACTTGCCTGCACCGTTGTCGCCGAGCACGCAGGTCACCTCGCCCGCGTTGACCACAGTGGACACATCGCGCAGGGCGATCACGCTGCCGTAGTTCTTGCCGATCCCGTCGACCTCGATGAGCGGTGCTTGTGTGTCGGTCATCGCCGGACCCTTTCCGCTCGCCGCCGGAAGGTGTTGTTCACCAGCACCGCGCCGAGCAGCATGATGCCGAGGAAGAGCATGAACCAGTCGCTGTTCCAGTCGGCGAACACGATGCCCTGGCGCGCCATGCCGAAGATCAGCGCGCCGATCGCCGCGCCGACCGCCGAGCCGAACCCGCCGGTGAGCAGGCAGCCGCCGATCACCGCCGCGATGATGAACTGGAACTCCAGGCCGATGCCCTGGTTGGCCTGGACGGTGGTGAACCGCAGGATGTTGATCGCGCCGACCAGCCACGCGGCCACCGCGGTGCCCATGAACAGCAGGATCTTCGTGCGCGCGACCGGCACGCCGACCGCCCGCGCGGCCGGGGCGGCACCACCGACCGCGAAGATCCAGTTGCCGAACTTCGTGCGCGTCAGTACCCACGCGGCGACCGCGGTGAAGCCGAGCCACCACACGATCGAGATCTGGAACGGTGTGTCCCCGACCGGGAACGTGGAGGCGAACACGAAGCCCGCGGACTCGTAGCCCGGCGCCGACCGCATGCCGGTGACCTGCACGGAGTTGGTGATCAGCCGGGTGACGCCGAGGTTGAGGCCCTGCAGCGCGAGGAACGTGCCGAGCGTGACGATGAAGCTCGGCAGCCCGGTGCGGACCACCAGCCACCCGTTGAGCGCGCCCACGCCGAGCGCGAAGACGAGCGACAGCAGCAGCGCCACCCACACGTTCAGCCCGACCTGCGTCGCGAAGATCGCCGTGACCAGCGCGGTCGACGCGGTCATCACGCCGGCCGACAGGTCGAACTCGCCGCCGATCATCAGCAGCGCCACGGCGACCGCCATGATGCCGAGCGTCGCGGAGTCGTCGAGCCAGGTCGCGACCCCGCTCAGGGTGAGGAACTTGTCGGCGACGAGGGAGAAGAAGACGAACACGACCAGCGCGCCGATCAGCGCGCCGATCTCCGGGCGCACCACCATCCGGTTCAGGAACGAGGCCGACGACAGCCGTTCGTCGACGGCCGCTGGTTCGGGGTTGGGGTCAACGGTCGTGGTGGTCATGTGCCGCTCCTCACCGCGTGCCACGTTCGGTGTACGGACGCACCAGGTCCGCATTGGACTTGTCGACGAAACCCGGTCCGGTGAGCACGGACTGCCCGCCGCCGAGGGTGTTCCCGTTCTGCCGGTACAGCTTCAGCATCATGATCGGCAGGTAGCCCTGCTCGTACTGCTGCTGGTCCACGGCGAACAGGATCCGGCCGTCGCGCACGGCGTCGACCACACCGGTGTTCAGGTCGAACGTGGCGATCTGGGCGTCCGAGCCCGCACCCTGCGCTGCCGCGACCGCGCGGTCGGCGACCTGCGAGGACAGCGTGAGCACCCCGTCGACGTCCGGGTTGGTCTGCAGCGCGCCCTTGATGCGGGCCTCGATGTCGGTCGGGTTGTTGATGTCGACCTGGAGGTTCTCGACGTCCCCGCCGAAGCCCTCCTTCGCGCCGTCGCAGCGGTCGCTGAGCCCGGTGTTGCCGGCCTCGTGGATGACGCACAGCAGCTTCTTCTTGCCGGCGTCCTTGAACCGTGTCCCGGCCGCACGGCCGGCGATCTTCTCGTCCTGGCCGACGTGCGCGATGGCGCCGAACTCCTTGCTGCGGTCGGCCCCCGAGTTGATCGTGACGACCGGGATGCCGGCCTTCACCGCGGCCTTGATGGAGTCCTCCAGCGCGTCCGGGTTGGCCATCGACACGACCAGGCCGGTCTTGCCCTGCGCCACGGCGTTGTCGATGAGCTTGGCCTGCGCGCCCGGGTCGCCGTTGGACACGTAGGTGACCTTGACGCCCAGCTCGCGGCCGGCCGCCTCGGCGCCGTTCTTCACCACGCTCCAGAACGCGTCGGACTCCGTGCCGTGGGTGACGACCGCGAAGTCGAGCGGCGCGTTCGGGTCGAACGGACCGCCGCCACCGCCACCCGGCGCGGTCTCGGACTCCGCGGACGGCCCGGTGCACGCGGCGAGCACCATCGCGAGCACCGCGAGCGCGGCGGCCAGGAGCGCGGGCTTTGGTCGCCCTCGCACGGACATCGCAGACATCGTTGTCTCCGTTCTTCGGCCTCTCGGCCCGCCGCGCCTGATCAGCGGACCGACTGCAGGAAGGCCAGGCTGCGCGCGGTGTCCCGGCGCGGCACCTGGTCGGCGCCGGTGTCGTCCTCGGGCAGCGCGGTGTCCTGCTCGAGTACGTACCAGCCTTGATAGTCGCCGTCGCGCAACAACTTCAACAGCTCGGCGAGGTCGACGTCGCCCTCGCCGAGCGGCACGTAGATGCCCCGCGCGACCGCCTCGGTGTAGCCGAGCCGCCCGGACCGCACCGCGTCGGCGAGGTCGGCGCGGACGTCCTTGAGGTGCACGTGGCCGACCCGCCGCGGGTGGGACCGCACCAGCTCGACCGGGTCGGTGCCGCCGATGAGCAGGTGGCCGGTGTCGACGCACAGCGGCAGGTCGGAGTCGGCGAGGAACCGGTCGACCTCCGCGGTGGTCTCCACATGGGTGCCGACGTGCGGGTGCAGCACGGTCCGCAGGCCGGCGCGCACGGCACGGTCGCGGACGAGGGCGGCGGTCTCGACGAGCGTGTCCCACTGCGCCGGGCGCAGCGCGGGCCGCTCGTCGTAGCCGTCCAGTCCGGTGGCCGCGGCCAGCACGAGCACGTCCGCACCCGCGGCGGCGAGCAGCTCCGCGCTCCGGGCCGCAGCGTCCACTGTGGACCGGGCGAGGTCCGGGTCGTGCAGCGGGACGGCGAGGAAGCCGCCGACGAGGGTCAGCTCGTGCCCGGCGAGCAGCGTGCGCAGGCCGGCCGGGTCGGCCGGCAGGTAGCCGGGCGGGCCCAGCTCGGTGGCGGTGACGCCCAGGCCGGCCATCTCGGCGAGGACGGTGGCGGGCTCGAGCACGCGGCCCCAGCCGGGCACCTCGCAGACCCCCCACGAGATGGGCGCGGCGGCGATCCTCATGGCGTGGCTCCCATCCGTACCGGCTGCCCGGTCCGCCGCGAGCGCTCGCAGGCCTCGGCGAGGCGGAGGCTGACGAGGCTGTCGCGGGCGGGCGACGGGTTGTCTGCCCGCCCGGCGACCACGTCGGCGAACACCCGCATCTCGTTGAGGTACGCGCGGCGGAACCGTTCGGGGAAACCGGGATAGGCGCCCGGGCCTGCCTGCGGGCCACCGGGTTCGAGCGAGGTCAGCGGCGTCCGGCCATCGAGCCCGACAGCCACCGAGTCCTTGCCGCCGAGCACCTCGATGCGGTGGTCGTAGCCGAGCGGGTCGTGCCGGCCGCCGTGGATCGTGGCGTGCGCACCGCCGGCGAAGCGCAGCAGCACCACGGCGTTGTCGACGTCGTCCGCGTCGGCGAACGCGCGGTCGACGAGGACCGAGCCGGACGCGTAGACCTCGACGACGGGCTCGCCGACGAGCCACGGGACGGCATCGAGGTCGTGGATGAGCAGGTCGCGGAAGATGCCGCCGGAGGTGGGCAGGTAGGCGGGATCGGGCGGGTTGGCGTCGAAGCCGGTGGCGCGGACGTGGTAGACGGGCCCGAGCTCGCCGGTCGCGATGCGGCGGCGCAGCTCGACGACCGCGGGGTCGAACCGGCGCTGGAAGCCGACGAGGACCGGGGTGTCGCCGGCCTCGATCGCCGCGACGAGCGCGGTCATCTCGGCGAGGTCGGCGGCGATGGGCTTCTCGCAGAGGACCGGGGTGCGCGCGGCGAGGCAGGCGCGGACGAGGGCCGGATGGGTGTCGGTGGGGGTGGCGACGAGGACGCCGTCCGAGCGCTCGAGCAGGTCGCCGATGCTCGCCGCTGCGGTGGCCTTGCCGAGCGCTTCGGCGGCCTGCGCGGCACGCCCGTCCACCGGGTCGTAGACCACCACCTCGTCGACCGTGCCGAGCGATGCCAGGTGGGAGGCGTGCATGGTCCCGATCCGGCCGACTCCGGCGACGCCGATGCGCATGGTCCGTGTCCGTCCGTCGTTAGAGCGCTCTAACGACACCATCCTGTAATGTCCGTCACACGGGTGTCAAGGGAGCGTGGGCCTTGGGGCGACCGACGATCGAGGACGTGGCCGCGCGGGCAGGGGTGTCCCGGGCGCTGGTCTCGCTGGTCATGCGCGGCTCGCCGAAGGTGAGCGAGCGCCGCCGGGCGGCCGTGTTGCGGGCGGCCGACGAGCTGGGTTACTCGCCGCACGCGATGGCGAGGTCGCTGGCGAGCCGGACGTCGCACGTGCTCGGCGTGATGGTGTCGGACCTGCACAACCCGTTCTGGGCGGAGGTGGTCGACGGCCTGGACGCGCAGGCGCGGGCGGCGGGCTTCGAGCTGGTGTTCAACACCGGCGGCCGGCGGCCGGCCCGGGAACGCCAGGCCCTGACCGGGCTGTTGTCCTTCCGGCCGGCGGGCATCGCGCTGCTGGGCCCGGTGGTCCCGTCGGGCGCGATCGCCGCCGCGGCCGCGCACACCCCGGTCGTGCTGGTGTCCCGCTCGTCCCGGTCGTCCACAGTGGACACCGTGAACGACGACGGCCAGGCGGGCTCCGGCATGGCGGTGGACCACCTGGTGTCCCTGGGACACCGCGACATAGCCCACATCGACGGCGGCGGCGGTTCCCAGGCAGCGCCACGCCGGACCGGCTACGTCAACGCGATGCGCCGCCACGGCCTGACCCCGCGAGTCGTCCGCGGCGAGTACACGGAGTCGGCGGGCGCGGCGGCGATCCGTTCCCTGCTGGCCAACCCCCCGACCGCGGTGATGGCGGCGAACGACCTGAACGCGGTGGGCGCGATCTCGGCGCTGGAGGCCGCGGGCCTGTCGGTGCCCGCGGACGTGTCGGTGGTGGGCTACGACAACACGTGGCTGGCCGCCCTGCGGCACGTCTCCCTGACCACGATCGACCAGCCCCGCAACGAGATGGGCACGCTGGCCGCGGAGGCGCTGATTCAACGAGTACGGGGCGAACGGGCAGAACCTGCGCGCCATCTGCTCCGCCCCAGCCTCATCACCCGAGCGACGACCGCCCTACCCCGCTGACCTGGTCGAGATGGGATTGGCAGCTACCTGACGGATTCGAAGTCCCACTCGCCATGAAACATCTCGATGAAGTCGGCCATGAACTGATGACGTTCGCACGCGAGCTTCCGGCCTGCATCAGTCTGCATGCGCTTCTTGAGGAGAAGGAGCTTCTCATGAAAATGGTTGATGGTTGTACCGCGATGATGTTGATACTCGGTGGCCGACGCGTGCATGACTTCTCGCACGGACGGGTCGTGAATGGGCCTCTGCACAAACCCGCCGTAAGCAAACGTCCGGGCTATCCCGATCGCTCCCATGGCATCCAGCCGGTCGGCATCCTGCACGCAGCTTCCTTCGACCGACTGCGACAGCTCGTCCACATTGGCACCGCGGAAGGACATTCGCCGGATTATCTCGGCGACGTCGGTGACGATCCGGCGATCGACGCTCTGAGCGCACAGCCATTCCGTCGCTGCGCGCGGCCCCGACTCGCGGTCGCCGGTGAACTTATAGTCGTCGACGTCGTGCAGGAGCGCCGCGAGCTCGACAACAAATGTGTCCGCACACTCATCGGAAGCAATGTAGAGGGCCGTTCGTCGTACTCGATCCACATGCCACCAGTCGTGGCCGGTCGGCTCGGCGCCGAGCCGACCGCGAACGAACTCCGCTGTCCTCGCGATCACATCCTGCCTGGATGAATCCATTCACAGGCTCCACAGGTGAGGTCGGCACCGAACTCCAGAGGGCCTCAGGCTAGCGCGCTCCGAGCGGTGATCAAGCGTTTCGGACGGGCGTGTCACGACCAGATCTTTCTGACCACGAGATCGCAGAACTGCTCGACCGAGTACTCCGTGGCACGCGCGTAACCAATCGATGGACTCAAGCCGGGCACGACTACGTTCTCGACTATGTACGGCAGGACATACCCGCCCCGCTGTTGTTGCATGCGAGCCAGTACGGCACGCCATTCCCAGTTACCGGCCCACTTCGATGCCACGAAGGCCGGCGACAGCAGCACCACCGCAAACCGGCTTTTGGTGAAGTACGTACTGTGCAGGTAGGTCGCCAGATCTTCGCCGAGCAGCGCGTGCTGGTGATCCTTGTCGTAGAAGACACGAAGACCCGCGGCCTTCAGACGATGGCTGATCTGCTCCGCCACCTTGCGGTCCGGGCCACCGAAGGAGATGACGACGTCGTATTCGTACTCCGCCTTGGCAAGGGACCGCGCTCGACCTCTGAACTGCGCCGCCGTGATCTCATTGCTCGCGAGATCGGCGGACAGGGCCACGACAGCACGCAACGCGAGTGCGGACGCCCACGAGACGCCGGTTCGCCTGTCGACCGCCGCAATCGGGCCCAGCCACGCCGATTGCCGGATGTCGAACGTTGACAAGAGCTCGCCGCCCAGTTGGGCGTTGACCGGATTCATCGGCGACGCCCAACTCCGAACACACAGGTAAAGAAGTGGCCGCCACAAGACCGTGTGCCACATCGGTTGGCGATAGTTGAAGACGGGCTCGTCTTCGATGCGCAACCTGCCATAGCCGTTCAGGCACTGCGAGAGCAGATACCCGCGCGCGTCGATGGATTCGTCACTTCGACCACGTGATTGCTCAAGAACGTGAGGGCGAGAATGCGTTGCATCACCGAGGCGTGCGCCAGGGACATCTCCGTTTCAACGAAGCGTGTGGCCAGGCGCAGCGATTCGCGAACTGTCACGTCACCGCCGAGGCCGGCGGACCGTACCCTGGTCAACGCCAGTGTCGGATAGAACGTGTAGACGAGCGCCGGTTCCTCACCGGGCCGAAGTGGCCAGCCTCCTGACCTGTCCTGTCGCTCCAGCAGCGCGCCGAGCAGATCCGTGATCTCACGGCGAAACCTCCGGGCAAGGACCTTGCGCTGCAGGAGACCGAACAACAGCTGCGACATCGCCCAATTCGTGGCCCCGGCCTTCGGGTTTCGGTCGTGACCTCTGACCTGACCGTTCCGGCCGACGAGGGACGCTGCCGCCACGACCACCGGATCCACTAGCCGAGGTGACAAGTCAGGTATGCCACTGATGCCGGCCACCAAGCCGCCGGCAGAGGCAGACGAGTGGGCGTTCTGACCGAACTCGTGTGCCTCGAACCGGCCTCCGGACAACATCGCGCGCCTGACCAGAGATTGCGCGATGTGCTCGATTGAGGCAACGCCGAGTAGCTCCGCCGCCAGCCCCAGCGTCGGAGAACGGTCGATCGCTCCATCGGGTCGCATGCCGGAGTTCCGCACTGCAATCACCTGCCGCAACGTCACCAACGGTAACGCCGCTGTGCGCATGCGGGTATCTCCGATTTCCCACATCAGATCCTGATGCGGATCTGATGCGGGCGTCATCCAGGCGAATGTCTGCTAGCCGGCTGCGACGGCAGCGCCGACCACCTGGGCCATGCCCTGCATGCCGCGGGCGTTGGGGTGCAGCGGGGCCGCCAGGTTGGCCGGGATGAACGGTTCCACCCAGCGGACCGAGCCCGGTGTGCAGACGTCGTGGCCGACGCCCGGGGTGCGAATGTCCACATAGGTCGCACCGTGCGTGGCGGCGGTGTCCGCGAGGACCTGGTTCAGCTGGTCCACCTTCGCCTGGATGTAGGTCGCGTCGCGGCCCCACAGCTGCACGCTCGGGTAGCAGCCGCCGGCGCGGATGTAGTACGTGTAGCCGACCACGAGGATCCGCGCGGAAGGCGACCGCGAATGGATGCCGTCCAGGACCGCCGCCACGCGCGGCGCCACAGCGGCGACGCGCTCGCCGTACACGTCGCGGCCGCCCGCGGTGTTCTCCTCCGCGCACGAGTCGCCGAACGGGGGCGGCAGCAGGTTCAGGCACGACTGCGCGAGACCGGTGAGGCCCGCGTCGTTGCCGCCGATCTGCAGCGTCACGACCGACGTGTCCGGGGTCAGGGCGTTGAACTGCGGCGCCGCGGTACCGAGGTCGGTCTCCTGCGGGTTCGTCATGTCGACGGTGTCCGCGCCGGAGCACGTGACGTCGGTGATGGGCAGGCCCAGCTGCCGGGCGACGAGCTTCGGGTAGTTCGCCGTGGATCGGAGGCAGCCGAGGAAGCTCAGGTCGGGGTTCGGGATCAGCGGGCCCGACGCGGCCGAGTCACCGAGGGCGACGTACCGGCCCGGCGCCGCGGACGCGACCCCGGCGGGCAGGAACGAGGCGAGCAGGACGACCGCGAACGCGGGCAGCAGACGGCGGAGCATCATCGTCGACACCTCCAGCAGGGATGTGAACGAGTGTCACGTCCCCGCCGGAGGCTTGTCCATCACCCACTAGGAGGCAGTTACCCGCTCCCGCGACGGGAACAGCCGGCGGATCAGCGGCCACAGCAGCACGACCGCCACGATCACGTACACCGTCACCGAGAACGTCGTGTTCACCAGGCCCGTCAGCGAGCCGTCGCTGATCTGCAGCGCGCGGCGCATCTGCTGCTCGGCCGCCGGCCCGAGGATCGCGCCCAGGATCGCCGGCAGCACCGGCAGCCCGTAGCGGCGCATCGCGAACCCGAGCGCGCCGATCACGAACAGCACGATCAGGTCGACCACCTGCCCCGACACCGCGTACGCGCCGACCGAGGCGAAGAACAGGATCCCCGCGTACAGGTACGGCCGCGGGATCGCCAGCAGCTTCGACCACACCGGCGCCATCGGCAGGTTCAGCACCAGCAGCAGCACCGTGCCGACGAACAGCGACGCGATCAGCCCCCACACCAGGTCCGGCTCGCGCTCGAACAGCAGCGGCCCCGGCTGGATCCCGTACTGCTGGAACGCCGCCAGCATCACGGCGGCCGTCGCCGTCGTCGGCAGGCCCAGCGTCAGCATCGTGACCAGCGTGCCCGACGCGGACGCCGACGCCGTCGACTCCGGGCCCGCCACGCCCTCGATCGCGCCCGAGCCGAACTCGTCGCGGTGCTTGGAGAGACGCTTCTCCGTGGCGTAGGACAGGAACGTCGGGATCTCCGCGCCACCGGCCGGGATCGCGCCGAACGGGAACCCGATCAGCGGCCCGCGCAGCCACGGCTTCCACGTCCGCCGCAGGTCCTCGCGGCCCAGCCACGGGCGGCCCACCGGGATCGGCCCGCCCGGCTGGTGCCGCAGCCGCGACGCCACCCACAGCGACTCGCCGACCGCGAACAACCCGACCGCGACGATGACCACGTCGATGCCGTCGGCCAGTGCCAGCGAGCCGAACGTCAGCCGTGACTGGCCGGTCATCTCGTCCAGGCCGACCAGCCCGATCGTGAGGCCGATCAGCAGCGACGCGAACCCGCGCACCCGGGAACGGCCGAGCACCGACGTGACCGCGATGAACGCCAGGAGCATCACCGCGAAGTAGTCCGGCGCGCCAAGGTCCACCGCGAGCGACGCGACCACCGGCGCCAGCAGCACCAGCGCCATCGTGCCGACCATGGCGCCCACGAAGTGCCCGATCGCCGCCGCCGCGAGCGCTTGCGACCCGCGGCCCTGCTTGGCCATCTGGTTGCCCTCGATCGCCGTGACCACCGAGGCCGACTCGCCGGGCGTGTTCAGCAGGATCGACGTCGTCGAGCCGCCGAACATGCCGCCGTAGTAGATGCCGGCGAACATGATCATCGCGGCGACCGGCTCCAGCCCGTAGGTCACCGGCAGCAGCAGCGCCACCGCCATCGCGGGCCCGATGCCCGGCAGCACGCCGATGAACGTGCCGAGCAGCACGCCGATCGCGGCCAGCAGCAGGTTGGTGGGCGTCAGCGCGGTGCCGAAGCCGTCGATCAGCTGGCTCAGGGAGTCCATGCCTACAGCACCTCCATCAGCGGGCCACCGGGCAGCGGCACCCCGAGCAGGTTGTTGAACACCAGGTAGGTGGCGATGGAGAGCGCCGCGGCGATCAGCGGGTCACGCACGAGGCCGCGGCTGCCGAGCGCGTACGCGGCGCCCCAGAACAGGATCGCGCCGGAGATGGGAAAGCCGACGACGCCGATCAGCGCCGCGTTCGCGAGGAACGCCGCGGACAGCAGCAGCACGGTCCGCCAGTCGCTCGGCGCGGCCAGGTCGACGTCCTCGCCGGTCTCCGACTCGCCGCGCACGCCGCGCAGCACGTCCCGCGCCAGCAGCGCGGCGACCACGAGCAGCAGCACGCCGACGACGACGGGCACCGCCTTCGGGCCGACCGGGCCGCGCTGCGCGAAGTCGGTGGGGATGCGGACCGCGTCGGTCAGCACCAGCACGCCGAGCACGACCAGCAGCGCGCACATGCCCAGCTCGGAACGGTCGGCGCGCGACCCGGTCCGCTCCTCGGTGACGGTCATTGCAGCCCCAGCTCGGTCAGCACGGTCTCCACCTGGTCGTCCTGGTCGGCGAGGAACTCGCCGAACTCGTCGCCGGTCTGGAACGCCTTCGTCCAGCCGTTGCGCTCCAGCGCGTCGCGCCACTGCGGGGTGTCCTGCAGGTCGGTGAACAGGTCGACCAGCTTGCGCTGGTCGCCCGCCGAGATGCCGGGCGGCGCGACGACGCCGCGCCAGTTCGTGAACTCGACGTCCACTCCGGACTCGACGAGCGTGGGCCCGTCGATGCCCTCCATCCGCTCCTTGCTGGTGACCGCGAGGACGCGCAGCTCGCCCGCCTCGATCTGGTCGCGGGACTCGCCGACGCCGGAGACGCCGACCGCGACCTTGCCGCCGAGCACGGACGCGAGCAGCTCGCCGCCGCCGTCGAACGGCACGTAATTCACCGACTTGGGGGTGACCCCGGCGCCCTTCGCGAACAGCATCGCGGCGAGGTGGTCGGGGCCGCCGGGCGAGGACCCGCCGCCGACCGGGACGTCACCGGGGTCCGCCTGCCACGCCTTCACCAGGTCGGCGACCGTCTTGTACGGGGAGTCCTTCGCCACCACGACGATGTCCGGCTCCTCGATGAGCTTGCAGATCGGCGTGGTGTCCTGAAGCGACGATGGCGAGTTGTTGGTGTGCACGCTGCCCACCACGCCGAGTCCCATGGACATGACCATCTTGTCGTTGCCGCGCTCGCTGACGAGCCGGCCGAGCCCGACGGTGCCGCCCGCGCCGGGCAGGTTGAACACCTCGACATTGCGCGAGAGGTCGCCCTCCTCCATGGCCTTCGCGGCGGTGCGGGCGGTGACGTCGTAGCCGCCGCCGGGCGAGTTGGGCACCATGACACGCAGTCCGCGCACCTGGCTGCCCGGCGCGTCGTCCGACCCGGAGCTGACCAGCGGTGGGATCACCAGGACGGCCGCGAGGGCGGCGAGACCGGCGACCAACGGTTTCCCTTGCATCGGAGCCTCTCTGCTCGATACCCGTGCCTCGCATCGTGCCCAGGCCGTGGCGGTCGCGTCGCGTTGCGCGCGCAACGGTCGTTGTGGTCGTTGTGTTCACGCGACGCGCTTGCGCGCTGGGTGACACTGTGTCGGTGGCGGACCGCGGTTCCCTGTCCCGGCAGCTGCTCGGCTGGCAGTTGCTGATCGTCGCGACCCTCGTCGGGGCGGTCGCGCTGTTCTCCGGGTTCCAGGCGTCGAAGTCCTTCCGGGACACCGAGGGCCGCCGGATGCTGTCGATCGCCGAGGACGTGGCGGCGACGGGCGGGGTGCGCGAGGCGCTCGCGGACCCGTTGCGCCACCACCAGCTGCCGACGTTCGCGGAGAGCGCGCGGAACCTGTCCGGCGCGGCGTCCGTCGTGATCGCCGACGCCGGCCGGACCGTGCTGACCTCGCCGGACCCCGCACAGCTCGGCGAGCCGCTGCCGATCGGCGAGAGCATGATCCCGTCCGGCCGGTCGTGGGTCGGCGTGGTCGGCGACTCGCTCGTCGCGCACGTGCCGGTGATGAACAAGTTCGGCGACGTGATCGGGATCGTGGCGGCGGGCCAGGACCTGCCGACGTTCTTGGAGGGGATCGTGCAGTCGCCCGAGGAGGGGCTGCTGATCGTCTCGATCGCGACCGTGCTCGGCGTGGTCGGCTCGGCGCTGGTGGCGCGGCGGGTGAAGCGGCAGACGTTCGGCCTGGAGCCGCTGGAGATCGCCGGGCTGGTGGAACACCGGGAGGCGATGCTGCACGGCATCCGCGAGGGCGTCGTCGGGCTCGACCGGTCCGGCCGGATCACGCTGGTCAACGACCAGGCACGCCGGCTGCTGTCGCTGCCGGCGGATGCGGTGGGCCGGTCGGTCGAGGAGCTGTCGCTGAACGACCGGCTGGTCGACGTGCTGACCGGCCGCGCGGGTGGCGCGGACCAGATCGTGCTGCGCCGCGGCCGGGTGCTGATTATGAACCGGATGCCGATCTCGTTGCGGGAGCACGAGATCGGCGCGGTCGTGACGCTGCGGGACCGCACGGAGATCGTGACGCTGGAACACGAGCTGGACACGACGCGGAGCACGACCGACGCGCTGCGGGCGCAGGCGCACGAGTTCACCAACCGCCTGCACACGATCGCCGGGCTGATCGAGCTGGGCGAGTTCGACGAGGTGCGCCGCTACGTCGACCGGGTGAGCCACACGCGCGAGGCGTGGCAGGCGGAGGTCGGCGACCGGGTCACCGACACCGCGGTGGCCGCGCTGCTGGTCGCGAAGGCCAGCGTGGCGGCGGAGCGCGGGGTCGGGCTGCGGCTGACACCGCGGTCCCGGCTATCCACAGTGGACGAGCAGCTGTCGGCGGACCTGGTGACGGTCATCGGGAACCTCGTGGACAACGCGCTGGACGCGGCGGACGAGTGGATCGAGGTCGACCTCACGCAGACGGCGGACGAGGTGTGCGTGGTGGTGACGGACTCCGGGCCGGGGGTGGCGCCGGACCTGGCGGAGGAGGTGTTCCGGCACGGCTTCACCACCAAGGCGGCCGAGCAGGGTGAGCGCGGGCTTGGCCTGGCGCTGACCCGGCAGACGTGCCTGCGCCGCGCGGGCTCGATCTGCGTGGACGGCTCGGTGTTCACCGCCCGCCTGCCGAGCGGGGCGCTGCGGTGATCCGGGTACTCGTCGTGGACGACGACTTCATGGTGGCGAAGGTCCACAGTGGATACGTGGCGCGGACGCCGGGCTTCGAGGTGGCGGGCGTGGCACACACCGGCGCGGACGCGCTGCGGGCCGTGTCGGACCTGCGCCCGCACCTCGTGCTGCTGGACATCTACCTGCCGGACATGGACGGCGTCAGGGTGCTGCGCGCGCTGCGCTCCGGCGGCGTCGCGGACACCGACGTCATCGTGATCAGCGCGGCGACCGATGTGGACACCGTGCGCGCGGCCATGCGCGGCGGGGTGCTGCACTACCTGATCAAGCCGTTCACGTACGCGGCGCTGCACGACCAGCTGCGCCATTTCGCCCTGCTGCAGGACCGGTTGGCGAGCCTGTCCGAGGCCGGTCAGTCCGATGTGGACCAGGTGTTCGGCGCGCGCCCCGGCTCCGCCCTGCCGAAGGGCCTCACGCCGGAGACGCTGCGGATCGTGGCGGCGGAGCTGCGCGACGCGTCACCGGACCTGTCGGCCGCGGAGTGCGCGGCGCGGACGTCGCTGTCCCGGGTGAGCACACGGCGGTACCTGGAACACTTCGTGACCACGGGACAAGCGGACGTGCGACTGCGGTACGGGGGAACGGGCCGCCCGGAACGCCGCTACTTCTGGCTCGACCACCGCTGATCGCCAGGCCAGCGCGGTCGTCAGTCGTCGCCGGTGGTGCGGCGGTTGCGTTTCGTCTGGCCGCGGCGGCGTTTCTGCGCCAGCCTGCGTTCCTTCGCGCCTCGGGTCGGTTTGGTCGGGCGGCGTTTCGGGGGTGGTGGCTCGGCGGCCGTGCGCAGCAACGCGGCCAGCCGGTCGCGGGCGGCGGACCGGTTGGCGAGCTGCGCCCGGTGCTCGCTCGCCACGATGGTCACCACGCCGTCCACCAGGCGCGACGACAGGCGGGCCAGCAACCGGTCCCGCAGCCACGGCGGCACGGACGGCGAGCCGGCCACGTCGAACGACAGCTCCACCCGGCTGTCGGTCGTGTTCACCCCCTGGCCGCCCGGGCCCGAGGCGCGCGAGAACCTCTCGTGCAGCTCCGCCTCCGGGATCACCAGGTGCCGGTTCACCTCCAGGTCCGGCATCAGCCCGCGTACCCGACCTCACCTAGAAGCGCGGGTGGTCGCCGACGAGCGCGGCGCGGGCGGCGTCCGGATCGTCACCGATCGGCGCGATCTCGCCGAGCAGCCAGGCCGGAACGTGCCGCGCGGTGAGCACCGCGAGCGCCCGGTCGACGTCCTCCGGTGCCACGACGGCCACCATCCCGACGCCCATGTTGAACGTGCGTTCCATCTCCGCCCGCTCGACCCGGCCCCGCTGCGCGATCAGCGAGAACACCGGCGCGGGCGTCCACGTGCCGCGGTCGAGCCGCGCACGCAGCCCCGGCGGGATCACCCGCGCCACGTTCGCCGCCATGCCACCGCCGGTGACGTGCGCGAACGTGCGGACCTCCGCCTCCGCGACGACCGCGAGGCAGTCCTTGGCGTAGATGCGGGTCGGCTCGAGCATCTCCTCGCCGAGCGTGCGGCCGAACTCCTCGACCTGGCCCTCCAGCGGCATCCGGCCGATCTCCAGCAGCACGTGCCGGGCCAGCGAGTAGCCGTTGGAATGCAGACCCGACGAGGCCATGCCGATCACCACGTCGCCCGGCCGCACCCGCTCCGGCCCGAGCACCGCGTCCGCCTCGACCACGCCGATACCGGTGGCCGACAGGTCGTACGCGCCGTCGGCCATCAGCCCGGGATGCTCCGCCGTCTCGCCGCCGAGCAGCGCGCAGCCGGCCCGCACGCAGCCCTCCGCGATGCCCTTGACCAGCGCCGCGATCCGCTCCGGGATGACCGTGCCGACCGCGATGTAGTCCTGCAGGAACATCGGTTCCGCCCCGCACACCACGAGGTCGTCGACGACCATCGCGACGAGGTCCAGGCCGACCGTGTCGTGCACGTCCAGCGCCTGGGCCACCGCGATCTTCGTGCCGACGCCGTCGGTGGACGCGGCGATGATCGGCTCGCGCCAGCGGTCCGGCTTCAGCTTGAACAGGCCCGCGAACCCGCCGATGCCGGCGAGTACCTCGGGCCGGCTGGCCTTCTCGGCGAACGGCCGCAGTCGCTCGACCGCCTGCTCGCCCGCCTCGATGCTCACCCCCGCGGCGGCATAGGTCGCGTGTGGGTTGTTGCTGGTCTCGGTCATGTTCCCCGGTTCAGGTTCAGGGTCGCTGGAGTGCGTCCTCCGCACCATATCCGGCCGGCACGACGGGGGCGGCGGAGCCCGCGACACCCTTCTCCAGCCCTTCCAGCAGGTGCTTGCCGATGAGGGCCTCGTCCGGCAGCGGGATCGGGTACTTGCCGTCGAAGCACGCCATGCACAGCCGGCTGCGCGGCTGCTCACTGGCCGCGACGAGCCCGTCGAGCGACACGTAGCCCAGCGAGTCGGCGCCGATCGAGCGGCGGATGTCGTCGAGCTCCATGCCGTTCGCGACCAGCTCGGCGCGCGAGGCGAAGTCGATGCCGTAGAAGCACGGCCAGCGCACCGGCGGCGACGCGATCCGCACGTGCACCTCGAGCGCGCCGGACTCGCGCAGCATGCGCACGAGCGCGCGCTGGGTGTTGCCGCGCACGATCGAGTCGTCGACGACGACGAGCCGCTTGCCGCGGATGACGTCCTTGAGCGGGTTGAGCTTGAGCCGGATGCCGAGCTGGCGGATGGTCTGCGACGGCTGGATGAACGTGCGGCCCACGTAGGCGTTCTTGACCAGGCCGGAGCCGTACGGGATCTCCGAGCCCTGCGCGTAGCCGATCGCGGCCGGCGTGCCGGACTCGGGCACCGGGATGACGAGGTCGGCCTCCGCGGGCGACTCCTCGGCGAGGCGGCGGCCGATCTCCACGCGGGTGGCGTGCACGGACCGGCCGGCGATCGTGGTGTCCGGCCGGGCCAGGTAGACGTACTCGAACAGGCAGCCCTTCGGCTCGGGGTTGGCGAAGCGCGACGAGCGCAACCCGTTCTCGTCGATGGCGAGCAGCTCGCCGGGCTCGACCTCGCGGACGAACGACGCGCCGACGATGTCCAGCGCGGCCGTCTCGCTCGCCACGACCCAGCCGCGCTCGAGGCGGCCGAGCACGAGCGGGCGCACGCCGTGCGGGTCGCGGGCTGCGTAGAGCGTGGTCTCGTCCGCGAAGACCAGGCAGAACGCACCGCGCACGGCGGGCAGCAGCTCGAGGGCGGCCTGCTCGATGCCCTTGTCGGCGGCCTCCGTGGCCAGCAGACCGCAGAGCAGGTCGGAGTCGGTTGTGGCGCCGTTGTTCGTGCGGATGCCGGCCCGCCGCGCGCGCTCCAGCAGCTCCGCCGTGTTCACCAGATTGCCGTTGTGTCCCAGGGACAATCCGCTGCCGATTGCGGTGTTGCGGAACGTCGGCTGGGCGTTCTCCCAGGTCGTCGAGCCCGTGGTGGAGTAGCGGCAGTGGCCGACGGCGACGTGGCCGCGCAGCGAGGAGAGGGTCAGCTCGTCGAACACCTGGCTGACGAGCCCGAGGTCCTTGAACACGACGATCTGCCGGCCATCGGACACCGACATGCCCGCGGCCTCCTGCCCGCGATGCTGGAGGGCGTAGAGCCCGAAGTAGGTGAGCTTGGAGACTTCCTCGCCCTTGGCCCACACCCCGAACACGCCGCACTCCTCGCGGGGCTCGGGTTCCGGCACGTTGCTCTGGTCGGTGACCACCGAGGCTGCTCCCCTGCATACGGCGTCAGGTACCCACCAGTGTAGGTGCCGTTTACCGAGTACAGCGCGACGCGCCGGAGTGGCGGTCAGCTCATTCTCAGTGCGCGCAGCACGCCCGCGTCACCCGTACCGGTGAGCCGCATGCGGCTCCACAGCTGGTAGAGCACGTTCTCCGTGCGCGCATCCAGCTGAGCGTCGGCTTCCTCGTCGCGCGCGGCCTGGCGCACCAGCGGGACCTCGCCGGGCACGAGCCGGACGAACCACCGCTCCGGGCCGTCCGCACAGGAGACGACCGCGGTGCCCGCGGCGTCGGGCGGCGAGTCGGTGCGCAGGCGGGCGGCGACCAGCGTGCCGAGCAGCTCGTCGACCCCGTCCGCGGCCTGCTCACGGTCGGTGGGCACGAGGGCGCGCAGCGCCGCCTGCGCGTCCCAGCGGCGCAGGTTCAGCTCGTGCGCGGCCCGGCGGTGCCACACCCAGGCCAGGTCGGGCGCCGCGGGCGAGAATGTCCACACAGGACGGTTGGCGGGCGTCGCGGCGAGCACCTCGCGCGCCTCGGCGAGCCGCCGGTCGAGCTCGGCGAGCGGGCCCCCCGCCGGCGGCGCGGCCGGCGGCGCGGCCGGCGGGCGCAGCTGCACCGGGCTGCCGGTGGTGAGGTAGCGGCTGACCTGGTCGAGGAACCGGCCGACGTGCACGGTCAGCTCGGTGAAGGTCCAGCCCGGACAGGACGGCACGCGGGCGCGCGGGTCGGCGCCGCCCACCGCGTCGCGGAACATCGCCGCCTGCTCGGTGAAGACGTCGAACCACCGCGGCGGGGACCACACCGGCATGACGCAAACCTCCCGTTCGTACGCACATGCACACAGTGCGCGCGAAAACACCCTACGCAGCCACACTGTTGGGTAATTTCAGTGCACACCCCGAACGGTGGAGGTGAGCCGTGCCCGACGGATTCCAGGTGGACCCGGCGTCGCTGCGCGGCGCGTCGCGCGACGTGTACGCCGGCTCCGACGCGGTCGGCGACGCGGCGTCGCTGCTGTCGGCGGCGCAGCTGGTGCCGGCCGCGCTGGGCGAGGTGCCCGCCGCGGACGAGCTGGCCAGGGCGTTCGCCACGTTCGCCGGCGAGCACGGCGAGGACCTGCGCCGCGGCGCGGAGTGGGTGACCGACGCGGCGGACGGGCTGGTGTCGAGCGCGGACGACTACGAGCGGCGGGACGAGAACGCCGCCTCGGGCGTGACGGCGGCCGGCGCATGATCGACCCGGAGGAGCTGTACGCGCGGCTGGCGAGCGGCGACGCGGGACGGATCCGCGCGGCGGCCGAGCCGGTGACGTCGGCGATGTCGGCGCTGACGCAGGCCCGCTCGGCGCTGGACGGCGGCGCGTCGACGGCGGCCGCGGGCTGGCAGGGCCGGTCGGCCGACGAGTTCGGCGCGCGCTCGGCGCTGTCCGGGACGGCGACGTCGGCGGCGTACTCGCGGCTGGAGCGGGCGGCGCGGGTGGTCGACGCGGCGGCCGGCGCGTACGGGCTCATGCGCGGCGCGGCGGACGACGCGATCGCGGCGTGGCGCACGCGGCCGGCGGGTCTTGACGACGCGGCGCTGACCACTCTCGCGGGCGGTGTCAACCAGGCACTGACGACCGTCCAGGACGGCTACGAGCAGACCCTGCGGGCCTACGCCGGGTCGCTGTCGGGGATCCGGCCGGCGTTCGCGGAGACGGCGGGCGCGGACCCGTCGTGGCCGCAGGCGGCGGCGCCGGGCGGTGGCCCGGGTGTGCCGCCGCCGGGCTCGGACCCGCGGGCGGTGGCGGCGTGGTGGAAGGGCCTGCCGCAGGCGGAGCGCGACGCGCTGCTGGCGTCGCGGTTCGACGAGCTTGGCCGGCTGCGCGGGCTCCCGGCGGAGGTGCTGGACACCGCGAACCGGCGGCGCATCGAGGTGGACCAGGAGCGGCTGCGCGGGTCGCTGTCGTCGCTGGACGAGCAGGTCACGCAGCGGGCGTCCGAGCTGGGCCTGGACCCGGCGGACGAGGGCGCGCTGCGGGACAAGCCGGAGCTGGCGGACCTGCTGGACCAGCGGCTGGACGCACAGCGGCAGCTGGACAACGCGGCGGCGGCGCAGGCGCGGGTGGCCGAGGCGCAGCGGATGTCGCCGGACCAGGTGTACGTGCTGTCCTACGACCCGGTCGGCCCGGGACGGCAGGAGGGCGCGCTGGCGGTGGCGTTCGGCAACCCGGACACGGCGGACAACCTGGCGGTCACGGTGCCGGGCGTGGGTACGACGCTGGAGCACGGGTTCCCCAACGGGCAGGCGTTCGAGCTGCGGCAGCAGATGGACGCGGCGGCGCCGGGCACGCACAACGCGACGGTGGCGTGGCTGGGCTACGACGCGCCGTCGTGGGACCTCTCCGTGGTGTCGGCGGACAACGCGCAGGAGGGCGGCGGCCTCCTTGTGTCCGATGTGGACGGTTATCACGCGGCGGCGGAGGCGGCCGGGCATGACCCGCACGTGACGGCGCTGGGCCACTCGTACGGCAGCACCACGATCGGCTACGCGGCGATGCACGGGCTGGCCGCGGACGACATAGCGTTCCTCGGCTCGCCGGGCGTGGGGGCGTCGTCGGTGGACCAGCTGTCGCCGGGCGCGGGCCACGTGTGGGCGGGGATGGCCGAGCACGACCCGATCGTGCAGACCACGAGCGGCGACTGGTTCACCGCGGACGGCTCGTCGACCACGCCGTACGACAAGGCGTTCGGGGCTCACGTGTTCGGCGCCGCGAGCGGGGAGAACCTGCTTGGCGCGCACAGCACGTACTACCAGGACGGTTCGGAGTCGCTGCGGAACCTCGGCAACATCGCGACGGGCCACTACGACGCGGTGTCCGAGCCGCGCTGGCAGGACTCGCCGCTGCCGCCGTCGGTGCCGGGCTCGGACCTGCCGGTGGTGGGCCCGGCGATCGACGCGGCGGCGAACATCGGCAAGGAGACCGTGGACATCGTCGAGGACGTGGGCGGCGGCCTGTGGGACGCGGGGACGGACGCCGTACACGGCGACTGGGACGCGGCGTGGGACGAGCTGAAGGCCACCGGCGGCGAGCTGCTGAACGACGCGGGCGACATCGTGGTGGGCACGGTGGGCGACGTGGCGGAGGCGGGAAAGTCCTTGTACGAGAACACCCTGGGCCGCCTGTTCTGACCGCGAACCTCCCACGCGCACGCACACAAGAAACGCAGACCCCCACCCTGTCCCGGGGGCGTCCCTCGATGCCAGTCTACCGGCACCCACCGACAAAAAGGCTGGTCAGACGCTTCCTGTGGACAACTCGCTCGGTTGTGGACAAGTCAGAGGCGGACCAGCGGGAGGTGCGCGGAGAGGTCCGCGCGGTTGCCGGACGCGGTGATCTTGCCCGCGGCCGCCGCGTCCGCCCACGTGCGCGTGCCGGTGGCCAGCTCGAGCCAGGTGCGCGGGTCCGTCTCCACCACGTTCGGCGGGGTGCCGCGGGTGTGGCGCGGGCCCTCGATGCACTGCACGGCCGCGAACGGCGGCACCCGGACCTCCACGCTGTGCCCCGGCGCCACCTGCGCCAGCGTGCGCAGGCTGAGGCGGACCGCCGCGGCGACGGCCGGGCGCGGCGGCCTCGCGGCGTCGCCGGTCAGCCAGGAGCGCACCGCCAGGACGGCCTCGCGGAGCTCGTGCGGGTCGACGGGTTTCGCGGTCAGGGCGTGACCTCGCGGACGATCTCGGCGAGCACCTCGCCGACGTAGTGGGTCAGGTTCCGCGGGTCGGCAGGCGAGATCGTCGTCCACTGTGTCCCGTCGGGGGACGGGCGGCGGATCTGCACGTAGCGCCCGTCCTCGGTGTCGAAGAAGGACACCACCCGGTCGGCCCGGCGACGCCTGCCGAACTTGTCGCGGGCGGCGGCGCCGAAGTTCCCCGTGCCGGCCACGTCCTTGATCATCTCGGCCAGCGCCGACGCGTCGTCCGCGCGGATTCCTTGTTCCAGCAACGACTTGTGGAAGCCCTCGCGCGTGCCCACCGCACCGCGGGCCGCCGCCTCGAAGTCCGCCGTGCGCAGCGTCACCGACTGGCCGGGCCCCGCCGCCAACGCCGGCAGGGCCGCCAGCGCCGCGCTCGGCAGCGCGGTCGCCGACGCACGGCGCAGCCGGATCTCGCCGTCGCACAGCTCCGCCACCCCGGCCTGCTCGCCGGTCGCCGCGGCCAGCACGCGCACGTGCCGGCCCGCGTACGCCCGGGCGTCCACCTCGCGGTCGGGCTTCGCCAGCGCCGACAGGATGTCCTCGATGTCCGGGTTCAGCTCGACCGGCCGGCCCAGCCCGCGGCCCTCGAGGCCGGCCCATGCCCGCTCCTCGAGCAGTGCCCGCTCCTCGAGAGTCTTGCCCGGCGACGGCACCTTCACCACGAGCGGCAGCGCGCCGAGCCGGAGGTGCTCCCACAGCACGTCGAACTCGAGTGCGGACAGCGTGATCGGTTCGGTCTCCCGGTCACCGATCGAGAACGTGCTGGTCACAGCCCCCACCTTACTCAGCGCAGTCGGGGCGGGGCGCCGCTCGCGCGACGCCCCGCCCCGACTGTCCAAAAGCTGCTACTGCTCCTGCGGCTCCGTCACCCCGATCACGCCGGGCACCACCCGCCGGTCGTCGCCGAAGACGTCCTCGGTCTCCAGCAGGTAGTCCGGCGCGTAGCGCTCGTCGTCGTCCTCGCCGTCGTGACGCCGGCCGCCGGCACCCGCCTGGCCGTTCACGCCGCCGCGCCCGCTCGCCGGGCCGGTCACGCCGCCACGCGCACCCGCGCCGCCGACACCGCCACGCGCACCGCCGGCCGCACCCCGGCCACCGGCCGCCGACGCGGCACCCGGGCCGCTGCGGACCGCGCTCTGTCCCGGCACCGCACCGTTGCCGATGCCGCCGCGGCCGTACGCCGAGCCCTGACGCACGGCGTCCGGCTCGAACGCGCCCGCGCCACCGGACGGCACGCCGCCGCGCAGCGGCAGCGGACGCCGGGCGGCGTCGCCCGCGTTGACCGGCACCGACGGGTTGCCCGTCGGGTTGGCACCGGTGGGCAGCGGACCACGGCCGACGATCGGGCCGCGGTTGCCCGGGTTGGTCAGCGGCTCACCACCGGGGCCGACGCCCGGCGGGGTCGTGCCGGTGTTGCCGAAGCCGGGGACGAGCGGGTTGTTCAGGGCCGGGTTCGACGTGCCGACCGGCAGGCTGGGCACGCTCGGGCCCGGCTGGACCGGAGTGCCGAGCGGCGGCTGGCCGGGCAGCGTCGGCGCGAGGCCGGACGGGGTGGTCACGGCCGGAGCCTGCGACACGCCGGTACCGACGCCCACCGGCACGGACGACGGCGAGGTCGAGCCGCCGCCGCTCGGGACCAGCGTGCTGCCGGTGCCTGCCGTGCCGCCGCCCGCCGGGATCGTGGCGTGGCTGCTGCTCGCCGGTTGCGCGCTGCCGTGCGCGTTCGCGCCGACCTGCGAGTGTGCCGACTCGACGTGCTCCGCGGTGCCGCCCTGCGGGGGCGGCGACGAGACGACCACGTCAGCCGGCGCGACGAACGTGCCGAGCGTGTCCCGGTTCCACTCCGAGTTGCTCTCGTAGGTCTGCATGGTCTGGACGGCCTTCTGCTCGGCCTCGTCCTGCGCATGCTCCTGCGCCTCGTGGTCCGCGGCCTGGGCGGCGACCGCCACGGCCGGACCCGGGTTGCCGGTCAGCATGCCCATGCCGGCCGTGGCCATCTGCCAGCCGGACGGCGCCGGGGTGGTGACCTTCACCGGCTCGGGCATGCCCGACCGGGCGTCGGAGATGTAGTCGGCCTGCAGCTCCGCGGAGGTCTGCATGACCGAGGAGCCGGTCTCGGCGTCACCGGCCCACGCGGCGAGCGGGGTCAGGCCGGACTGCGCGCTCTCCGCGGCCTGGCCCTCCCAGCTGGCGCCCATGTGCTGCAGCTTGGTGTTGAGCGTCTCGTCGACCTGGGAGAGCTCGTCGGTCAAGTTCTTCCAGTACGTCGTCTGGGGCTCCGACGCGGCCGCCCCCGGACCGCTGTTGATCATGTCGTAGAGCTCCGGGTGCCCGTAGCCCCGCCAACGGTTAGCCATGGAGATCGATCCTTCGCGTGCGACTCGGTGGTGGGCCTACTCGTACTTTCCCCAGCGGGCGGTGTTCGTGCCTTCGATGGCGAGGTACTCCGCCTGCGACTTCTCGAGCGAGTCGATGGCCGCCTCAAGCTGCGTCTGGTACCCGGTCAGGCAGGCCATCGCGGAGTCGGCGCCGCCCCCGTTGGTGCGCTCGGTGAACTGCTTGGCCGTCTCGCCGCTGACCGGGTCCCCCGCCCAGTTGTTGACCGGGAGCCCCGAGAGCTCCTCGACCTTGCGGCTGATCCGGTCGTGTGCCTCGCGGAACGCCGAAAGGGCGGTCGGAATCGAGGCTGGCTCGATGTGCAGGCGCTGGGTACCCGTGAAGGTCGGTCCCGCCGGCGCTGCCCCGCCACCACCGTCTGAAACGAACACGGCTCCGTCTCCCTCAGTCTGTGCAATTGCGACGACTGTATCTCTGATGCGGCGCGCCGTGTTGTGGTTCCCACAAGCTAGCTGCCGACATCGAAAACTTTCTTCTGGGACGCGACGGGGTCGCGACCATGACGTCAGCGCAGCGCGGAAACCGTCGACGCGGCGATCAAGGGAACAGTCTTGCAGAGCTTCGCCATGGGTGTGACCGGCCGATCGGCGGGGTTGCCCATGCCGTACGCGATCCACACGAACTGGCCGTCGTGCACGTCCAGCACGCCGAAACAGGTGTAGGCCGACGCCGAGTTGCGCAGCACGTACAGCGGGTAGCCCTCCGCGTCGAACTCCGTGACCTCGGCGTTCGCGGTCTGGACGAACTCGCCGGCGTCCTTGTCCCGCACCGCGATCAGGGTGAGGCCGAGGTTGTTGTCGATCCCGCCGGAGAAGCAGTCCTTGTTGCCGGGGAACAGGCTCGAGGTGCCGCCGACCGGCGCCCGGCCGTCGAGCCCGTACCTGCGCACCGGCACCTTGTTCAGGACACCGCAGATGTCGAGCGGCGTGAGGTCGATGTTCTTCGGCCGCTGGGGGCTCTCCCGCGACGGCTCGATCGAGGTGGTGGTGGTGGTTTCGGTCGGTTCGTCCGTCCGGTCCGTTGTGGTCGGCGAGGTGTCGCCGGCCGTCGGCTTCCCCGCCTCCGTGGTGGAGCAACCAGCGACGAGCAGCAGGGACGCGAGCGCGATGCCCGAGATACGGGTGGAGGTCCGCATGGTCGGTCAACCTACCGATTGGGCCGAACGGACCTACGATGTGGCCATGTCGGAGCAGTCAGCTGAGCCGGTGCCGCCGCCGGAGATCACCCCGGCGATGCGGGCGAGTGCGCGGGCGAACCCGAGCACCTGGCTGTACGTGATCGACCCGGCCCTCGACGCGGACGCGGACGTCCCGCCGTGGGGCGTGGTGGGCGCCTACCCCGTCGACGCGCGCGGCGAGATCGCCGGGACGTTCCGGCGCAACACGGCCTACCGCCCGTCGCCGACCGCGCTGCGCATGCCGGAACCGGCCAGCGACCTGGAGCGGACACTGCAGCTGATCAGCTCCGGGCACGTGCACCGGGCGCAGCTGCCGGCCGCCGTGCTGCGGGCGCCGCTGCTGCTGTACGCGACCTCGCCGCAGGACCGCTCGGTCACCGGCTTCCCGGGCCGCGACGGCTCGGTCGTGGTGCCGGCCTGCACGTCGGTCGCGTGCGTGCCGAACGCGTGGCCGGGCTGGCGCCAGATCACCGGCCGCGACCTGGTGCCGCTGCTGAACGGGTACCCGCTGGTGCTCAACCCGGCCGGGCCGATCGCGGCGACGGTGCCCGCCCACGAGCTCAGGAGAGCCAGCGGCTGATCTCCTCCGGCGGGCCCGGCCTCGCGTACAGCCAGCCCTGCGCGGAGTCGGCGCCGATCGCGCGCAGCCGGTCGGCCTGCTCGCGGGTCTCGACACCCTCGGCGATCACGTCCAGCTTCAGCGTGTGGGCCAGCGACACGAGCGCGGTCACGATCTGGGCGTCCACGGTGTCCGCCTCCTGCGCCCGCAGCCCCTCGACGAACGAGCCGGCGATCTTCAGCGCGTGCACCGGCAGGTGGCGCAGGTAGGACAGGTTCGAGTAGCCGGTGCCGAAGTCGTCGATGGCGATCCGGATGCCGTGGTCCACGAGCCTGCGCAACGCCGCGAGCGGCTCGCCGGTGGTGCCCATGATCGCGCTCTCGGTGAGCTCCAGCTGCAGGCTCGTCGGCGGCAGGCCGGCGGCGCGCACGACCGCGACGATGTCCTCGACCAGCCCTGGCTCGCCGACCTGGCGGGCCGCGAGGTTCACGCTCACCATCGGCTCGATGCCGCCCAGCCGCGCCCACTGCGCCGCCTGCCGGCACGACTGCTCGAGCACCCACAGGCCCAGCGGCACGATCAGCCCGGTCTCCTCGGCGAGCCCGATGAACCGGTCCGGCCCGAGCCTGCCGAACTCCGGGTGCGCCCAGCGCACCAGCGCCTCGACGCCCAGCAGGTGGCCGTCGGACAGCCGCACGATCGGCTGGTAGTCGACGTAGAACTCGCCGCGCTCCAAGGCGGCCGGCATCGCCGTGGACAGCGTGATCCGGGCGATCTCGCGGGCGTTGCGCTCCAGGTCGAACCAGGCCCACCGGTTCTTGCCGTCGACCTTGGCCCAGTGCAGCGTGACGTCCACGTCCCGCATCGCGTCCGCCGGCGTGGACGTCGACACCGCGCGCTCCACGATGCCTACGCTCGCCGACACGGTCAGCCGGTGGCCGCCGACCTGCGCGGGCTCGGCCACCGCGGCGAGGATCCGCTCGGCCAGCGCGGTCAGCCCGGCCATGCCGGTGGTGCGCTCGACGAGCACGACGAACTCGTCGCCACCCATCCGGGCCAGCAGCCGCCCCGGCGCGTCGACCAGCTTGTGCAGCCGCTCCGCGACCTGCACGAGCAGCTGGTCGCCGACGACGTGGCCGAGCGTGTCGTTGATCGCCTTGAAGCCGTCGAGGTCGACGTAGCAGAGCCCGACCCGCTGCCCCTCGCCCGCGGCGAACGCGGCGTTGAGCCGCTCGGTGAACAGCGCCCGGTTGCCCAGGCCGGTCAACGGGTCGTGGTTGGCCTGGTGGCGCAGCTTCTCCGACAGCATGTGCCGCTCGGTGTTGTCCTCCACCATGCCGACCAGCAGCTGCGGCGCGCCGTGCTCGTCGCGCACCAGCGAGACCGTCACGTTCGTCCACAGTGGAGTGCCGTCGCGCCTGCGGAAGCGCCGCTCGATCCGGTAGTGGTCGCGCTCGCCGGCCACCATCTCCTCGAAGTAGCGGCGCAGCTCCGGCGGGTCGTCCGGGTGGAAGAAGTCGGCGAGGTGGCGGTCGTGCATCTGCTCCGGCCGCAGCCCCAGCATCGCCGTCATCGACGCGTTGACCTCGAGCAGCCGCCCGGACGTGTCGGTGATGCCGATGCCGATCGCGGCATCGGAGAACATCGCGCGGAACCGGGCCTCGCTGGTGCGCCGGGCCGCCTCGGCGCTGTCCTTGGCCTCGAGCGCGGACCGGCGCAACGACTCCTGCTCGGCGAAGATCTGCTCGTGCGAGGCGCGGGCGAACCCGGCCGCGAGCTCGGCCAGCACGTCGGTCAGCCGCTCGGACCCGGCGAGCCGGTCGGCCACCAGCCGCACGGTGGCGCTGAGCGCCTCCGGCGCGATGAACCGCTGCCGCACGATCTCGCCGCCGACCCACCGCACGCGCTCGGGCTCCCACTCGGGAGCGGCCGCGGCGGCCATCAGGACGGCGGCGAGCTCACCCACCCGTTCGAGTAGCACCGTCCGTTCGGTGGCCACGAATGCCGTCTCCGAGAGCGCACTGACCCACGCCGCGGTGAACTCCTCGCGGCCGGACCTTGTCGCGCCTGCCACCGTCACACCTTCCGGCACCGTTCCGTCGGACAGCCTGCTCCACGGTATCCCGAAGGATACGGCTGCCCATCACACTCCGTCCACGATCACATCCCGACCGTTAACACTGGTCACCACGCCGCAGAGCTTAAGGTGGCCCACTGACACAACGACCAGCAGTTCAAAACGTTATCGAACTCGCTGTTACTAATTCACCGGACAGCGTGACAAACCGGTAGTCGGCGACCACAATCGGTATCTTGGCAGCTCCGGCCCGTGAGCTGCTGACGCGAGGGCGATTCGGAAAGGGCGTTCACATGAACCGTCTCTTCCGCGACAGACGTCGCGGACTGATCGCGGCCGGAGCCGTGGCCGCAACGCTGATACTGGCCGGGGTCGCCGCCCCGGCTCTGGCCGACCAGACCGCCACCCCTGCCGGCGGTCAGAGCTCGGTCGACGCGATGGTCCAGCAGTACGACCACCCGATGGGTTCGCAGATCCGCAAGCACGAGGGCGTCGCCCAGATGCCCCGCTCCGTCAACCCCGCCGACGTCGGCGTGCTGGCCTCCGTGGCGGGCATCGACGTCAGCGGCTGGCAGGGCAACGTCGACTGGGCCGCCCAGTGGAACGCGGGAAAGCGGTTCGTCTGGGTGAAGGCGACGGAGAACACCAACTACACCAACCCGTACTTCAACCAGCAGTACGGCGGCTCCTACAGCCAGGGCTTCATCCGCGGCGCGTACCACTTCGCCACACCGAACACCTCGAGCGGCGCGGCACAGGCGAACTACTTCAGCGCCCACGGCGGCGGCTGGTCGGGCGACGGCAAGACGCTGCCCGGCGCGCTGGACATGGAGTACAACCCGTACGGGGCGACCTGCTACGGGCTGTCCCCGGCCGCGATGACCCAGTGGATCCTGGACTTCAGCAACACGTACAAGGCCAGGTGGAACAAGTACCCGGCGATCTACACGTCGACCAGCTGGTGGACCCAGTGCGTCAGCGGCGACTTCAGCAGCACGAACCCGCTGTGGGTGGCGCGGTACGCGTCCGCGCCGGGAGCCCTGCCGCCCAACTGGGGCTTCTACACGGTGTGGCAGTTCAGCTCCTCACCGATCGACCAGAACACGTTCAACGGTGACCTGAGCCGGCTGACCGCGTTCGCCACCAACCACGACTGACAACGGTTCGACCCCTCGAAGGGGGCCGTTCGCCCACCAGTGGGGCGAGGGCCCCCTTCGTCCCTTATAAGCTCCCGCGTGGATCGGGAACGAAGTCCCCCGCGAGCACGTCGGACTTCCGGGCAGGCACGTTCTCCGGGGAGGGAAGCTCACCAATGACGTACCCACAGCAGCCGTACGGCCAGCAGCCCGACCCGTACGGGCAGGGCCAGCAGCCCGGCCAGTACGGGGGCGGGTACCAGACGCCGCAGGGGGGCTACCCGCAGACCGGCGGCCAGCCGCAGCAGGGCTATCCCGGCTACGACCCGACCGCGCAGTACCCGAACCCGCAGTACCAGAACCCGCAGTACGGCGGCTTCCCCGGTGGCCAGTACGGCGGCTACGGCCCGCCGCCCCCGCCGAAGAAGAACACCGGCGTGATCGTGGCCGTGATCGCCATCGTCGTGCTGCTGCTCGGCGGGCTCGGCATCACCGGGTTCGTCGCGCCCGGCTTCTTCCTCAGCGACGACAAGAACACCGCGGGCGGTGGCGGCGGGGACGACGACTCCGGCGCCGACGCCTTCATCGACAAGCTGGTCAAGGCCGCCGACGGCAAGGACAAATCCGCGCTGCGTGGCATGTCCTGCAAGGACGCCGAGGACAACGTCACCCAGGCGATCACCGACATCGACGACATCGACGGCGCCACGCTGAAGAAGACGAACAACGACTCCGCCTCGAAGGCCACCGCGGTCCTCGACATCACCTTCGACGGCAGCTCCCACGAGTTCAACGCGGTGGTCGTCAGGGACAGCAGCGACTGGTGCTGGAAGGACATCGCCGCCTCCAGCGGCGGTGGCGGCCTGCCGGCCCCGCCGTCCTCGACGTCCTCGCCGGACGAGACCGGCATCGCCACCGGTGAGCCGCCGCCGTCCGGCGGCAGCGGCGGCGGTGGCGGCGGCGGCTCCGCCGAGGGCCAGACGTTCGTCCAGGGCTTCCTCGACGCGCTCAACGGCGGCGACGCCGCGAGCGCGAAGACCAAGCTGTGCCCGGACAGCACGAGCCAGGGCGACGTCGACGACGCCGTGACCGGCAAGGCGAACCTGCAGATGGACACGTCCGGCATGGAGGCGCAGGACCAGTACATCGGCGTCGACCTCAAGGGCACCCTCAAGGGCGCACCGACGTCGGCCGCCCGCACCAGCGCCTTCCTCGAGGACGGCGGTTGGTGCATCTTCACCTTCTACGCGTTCTGACCTTTCGCGTGATGCCGCCGCCCAGGGGCTGCCGATGAACGTGGTGTTCCTCGTTCTCGGCGCGGTCGCCCTGGCCGGCGGCATCGCAATCTGGGTGGCCTGGCACGTGCACGCGGGCGCGCACGCCCGGCAGAACCTGCGGCTCGTCGGCACCATCCTCGGCGCGCTCGGCGTGTTCGCGCTCGTCGCGGGTTGGCTGCTGACCGGTTCGGGCGTCGATCGCGACGAGGCGCTGAAGACCGGCGGGCTCGCGGCCGGCTCGGTCGTCGCGCTGTACGCACTGTGGCTCAACGACCGGCGGCGGCGCGTGGACGAAGAGCGGCAGGAGCTCGAGCGGCAACGTCAGGACCTGGAGAGCAGCCGCGCGGAGCACGATCGCGAACGCGCGGCCGACGAGCGTTTCCTGCGGGCGGTCGAGCTGCTCGGCAACGACGCGGACCAGGTGCGGGTCGGGGCGTTGCACGCGCTGGCCGGGCTGGCGCGCAGCAGGCCGTCGTACACGCAGGACGTGCTGGACGTGATCTGCTCCTACCTGCGGCGCCCGTTCGACCACCCGCGCTACGCCGCCCGCCGCGGCGCTGCGATGCCCGACGGCGCGGACGCGCTGACGGAGGCCGACCGCTGGCTGCAGGTGCGGCTGACCGCGCAGCGGCTGATCGCGGACCTGCTGCCGGAGGTGGGGACGCCGGACGCGCAGGCGTACAACCTGGACCTGCACGGGGCGACACTGGAGTACTTCGACGTGTCGGAGCGGGTGATCGGCCAGCTGCGGGCGCGCGAGCTGAACCTGTACGAGTCGAACTCGTTCCACCACTGCGAGATGCACGGCCCCGCGTGGTTCACCGGCAGCCGCAACTGGGGCCGGCTGTACGTGCACGACGTGGACTTCCGCGACCGCTCGTGGTTCAGCCGCTTCACGTCGAAGAACCTGGTCGACTTCGCCCGCACGGCCTTCCACGGCGCGACGAAGTTCGCATCGTCCACATGGGACGGCCCGGTGTCGTTCGCGGAGGCGACGTTCGACCACAACGTGGACTTCACGAAGGCGGCCTTCCACGGCGACCTGGACCTCCGGGTATCCGGCGGCCTCACCGGCCGCACGATCGGCATGACCGTCTCGATGCGCCACCAGCACGACCTCCCAGCCGCCTGGCAGGTGGACACGTCCCGCGACGAGGAAACCGGCCTGGTCCGATCCTGACGTCAGCGGCGCTTCCCGCGCATGGCCTTGATCAGGTCCACCAGCCGCTGCATGGGTTCGTCGCGGACGCTGAACGCCGCAACCCACACCAGGGCCAGAGTCGCGAAGAAGAACAAGACGACGAGGGTCAGTACGCCCGATGACCATGCGACGTGGAACAAGGTCGCGACGGTGGCCAGCACGTTAACCAGTACGAGTACTGCTAGAAGCGCACGAAGACGGGCTCGCACGAGCCCCGGTGGCTTTTGCTCAACGTCCGGCATGTGCCCCCACCTCATCAGGGAGCGAGCGGTCAAGGAACCGGCCACGCTATCGCCAGGCCGTAGTTCGCCCGCGGCTGACACGCGTCAGCAAACGTATGCGCCGCAAAGCCTTGTGAGGTCACCTCCACCCATCGGTCGTCGGCCTCGCCCAGGCGAGGGCGAATGTATCTTTCTTGTTCTGGAACATCGGCGTACCACCACAGGGCGTCCGGGAGGTCGTCAGGGTCGAAACTTACTCGGATGGTCAGACCGCTCACTGGAATCACGCTGTTCAAGATTCGTCCCGGAGCAATTCCGTGATGATCCACTTCGACGTTGACGGCTCGTCGGGCGGTGTTGACGGTGCCAGCGATACGTGCCTCTGATGAGAAAAAGTGTTGTTCCCCTCGCCGCAGTGGTCTCGGGAACCACAATTTGGTGAGCACCGGCTCGCCAGGGCTGGCAGGCATACGTTCCGTACGACATCCCCAGATCGCCTGCACCGGAACGGAACTCGTCGGATCATCGTTTTCCGGCAATGACCACGCCGTGTAATACTGCACGTCGTTCTGCATCGCGGTGACCAGCCGCTCAGTGACACGACGATCGACAAGCCGCCCTTTCATGAAGACCGTCGTGACGAACAAGTCCGCGAATACCGGTTGAGCGCCGTCGAATGGAATTCGGTACGTCGCACCGACGAATGCGCGCCAGCCTTCTGGATTCTGCCGGAACTGAGCCAGTCGATTGTCGACGGCGTGGCCAAGTCTGCGGACTCCCCTGCCCCAACATCGCCGAAGCGCGTCATACCCTTGCGGCTGGCCCGCAACAGTGGTGCCGAAACCCCCACGATCTCGAGCAAAGATCAACCTCTTGTCGATGCTCGACTCACGATTGGCGGAATCGAGATGAAGCGCCGCGACGACGGCGGCTCGCTCGTCGCGCGGTTCGATGCCGCGAGCCTCGGCCTGAACGACACGCCAGAACGCCTCACCGCGTGCATTCGGGTCGAGGCCTGGCGGAAAGGTCTCAGCGACGCTGTCGATCAATGCCCGCAACTCCACCGCCCGCTTCGTCGCGCCGACCGTGCGCGCCAGGTCCGCGAACGCTTGTTGCAAGGTGGCTTCGACCCGATCCGCCCGGCCCGCAGCGAGCCGGCGCAAACCGGCCTCTCGAGGCGATGGAACGCCGTCCGGCCTACGCGTCATAACCGCTCACCATCGCTTCACTATCGCCTCACCAAGCTTACGTCTCGATGGGCGCGTGTTCGGGAACAGTTTGATGACGTCGGCGAACAAGATCCATGCAAAGAGCTGATCTTGACAGCCCGTCACACGTATGGGTGACTTTGCGATCACCAGGTCAGGTTGCGCGGCGTTGCGGGAGGCTGGTCGATGCGTCGTGGGGTGCTCGTGGGCGCGGTGGCGGTCGCGCTGCTGACCACAGGCTGCGAGCCGACGGACGGGTCGGAGTACATGCCGGGGTCCTACAGCGTGCGCGAGTCGGGGGTGTCCTTACGCGCCGGGGGCACGGCCTGCGCCGGCACGCCCGGGACGGGCAACTGCCCGACCGTCCTGATGGGGCTGCAGCCGGGGAACAAGCTGTACCCGCTGTGCCAGCGGCGTGGCCAGCTCGTGGGCCGCAACTCGTGGTGGGTCTACACGGAGGCGCCGCGGGGCAACCGCGGCTGGGTGGCGAGCTGGTTCCTCACCTGCCCGACCAACCGCCTCCCCGGCATCGACGACTGCACCGCCGACGAGCTGGACTGACACGGTCTCAGCCGAACAACGCGGGCAGCGTCGCCTCCCACACGGTCCGCAGCTCCTCCAGCGGCAGCGGCTCCAGTCCCTCGATCGCCAGTGCCGGCGACGTCGAAACGGTCCCCAGCCGGGTCCATGGCACACCCGCCGCCGCGCACCGGTCCGTGAAGGCCGACCCCGGCGGGACCGACACCAGGACCCGCGCCGACGACTCGCTGAACAACGCCACGAACGGGTCCCCGGCCAACGTCACCGAGCAGCCGCGATCACTGACCAGGCACGCCTCCACGAGCGCCTGCGCGAGGCCGCCCTCCGACAGGTCGTGCGCCGCCGCCACGTCGCCCGCGCGCAGCAGCGCGCCGATCTGCTGCTCGCGCTCCAGCCGCACCGCGGGCGGGCGGCCACCGAGATGGCCGTGCGCCACGTGCGCCCACTCAGAACCGCCGAGCTCCTCGGCCGTCGAACCCAGCAGTAGCAACGCCGAGCCGGGCGCGCCAAGGCCCATCGGGATCCGGGTGCGCACGTCGTCGATCACGCCGAGGACGCCGACGACCGGGGTCGGCAGGATCGCCGTCGTGCCGGTCTGGTTGTAGAAGCTCACGTTGCCGCCGGTCACCGGAATGCCCAGCGCGGCGCACCCGTCGGCCAGGCCGCGCACCGCCTGCCCGAACTGCCACATCACGCCCGGGTCCTCCGGCGACCCGAAGTTCAGGCAGTTCGTCACCGCCACCGGTCGCGCGCCCGACGCCGCCACGTTCCGGTACGCCTCCGCCAGCGCCAGCTGCGTCCCGGCGTACGGGTCCAGCCGCACGTACCGGCCGTTGCAGTCGCACGAGACCGCCACGCCGCGGCCCGTCGCCTCGTCGATGCGGATCATGCCGGCGTCCGCGGGCTGCGCCAGCACCGTCCCGCCGCGCACGTACCGGTCGTACTGCTCGGTGACCCACCGCCGCGACGCCAGGTTCGGCGAGCCGGCCATCCGCAGGATCTCCGCCCGCAGGTCCGCCGGCCGCGCCAGCGAGCCGGGCGTCGCGGCGACCAGCGCGTCCTGCGACGACGGCCGCGCGACGGGCCGGGAGTACACCGGGCCCTCGTGCGCGACCGTCCGCGGCGGCACGTCGACCACGGTCTCGCCGTGCCACGTGATCACCAGCCGGTCCCCGTCGGTGACCTCGCCGATCTCCGTAGCCGTGACGTCCCACTTCGCGCACACCCGCAGGAAAGCGTCCACATCGGACGGACGGACCACCGCGCACATCCGCTCCTGCGACTCCGACGACAGCACCTCCGCCGGCGTCATCCCCCGCGCGCGCAACGGAACCCGGTCCAGCGCCACGTGCATGCCGCCGTCACCGGCCGACGCCAGCTCCGACGTCGCGCACGACAGGCCCGCGCCGCCCAGGTCCTGGATGCCGACCACGATGCCCTCGGCGAACAGCTCCAGGCAGCACTCGATGAGCACCTTCTCCGTGAACGGGTCACCGACCTGGACACTCGGCAGCTTCTTGCGCCCGCCGCCACCCTCGTCGCCGGCGAACGTGTCCGACGCGAGCACCGAGACGCCGCCGATGCCGTCCAGCCCCGTCCGCGCGCCGAACAGCATGACCTTGTTGCCGGTGCCCGACGCGTGCGCGAGGTGCAGGTCCTCTACCCGCATCGCGCCCACGCACAGCGCGTTGACCAGCGGGTTTCCCTGGTACGACGGGTCGAACACGACCTCGCCGCCGATGTTGGGCAGGCCCAGGCAGTTGCCGTACCCGCCGACGCCGGCCACCACGCCCGGCAGCACCCGCTGGGTGTCCGGCGCGTCCGCGGCGCCGAACCGCAGCGGGTCCATCACCGCGAGCGGCCGCGCGCCCATCGCGAGGATGTCCCGCACGATGCCGCCGACACCGGTCGCCGCGCCCTGGTAAGGCTCCACATAGGACGGATGGTTGTGCGACTCGACCTTGAACGTGACCGCCCAGCCGTCGCCGATGTCCACCACGCCCGCGTTCTCGCCGATGCCCGCGAGCATCGCCGCGCGCATCTCGTCGGTCGTGGTCTCGCCGAAGTACCGCAGGTGCACCTTCGACGACTTGTACGAGCAGTGCTCCGACCACATCACCGAGTACATGGCCAGCTCGGCGTCGGTGGGCCGGCGGCCGAGGATCTCCCGGATCCGCGTGTACTCGTCGTCCTTGAGCCCGAGCTCGCGGTACGGCTGCGCGACATCCGGCGACGCTGCGGCGTGCGCGACCGTGTCGACCTGCGTCACCGCGGTCATGCCAGCACCCCCGACAGCACCGAGGTGAACATGCCGAGCCCGTCGGCGCCCGGCCCGGTCAGCGGGTCGATGGCGTGCTCGGGGTGTGGCATCAGGCCCACGATCCGGCCGTCCGCCGAGCAGATGCCGGCGATGTCGTTCAGCGAGCCGTTGGGGTTGGACCCGGCGTAGCGGAACACGACTCGGCCCTCGCCTTCCAGTTCGTCCACAGTGGACTTCGCGGCGGCGAACCGGCCGTCCATGTTCTTCACCGGGATGACGATCTCCGCGCCCTCGGCGAACCCGCTGGTCCACGCGGTGGCGGAGCGCTCGACGCGCAGCGGCTGGTCGCGGCAGACGAAGTGCAGGCCGCCGTTGCGCAGCAGCGCGCCCGGCAGCAGGCCCGCCTCGCACAGGATCTGGAAGCCGTTGCAGATGCCCAGCACCGGCATGCCGCCGCGGGCCGCGTCGAGCACGGACGCCATGACCGGCGCGAACCGGGCGATGGCGCCGGCCCGCAGGTAGTCGCCGTAGGAGAAGCCGCCGGGCACGACGACCGCGGCGACCCCGCGCAGGTCGGCGTCGCCGTGCCAGAGCGCGACCGGCTCGGCGCCCGCGTAGCGCACGGCGCGGGCCGCGTCGACGTCGTCGAGCGTGCCCGGGAAGGTGATCACACCGATCCGCGTCGATCGCAATGGTTCGCTCGCGAGCTCGCTCACGAAGACACCCGCCGCACGGTGAAGTCCTCGATCACGGGGTTGGACAGGAAGCCTTCGGCGATCTTGGCGAGCGTCTCGTCGTCGACCGAGTCGTCCACCTCCAGCTCGAAGTGCTTGCCCTGGCGGACATCGGAGACCCCGGCGAACCCGAGCCGCGGCAGCGCGTTGGCGACCGCCTGGCCTTGCGGGTCGAGGATCTCGGGCTTGGGCATGACGTCGACGACAACTCGGGCCACGACAGGCAGCTCCTGAACACGAGTGGGACGGGGGCGCCAAAAGCCTACCTGAGCTGCGGGTTCACTCGTTCGAGGCGCCCCGGTCCGGCCTCCGCGATCCACGACGCGAGCAGCCGCAACGCCTCCTCGTCCGGCGAGCCGGGCTCAGCGAACTGGCAGACCAGCGACTGGTCCGGCGCGTCCGGCAGCCGGAACGACTCGTAGTGCAGCGTGAGCTCGCCGACGATCGGATGGCGGTAGCGGTGGCGGCCGCGGCACTTCTCCTTCACCCGGTGGCCGGCCCACAGCCGCACGAAGTCGGGGCTCTTGACCGACAGCTCGCCGACGAGCGCGGCCAGCTCGGCGTCGTCGGGATCGACGCCGGTGGCCATCCGCAGCTGGGCGACGATGTCGCGGGCCTTGCCCTCCCAGTCGACGAACCGGGACGCCACCTCGGGGTCGAGGAAGACGAGCCGCGGCATGCTGCGTGTCTCGGGCGGCAGCGCGCCGAAGTCGGTGACCAGCGCGGCGGCGAGCGCGTTCCAGGCGAGGACCTGGCCGCTGCGGCTGTAGACCGCGGCCGGCACGTCGGCGGCGTCGAGCAGCGCCTGCAGCACCGGGCGGACCGCGGGCGAGGCGGGCTGGGCGCGCCGCGGGCGGGCGAGGTTGTGCAGGTGGTGGCGCTCGGACTCGTCGAGCTCGAGCGCGGCGGCGACGGCGTCGACGACCGACTCGGACGGGTTGCGCAGCCTGCCCTGCTCGAGGCGGACGTAGTAGTCGACGGACAGCGCGGCGGCCTGCGCCAGCTCCTCACGCCGCAGGCCGGGCACCCGCCTGCGGCCGGCCACCGGGGTGAGGCCGAGGTCCTCGGGGCGGCGCCGGGCACGGCACGCCCGCAGGAACTCGGTCAGCTCGCTGCGGCGGTCCACGCACCCGAGTATCCCCGAACCGGCGGCGCCGAGCCTGGGTCTGGCAGACCCAGGGTCGGCCGTGCCCGGGGGTGAACGCGGACCTGGGCAGCGGCCGGGCGGGCGCAGAGCATCGAGATCGTGAAACGAATCCTGTTGATCGCGGCACTGGCCATCGGCCTGATCGCCGCCCCCGCCCCGGCCTCGGCGACCTCCTTCCCGGACGTCGTGCGGGCCGCGGCGGACAACCTGTTCCCAGAGGGCGTGGCGTGGGACCCGTCCCGGCAAGCCCTCCTCGTCGGCTCGTTCACCGCGCCGGCCCGGATCTCCGCGGTCGGCCGTGACGGTGTGGCCAGGACCGTCGTCTCCGATCCCGCCCTGCCCGGCTTCGCGGGCCTGAAGGTCGACGCGCGGCGGCACCGGATCCTCGCGGCCTACGGCAACCCGGCCGCGCCCGGTGCGTCCGGCGTGGCGATCTACGACCTGGCCACCGGGCACCGCACCCGGCTGGTGGACCTGTCCGGCGGGGCCGTGAACGACCTGGCCCTCGACCCGCGTGGCGTGGCGTACGTGACCGACGCGCAGGCGGGCGCCGTGTACCGGGTCGACCCGTCCGGGCACGCGTCGACGCTGGTCAGCGACCCGCGGCTGCTGCCGGCCATCGGCGCGAACGGCATCGTGTGGCATCCCGGCGGCTACCTCGTGGTGGTCAACTACACGACCGGCCGGCTGTTCCGGATCGACCCGCGCCACCCGCGGCTCACCGAGGTCCGCGCGCCGGCGCTCGTCGGCGGCGACGGGCTGGCACTGCGCCGCGACGGCACGCTGATCGTGGTGACCAACGCCCTCGCGGCGCTGCCGGGCAGCCGTCCGGCGATCCACGAACTGGCGCTGCGCGGCGGCGGGCGGTTCGCGGTGCCACTGCGCGAACAGGCGTGGCCGGACGCCGCACCGACCACGGTCGCGGTCACGCCGTTCGGCGACTACGTGCTCGACGGCCGCCTGGACCGTTTCCTGGCCGGCACCCCGGCGAAGGACTTCGTCCTGCGGCGCATCCCGCCTCCCAGCCGGACCTGAGGGGACCGGGACGCAAACAAAGGTGACCACAAGGGTTAGGTCCGGGGAGGCGGACTAGTTCGCCGTCCGCGAGATCGGTGGCGGCCGGCTCGCGGACGGGGACAGGGTGGGGCCATGCGACTTCTGGTGCTCGGTGGAACGATCTTCGTCGGCTACGCGGTGGCGGCCGAGGCGGTGCGGCGCGGCCACGACGTGGCGTGCGCCGCGCGCGGCGAGTCCGGGGCGGTGCCCGACGGGGCCACGCTGGTCCCGGTGGACCGCGACGCCGAGGACGGGCTCACCCCGCTCGCCGGCGAGCGCTTCGACGCGGTCGTGGACGTGTCGCCGCTGTCCTGCCCGTGGGTCGACCGGGCGCTGCGCGCGTTCGGGGACACGGCGCGCCACTGGTCGTTCGTGTCGACGGTCAACGTGTACTCCGACGACGACACGCCCGGCCAGACCCCGGCCACCGGCCCGCTCGTGCCGCCGTTGCGGGAGCACGCGACGCGCGAGGAGATGTTCGCCCGCGGTGAGGCCGGGGTGCTGCTGTACGGCGGCATCAAGGTCGCGAGCGAGAACGCCGTGCGCGAGGCGATGGGCGAGCACGCGTTCGTCGTGCGGCCCGGGCTGATCACCGGCTCGTGGGACCGCAGCGACCGGTTCGGTTACTGGCCGGGCCGGTTCGCTCGCGGCGGCCGGGTGGTGGTGCCGGACGTGCCGGGCCAGCTGGCGCAGCACCTCGACGTGCGCGACCTGGCGTCGTGGATCGTGGACGCTGGGGAGAAGGACATCGCGGGCACCTACGACGGGATCGGGCGCAGCCGCCCGCTGGCCGGCCTGCTCGCGGACGTCGCGGCGGCGGTCGGCACGGACGTCGAGCTGGTGCCGGTGGCGCCGGAGGTGCTGACCGCGGCGGAGGTCGACCCGTGGGGCGGGCCGCGGTCGCTGCCGCTGTGGGCGCCGGCGGATCATCAGGGCTTCCTGGACCACGACCCGGCGCCCTCGATCGAGGCCGGCATGCCGATCCGTCCGCTGGCCGAGACGGTCGCCGACGCGCTGGCGCGGGAGCGCGAGCTGGGCCTGGACCGGGAGCGGAAGGCGGGCCTGTCACTCGCCGAGGAGCAGGAGATCCTCGCGAAGCTGTAGCGGGCGTGGCAGTCTCCAAGAGTTGGGCTCGAGGAGGCTGGCATGACCGAGACGTTCGACTATGTCGTGGTCGGCGCGGGCAGCGCGGGGTGCGTGCTGGCCAACCGGCTGACGGAGGACCCGGACGTCCGGGTGCTGCTGCTCGAGGCGGGCGGCCAGGACGACGCGGACGAGATCCACATCCCGGTGGCGTTCTCGTCGCTGTTCAAGACCCGGTTCGACTGGAACTACGAGACGGTCGAGCAGAAACACCTGGGCGGGCGGCCCGCGTACTGGCCGCGCGGCAAGATGCTCGGCGGCTCCTCGTCGATGAACGCGATGATCTACATCCGCGGCAACCGGGCGGACTACGACGGCTGGGGCGTGCCGGGGTGGTCGTTCGACGAGGTGCTGCCGTACTTCGTGCGGGCCGAGCACAACACGCGGCTGGCGGGACCGTTGCACGGCACGGACGGTCCGCTGCACGTGGAGGACCGGCGGTACACCCACGAGCTGTCCCACGCGTGGGTGGACGCGGCGGTGTCGTGGGGCCTGAAGCCGACGGACGACTTCAACGGCGCGACGCAGGAGGGCGCCGGTCAGTACCAGGTGACGTGCCGGAGCGGCCACCGCTGGTCGGTGGCGGATGCCTACCTGCGGCCGGCGCTGGAGCGGTCGAACCTGACGGTGCGGACCGATGCGCTGGTCAGCCGGGTGCTGTTCGCCGGGACGCGGGCGCTCGGGGTGCGGTACTCGCGGCACGGGCACGAGATGGACGTGCACGCCGACCGCGAGGTGATCCTGTCCGGTGGTGCGGTGAACTCGCCGCAGCTGCTGATGCTGTCCGGGATCGGGCCCGCCGAGCACCTGCGCTCCTTCGACATCGACGTCGTCGCGAACCTGCCCGGGGTGGGCGAGAACCTGCACGACCACCCGGCGGTGCCGATGCTGTGGCACACGACCGGGACGTCGGACCTGGTGGACCTGGCGGGTCCGCGTGCGCTGCTGCGCTGGCGCCTGACCGGCCGGGGGCCGCTGGCGTCCAACGTTGGCGAGGCGGGCGCGTTCTTCGCGACACGCGACGGGCTGACGGCGCCGGACATGCAGGTGCTGGTGGCGCCGAGCCTGTTCTACGACAACGGTCTGCACGAGCCACCCGGCCCTGGCTTCACGGCGGGCGCGACGCTGGTGGACGTGGCGAGCCGCGGGCGGCTGCGGCTGCGGTCGGCGAACCCGAGGTGGCGCCCGGAGATCGACCCGGCGTACTACAGGGAGTCCGTCGACATGGACGCGATGGTGTCGGCGCTGCGGTCACTGATCGAGATCGGCTCCCGCGCACCGATCGCGCGGTTCCTGTCGGGCCCGTTCATGCCGGCCAACCTGTCGGGCGTGACGGACGAGGACCTGCGGGCGCACGTGCGCGAGGTGACCCAGACGCTGTACCACCCGGTCGGCACGTGCGCGATGGGCTCGGTGGTGGACGCGTCGCTGCGGGTCGAGGGGGTGGACGGGTTGCGCGTGGTGGACGCGTCGGTGATGCCGGTGGTGCCGCGGGGCAACACGAACGCCCCGACGATCATGGTGGCGGAGAAGGCCGCGGACCTGATCCGCTCGTGACGGTTTCTGGCCTCCGGCCCCCGAAATCCAGCGTACTTACGGGGACCGACAATTCCGCCGCGACCGCCTGAGAGCTGTGGACAATCGGCTGGGGGACCCCCGGATTCAACACTACGCCGAGGCACCGACAATTCCCGCACGAGCGCCTTAGAACTGTGGACAGTTCCCCGGGGGACCCCCGGTTTCAACACTACGCGCAAGGACTGACAGTCCTCGCACGGTCGCTTGAGAGCTGTGGACTAGCCGCCGAAGTTCGATTCCGACGTGACGCGAAAGGACCGGCCACTGCGAGCGCGAGCAGGCGAAACTGTCGGCAAGTCGCCGGGAATCACTGCCAAGTCACGACACTGACAATTCCGCCGCGACCGCCTGAGAACTGTGGACAACCGGCCAGGGGTCCCCCGGAATCAACACTACGCCGAGGCACCGACAATTCCGCCGCGACCGCCTGACAGCTGTGGACAACCGCCAGGAGTCCCGAATTCCACGCTACCGGCGCCCACCGACAATTCCGTACACGCAGGGCCACGACCTGTGGACAACTCCGGAAGTCGCGGGGCCCCCCGCTTTCCAGTCTACTGAGGATCACTGACGGAAACGGGCTCGTGGAGGCGGACTGTGGACAGGTGGGGAAGATCAACGGCGCTTTCCGTGTAGCAGCGTGATCAGCTTGGCCACCGTGGCGTCGGTTTTTGCCGTGCGGTTGAACGTCGTCAGCAGCAGGGGCGCGCGGAATCGCTGGCGGGCGATGGCCTTGGGGCGGGCGAACTCGCGCAGGCCCTCCGGGCCGTGGATTCGCCCGAAGCCGGAGTCGCCGATGCCGCCGAACGGCAGGGACGGGATCCCCGCGAAACTGATGACTCCGTTCACCGCGGTCATCCCGGACCGCAGGCGGCGGGCCAGCTCCATGCCGCGTGCCTTCGAGAAGACCGTGGACGCCAGGGCGTACCGGGAGTCGTTGGCCTTCGCGATCGCCTCGTCCATGTCGCGGACCTTCGCGATCGTCAGCGTCGGGCCGAACGTCTCCTCGCGCACCGCCGCCGAGTCCTCCGGAACGTCGACCAGCACAGTCGGCTGGACGTACCGGTCGCCGACCGCGTCCTCGCCGCCGACCAGCGCGCGGCCGCCCCGCGAGAGGGCGTCCGCGATGTGCCGCTTGATGATCTTCAGCTGGGCCGGCATCGTGATCGGCCCGATCTTCGCCTCCGAGTCCGAGCCCGCGCGCACCGTCGACGCCACGTCGACGACCTTCGCGACGAACTCGTCGTAGACCTTCTCGTGCACGTACACGCGCTCGACGCCCACGCACGTCTGGCCGGCGTTCGACATGCCGCCCCACACCGCCGCGTCGGCCGCCGCCGTGAGGTCGGCATCCGCGTCGACCAGCAGCGCGTCCTTGCCGCCCGCCTCGATGAGCACCGGTGTCAGCGTCTCCGCGCACGCGGCCATGATCTTCTTGCCGGTCGCGGGCGAGCCGGTGAACGCGAGCTTGTCCACCCCGGCCCGGCACAGCGCCGCCCCGGTCTCGCCGAAGCCCGTGACCAGCTGGAACACCGGCCGCTCCGGCACCACCTCGGCGAACGCGTCCGCCAGCCACCGGCCGACACCCGGCGTGTACTCCGACGGCTTGAACACCACCGCGTTGCCCGCCGCGAGCGCGTACGCGATGGAGCCCATCGGCGTGAACACCGGGTAGTTCCACGGCCCGATGACGCCGACGACCCCGAGCGGCTGGTACTCGACGGTCGCCGCCTGGTTGGCCATCAGCAGCCCGGCCGACCGGCGCTGCGAGCCCAGCACCTTGCGCGCGTGCTTCGCCGCCCACGCCGTGTGGTCGATCGCCAGCACGATCTCCAGCATCGCGTCGCCGTGCGGCTTGCCGGTCTCCGCGTGCACCAGCTCCGCCAGCTGCGCGGACCGCCGGGTCAGCACGCCCTTCCAGCGCTGCAGCCGTTCCTCGCGGCCGGCGAACCCGAGCCCCGCCCACCAGGACGCCGCCGCGCGCGCCTCTGCGACGGCCGCCTCCACGTCGGACGCGGAGTGCACCGGGTGCGTGCCGACCACTTCGTCGGTCGCCGGGTCGAGCGACTCGAACGTCGCGGTCGGCTCGGCGGTGACGGCGGACTCGGCCTGGACGCTGGTCATGCGGTCCTCCCTGGTCGGCTGCCACCTCACGCTACTCGTCGGTAGCGGGCGGCGCGACTAGCCTGGCGCCGTGCGGATCACTCACTTCGGCCACTCGTGCGTGCTGCTCGACACGGGCTCGACCCGGCTGCTGTTCGACCCCGGCGTGTTCTCCGCGGGCTTCGAGGAGCTGCGCGACCTCGACGCCATCCTGATCACCCACCAGCACTTCGACCACCTCGACGCCGAACGGCTGCCGGCGCTGGTCGCGGCGAACCCGAAGGTAACGCTGGTCGTGGACCCGGGCTCGGTCGAGGAGACCGGCAAGCTCGGCCTCTCCGCCGAGCGCGTCGCGCCGGGCGACTCGCTGACGCTCGGCGGCGCGGCGGTCTCGGTGGTCGGCGGCGAGCACGCGATCATCCACCCGTCGGTGCCGATGCCGCCGAACATCGGCTACGTCGTCGACCACGGCGCCTTCTACCACCCGGGCGACGCGCTGTTCGTGCCCGAGCAGAAGGTGGACGTGCTGGGCCTGCCGACGGCGGCGCCCTGGCTGAAGACCGGCGAGGCCGTCGACTTCCTGCGCGCCGTCGGTCCGCGCGTGGCGGTGCCGATCCACGAGGGCCTGCTGAACGACACCGGCCGGCAGCTGACCTACGGCTGGTTCTCCCGGATGGTCCCGGACGGCGGCACGGTCGCGGTGCTCACGCCGCGCGCGCCGACTTCCCTCTGACCAGCAGCTCGGGGTAGGTGAGCGCGCCGGCGCCGTGGTGTAGCGCGATGTCCACAGCGTCGAGCAGTGCCTGGCGCGGACCGGAGCGGACGAGGTCGGCGGTGTCGACCGCCAGGCGCACCAGCCCGCCGCGACGGGCGGTCCTGGCCGCGCCCATGACGAGCGCGAAGCACCACCACGGCTCGGTCCGCTCGCCGAACCCGAAGCCCAGCACACGTCCCCTGTGGATGGTCCCGGCGCGCAGGTCGCGCACGCTGACGAGGTCGGCGCACATCGCGAATCCCTTGCGCCGCAACGCGATCACCGTGCCCGGCGAGGCGAGCCAGCGCGGCGGCACGAAGCCGTCCGGCCGCAGGGCGAGGCGTTCCATGGTGGTGCCCGCAGCGATCAGGCGCAGGCCGGCCTCATGCGCGGGCAACGCGGCGAACTCGGCGCGCCGCCGCCCGACGATCGCACGCGGCTCGCTGTTGTGGTCGTAGCCGTGCTGCAGCAGCGCGTCGCCAGCGGCGCGGCGTTCGCGGACCCAGTCGAGGACCGGGGCCGGCTGGTCGGTGCCGGCGACCCGCGGGGCCAGCAGCAGCGACAGCGGCACGCCGCGGGCGGCGAGCTCGTCGCTCAGTTCGGCTCCGCGGTCCAGCGTCCTGGCGTTGATTCCCGACAGCGACACGAGCATTTGGGCGGTCACGCTCCCCATGACGCCATGCTCGGATGACGGCGGCCTGACGCCGAGGTGACACGCCAGCACCGATCGGGCGAACCTATCCGGCGCGGGCAAAGAGGACGAGCACCTGGTCACCGGGTTCGGCGCCGAACTCGTTCGCCGCCGAGCCGCCGTCGATGGCGAGCGCGACCCGGCCAGCGGAGTCGACGTAGACGAGCAGGGTCTCCTGCCCGGCGTCGTGGAAGGTCCGGCCGACGTCGGCGGTGACGGAGCGGCCGCCGAGGTTGACGTGCGCGGAACGGCCCGGGTGCGCGCCGGCGGCGTCGAGGTCCGCGCCGGTGGCGGCGAGCTGGATGTTGCCGAAGTTGTCGATGGCGCGGATCTCGGTGGTCAGCTTTCCGTGCTCCACCAGGGTTTCCGGCTCGGGGATGCGGACGAGCGACGCGACGTCGAGCGCGGCGCCGAAGTTCTCGGGCGCGATGCCGGCGGCGAGGTGCGCGGCGGCGGGGGCGAAGACGTCGCGGCCGTGGAAGGTCGCGGAGACGCGGGAGAGCTGGTAGGCGGGCTCGGTGAGCTCGTAGGCGCCGCGGACACCGCCGAGCGCCTCGGCGGCGGGGACGAGCAGGCCGTTGTCGGGTCCGACGAGCAGTCCTTCGGCGACGACGAGGACGACGCCGCGCCGGTCGGTGCCGACGCCCGGATCGACGACCGCGAGGTGCACGGCGGACGGCAGGTAGGGCACGGTCTGGGCGAGGATGGCCCCGCCGCGGCGGACGTCCTGCGGCGGCACGGTGTGGCTGACGTGCAGGACGCGAGGCCCGGGCGCGACCCGCGCGATGACCCCCTCGCAGGCCGCGACGAACCCGTCGTCAATGCCGTAGTCGGTCGTGAACGAGATCCAGTCGTACCCCATCCCCACAGTCTGACCGACCCCGAACCTCCCCCGCGCGCACACGCGCGTGCAGAACGCAAGAAACGCAGACCCCCACCCTGTCCCGGGGGCGTCCCTCGATGCCAGTCTACCGGCACCCCCCGACAAAACGGCTGGTCACGCGCTTCCTGTGGACAACTCGCGCGGTTGTGGACAAGTCAGAGCGCGAGCGGGTCGCCGACCGCGATCTCGCCCGCTTGGTCGACCGCCAGCTTGATGCCGAAGCTCACGCCGCCGTCCGGGTCGCGGCGGAACGTGGCCAGGGTGCGGAGCGGTTCCGGGCCTGCCTTCTCGCCGCTGGCCTGGTCCACCATCGTGACCTGGCAACGGACGTCCGGCTTCACGTACCGCAGCCGCGTGCTGCCGACGCCGAGCACCCCCCAGCCGTCCTCCGCGAACGGTGCCGGCACGTCGCTCACCACGATGTTCGGGCGGAAGCGGGCCATCGGCACCGGCTCGGCGCCGCGCTCCAGGATGCGTGCGTTCAGGTCGTCCAAAGAGGACAGCGTGGTCAGGTGCAGCGGCGTCGAGTCGGCGTACGCGATCGGGCCGTGGCGCTCATCGACGCGACGCTCGTGGTCGTCCGGCACGCGCATCAGCCGCACCGGCTCGCCGAGCACGGCGCTGCCCCACTCGGCCGCGTCGTCGCCCTGGTCGACGCCGAAGCCCGCCCACTTGTGCACGGTGACCGGCACGCGCGGACCGTCGCCGCGCACGTCGACGGTCACGTCGCCGTGCCCGGGCGCGGCGAGCGTCAGCTTGGAGCCGTCGTGCACGACGGCCGGCCGCACGACCGCGAGCCGCGGGGTCCGGCGCTGGCTGCGGAAGGTGCCGTCGGGCGCGACGAACATGAAGGCGCGGTCGTGCACGGGCCCGGTCCCGACGACGTCGAGCCGCGGCATGGACACGCCAGCACAGCCCTTGACCGGGTAGTAATGCAACGCGGATACGGTCGCCACCCGACCACGGTAACCGGCGCTACAGGATGGCCGCTGGGGAATATCCCGCGGCGCCCTCGAAGCGGCCGACCACCTCGCCGACCCGCTTGACCACGGCAGCGACCTGCGCACCCGCCACGCCGGTGAACGACAGCCGGTCGGCCAGCAGCTCGTCGAGGGCCGCCCGGTCGAGCGGGATGCGCGGGTCGGCGGCGAGCCGGTCGAGCAGGTCGTTGCGCTCCTGGCCCTGCTCACGCATCGCGAGCGCCGTTGCGACGGCGTGCTCCTTGACCGCCTCGTGCGCGGTCTCCCGGCCGACGCCCGCGCGGACCAGTGCCATGAGGACCTTCGTGGTGGCGAGGAACGGCAGGTACCGGTCCAGCTCGCGGGCGATCACCGCCGGGTACGCGCCGAAGCCGTCGAGCACGGTCAGGAACGTCTCGAGCAGACCGTCGAGCGCGAAGAACGCGTCCGGCAACGCGACCCGGCGCACCACCGAGCACGACACGTCGCCCTCGTTCCACTGGTCGCCCGCCAGCTCGCCGGTCATCGAGGCGTAGCCGCGCAGGATCACCGCGAAGCCGTTGACGCGTTCGCTGGAGCGGGTGTTCATCTTGTGCGGCATGGCGGACGAGCCGACCTGGCCCGCCCGGAAGCCCTCGGTCGCGAGCTCGTGGCCGACCATCAGCCGGATCGTCTTCGCCAGCGACGACGGCGCGGCGGCGAGCTGCACGAGGGTGGACACGACCTCGTAGTCGAGCGAGCGCGGGTAGACCTGGCCGACCGAGTCGAAGACCCTCGTGAACCCCAGGTGCGCGGCCACCCTGCGCTGCAGCTCGTCCAGTGTGGACAGATCGCCGCCGAACAGGTCGAGCATGTCCTGCCCGGTGCCGACCGGGCCCTGGATGCCACGCAGCGGGTAGCGCTCGAGCAGACCGTCGAGGCGCTCGAACCCGACGAGCAGCTCCTCGGCGGCGGACGCGAACCGCTTGCCGAGCGTGGTGGCCTGCGCGGCGACGTTGTGCGAGCGGCCGGCCATGACCAGGTCACCGTGCTCGGCGGCGAGCGTGGCCAGCCGGGACAGCACGGCGACGACCCGGGCGCGGACGAGCACCAGCGAGTCGCGGATCTGCAGCTGCTCGACGTTCTCGGTGAGGTCGCGCGAGGTCATGCCCTTGTGGATCTGCTCGTGGCCGGCGAGCGCGCTGAACTCCTCGATTCGCGCCTTGACGTCGTGCAGCGTGACCCGCTCGCGGGCGGCGATCGAGGAGAGGTCGACCTGGTCGGCGATCCGCTCGTAGTCGGCGATCACCCCGTCGTCCACCGGGACGCCGAGGTCGGCCTGCGCCTTGAGCACCGCGATCCACAACCGCCGCTCGAGCCTGATCTTGTGCTCGGCGGACCAGAGGGTGGCGAGCTCGGCCGAGGCGTAGCGGTCGGCGAGGACGTTGGCGATGCGCGGCTTCACGTTTGCCCAGCTTACCTAGGGCGTCAGGGGGCGAGGAACTCGCGCAGCATGCGCCGGGCCGCCCCGCGCGGGTCCGGGTCGACCTCGATCAGCGCGTTCACCACGGAACCGTCGACCAGCGCGATGAGGTGCTCGAGCCGGCGCTCGTCGACCTCGATGCCGGACCGGGCGAAGACCTGCAGCAGCAGCCCGCGCAGCTCGGCACCCAGCGTGTGCATGAGCGGCCGCAGGTACGGGCGGCGGAACGTCGCGACCAGCCGCTCGTAGCGCAGCAGCACCAGCTCGGCGTCCCGGTCGCCGGCCGGCGGGCCCAGCAGCTGGTCCAGCATCAGCTCGACGACCGCGTCGACGCCGCGCGGGCGGGCCGGCAGCGCGGCGAGCTGCGCGGTGCCGCGGACCAGCTCACCGCGGGCGTGATGCTCGACGGCGGCCGCGATCAGCTCGTCCAGCGAGTCGAAGTAGTAGGTGGTCGACGACAGCGGCAGGCCCGCCCGCTCGGCGACCGCGCGATGGCGAACGTGGTCGAAGCCGCGCTCGATCAGGAGTTCCGCCGCCGCCTCGGCCAGTGCCTGGCGGCGGCGTTCGCCCTTGGGTGTGCTGGCGGCCGTCATGTCCGAACAGATCGTGCCAGGTCGCCGTCACCGTCGGCGCAACTGTCAGAGATCGTCGGCGATCTCGTTGGCAACCTGTTGTACCTCGTCGCCGAACGGGGCGATCTCGCCATCCATCCGCGGCTCGCTGACGACCACGACCATCCGGCCGTCGGCCATGGTGGCAGTGGCCTGCTGGGCGCCCTTCGGGAGGTTGCTCCATTCGGGTGACGGCTGGTCCGACGGCACGACGACGGCCGAGAAGGAGCCCGACTGGCCGCTGTCGACGACGCGGAACATGGCTCCCACGGAACCCGGAGGGCAGACCAGCTCGACGGACTCTGCGCTGGTCGCGGTGATTTTTGCGGCGGCCGGGAGCTCGCCCGCGAGGGCAGCAGCGAGCTCCCGGTCCGCCTGTTGGCACCCGCTAGGGGTGCTACCGGGCCCCGCAGGCCCGGCGTCCCCACTCGAAGGGCGGCCCTGCTTCCGCGTCTCCGAGGGGGAGTTCTGGGGGACGTTCTCACGCTCCGCTTTCGGAGAGTCAGCATCGCCCTCTTGTGGTAACTCGTACGGAGCAGCGCTTGTGTTACTGCCCGCGCCTGCCGCGCTTGAGTCATTCGTCTGTTCGGCCGAGTGTGGCCCTGTCCACAATGCCATGCCGAGCGCCGTCGCGCTCGCCAGGAGCACCACACCAAAGGCTGAACCCGTGAGAATTCCGTTTCGCCGGCGGATGCGCTGGCGTTCCGACTCGCGGGAGATGTCGCTCTCGTCGAACGACGGCGGCGGCGTGTCGGCGACCACGTCGTGCAGCAGCTCGGCCAACTTACGCTCGTCCATCGACATCCACCTCCTCCGTCAACTCGTCCGTCACATCGCCGACTTGAGGTCGTCGGCGGTGTCCCCGAGTGCCTCCCGCAGTGCGGTCAGGCCCCGGGACGTCTGGCTCTTCACGGTGCCCTCGGAGCACTTCAGCGCCTCGGCCGTGCCCGCGACGTCCAGTCCTTCGAGGAACCGCAGCACGAGCACCGCCCGCTGCCGCGGTGGCACCCGGCGCAGACCGTCGAGCAGTGCCGCGCGCGTGGCGACCGTGTTGCCGATCTCGCCGGCGGGGTGCGGCACGTCCGGCACCTCGTCGACGAACCGTTCCCGCCGCCAGGGGCGCCGGGACTCGTCGATCACCGCGCGCACCAGCGTCCGGCGGACGTAGGCGTCCAGGGCTCCTCGGTCCCGGATCTTTCGCCATCTCCGGTGCAGCGCGACGAACGCGGTCTGCGCGAGGTCGTCCGCGCGGTGCCAGTCGCCGCAGAGCAGGTACGCGGAACGTCGCACGGCATCCCGCCGCGCCACGAAGTACTCCGCGAAGTCCTGCTCGTCGCGCTCTTCCACGCGGACTCTCTCCGCTCGTCGTCTGCATACCGGGGACGGAACTTGTGCGCTCCACGGTTGCACGGACCGTCAGTCGAGATTCACGCCACCCCCAGAGACGTCCGAGGTGCCCGTGAGGATGCCTGTCACGCCATGTGGTGTGATCGGATCGTGACATACACGAGGCAGATCGATCTCCGCTCGGACACGGTCACGCAGCCTGACGAGGCGATGCGGCTCGCGATGTCCACCGCCGAGGTGGGCGACGACGTGCTCGACCGGGATCCGACGATGCAGCGGCTCGAGGAAAGAGTCGCCGAACTGTTAGGCGTCGAGGCCGCGCTGTGGGTGCCGAGCGGGTCCATGGGCAACGTCGTCGCGCTGACCGTGCACCTCAGCCGGGGGGACCGGTTCCTCGCCTCGCGCGGCGCGCACGTGCTGGACAACGAGCTCGGCGCGGGCGTGTGGCTGTCCGGCGGCGTCCCGGAACCGATCGAGTGGGCCGACCGGCCGGGGCAAATCCCGGTGGAGGCGGTGCGCGCGGCCGGCGGCAGCCGCGGGCCGTACTACGCGCTGCGCACCACGCTGTTGTGCCTGGAGAACACGCACAACTCGGCGGGCGGGGTGGTCACGCCACCGGACGAACACGCGAAGCTGGTGGCCACCGCGCGCGACGTGGGCCTGCGGGTGCACCTGGACGGGGCTCGGCTGTGGCACGCGTCGGTGGCGCTCGAGGTGCCGCCGGCGGCCCTCACGGTCGGGGTGGACACCGTGCAGGTGTGCCTGTCGAAGGGGCTCGGCGCGCCGGTCGGCTCGGTGGTCGCGGGCTCGGCGGCGTTCGTCGAGGAGGCGCGGCGGGTGCGCAAGATGCTGGGCGGCGGGGTCCGGCAGGGCGGGGTGCTGGCGGCGGCCGGGCTGGTCGCGCTGGAGCGGATCCCGTCGCTGGTGACCGATCATGCGAACGCCACGACGTTGGCGTCCGGGCTGGCGGACCTCGGCTGGGAGGTCAACCGCCCGGAGACCAACATCGTGCTGGCGTCCGCGCCCGACGTCGGGCTGATGATCGACTCGCTGGCACAGGCCGGCGTGCGCGCCGTGCCGATGGCAGGGAAGATCCGCTTCATCACGCACCGGGACGTCTCGGCGGCCGACATCACCGAGGCGCTGCAGCGGATCGCGGAACTGCAGTCCTAGCGGATCTGCTTGCGGCCCGAAGCACCCTTGACCAGCGCGTAGCCGACGCCGCCGACGACGGCGACCACGGCGCCGATGACCACGAGCATGAGCACCGCCTTGAACACGAACCCGAGCACCGCGAACGCGAGCCAGATGACGATGATCGCGCCGATGATCTTCAACAGCATCGAGATCCCCTCCCGAGGTGGCCGTGTGGCCTCGCCTGGTGAACGAATGGCGCTCATCGGCGGTTCCACGCCAGTCAACCAGAGCGGCGGGCGCCGCACATCGGGGTTCTCCCCTCAGGGACGCAGCCAGGAACCGAGGCGGCGCACGGCTTCGGCGATGTCGGCCGGCGGCCCGGCGAACGACATGCGCACGAAGTGGTGGCCCTGGTCCGGGTCGAAGTCGACGCCCGGGACGATCGCGAGCCCGGTGTCGGCGAGCAGGCGCTGGCAGAAGCTCATCGAGTCGGCGGTCAGGTGCGCGACGTCGGCGTAGACGTAGAACGCGCCGTCCACCGGGGCGAGCCGGTCGATGCCCAGGTCACGCAGTCCGGCGACGAGGGTGTCGCGGTTGTGCCGGTAGGTCGCGACATGTGCGTCCAGCTCGTCGTAGGCCTCGAAGGCGGCGACGCCGGCGTACTGGGACAGGGTCGGCGGGCAGATCGTGAAGTTGCCGGTGAGGCAGTCGACCGCGCGGTGCAGCCGCTCCGGCACGAGCAGCCAGCCCAGCCGCCAGCCGGTCATGGCGAAGTACTTCGAGAACGAGTTGACCACCACGGCCTCGCGGGAGAACTGCCACGCGGACGCCGGGTCCTCCGCGCCGTAGTGGATGCCGTGGTAGATCTCGTCGCTGACCAGCTGCACGCCGCGCTCGGCGCACCAGCCGGCGATGGCCGCGAGGTCACCGGCGGCCGGCATCGAGCCGGTCGGGTTGGCCGGGCCGGCCACGACCAGGCCGTCGAGCGGGCCGGCCTCGTCGAGCATCGCGACAGTCGGGCGGAAGCCGGTGTCGGGGCCGCACGGCAGCTCGACGACCTCGCAACCCAGCGCGGTCAGGATGTTCCGGTAGGCGGGGTAGCCGGGCCGGGCTAGCGCCACGCGGTCCCCGGTGTCGAACGCGGCGAGGAAGCTCAGCAGGAAGCCGCCGGACGAGCCGGTGGTCACGACGACGTCGTTCGGCTCGACGGGCAGGGCGTAGCGCCGCTCGTAGTGGCCGGCGATCGCCTCGCGCAGCTCGGGGATGCCGAGCTGTTCGGTGTAGCCGAGGGGCCGGCCGGTGAGCGCCTCGGCGGCCGCGGCCCGCACGGGTGCCGGCGCGGGGGCGGACGGCTGGCCCGCGGCGAGCGAGATCATGTCGCCCTTCGCCCGCTGCCGGGCGTTCGCCGCGGACAGCACGTCCATCACGTGGAACGGCGGGATCGACGCGCGTTCGGCAACCTTCAGAAGACGCTGTCGCATGGGGCCAGCCTGACATTCCGCCACGGGGCGGCGGCCGCCAGGCCCCGGCTAGTAACCGACGTAACCGCCGCCGCCCGCGGTCGCCTTGATGCCGGGCACGTTGGCGAGCGAGCCGTAGCGGGAGACCGCGTAGTTCACGCCCGCGCAGATGTTGTCGACCGGGTTCCAGATGTCGTTGTGCCCGGGCAGCTTGTAGGAGTTGAACGTCGGGTCGATCGTCTGCATCAGGCCCTTGGACGGCGTGCCCTTGGCGGCGTTGGAGTCCCAGTTGTTGATCGCCTGCGGGTTGCCGCCGGATTCGTGCTGGATGATCTCCCAGATGCGCTGGGCGTCGGCCTCGGAGACGTTGATGCCCTGCTTGCGCAGCTCCTCGATGGCTTCCTTGATCCACTCCTGCACGTTGCCCGGGGGCGGGCCGCCGGCGGGCGGGCCACCGCTCATCGGGCCGGAGTAGCTGCCGCCACCACCGCTACCGCTACCGCCGCTCGAGTCGCCACCGCCACCGCCACCGCTGCCGGATCCGCCGGATCCGTTGCCGCTGAAGGAGTTCGTGGTCGGCTTGCCCTCGTGCTGGCCGGTGCCTGCCGGGGTGGTCTGCTGCTCGGGGGTCGGCGTCCACTCGACGCGCTGGTTCGGGTGCGGGGTGAACGGCTGGTCGTTCGGCGCGTCGAGCGCGGAGAACGTGGAGGCGGGCTGCTGCGCGCCCTGGATCGTGGTGAGCGCGCCGGACAGGGTCTGCTCGGTGCCCTGCAGCTGCTTGCCGATGTCACCGGCGACCTCGGAGCAGATGCCGTTGGTGTACTCGTCGAGCTGCGCCTGGGTGGCCTGCGGGTTGTTGCCGAGCCACGCCCGGATCTCGCGCAGGGCCTGGTCGCAGCGGGTGGAGACGAACTGCTTGGCCTGGTCGATGGCCTCGGCGACGTCGCCGAGCGCGGTGGACGCGTCGCTCATGGCGGTGCCGATGTCGGTGCCCGCCTTGGTGAACTTGCCCATGTAGGCGACGAACGCGTCGGCGGAGCTGCCCTCCCAGGCGGCGTCGAGCGACGTCACGCCCTTGCTGACCTCGCCGGCGTAGGTGCCGCTGTTCTCCGCGCCGTCCGACAGCCGGGTCGCCGCCTCGGTGATGGCGCCGCTGTCCGCGTTCGCGACCTTCGCGGCGGCGGCCACGACGGCGTCGCCGCCTGCGTAGCCGGCCAGTTCCTCTGCCGCACCCACGGTGTCGTCCTCCCTCAGGCTTGCTGCGTCATCGCGTCGGCGTGGGCCTGGTCGGTGTCGCCGACCGTGCGGGTCACGGCGTCGAGCGAGTGGGCCACGCCGTCCAGGCGGCTCTCGGCGGCGCCGAACTCGGAGTTGAGCTTGCTGTTGAGCGCGTCCACGGCGCCGGCGAGCGCGGCGGAGCTGGGCAGGTTGCCGTACGCCGCGGCCGACGTGGCGGCCTGCGCGAACGTGTCGGCGATCTGGCCGAACTTGGGCTTGTAGTCCTGCGCCTTCTGCATGCAGGTGTTGATCGCCTCGATGTTGTACTTCGCCATGTCCACCCCTTCGCGCCCCGTGTTGGACGACGTCGCGGGCCCCCTGGTTCCCAGCTCACCCCGCGCGGCCGGGTTCGGTCAGATCTCGTCGAGCAGCTCCGTCACGCACATCGCGAGTCTCTGGTTGTCGGCCGGGGTGATCGTGCTCCACATGCGACCGTCGTTGTTGGGCTTGGCGAGGTAGACGTAGCGGCCGTGGTCGGTGTCGTGGAAGGACACGACCCGGTCGGCGCGGACGACGCGCTGGTCGCGTTGCTGCCGGGTGGCGCCGAACTGGCCGCGCAGGCTCATCCCGCCGACCATCTCGGCGAGCGTCTTGGCGTCCGACCCGGCGATGCCCTTGCGGATCAGCACGGCGACGAGCTCGCGCTTGTCGCCGTTTGCCGCCTTGTCGGCGGCCATCAGCGCGTCGGTGGGCAGGCTGACCGAGCGGCCGGGCCCGGGCGGCATCTCACCGGCGACGGAGACGGCGGCCTCGGCGAGCCCGGTCTCGCGGGCGGGGATGAGCCAGACCTCGGGCCCGTCGATGGCGGCGAGCATCGCGGTGTTGCCGGACAGGACGGCGAGCGAGGAGATGCGGTGGTCGGTGAAGACCCAGCTGTCGATGCTGACCTGCGGGTGGGCAAGCAGGCTGAGCTGGTCGGCGAGCTCGGGCGTGGCGCGCTCGCCGTCGGACAGGCCGCGGTGCTTGAGCGCGTCGAGCGCGTCGGCGACCAGCTGGGCGCGCTCGGTGTGCGTCTTGCCCGGGCTCGGGACGCCGAGCGCCTCGTGCTTGCGCGGGAGGCGTTCGGCTTCCCAGAGCACGTCGAACTCGAGGGTGGAGAGCACGACGGTGCCAGGAGCGGTCAAGGACGGTCGTCCTCGTCACCGATGGACTCGGGGGCGACCACGCGGTCGTCCTCGAAGACGTCGCCGGAGTCGATGCCGTAGCGGCGCACGTGCTCCGAGTCGTCCTCGCCCTCGCCGCGCTGGCCGGCCGCGGCCGGCTGCATGATCGAGGAGCCGGGCCGGCCGGTCCGCGCACCGAACCGCTCGGCGTTGCGGGCCGCGCGGGCCTCGTCCTCGGGGGCCGCGCCGAGCGGGGTGCCGCCCTTGGCGGCGCCGCGTGCACCGCCGGCTCCCGCACCTCCGGCGCCGCCACCGCCGCGGATCGTGCGCTCGCCCTGTGCGCCCGCACCGGCGCCACCCGCGCCGCCTGCCCCCATCATCGCGGCGGCCTCGGCCATGGCGATCGGGCTGGCCGCCGCGCGCAGCGCGGCGGGGCCGGCACCCGCGACCGTGGGCAGCTGCCCGGGCGTCCCGACCGGCCCGACGCCGCTCGTGGGCCCGGGACCAGCCGGCCCACCACCGGCGACGGGCGGGATCCCGCCGGGTCCGCCACCGCCGGGCGTGCCGGGCACCCCGCCGACGGGCGAGCCCGTGGGGCCGCCGCCGGTCGGGGCGAGGTCACCGCCGGGGGTGAAGCCCTGGACGTGAGTGGTGCCGATCTGCTGCTCGACAGGCTGCGCGATGAGGTTCATCCCGGGCGGGACGGGGAGGGCCTGGGAGCTCTGCAGGGCGCTCGAGCTGCTCTGCTGGTAGTCACTGAGCCCGTCGACGGCCTGGTCGCGGGCGGCGTTGGTGGCGCGGACGTCCTTGGAGTGGTCGGTGGTGTGGCCGAAGAAGCCGGACACCTTGTCGCCGAGGTTCTCCTCGGTGGGGCCGCGCAGCACGCCGGCGTCGGGCGCGCCGTTGCGGGTGCTGGAGAAGCTGGCCCCCTGGGTGTCGACCCCCTTGGCGGAGTCCGTCACGGGGCTGGTGGCCTCGTCGGCGTAGATGGAGGCGCTCTCGGTGGCGTCGGTGCCGCCCTCGGCCGCCTGCCCCTGCCAGGTGACGCCGACCTCCCGGAGCTGCTTACGCAGCGTCCGGTCGGTCTCGGAGAGCCCGTCGGCGAGGCTGACGAGCGCGCTCACGGCGTTGTGCAGCGTCGTGGGACCCGCACCGCCGCGGAGGCCTTCGACCTGAGCGGCGAGGTCTCCGTTGGAGTAGCCGGTAAAGCGCAGGTTGTTGAGTCCGTAGTCCCCGTCCATACCTACCTCACTTCAACGTCTGCAGTGTCTGTAACGCCATCGTCGCGGCCTTCTCACTCAACTGACACAGCTGCTTGTAGTCCACATCGCTGAGCGGGAATTGATTCACCATCAGCTGCTGCCCCTCGGCGACGTCGACCGTCGTCGAGCAATCGCGGTCTTCGACTCCCTTGGTCTTGAAGTCGACTCCCGGATAACCACCAACGGACACGAGCCACGAATCGACGTTGCGCCGCCCGGTCAACCACGTGTCGATACCCAAGTCGGCAATGACCAGCACGTCATAGCTGTAATACGGCTCGCTCTGCGGTCCGTCCAACGTGCACAACGGCGCGTGGAACTGATCGTCCGACTTTCCCGGTTTGGGCTTCCCCTCGATTCCCAACTCGGCCAGTTGGGGAGCCGTGAACAACGAACACGGATCGACTCCCGCCAACGACAGGTCCTTCGGCCGGTCGGGCACCTCGACTGTGGGCGCTGCGGTCTCCGATGAGTCCGGCGGACCATTGGTCGGCGAGTCCCCGGTCGGTTCGTTCGAATCGGTCGGCGTCGCTTCGCCGGTCTCTATCGCCGTACAGCCGGTGATCAACGTGAGAGCAAGCAGGCCGACCAATGCGCACCGGAGGGTGCGACTACTCACCGTTCCCCCTGAACGCGGCCTCGATCTGGTCCTCTGTGTATCCGTACGCCTTGGCGGTGTCGCCCAACTGTACGGCGAGCTTCTTCAACGACGTGATGTACTCCGCCACCCGGTGGGCGTACGAGTCGTCGTCCTCGACAAGTCTGTCGTTCCAGGCCGGAGCTATCCGGAGGCTGACATCGTCCGTGCCCGGGGCCTCGATGAACAATTCCCGCTGGGACGACTTGAGCCGATGAAACAGCGCGTCGGCCTGGGATTCGATGATTCTGGCGGCGGCCAGGACGTTGTGCTGGCTCACCGTGAAGGTGCCGGACGTCACGCCTTGCGTGGCCTGGTCGACCTGCTGGAAGGCCTCGTTGATGCCGCGGCCGAAGTCGCCCATGATCTGCATCCCCGACGCTCCCCACTCGTTGTAACTGACCCGCGTCGCTCCGCAGGCTACCAAGGCCACGGTACGGCCAACCTGAACTTTGACGAAGAAAAGCAGGTCATGGTTCCGCTGATCGGTTGAACCTCAGACCACCGCGATCTCGCCCTGCACCGCACGCAACGCGATGTCGGTCCGGTGGTGTGAGCCGGCCAGGTGCACGGCCGACACCTTGCGGTACGCGTCCTCGCGCGCCTCCGGCAGCGACTCGCCCGTGCCGACCACCGACAGGACCCTGCCGCCCGCCGACACGATCGCGCCGTCCTCGCGGCGGCGGGTGCCTGCGTGGAGGATGCCGTCCGCCTCGGCGCCGGTGATCACGTCGCCGTTGCGGGCGTAGCCGGGGTAGCCCTCGGCGGCGACGACCACCGTCACGGCGGCGCCGTCGGACCACTCGAGCGGCGGGTGCTTCGACAGGGCGCCGGTGGCGGTCGCGTGCAGCAGGGCCGCCAGCGGGGTGTGCAGCAGGGACAGCACGACCTGCGTCTCGGGGTCGCCGAAGCGGCAGTTGAACTCGATCACCTGCGGGCCGGCCGAGGTCAGCGCCAGGCCCGCGTACAGCAGTCCGCTGAACGGCGTGCCGCGGCCGGCCAGCTCGGCGGCGACCGGCTGGATGATCTTCGCGACGACCTCGTCGACCAGTCCGGGCGGGGCCCACGGCAGCGGTGCGTACGCGCCCATCCCGCCGGTGTTCGGGCCGGCGTCCCCGTCGCCGACGCGCTTGAAGTCCTGCGCCGGCAGCAGCGGGACCACGGTCGTCCCGTCGACGAGGCAGAACAGGGACGCCTCGGGGCCGTCGAGGAACGTCTCGAGCAGTACCGGGTGGCCGCCATCGAGCAGCGTCATCGCGTGCGCGCGGGCGGTCGCGAGGTCGTCGGTGACGGCGACGCCCTTGCCGGCGGCCAGGCCGTCGTCCTTCACCACCCAGGTCGGGCCGAAGTGGCTCAGCGCCGTGTCGAGCCGGGCGGGGTTGTCGACGATCTCGCCATGCGCGGTCGGCACGCCCGCCGCCGCCATGACGGCCTTCGCGAAGGCCTTCGAGCCCTCGATGCGGGCCGCCGCGGCGGACGGGCCGAAGCACGGGATGCCCTTGGCGCGCACGGCGTCCGCGGCACCGGCGACTAGCGGCACCTCGGGGCCGACGACGACTAGGCCGGCCTGCCACTCGACGGCGAGGTCGGCGATCGACGCCGGGTCGGCGACGTCAACGCCGTAGGACTCGGCGAACGCGGCGGTGCCGGCGTTGCCAGGGGCGCAAGCCAGCGCGACGACCGCCGGGTCGTGGGACAGCGCGAGCACCAGGGCGTGCTCGCGGGCGCCGGAGCCGATAACCAGGACACGCACGAGCAAAGAGAGTAGTTCCCGAGCCGCCGACTGGTGGCCTCCGACCCCCGGTTTCCGGCAAATGGGCGACGACGGACAGCCTGGCCGTCGGCGAGCGCACGGCCTGCGCGGACCGGCCGACGCTCGGAATCGGGCCCCGGCGGCGATGGGCTGGTGCGCGGGTCCCCCGCTTTCCACACTACCGGCGGGCACCGACGAATTCGGGCCGCTGATGCGGTTCTGTGGACAAGTGCGCGAGTTGTGGATAACCGGCAGGGGGTCCCCCGAATTCCACACTACCGGCCAGGACCGACGAATTCGGCGGGCGCGGGTGGATCTGTGGATAAGCAGCCGACGTGTGGACAACTCACCCGGGGCCCCCCGGTTTCCACTTTACCGGGAAGGACCGACGAAATTGGGGCGGGCGCGGCGATCTGTGGATGATTCGCCGAGTTGTGGATAACCCGCCAGGGGTCCCCCGAATTCCACTCTACCGGCGGGGTCTGACGAATTCGGGGTGGGCGGGCGGATCTGTGGACAATTGGGCGAGTTGTGGACAAGTCCCCGGGGTCCCCCGTTTTCAACGCTACGCCGGGGGACCGACGGGAACCAGGCCGTGCGGGTGGGGGTGTGGACAGGTCAGTTCAGGGCTTCCTCGGCGCCTGGGTGCAGGGGGACCGGGTCGGTTTCCGTTGCCTTCTTGCGATCGAGCTCGCTTGCGGCCTTGTGGACCTTCACCAGCTCGTCCTTCTTGTCGAAGATCAGGTTGGTGATCGCGCACGCGTCGCCCTTGCCGAAATCGCTGCGGACCAGCAGGAGGTTCGGGACCACGATCGACGGAACATCCGCCGCCAGGCCGTATGTGTCCGCCGGGAGGGTGCCCTTTTCGTACACCGGGTTGATCTCCTGCAGTTTTGGCAACAGGTCGGTGATGTCGACGAACTTCACGTCGTCCTTCATCGACGTCGTCAGGTCCGTGACCTCCGGTGTCGGCAGGCCACCCGACCACACGAAGCCGTCGATCTGGCCCGACTTCATCTGGTCCACCGTCTGCCGCAGCGCCAGCCGTTGCGCCGAGACGTCCGACGCCGGGTTCAGGCCGGCCGCCTCCAGCAGCCGGTTCGCGATCACCTCGGTGCCCGACTTCGGTGATCCGGTCGAGATCTTCTTGCCCTTCATGTCCGCGATCGTCGAGATGCCGCTGTCCGCACTCACCACGACCTGCGTGTAGTTCGAGTAGATCCTGGCCAGCGCCGTGACGTCCTGCTTCTCTCCGTCGAAGCTGCCCTTGCCCTCGACCGCATCCGCCGCCGAGTCGGCCAGGGCGAACGCGATGTCGTAGTCCCCGGCCACCAGCTGCTGGATGTTCTGCACCGACGCGCCCGTCTCCGCGGCACTCGCCTTCATCGTGGTGTTGTCGCTGATCAGCTGCGCGAGGCCGCCGCCGAGCGTGTAGTACACGCCGCCGGTGTTGCCGGTCGCGATCGTGACCCGGCCGGCCGCGGCGGCGCAACCACCCGATCCGGAGTCCGACGCCTCGGTCGGGCGCTTGCCGCCGCAGCCCACCGCCAGCAAACCCACGGCGGCGACTCCGGCGACGATCCGTGCTACGCGCATGCTCAGTCTCCTTGTCCGTCAACGGTTTCCCGGGAACGCGTGAGAAGGTGCACGACGACCGCGACGGCGAAGAACCCCACGCCGATCCCGATCGACAGCGGTTGCAGGTACAGCAACAGCGAGGCCGCCACCGCGCACAACGCCCGCTCCGGCCAGCGGGCCGGGCCGAACAGCCAGCCGCCGGTCACGACCGCCAGCGCGGCCACGCCGAGCGCCGACACCAGCGCCACCCACACCGACGTCAGGAACGGCTGCTGCAACAGCAGGGCCGAGCCGTTGTCGGTCAGCACGAACGCGATCGGCACGAGGAACGCCGGCAGCGTGTACTTCCACGTCTGCCACATCGTCTTCATCACCGAGCCGCCCGTGATCGCGGCCGCCGCGACCGACGCCAGCGCGGTCGGCGGCGTCACCTCCGACAGCACCGCGTAGTAGAAGATGAACATCGCTACCTCGGGCGGCGCGACGCCCAGGTCCGCGAGTGCGGGCCCCAGCACGACCCACGCGATGATGAACGACGCCGTCACCGGCACCGCCAGGCCGAGCACGCTCACCGCGACCGCCGCGAACATGACGGTCAGCATCAGCACCACGGTCGGGTTCGACGCGAGCGCCTGCGCCGCGCCCACCAGCGCCGCGGCGAGCTCCTGGCCCAGGCCCGTCTTCGTGATCGTCGACGTGATCACGCCGGCCGCCGCGCACACCGCGATCACCGGCAGCGCGCCGCGGATGCCCTCGGCCAGCGCGTCCGCGATCGACCGCAACCACCCGAGCATTGCCGCGCCGACATCCTCCGAAGCCCGCCGGGCCGCGACGAGCCGGGCAATCAAAGCGAACAGCGCCGCCACCCCGCTCGCGTACACGACCGCGGTGAACGGCGGGATGTCCATCGCCAGGAACACCACGATGATCGCGAGCGACACGAAGTGATACCCGCCGCGCAACAGCAGGGTCCGCACCGGCGGCGTCCGCACGTCGACCTCGCGCGCGCCGAACCGGCGGGCGTCCGCCTCCACCGCGAACGCGATGCCCAGGTAGTACAGCAGCGTCGGCACGATCGCCCACACCAGCACCGTCAGGTACGGCGTCTCCAGGTACTCGGCGATGATGAACGCCGCCGCGCCGAGCGTCGGCGGCGACAGGATCGCGCCGATGCCGGACGCCGCCAGCAACCCGCCCGCGTTCTCCCGCGGATAGCCGGCCCGGCGCAGCACCGGCCAGGTGATCGCGCCCAGGCTGACCGTGGTCGCGGTGCCCGAGCCGGACACGGTGCCGAGCAGGAACCCCGACAGCGCGGCGGTGCGGCCCGGCGCGGTGCGCGAGTGGCGGAACAGCGCGAAGCTGAGGTCCACGAAGAACGTGCCGGCACCGGACTGGGCCAGTACCGCGCCGTAGATCGTGAACAGAACGATATAAGTCGCGGCCACATCCAGCGGCACGCCGTAGAAGCCGCTCTGGTCGTTGTACAGCGCGTTGATGATCTGGCTGAAGTCCACGCCCGCGTGCGCGATGTCCCACGTCGGCGGCAGGTAGCCGCCGTAGTACGAGTACGCCAGGAACGCCAGGCACACCACGGGAAGCACGAGCCCGGTGGTGCGCCGCGTCGCCTCGAGCACCAGGACCAGCAGCAGCGTGCCCGCCACGATGTCCGCTGTGGACAGCACGCCCTGCCGGTCGAGGAACGCGTCGTAGCCGCCGCCGAGGTCGCCGATCGCCAGCGGCAGCACCGGGTACAGCCCGACGACCAGCGCGACCGCGGCGAACGCCCAGTCGAACGGCCCCGGGTTGTCGTTCTCGCCCTCCCCGGACGCCGTGCGGCGGCCGCGCGGGCGGTAGCACAGGAAGACCAGCGGCAGCGTGACACCGAGGAAGATCACCAGGTAGTACTGGCTGCCCTTGGCGAACGGCAGGAAGACCTGCTTGAGCACGAGCAGCGCGATCACGACCGAGGCGGCCCACACGAACAGCCCGACCCGGCCGGTCAGCCGACGCGCCGGCCGCTCCTCGTCGTGCTCCCCGACGTCGATGTCCGGGCGCTCTGCGGTGCCGACCCGGACCGGCTCGTCCGGCCCGTCCGGAGGTGTGTCGGTGCGCTCCGTTGAGCTCGTCACTGATGGAAATTTACCGCCGGTTGACCCGATGTACAGATGGATCAAGCCCGTTATCCCACCGTTACCTCACCGGATGGACGGCGTTTGCCCGGGTCGGCGAGTATTCGCAGGCCCTTCGACCGAGGAGGAACAAGGCAGTGAGATCGAAGTTCCTACGCATCACCGTCGCCGCCGCGGCGGTCGTCACCATCGTCGGCGCGGCGCCGGCGAGCGCCGACCACGCAGGCACAGATCGCGGTGCACACGACCACTTCACCGTCGTCGGCCACCGCGGCACGGCGGGCTACCGGCCGGAACACACCCTGGCCTCCTACGAGCTGGCCGCCCGCATGGGTGCGGACTACGTCGAGCCGGACCTCGTGAGCACCAAGGACGGCGTGCTCGTCGCGCGGCACGAGCCGGAGATCGGCGGCACCACCGACGTCGCCGACCACCCCGAGTTCACCGACCGCAAGACGACCAAGTCGCTGGACGGCGTCGCGACCACCGGCTGGTTCACCGAGGACTTCACGCTCGCCGAGCTGAAGACGTTGCGCGCCAAGGAACGCATCCCGGAGATCCGCCAGCGCAACACGATCTACGACGGCCGTTACCAGATCCCGACCTTCCAGGAGGTCATCGACCTCACCAAGCGGCTGTCGAGGGAGCTGCACCGGGAGATCGGCATCTACCCCGAGACCAAACACCCCACCTACTTCCGCAAGCAGGGCCTGGCCCTCGAGCCGAAGCTCGTCGCCGCGCTCGACAAGAACGGGCTGAACCGGCGCGGTGCCAAGGTGTTCGTGCAGTCCTTCGAGGTGTCGAACCTCAAGGACCTGGACAAGAAGCTGAACGTCCCGCTCGTGCAGCTCACGGGCGCGACCGGCGCGCCGTTCGACTTCGTCGACTCCGGTGACCCGCGGACCTACGCGGACATCACGACCGCGGCCGGCCTGCGCGAGGTCGCCCGCTACGCCGACGGGATCGGGCCGGACAAGAACCAGATCATCCCGCGGGACGCGAACGACTTCCTGGGCGAGCCGACGACGCTCGTGCGGGACGCGCACCGGGCCGGGCTGACCGTGCACCCGTACACGTTCCGTGCGGAGAACACGTTCCTGCCGGCCGACTTCCGGTCCTCGGCCGTGCCGACCGAGTACGGCGACCTGTTCGCCGAGATCGCGGCGTTCCGGGCGACCGGCATCGACGGGTTGTTCACCGACAACTCCGACATCGCGATCGCGCAGCGCGACGACAAGCTCGCCGCGGCCTGACGGCCGGCCTCCGGCCCCCCGGGATCCAGCGTACCGGCGGGGGCCGACGATTTTCGTGCTGTGGACAGCTGCCTGTGGACAGCGCGGAATCGTCGGACCTCGCCGCTAGGCTGGAAAATCGGGGGCCGGCGGCGTCAGCCGGTCAGCGAGTGGCGCACGATCGTCTGCTCGCGGCCCGGGCCCACCCCGATCGCGGAGATCCGCGCACCCGACAGCTCCTCCAGCCGGTCGACGTAGGCCCGCGCGTTGACCGGCAGGTCGTCGAACGAGCGGCACTCGGAGATGTCCTCCCACCAGCCGGGCAGCTCCTCGTACACCGGCACCGCGTGGTGCACGTCCGTCTGCGTCATCGGCATCTCGTGCACGGTGTCGCCGTTCACCCGGTACCCGACGCACACCGGCACGGTGTCCAACCCGGACAGCACGTCCAGCTTCGTGACGAAGTAGTCGGTGATCCCGTTGACCCGCGCGGCGTAGCGGGCGATCACCGCGTCGAACCAGCCGGTGCGCCGCGAGCGGCCGGTGGTCACGCCGAACTCGCCGCCGGTCTTGCGCAGCCGCTCGCCCATCTCGTCGTGCAGCTCGGTCGGGAACGGGCCGGAGCCTACGCGCGTGGTGTACGCCTTGAGGATCCCGATCACCGTGGTGATCCGGGTCGGGCCGATGCCGGAGCCGGCCGCCGCGCCGCCCGCGGTCGGGTTGGACGACGTCACGAACGGGTAGGTGCCGTGGTCGACGTCGAGCAGCGTGCCCTGCGAGCCCTCCAGCAGCACGGTCTCGCCGCGTTCCAGTGCCTCGTTCAGCAGCAGCCGGGTGTCCGCGATGCGGTGCGCGAACTTCTCACCGGCCTCCAGCACGGCGTCGACGACCTGCTCGGGGTCGAGCGCGCGGCGGTTGTAGACCTTGACGAGGATCTGGTTCTTCACGTCGAGCGCGGCCTCGACCTTCTGCCGCAGGATCTTCTCGTCCAGCAGATCCTGCACGCGGACGCCGACGCGGGACACCTTGTCCTGGTAGGCCGGGCCGATGCCGCGGCCGGTCGTGCCGATCTTCGCCTTGCCCAGGTACCGCTCGGTCACCTTGTCGATGGCCACGTGGTACGGCATGATCAAGTGCGCGTCGGCGGACAGCAGCAGCCGCGAGGTGTCCACACCCCGCTCCTCCAGGCCGGCCAGCTCGTCGAGCAGCACGCCCGGGTCGACCACGACGCCGTTGCCGATCACGTTGGTGACGCCCGGCGTGAGGATGCCGGACGGGATCAGGTGCAGCGCGAAGTCCTGCCCGTCGGGCAGGACGACCGTGTGGCCCGCGTTGTTGCCGCCCTGGTACCGCACGACCCACTGCACCCGCTCGCCGAGCAGATCGGTGGCCTTACCCTTCCCTTCGTCGCCCCACTGGGCGCCGATGAGCACGATGGCCGGCATGTGAGACTCCCCGGGGTTCCGCAAAGACGGTTTATGACAGGCGAAATGCCGGTGATTGAGCGTAGACCAGGAGATCACGGGTGGCTGCATCAATGTTGGGTTGCGGGTCCGCCGTCACCAGCGGTGACTGGCGGAAGTTGACCGCACGCTCGGGATCCGTGGCGCACGAGATCCCCGCCACACCAGGCAAATCCGATGTCGACCCGATCGTGAAGGGCATGACCGACGGTCATCTGGTGGTCCACGGGAGTGACGCCGACCTGGCGGCGGTCGTGCTGCGACTGCTGCGCACCGAGCGGCTGTCCGTGCCGGTCGGCTACGTCCCGGTCGACCCCCGCTCCCCGGTCGCGCGGCTGTGGGGACTGCCCGCGGACGCGGTGACGGCCGCGCTCGACGGTGAGGTCACGGCGTTCCCGCTGGTCCGCGACGACAACGGCGGCGTGCTCGTCGGTCTCGGGGTGCTGCCCCGGGTGCGCGGCACGATGTACTGCGACGACCAGACCCCGCTGCGCGGCGCGGCCGACCGGGTCGAGGTCACCCCGCACCCGGAGCACGGCCTGCGCGTGCGGGTCGTCCGGAAAGGCTTGCTGCGCAACAAGGTTGCGGCGTACACGGGCCGCGCGGCGCAGTTCGGCGGCGAGCAGGTCGCGCCTGTGTACGACGGGGTCACCCACCCGAGGTCGCTGAACCGGTGGACCTGGTACCGGCACACCGAGGACCTCCGGATCGTGCGCTGAGCGGTGCGCCGAGCCCGGCCGTGCAGCGATCTTGTCCCTGCGCGCAACGATCCGTGACTGTCTGACCCGACCTGCGTGCAATGGGTGGGCAACCCACGACAGGGGAGGTTCACCGTGCGCTTGTTGCGCGCCCTGCTGCTGACCGCCGCCGCGGTCACGCTTACCACCGCGGTCACCGTCGCCGCCGCACCCGTGTTCACGACCGCCGCCGCGGCCGGCAAGGCCGACACGATCAAGGGGGACCGCGCGACCGTGCGCGACGCACCCGCCCGGCTCGTACTGGCCAACGCCCGCGACGGCGACCCCGCCGAGGTGCAGGCGTACTGCGGCGAGTGGGTGCGGATCAACGTCACCCCGAGCCACGCGATGTCCACCCCGATCGGGTGGGTGCTGCGCAGCCATCTCACCAAAGCGAGCCAGTCCGGCGGTCTGGACGGCGTGCCCGAGCGCTGCGGCACCGACGGCGACCGGTGGCGCGACTGGGTCGGCGCGATCAACGCGCCGTTCCGCTCGCTGCGCAAGGTGGACGGCGCCTGGCGGCGGATCACGTTCGGCACCGGCGTGAACCTCGTGCAGACGCCGGACTGCGTGCCGTCGCTGAACTACACGCGCAACGCCACGGCGCCGGACGCGGTCGACCCCGCGCAGCGGGTCACCGGCCTGGACATGTCGAAGGTCAGCTTCCGGTACGTGACGACCGACGGCGCGGTCGCGCTGGTCAGCGCGCCGCCGCCGGGCGCGGACTACGGCGTGTGGAGCTTCGTGCCGTCGTCGTGCCTGCAGCCGAAGAACCGCGACCACGTGTACTTCGACGAGCCCGTGGTGCAGCTGGACGACTTGTCCGGCCTGCACGGCGGCACGGGGTACTCCGACGCGACGATCCGCGGACGCGGCTGCTCGGCGGCGCTGCTGAGCCCGGGCCAGCCGCGGTTCGGCTACTGGCCGGACCCGCAGCCGGGCAACCGCCCGGCCTGTCCGGTCTGACCGGCGTGCGGCGGCGGGGCGGAGAGGCTCCGCTGCCGCATTCCCTGTTGCGGAGCGGAAAACTGTTCATTACCGCTCCTTCTCCCGATCACCTCCGTGCGCGACGCTTGGTGGGTCAGCCGTGATCCCTGCCACGGAGGAACAGCCATGCGCAAGTTAGGAACCCTGCTCGCCACGGCGGTGCTCGCGTTAGCGGGCACCGCCGTGCTGTCCGGAACGGCGAGCGCCACCCCACCCAACATCCCGAGCGCGGCCACGGCCAGCTCCGAGCTGTCCGCACTGCGGGTCGCGACGGACGGCTCCATGACCGGGTACTCGAGGGACAAGTTCCCGCACTGGATCACCATCTCCGGCGCGTGCAACACCCGGGAGACCGTGCTCAAGCGGGACGGCACCGGCGTGGTCACCGACTCGTCGTGCGCCGCGACGTCGGGCAGCTGGTACAGCCCGTACGACGGTGCGACCTGGCACGCGTCGTCCGATGTGGACATCGACCATGTGGTCCCGCTGGCGGCCGCGTGGCGCACCGGGGCGTCGTCGTGGACGACGGCCCAGCGCCAGGCCTACGCCAACGACCTGTCCAACCCGCAGCTGATCGCGGTGACGGACAACGTCAACCAGAGCAAGGGTGACCAGACGCCGGCGACATGGAAGCCGCCGCGCACCGCGTACTGGTGCACCTACGCGAAGATGTGGGTACACGTGAAGTACCGGTACTCACTGACGGTCAACTCGTCGGAGAAGTCCGCACTCACGAGCATGCTCGGCACCTGCTGAGAGCCTGCCTACGAATGCCTCGGGATCGCCTGGTCCCGAGGCATTCGGCCGTTCGGCCCCCGCCGATCGTCGGAACTTTCGTTGTCAGCCCGGCATTCCACCCAGAGTTACTGATCGGTATTGATCGGGTCACCTCCATGACGCACAGTCGGGTGAAGTTCCAACGTGATCAGTCACACGGAGGCGGACTACACATGCTCACTCGGTCGGGGAAAGTGCGGGTTTTCGGTGCTTCGGTACTACTAGCCGCTGGCGCGACGATCGCGCTCGGCGGCGGATCGGCGAACGCGATACCGCCGGGCGTTCCGGACGGCTCGACGGCGCAGACGGAGCTCGAGCAGCTGACGGTCGCGCCGGACGGTTCGATGGACGGCTACAGCCGGGACGAGTTCCCGCACTGGCACACGGTCGACGGCTCCTGCGACACGCGCGAGGAGGTCCTCAAGCGCGACGGCGAGGGTGTCGAGGTCGACTCCTCCTGCAAGGCGACGTCGGGTAGCTGGACGAGCCCGTACGACGGCGAGACGTGGACCGCGACCGGGGACGTGGACATCGACCACATGGTCCCGCTGGCCGCGGCGTGGCGCAGTGGCGCGGCGGACTGGACGATCGACGAGCGCGAGGCGTTCGCCAACGACCTCGACGCGCCGCAGCTGTGGGCCGTGACCGACAACGTGAACCAGGGCAAGGGCGACAAGACGCCCGACCTGTGGAAGCCGCCGCTGGAGTCGGACTACTGCCAGTACGCCAGCGCGTTCACGCACGTGAAGTTCATCTACAAGCTCACGGTGAACGACGCGGAGAAGGCAGCGTTGGGTGACATGCTGGGGACGTGCTGAGCGCGTTCAACTCTCCACTGGTCGCCGGTCAGGGCGGCGTCATGACCGAAGAGGTCGGCGCCGTCACCGGCGACCTGGAGCTGCGGACCACAGTGGACTCGTCCGGCGTGGTGACGGCGAAGGTGCGCTACGCCGGCGCGGACGAGTGGTACCGGGTGCGCGGCGGCCTGTGCCGGCTCGCGGACGCGCGTGACCATGCCGCCGTGCACTCGCTCCTGGTGGGCGTGTTGAACCGTCCGGCGGGCTGAGTTTCAGTTCTTGCTAACTTCGCGCAGTTCCCCGCCGTGCCGAACCGGCGGTGCGCTAGCGTTTCCCTTGTGAAGCGGCGATGACGGCCGATTTGTCCCCTGTCGGATGTACTGGGGTGTTGGTGATCGGCACCCGGGGCGGAGAGGGCCCCGGCGAGGTGCTGATCAAGATCCGTGGGGGGTCCGAGGCCTTTCTGGCCTTCTCCGACGAGCCGCTTCCGAAAGGGACGACCGTGCTGGTCGTCGAGGCCCGTGGCGCTCGCTCCGTCGGCGTCACACCGTGGACGGATCCGTGGGGAGACCAGTAGATGTTCGGCTATCGCGTACCTGCCCCTGACGAGGCGATGCTCATTTCCGGTGGACGGCAGCGAGGCGCGGGGGGCGCGCCATTCCGCGTCGTCACCGGGCACGGCGCTTTCATCATGCCGTTCTTCCGGAAAGTCCGGTTCCTGTCGTTGAAGATGATCGAGGCCGAGGTCTCCGAGAACAGCGTGACCAGCCAGGCCATCGCGCTCAAGGTGCGTGCGGTGATCGCCTTCAAGGTCGGCAACGACACCGAGAGCATCGTCAACGCCGGCCAGCGGTTCCTGTCCGACCAGGGGCAGATGGCCGTGCTCACCGGCCGCATCTTCTCCGGGCAC
>DASYKY010000028.1:0-76238 GCA_035995025.1 Actinophytocola sp.
GATCTTCTTCCCCGCGCAGGTCGGCAAGTACCTGCCCGGCTCGATCTGGCCGTTCCTGGCCCAGATGCGCTTCGCCCGCGAGCACGGCGTGCCCGGCGGGCTGGCGCTGCTCGCGGGTTCGGTGTTCCTCGTGGTGCACACGGTCACCTCGGTGCTGGTCGGCGCGCTGCTGCTGATCAGCCAGCCTGACCTGGTGAGCCGGTTCGGGTGGGCGGGCGTGTTCATCCCGCTGGCATTGGTGCTGCTGCACCCCAAGGTGATCAACCTGCTGGCGCGCAAGCTCGCGGGCCGGTCCGGGGTCGAGCCGCCGGTGCTGCGCTGGCGCGACCTCGTGCGCCCGGTGGTGTGGATGCTGCCGGCGTGGGTGGGCTACGGGCTCGCGGGCTACCTGCTGGCGGCCCCGTTCACGGACTCGGTCGTGCAGCTGCTGGTCGTGTGCACGGGAGCGTTCGCGCTGGGCTGGATCGTCGGCCTGGTCGTGTTCATCGCACCGGCCGGCCTGGGGGCCCGCGAGGCCGTGCTGATCCTGGCGCTGACCCCGCTGCTGGGCGTCGCCGCCGCGACGACGGTGAGCCTGATCCTGCGGGTGGGCCACACGCTGGCCGACATCGTGCTGGCGCTGCGGTACGGCCTCGTGCGTGCGCGGCGGCTGCGGCGGGAGCCCGCCGCCACGGAGCCGGCAGCGCCGGCAGCGCCCGCGGAGGCTTAGGGCACCCGCCAGAAGACGCCCGCCCAGTCGATCGTCTCCAGCGGAGCGTCGATGCCGTGCCGTGTCCGGTAGTCGTCCACGGCCTGCTTGCAGCCCGGGACCGCGTGGTAGTCGTCGACGATCACGAAGCCGCCCGGCGAGACCTTCGCGTACAGGGCGGTCAGCGCGTCCCACGTCGAGGCGTACATGTCGCCGTCGAGGCGCAGCACGGCCAGCCGCTCGATGGGCGCGACCGGCAGCGTGTCGCGGAACCAGCCCGGCAGGAAGCGGACCTGGTCGTCGAGCAGGTCGTACCGGGCGAAGTTCGCCCGGACCTCCTCGAGCGGCACAGCCAGGAAGGCGACCTCGTGGTGCTGGTCGCCCGCGTCGGCGGGGTACTGCTCGGGGTCGGGTGGCGGCAGGCCGTCGAACGAGTCGGCCACCCACACAGTGCGGCCGGTCTCCTCGTAGGCGGCCAGCACGCCGCGCATGAGGATCGCCGCGCCGCCGCGCCACACGCCGGTCTCGGCGAGGTCGCCGGGCACGCCGTCGGCGAGCACCGCGGCGACGCAGTCGGCCAGGTTGTCCAGGCGTTTCCGGCCGATCATGGTGTGCGCCGTGCGCGGCCAGTCGGCGCCCTCGCCGCGCGCCTTCGCGTCGTAGCCGTCCGGCCCCCAGGGCGCGTCGTTCGGGTCTTCGTAGATGGTGTTCGTCAGCGCGCGCTTGAGCAGTTCGAGGTACCGGTCGCGGATTCGGTCGGCCGATTCGGAGATCATTTCGACGGACATTGCGACTGCGATCAATTCCTTCCGCGTCGTGCGGCATCCTGTTACCTCGAGGGCAACCAACACAGGAGTACGCACATGGATTGGCAGGACGAGCTGCGGCGGCTGGACAAGCAACTCTCCGAGGGTGAGATATCCGCGCAAGAGTACCGGCGGATGCGTGACGAGTTACTCGCCGAGGCCTCCGCTCCAGCTCAGGGCCGGGGTTCCCTGTGGTCCAGCGCCCGCCCGGACTCGCCGCCACCACCGTTTCCCGCGGCTCCCCCTGCCCCCGGGACCGTGCCCGCCCCGGATGCCGACGACACACAGATCGTCGCGGACACCACGGTCACCGTCGACAAGGCCGTCGTGCACGCCGAGGACCGCACCGAGGTCGTGGACGCGCAGACCGTCGCGGGGCTCCCGGCGGAGGAGCAGACGCAGGTCGTCCGCGAACCGCTCACCCAGCCGGCGCCCGACCGGGCCCCCGAGCCCGCCCCGGAGCGGCCGACCGAGCCGGCGCTCGAGGCGGAGCGGCCGACCGAGGCGGACCCGGTCGCCGAGCCCGTGTCCGGGCCGTTCATGCGGCCCGCCCCGATGCCGGAGCGGCCGGACAGCAACGTCCCGACGTTCCCGCCGCGGCCGTCGGACACCCCGCCCCCGTCCGCGCCGCCGCTGCCGCCGCCCGCGCCGTGGAGCGGCCACCAGGTGATCGGCGAGGAGGTCTTCGCCGACGCCAAGCCGCACAGCGCGGGCCGGCGCGCCGCGACGGCGGCGTTCTCGCTGCTCGTCGTGCTCGCGGTGATAGGCGGTGCGGTGTGGTTCTTCGTGTTCCGCTCCGACGACGCGCCCGCCGCCCAGGCGGGCAAGCCGCCGGCGACCGAGAAGCCGCAGAGCCAGGCGCCGCCGACCCGGCCGCCGTCGTCCGCGCCGCCGGCGAGCAGCGCACCGGTCCCGGTGCCGGGCGGCAACCTGGCCGACGTGCTGGGCCCGCTGCCCGGCGCGGCCGACAAGAACAGCGGCACGATCACGGCCGCGCGGGCGGGCCAGCTCAAGCTGGTGTCGCCGGCGGAGGTCAATGCCGCGCAGGAGGCGAAGGTCAGCGACGTGATCTTCCGCGGCTCCACGAACGGCTCGGTCGGCGTCGCGCTGCTGGTGTTCACCACGCCCAACGGCCAGTCGGCCGGCAAGCTGATGGGCGCGGAGCGGGCCTACCTCCTGGAGCACGGCTTCTCCAACGGCAAGGACCTGGCGAGCAGCCTGCCCGTGCTGGAACGCAAGGAGGGCGGCGCCACCGTGTACCGGGTCGTCTACTCCACCGGGAAGTACACGGTCCGCTTCGGCGTGGCCCAGCGCGACGCCAACCCGCAGGAGCTGCGCAAGTCCCTCGAGGCGGTGGCGGACAACATCCTCGCCGTCCTGCCCCCGTCCTGACGGGTCAGCTCGTCGCGGGGGCCGCTTGGGGGCTGCCGACCGGATACATGGTGTCGGTCGGCGGCTCGGTGTCCGGCGGCCCGTCCGCGGGGCCGCCGGTCTCCGGAGCCGGCCTGCGGCGGCGGATGAACAGGCGGCGCAGCTTCATCGCCTGCTTCTCCACCACGTGCCAGGACACCAGGCCCAGCCCGAGCGCGATCGGCACGGCGGTCACGGCCACCACCCACGGCGTGCGCAGGCCCAGGAACAGCAGCGTCTGCAGGACGACGAACCCGTAGAGGTACACGCCGTAGTTGGCTACCGTGAGCCAGTTCGGCAGCCACAGCCGCCGCGGCAGCAGGTGGCCGATCGCGACCACCAGGTACGGCAACGTGACGATCCGCACGATCTCCACCATCGACGACGAGTAGAACGCGAAGTCCACGCCCACGCACAGCAGCACGCCGAACCAGGTGAGCCGCAGCTTGTCGCGGTAGAGCCAGATCGACGCGCCCACCGCGTACATCCCCAGGTACTGCAGCAGCGGGAACGTCGGCACCAGCAGCAGCACCGGCGGCAGCGAGATCTGGCCGATCACCATCCGCTGCAGCAGCACCGCCATCGCCAGCGCGAACACGACCATGACGAACCTGAAGCGGCTGAACGTGATCAGCAGGCCGAGCGCCGCGATCAGCGTGTAGCCGAGCAACTCGACCGGCAGGCTCCACAGCGAGCCGTTCACCGCGCCCGGGTACGGGTTGCCGGTGAACACCCCGGGCAGCACGTACTGCTGCGGGAACAGCAGCAGGTTGTCCCAGACGTAGCTCCACGTGGCCGGGTGCCCGAGGTAGGCGCGCTTGCCGAGCGTGGTCGTCAGCGTGCCCAGGACGATCGCGGTCAGCGTCAGCACCACGAACAGACCCGGGATGATCCGCAGCAGCCGGCGGACCCAGAACCGCCACAGGTTCGGGTCGCGGTGCCAGCTGCGCATGATGAAGTAGCCGGACAGGCCCATGAACGCACCCACCGACACCGCGCCGAGGTCGACGCCGGACTTGACCGGCATGAAGGTGCTGCCGGTGCCGGTCAGCACGGGGGTGTGGTCGGCGACCACGATGAAGGCGAAGACGAGGCGCAGCGTGCCGTAGCCGTCGCCTTTGCGGCCCGCGTCGTTCCCCTGGTCGCGGGCGGCACCCTCGGTCGCCATGCGCCGTAGCATAGGCGGCCACGCTCCGCGACTCAGCCGGTTCGCGGGACCGGGTGCAACACCGGCAGTTCCTCGGTTGGCGCGTCGAAGTCCCGGATCGCCGGGATACGTTCGGTGACCGGCTCGCGTCCCGGCTCGGGCGGCTTGTCGGTCAGCGTGCTGCGCAGCCGCAGGCCGTGCTTCTCCACCAGGTGCCAGGACGCGAGGCCCAGCAGCAGCGCGATCGGCACGCCCGCGCCGATGACCTCCCAGGGCCTGTCGGCACCGAGCCAGGCCAGCGTCTGCTCGACCGGGAAGCCGTACAGGAACACCCCGAAACTCGCCACGGTCAGCCAGTTGGGCAGGCACAGCCACGACGGCAGCTTCGTGCCGATGGTCAGCACCGCGTACGGCACGGTGATCGCCCGCGTGATGTCCGCCACGGGACCCGGGTAGACGAGCCACTCGATCAGCACGCCGGCCGCCACGCCCCACCACGACAGCGGGATCCGGTCGCGGTAGAGCCAGGCCGCGATGCCCATCGCGTAGATCGCCAGGTACTGCAGCAGCGGGTTGGTGAGCAGCAGCAACGTGGTGTCCGGCAACCGGATCACCTCGTTCACGTTCAGCACCAGCAGCGCCCCGAACGGCACGGCGACCGCGAAGATCAGGTAGCGGCGGCGGTTGATGCCGAGCAGGCCGACCACGGTGACCAGCGCATAGCCGAGCACCTCGACCGGCAGGCACCACAGCGAGCCGTTGACCGCCACCGGGTACGCGTTGTCCGTGAACACGCCGGGCAGGTCGTACTGCTGGGGGAACAGCAGCGCGTTGTGCCACAGGAAGGACCAGGTCCGGGCGTCGGTGAGGTAGTCGCCCGCGCTGTGCGTGGTCACCAGCGGGCCGAGCACGAACGCCGAGAGCAGCACGACGGCGAAGAGGCCCGGCATGATGCGCAGCAGGCGGCGGGCCCAGTACCGCACCAGGTTGGGGTCGCGTTCCCAGGTCTTCATCACGAAGAACCCGCTCATCGCCATGAACGCGGCGACGGTCAGCGTGCCGAAGTGGTACCAGTGCTGGCCCCATCCCCAGCCGTCATAGTCACCGGTAATCGGCATCGCGTGGAACCCGATGACGCCGCACGCGATCACGAGACGCAGCGTCCCGAACCCGTCCTTCGCGCGACGAGCAGGAGTTACCAGGTGCTGGCCGCCCCGACCGGCCATCGGACCCCCCTCCCGCCCTCCTTGCGGACGGTAGACCAAAAGTAGGATAGTCACCGGCGCTTGTGCCACGGAGGGGCATGCGCACGTCCGCGCTCTATGAGTCCATTAATAGGAGGCTGTCAGGTGACCTGGCAGGAGGAGCTCAGCCAACTCGACGGTGCGCTCGCATCTGGCCAGATCTCGGCTGACGACTACCGGCGGGAACGCGAGCGGATACTCGCCGTGGCGACGGGCGGCTCCCAGCAGAACCCGCCGACGCCCGGCCAGGGCGCACCGGTCAACCGCGGGCAGGACGCCTTCCCGCCGCCGTTCAAGTGGACGACCGAGCGGCCGGCCCAGACTCCGCAGCAGCAGCCCCCGCAACCGCCCCCGCAGCAGGGTGGCGAGGAACGCACCCAGGCGGTGCAGAACTCCACCAGCGCGGCGGAGAAGACGCAGATCGTGTCGAACGCGGCGGACAGCACGCAGATCGTCGACATGAACGACTCCGCGAGCAAGGGGCCCGGGCCGAGCTTCGGCGACCGCACCCAGTTCGTGCCGCAGGTGCCCGCGTCGCCGCCGCACGGCATGCCGCAGCAGTCGCCGCCGCACGGGATGCCCCAGCAGCAGTGGCAGCAGCAGGGCCCGCCGCCGCAGGGCGCGTGGGGTCCGCCGCAGCAGCAGTCGTCGCCGCCGTGGGAGGACCAGGAGGAGCTGGTCCCGCCGTGGGCCGGCTACCAGGCGCAGGGCTCCGAGCTGTTCGAGAGCGACGCGCCGTCCGGCCGCGGCAAGGTGTGGGCGATCGTCGGCGTGGTGGTGCTGCTGCTGGTGATCGCCGGCGGTGTGCTGTATCTCACGGTGCTGAAGAAGGACGACTCCGCCACCGCGGACGGCGGCAAGCAGCAGGAGCAGACGTCGAAGAAGCCGCCGCCCACCTCGCAGACGCCGGAACCGTTCGGCCCGCTGTACGTGCCCGAAGGCACCACGTCGGGCGGCAAGACGTACACGGCCGCGAACCTGGAGAAGTCCAAGGCGCTGCCGACGCCGGACGTGGTGCTGCTCAAGCAGGCGGGGCTGAAGGAGGCGCGCTCGGTCGTCGTGGTGAACGAGTCGACCGTGCTCAGCATGTGGTCCTTCGGCACCAGCGACCCGCCGGGTCTCGCCCAGGACATCACGAAGGACCAGAAGCGGTTCGGGTTCAAGAAGGTGCCGGCCGAGTCGGTGCAGGGCGTGGACGTCTACACCTCGACGCAGAAGAGCGCGAGCCGCACCGTCTACGTGTACCGGGCGCACTACACCAACGGCGGCAACGTGATCCGCGTCGAGGCGTTCGACCCCGACAAGGCGAAGGCGAAGGCGCAGTTCGAGGCGGCGCTCAAGGCTCAGCTCGACCTCACCGCGCCCGAGTAAGCAGACCCGATGACCGAGACGGTGGCCGCGGTACCCGCACGGTCGGTGGACGACGCGACGCCGACGTCGGTCCGCGTCGCGATCGTGCTGTACGAGAACGCGCTCGACGAGATGTGGCGCTGCCTGCGCTCGCTGGTGCGCAGCGTCGAGCGGGCGGGCGTGGACGGGCCGGCGCCCAACGTGGTGTCGATCAGCATCGGTGACTGCTCCCGCGGCCCGGTGATCAAGGACGCGGACCTGACCGCGCTGCGCACGATGGCGGGCGACCGCGCGAGCATCGACTACACGTGGTTCGGCCGCAACCTCGGGCACAGCGCGGGCTGCAACGCGCTCGCCGCGGACGCGCCCGAGGACGCGCTGCTGTTCCTCAACCCGGACTGCTACGTCTCGCCGCGGATGGTCGCGCGGCTGCTGTCGGCCATGAACGACCCGCTGACGGCCGCGGTCGACGCGCGGCAGATCCCGTGCGAGCACCCGAAGTGGTTCGACCCGGTGACCGGCGAGCAGAGCTGGGCCAGCGGCGCGTGCCTGCTGGTGCGCACGCCGTGGTTCCGGGAGGCGAACGGCTTCGACGCGACGACGTTCCCCTCGTACGTGAACGACGTGGACCTGAGCTGGCGGCTGCGGCTGGCCGGCGGGCGCGTGGTGCACCAGCCGAACGCGGTGGTGTTCCACGACAAGCGGCTGGTCGAGTCGGCGACCGTGCGGCCCACGCACATCGAGCTGTACGAGGGCCTGCTGGGCAGGCTGCTGCTGGCCACCCGGTTCGGCCGCGACGACGTCGTCGAGGAGACGATCGAGCTGGTGGGCGCGCACGGGTCGACCGAGCAGCAGCGCGCGGTCGCGGAGTTCGAGCGCAGGCGCCGCGAAGGCGCGCTGCCCGGCGCGGTGGCGCACGCGGACCGGGTCGCCGAGTTCGTCGAGGGCGAGTACGGACGGCGGCGGTTTTGATCATGAGCGAGCTTGCGAGCGAATCGATGTCACAGGGCGAGCTTGCGAGCGAATCGGTGTCACAGGGCGAGCTTGCGAGCGAATCGATGTCACAGGGCGACCGCGAGCGGCATCACCGAGCCTGCGAGGGGATGTCGTGAACTACGAGTTCGAGTTCACGGAGCGCGGGCCGTACGGCGCGGCGGTGCGGCTGCTGCGGGACACGGACCTGCACGACAAGCTGGTGCTGGACCTGGGTTGCGGCTCGGCGGCGGTCGCCGCCCCGCTGCGGTCGCTCGGCGCGCGCTACGTGGGCGTGGACGCCGACGCGGACGCGATCGCGAAGCTGGCCGACCAGGGCTTCGAGGCGCACGAGGTGGACCTGACGGCACCCGGGCTGGCGGACACGCTCGCCGGGATCGTGGCGGGCCGGCCGGTGGCGGCGGTGCTGTGCCTGGACGTGCTCGAGCACGTGACGGAGCCGGCGGACGTGCTGGGTGCGCTGGCGTCGGTGACGGGCGCGCACCCGGGCGTCGAGCTGGTGGTGAGCATCCCGAACGTCGCGCACCGGGACGTCGCGCGGCGGCTGCTGGTCGGCGAGTGGGAGATGACCGACTCGGGGCTGCTGGACCGTACGCACGTGCGGTTCTTCACCGACCGGACGCTGACCGAGCTGATGACCGGCACGGGCTGGTACGAGTCGGCACGGCTGGACTTCCCGCTGGCGGAGTCGGACCAGCACGTCGCCGGCCATCCCGCGTTCGAGCCGATGACGAATCTCGGCGCGTACCTGGACCACATGCGGTGCGCCGCGGACGATTTCGGCGCGGTGAACCAGTTCGTGCGCCGCTACCACCGGGGTTCGCCGCGGGTGGTCGAGCGGGCGCCCGACACGGAGCCGCCGTTCGTCAGCATCGTGCTGCGCACGCAGGGCAGGCGCCCGGAGACGCTGACCGACGTGCTGTGCTGCCTCGCGGCGCAGACGTGCCTGGACTTCGAGGTGGTCGTGGTGGTCCACGACTCGACGCGGGTGAGCGCCGTGCGGTCGCTGGTGGACGAGTTCGAGGGCAACATCGCGCAGCGCGTGCGGGTGGTGTCGTGCGACGGCGGCACCCGAGGCCGGCCGGCGAACGCGGGCCTGGCCGAGGCGGCGGGCGAGTACCTGGTCTTCCTGGACGACGACGACCTGGTGACGGCCGACTGGGTGGAGAACATCCGGACGAGCGCGCGGGCGCACCGCGGCATGGTCGTGCGCTGGTGGGCGGCCGAGCAGAAACGCAAGCACGGCAAGGGTGACGAGCTGGCGTCGCACGTGGCGGTCGGCCCGCTGACGCCGACGTACGCGACCCGCTTCGACCTGATGCGCCACATCCGGCAGAACGAGACCCCGTTCCACTGCTTCGCGTTCCCACGGTCCCTTGTGGACCTGGGCTTCACGTTCGACGAGGCGCTGACGGTGTGCGAGGACTGGCAGTTCCTCGTGCGCGCGGCGTCGGTGTGCGGCGTCCACGACACCTTGCGGATGACGTCGATCTACAACAAGTGGGCGGACAACACGTCCGCCCAGGCCGCGTCCGCGGACGAGTGGTTCGCGATGCGGTCGGTGGCCCACATCGCCCTGGACGAGCGGCCGCTGCTGATGCCGCCGGGTTCGGTGCGGGCGGTGGACCGGACGCTGGAGAAGGTGGAGACACAGGAGCGCTGGATCACGCAGCTGGAGGCGGACCTGACCGCGACCCGGGCGGCGCTGGCGGCCACGCGGGAGGTGTCCGACAACGCCCACCACGCCTTGAACGAGCTGCGCACGTCGACGTCGTGGAAGGTGAGCGCACCCGTGCGGCTGCTGGGCAAGGCGGCCCGGAAACTCCTGCGCCGGCAAGCCTGACACGGCCGGCGAAGGCCGCCCGTGTCCGCGTGAACCACGCGCGGCCAGGTCGCGATCGCCGGTGGTCGCCCGCGATCGTGGCCTGGCCGGGCGGCAGCCGGTGTCACTTGGCGAGACACTCGCCCCGGAGACGGCCGAACCCGTGGGCGCCCCGGGGCCCCCCGGTTTCCACGCTACCGGCCGGCACCGACGGTTTCGGCGGCCTCGCTCGTGCCTGTGGACAACTCGCTCACTTGTGGACAGTGCGGCGCGGTGATCGGCGCATTCGCGGTTCCGAGTTGTCCACAGGTCCCTTGCGCGGCGCCGTTTTTCGTCGGTGGTCGCAAGTAGACTGGAAAGCGGGGGGCCCCGCGCCGCCGGGAGTTGTCCACAGGGCGGAGTGCGGGTCAGCGCGGGTGCTGGGCCAGCTTGTGGCCGATGGTGTCGATGGTCTTCTTGTCCAGCAGCGGGTTGATGCCACCCAGCAGGCTGCGCTCCGCCGCCTCGAAGACGACCACGTCCTTTTCCGCGAACATCCGGCCGATCGACGCCGGGTCCACGCCGATGGTGTCGCTGTGGATGGCCGTCACGTCCGTGAACGCCGCCGCCAGGAACGGGGTCGCCAGCAACGTGAACGAGTCCGCGATCACGCCCACCGACGGCTGCACCACGCCCGGGCCCTCGTCCTGACGCAGTTTCAGCGGTTCCCGGAAGCCCGAGTCGATCGGACGGCTGCGCACCGTCTGGCCGTCCGGCGCCAGATCGTACGTCTGCATCGGGAACTGGGCCTTGCGCCCGACCAGCGGCGGCAGGTCGCCGTCGCGCTTCACCACGTCGGTCGGCGACGCCTTCCACGAGGACGACACGCCCGGCTCGGCCTCCTCGGCGATCAGCCTGGTCATCGCCAGGCCGCCCTCGTAGTTCCAGTGTGTGTCCACTTTGGAGTAGACCGGAGCGCCGAGGCGGGTGGCCGCCTGCCCGAGCGCGGGACGGATGTCCGTGGCCCCGGCGTCGGCGATCACCCGGCGCCAGAACGCGCTGCGGGCCTCGCTCGCGCACTTCTGGCCCACGTAGTCCTTCGGCAGGTACTCCGGCACCATCGTCGACTTGTCCGGCGCCACGATCAGCACGAACTTCCGCCCCGACGACTCGACCGCGTCCCGCAACCGCTCCAGCGAGCTGATCACGTCGTCCAGCGGCTTCTCCGGCAGGCACGCGCCGAGCATGTCGTAGCCGAGGTACAGCCAGCCTTTGCTGCCTTCGATCACCCGCGGGAACCCGGCCTCGCGCACCCGCTCCCGGTCCTCGTCGCTCGGATCCGGCGGGGCGACCGGGCCCTGCGCGGGTCCCTGCTGCTCCTGGGCCTGCCCGAGCGGTGGCGGCTCGCCGAACAACCCGCGGCTGATCGCGTCCGCGACGTCCAGCGCCTGCGGGCGCAGCGGCAGGTTGTCGGTAGCCCACGGGTTCAGGCCGGTGAACAGCCCCCACCCGTCGCCGATCGACGGGAACGCGGCCAGGTCGTGGTTCTCGATCGCCGGCGGGCGCACGCCCAGGACCAGCAGCAGCAACGGCACGCAGAAGAACACGGCCGCCGACGTGAGCGCCGTCCGCTGTCGCGCACCATGGCGCGGCCGGTAGAGCGCGTGCTCGCTGGGCAGCTCGGACTCGTGCACGGGCGGCAACAGTCCCGACGACTCGGCACCCCGCAGGTCGTCGGTCGAGGCACTCACCCGGCCAGCATAACCACGGCCACCGGACCCCACGTGGCCTCGGCAGAAGCAGCACGGATGCAGCGGAGACGCAGGCCAAAAGCACGATTGCTAGACCGGTTGGGCGAGCCCGTTCGGCGTGTCCTCGACCGCTTTCCTGCGGAATTCCCGCAACGGGACGAGTATCTCCAACGTCTATCTCCAACGTCGCATGCAACGACCGAGTCTGCGGAGGCGAGCGAGCATGTGGTTGCAGATCGTGGTGGTCGCGGTTCTGGCCGTCGTGTTCCTGGTCCGCCTGGTGTTCGCGCTGTACGACCAGCCGAGCAAGACCAGGAACTGACCCCGGCACTACCGGGTCAGCGGGATCCGCACGCCGGTCAGCTCCTCGGAGACGTCCCACAGGCGCTTGCCGAGCTCCCGGTCCCGCGCGTCGTCCAGCGGCTCGACGACGGTCGGGAAACCCTTCGACTCGCCGCGCCCGTCCGGTCCGTAGAACTGGCCGCTCTCCACGTCCGCGCCCGTCGCCGCGTACAGCTGCGGCAGCGCACCCATCTCCGGCTCCTGCGCGAACAGCCGGTTGCCGGCCTTCATCAGCAGCTTGCCGACGCCGGTCGGGCCGGACGACTGCAGGTTCGTCGCCGAGTAGCCGGGATGGGCGAGCACGCTGCGGATCGGGATGCTGTTGGCCCGCAGCCGCCGGTTGAGCTCGATCGCGAACACCACGTTGGCGAGCTTGGACTGCGCGTAGTACTTGGTGCGCCCGTAGTCGTGCTCGCCGTGCAGGTCGTCGAAGTGGACGCGGCCGCGCTTGTGCAGGTTGGAGCTCACCGTGACCACCCGGCCGTCCTCGCTGCGCGCGAGCCGGTCCAGCAGCAACCCGGTAAGCGCGAAGTGACCCAGGTGGTTCACGCCGAACTGCAGCTCGTAGCCCTGCCGGGTGCGGCCATGGGGCGGCATCATCACGCCGGCGTTGTTGATCAGCACGTCCAGTTCGTCGACGGTCGCCGCGAACTCACGCACGGAGTCGAGGTCGGCCAGGTCGAGCTCGCGCAGCTCGAGCCTGGCTTCCGGTTGTGCGGCCAGCAGCTCCTCCAGAGCCTGCCGGCCCTTGCCCGGATCACGGGCGGTCATGATCACGTTCGCGCCGAGCCCGCCGAGGGCACGCGCCGTTTCCAGCCCCAGTCCGCTGTTCGCCCCAGTTACCACGAAGGTCCGGCCGACCTGGCTGGAGACGTGGTCGGCGAGCCAGCCAGCCGCCGACGGCTTCTCCTCATCAGGTGCACTGCTCATGGCGCATAGCGTGCCTCACGCGCGCGTGAATCACACCGCGACCCGGTCGATCACACGCGTGTCGTGGCCCATAGTGTCCGCGAGACGGCAAAGAGCAGCCAATACCCACCGTTTGGCAGCTGGATCAACGCCAGTCGGCTTAGTAGCTTGTTGCGAGTGGAACTGCGTCACCTGGGAGAATCCGGTCTGGTCGTCAGCGTCGTCGGTCTCGGTTGTAACAATCTGGGCCGACCTGGCACCGCGGCCGAGTCGCTCGCCGGGTCCCGGGCACTGATCGGCGCCGCGCTCGACGCGGGCATCAACCTGTTCGACGTCGCCGACGTGTACGGCGCGCCGCGCGGCCGCAGCGAGGAGTTGTTAGGTCAGGCGCTGTCCGGCCGGCGCGACCACGCGGTCATCGCCACCAAGTTCGGCGTCGACATGCAGGGCGCGAACGGCCCGGACTTCGGCGCGCGCGGCTCGCGGCGCTACGTCAAGCGCGCGGTGGAGGCGTCGCTGCGGCGGCTCGGCACCGACTGGATCGACCTGTACCAGCTGCACCGGGCCGACCCGGGCACGCCGATGGAGGAGACCCTGTCCGCGCTGGACGACCTGGTGCGCGACGGCCTGATCCGGTACGCGGGCGTGTGCAACCTGGCCGGCTGGCAGGTCGCGGACGCGGTGTGGCTGGCGCGGACCAACCACGTACTCGGCCCGATCGCGGCGGAGAACCACTACTCGCTGCTCGAGCGGGAGGCCGAGCGCGACGTGCTGCCGGCGTGCGAGCGGTTCGGGCTGGGCGTGCTGCCGTATTTCCCGCTGGCCAACGGCCTGCTGACCGGCAAGTACCAACGGGAGGTGGAGCCGCCGGCGAACGCGCGGCTGGCCGGGCGGACCCGGCTGCTGGCCGACGCGCCGTGGGACCGGATCGAGAAGCTGCGGGCGTTCGCCGACGAGCGGGGCATCGGGATGGCCACGGTCGCGATCGGCTGGCTCGCGGCGCAGAAGTCGGTCGGCTCGGTGATCGCCGGGGCGACGACGCCCGAGCAGGCGGCCGCGAACGCCGAGGCCGCGCAGTGGCATCCCACCGAGGACGACCTGTCGGTTCTCGATGAGATCTGCCCGCCCGGCCGGCGCTGATCGCGCTGCGCCGCGGTCGGTCGCTCACGGTGACCCGGGGTCATCCCCCGGACGGACCGCGGAACGGCACTGATGGCCGACGCGCGACGAGGCCGGTCCGGGCGATGGTGGGAGCATGGAGCTCCTCGCCGCCGCAGGCCTCTTCGCGCTGCTCGCGCTGCTCGCGGCCGTGCCGCTGGCGCTGCTGCTGAATTTCGGTGGACGCCACCCCGACGGTGACGGCTAGCGTTGCCGGGTGCTCAAGGGTGATCTCGTTGTTCTGGCCCCGGTGACGGAGGCCCACATTCCCGAGTTGCGGCGGATTCTGCGCACGCCGGAGGTCCACGCCCGCTGGGGCGACGCCGACGCCGAGCCGGGCTGGCCACTGGACGACCCGGCGGTCGTGTGCTTCGCGGTGCTCGTCGACGACGAGGTGCGCGGGATGATCCAGTACGGCGAGGAGAACGACCCGGAGTACCGGCACGCGTCGATGGACGTCTTCCTGGACCCGGTCGTGCACGGCCGCGGCGTCGGTCAGGACACGGTGCGCACGCTGGCGCGGTACCTGATCGAGGAGCAGGGCCATCACCGCCTGGTGATCGACCCGTCGGCGGACAACGCGGCGGCGATCCGGTGCTACGAGAAGGTCGGCTTCAGGCCGGTCGGCATCATGCGCGACTACGAGCGTGACCACGACGGCACGGGCTGGCACGACGGCTTGCTGATGGACCTGCTGGCGGCAGAGCTCACGTGAGCACCCGTTAACCTTCCTCGCGGACTTGTCGAGAAAGGGGACGGGGATGCAGATCAGCGGGACCGCGGCGATCGTGACGGGCGGAGCGTCCGGCCTGGGCGGCGCGGCGGCGCAGGCGCTGGCGAAGAGCGGCGCCCGGGTGTTCGCCCTGGACCTGCCGGCGGCGATCGAGAAGGCGCCCGCGGTGTCGGGCCTGTCGTACGTGGCCGCGGACGTGACGGACCCGTCCGAGGTCTCGGCGGCGGTCGAGGAGGCCGCGGGCGCCGGCGTGCCGCTGCGCGTGGTGGTCAACTGCGCGGGCATCGGCCCGTCGGGGCGGATCCTGTCCCGGAAGGGGCCGCACGATCTCGACCTGTTCCGCAAGGTCGTGGAGATCAACCTGATCGGCACGTTCAACGTCCTGACCCTGGCCGCCGCGCAGATCGCCAAGACCGAGCCGGACGAGCACGGCCAGCGCGGCGTGGCGATCAACACCGCGTCGATCGCGGGTTTCGAGGGGCAGATCGGCCAGGCGGCGTACGCGGCGTCGAAGGGCGGCGTGATCGGCCTGAACCTGCCGGCGGCGCGCGACCTGTCGTCGTCGGGCATCCGGGTCATGACGATCGCGCCGGGCATCGTGGACACCCCGATGCTGGCCACGGTGTCGGACGAGTTCCGGGCCACGCTGGCGGAGGGCATCCCGTTCCCGAAGCGACTCGCCCGCCCCGAGGAGTTCGCGAGCCTGGCGCTGTCGATCATCGCGCACGACTACCTGAACGGCGAGGTCATCCGCATGGACGGCGCACTGCGCATGGCGCCGCGCTAGAGCCGCTCTCGAACCGCCGGGCTACGTACCCGGCGACGGCATCGCGCAGCGGCACCCGAAAGGCAGCCGCCCATCCACGCGACCGGCGCTGCAAGACCCGAAGTGGCCCGTCCACGAACACAAACGCTTGCCGCGCACACAACGCAACCCAAAAGCCCACCCGCGGCGCCCCACGTACCCCGCCCCGGCCCCGGCCCCGGCCCGAAACGAGAACCGCGGGTTCCTCAGAGATCGCCGACGTACGGGATCGCGTTGATCTCCGGGGACGTCATCCAGCGGCGCAGCGTCAGGGTGGCGTGGACGTCGTCCTCGTTGTACTCCAGCAAACGCTTGCGCTGTGCGTCGTCGGGTGGGGAGCCGTCCATGCCGACCGCGTCGCGGTACCAGCGCATCGAGTTCTCGCCGCTGGCCTCCGGGTCACGCCACGTGAAGCCGGCCGCCGGGGCGATGGTCTTGAGGCCCTTGCCGCGCGAGCACAGGAAGTTGTCGCGCACGCTGCCGAACAGGTCGTACCACGAGTCGGACGTGATGAACGCCTGCACCTGGTCCGTGGCCGGGATGCCCGGCTTGCCCGCGAACCGCTTCGCCGACGACAGCAGCCAGCGGTTCTCCGCCAGCTCGTTGTAGCAGTAGGCCCGGAAGCTCAGCCCGCGCGCCCTGGCCCGCAGGCGGATCATCGTCAGCCACTGCCAGAACTCCGCGAACGACCGGGCCTCGTCGTCGGTCGGCAGCGGCTCCCACGTGGCGAACGCGCGGTAGCCCCGCGGCTCACCGACGTCGGCTCCCGAGAGCCACACGCCCCACAGGTACGCGCCCGAGTCGCCGAAGCTCTCCATGTCCACGTCGACCTCGACTTCCGCGCGCGGGACCACGATGTCCGGCACGCGGCGGACCACGGTCAGGTCCGCGAGCCAGGCCTTTGCCAGGCCGACCGCGTCGGTGAGCGGCATGCCCGTCGGCGGCAGCGACTCGTCGTTCGGGTCGAGGCGGGCCAGGTCGTCGACCGTGCGGACGCCCGCCGCGCGCAGCGTCGCGGCCTCCTCGCCGCGCACCACCAGGCTGACGTCGCGCGCGCCCTGCAGCTCGACCTGGCACACCGGCCACCACGGGCAGGTACGGCACTCCACGATCCGCGACGGCTGGGCCAGGGCGGGCGCACCGGACGCCGCCGACGTGGCGATGGCCAGCCGGTCGGCGAAGCGGGCGTCGTACTCGTCGAGCGCGCCGCGGCCGCCCGGCCACGTCGGCGCCTGCAGGTCGTGCCACACCACCACATCGCCGTCGAGGCCGATCACGCCGCCGACCGCCTCCTGCGCGGCCCGGCCGCACGCCTGCAGCAGCCGGTACGCGTGCGCGAGACGCAGCTGGTCACGCGGCTGCGGGCGCACCCGGCGGGCCGGGTCGATGTCGCGTGCGGACGGCAGCGGGGTGGCCAGCGGCGAGGTCTGCGCGCCCGCGCCCGGGTCGCTCACCTTGTGCCGGACCACCAGCACCGGGGTGTACCCACCGGGCGTCGCGACCAGCAGGTCGATCGCGCCGCGGCGGCCGCCGGGCTGGTCACGCGGCAGCTGCGCGGCCCAGATGAACGGCGCGCCGTCGGCCATCGCCGCCAGCGTCAGCCGCTCGCGCTCGGCGGCGCGGTGGTCGGCGCCGCGCGGGACCTCGGTCCAGCCCGGACCCACCAGGCCGGAGATCTCGTCGGCGATCGACCGGCGGTGCGCCGTGGCGTCGGCCTTGCGCTGCTCGGCGGTGGGGTCGGGCGGAGCCGTGACCGTGTCCTGCATGGTCGGGTCGTGCTCCAGGTGCACCCGGCGCCGGCATCGGGTCACCACCCCCGCGTCCAGCAGCACCGAGTTCGTCACGGTTCGCAGTTTAGGCGGACCCACCGACAGAACATGGCGGCAAGCCCGCGTGCTCGCCACCCCGCTGCCCAGTAGGTTCATCGCATGGCACTCAGGAAGCGCAAGGCCGATGTGTCGCCGGACGAGCCGCGGATCACCCCGAAGAAGGCGAAGAACGCCCTCGCCGTGGCCAAGATCGTCGGTCCGGCGGTGATTCCCGTGGTCGCGCCGATCGCGCTGCGCGCCGCGAGCGAGGTGCGCGACCGGATCGACCGGATGAAGGCCCGCCGCCTGGGTGTCGCCGTCGACGACCTGTCGCACTTCTCCGGGCGGGGCGGCGCCCTGCACGCCCGGATCACGGGTGTGGCCGAGGCGATCGACGAGATGCGTGACCGGCCGAACGCGAGCGCCGAGGACCGGACGTTCGCCGGGAAGGCCGAGACGACGCTGCGCCAGCTCACCGCGGCGGTCCGCGCCGCCGAGCGGATGCCGACGGCCCGCCGCCGCGCCGCGCACCGGGCCGTCGCCACCGAGCTCGACGACCTCGAGCAGCGGCTGCTCTCCCGGCTGGGGATCTAGCCCCTTACACAACCCGAACCCAACGCATGCGGATCGCTCATCTCGCTCCGGCACCGTGACGGTCGCCAGGGAAATCCACGAGAGGAGCGTCATGAACCGCACGTCGAGGATCGTCGTCGGGGGTGCCGTGGTCGGCTCGGTGCTGTTCGGCAGCGCCGCGGTGGCCGTCGCGCAGGAGGATCCTTCCAGCCAGCCCGCGCCGAGCGAGCCGGGGTCGGTGACGATCACGCTGAGCGCCGAACAGGTCCAGGCCCTGTGCGACAGGCGGCTGCCCAAGATCCAGACGCGGACGAGCAAGCTGGTCGAACGCATCCAGGGTGACGAGAACACCAGCGGGTCGGCCGCGTGGCTGCGGGCCAGGGCGAAGAAGGAGTCCGACGCCGGGCGGACGGAGACCGCGCAGCTGCTCGAGGAGCGTGCGGACCGCCGGGAGGGCTTCGTCGACCCGCTCAACAAGATCAACAAGTGGGCGGCGGACTTCAGCGCGGCGCACTGCGGGTCGAAATGAGGCGGGCACGGATAATCGCGCTCGTCGCGGTGCCCGTGCTGCTGCTCGGCGCGGGCTGCCGGGATGACGTCGGCGCGGGCTCACCCGGTGGCTCGCCGGGCGGCGACGGCAGCTCCGACGGCTCGGTGAGTCAGGAGTCTGTGGGTCAGGAGTCTGTGAGTCAGGAGTCTGTGAGTCAGGAGTTCGACGACGTCGAGTCCACGTTGAGCTCGATCGAGTCCGAGATGGCCGAAGAAGGTCGCTGAGGCGGAGGTGGTGCATGCCCGACGAGCGCGGGCTGGTGCTGGTCGTCGAGGACGACGCGGCCATCGCTGACCTGGTGTGCCGCTACCTGCGGCGCGACGGGTACGGCGTGCACCTGGTCACCGACGGCGAGGCGGCGCTGGCGGCGGTGCGCCGGCTCCGCCCCGTCGCGGTGGTGCTCGACGTCGGGCTGCCCAGGGTGGACGGCATCGAGGTGTGCCGGACGATGCGGTCGGCGGACGACTGGACGCCCGTGCTGTTCGTGACCGCGCGCGACGACGAGGTCGACCGGGTGCTCGGGCTGGAGCTCGGCGCGGACGACTACGTGACGAAGCCGTTCAGCCCGCGCGAGCTGGTGGCGCGGGTGCGCTCGGTGCTGCGCCGCACGGCGGGCGCCCCGGCCGGCGACGTGCTGGAGCTCGGCGCCACCCGGGTCGACGTCGCGCGGCGTCGCGTGTGGACGGACGAGAGCGAGGTGTCGCTGACGTCGACGGAGTTCGACCTGCTGGCGGCGTTGCTGCGGCGGCCGGGGCAGGTGTTCGAGCGGGCGCAGCTGCTGTCGATGGTGTGGGGCTACGAGGCGGCGGCCGGCACCCGCACGGTGGACGTGCACATCGCGCAGCTGCGCGCCAAGCTCGGGCCGGCGAGTCCGATTAGGACGGTGCGGGGCGTCGGGTACTCCGCGGACCGGCCGGCATGAGACGGCCGTCGTCGCTCGCGGTCCGGACCACGGCCATCTGCCTGGCGGTCGCCGGCGTGATGGCCCTGGTCGCCGGCGGGATCACGGTGCGCCAGGTGTTGACGGCGTCGCGTGAGCTCAGCCAGCAGACGCTGTCCGTCGAGGCCGACGTGGTCGCGGCGCAGCTGGCGGAGTCGCGGCTTGGCGCGCGGCGGTTGAACGACATCCTGAAGGGACAAGGTGTCGAGGTGGTCCGCCGCGGCGGCACCGGTGGGCTCGCCGGCGTGGACGACGCGGCGGTGCAGGCGGCGCGGCAGGCCGGGCTCGCCGACGTGACACCGGACCAGCCGCTGCACGGCAGCGCACGGGTCGGTGGCGCGACGCTGCTGGTCGAGGGCCGGACGGTCGAGGACGATGTCGCGATCGCGCTGGTCGGCCCGGTGGCGATCGCGGAGGGCACCGGCAGGCGGCTGGTCAACAACGTCCTGTTCGCGCTGACCATCGGCCTGCTCGTCGCCGCGGGGGCGGGTCTGCTGCTGGCGCGGCGACTCGCGGGCCCGCTACGGCGCACGGCGTCGGTGGCGTCGGCGATGAGCCACGGGCGGCGAGACCTGCGGGTGCCGCCGGAGGGGCCGCGCGAGCTGGTGGAGGTCGGCGAGTCGATCAACACGCTGGCGAACGCGCTGGCGTACAGCGAGGCGCGGCAGCGGGAGTTCCTGCTGTCGGTGTCGCACGAGCTGCGTACCCCGCTCACGGCGGTCACGGGTTTCGCCGAGTCCCTGGCGGACGGCGTGGTGACGGGCGACGAGGTGCCCGAGGTGGGGCGGGTGATCGGCCAGGAGGCGGGCCGGCTGAACCGGCTGGTGTCGGACCTGCTCGACCTGGCCAGACTTGGCGCGGACGACTTCCGGCTCGACATCGTGGACGTGGACCTGACGGCGCTGGTGGCCGAGTCGGCCCAGGTCTGGCACGCCCGGTGCGCGGCGGCGGGGGTGGCGTTCTCGCTGGAGTCGCCCGCGCACCCGGTCCCGGTGCGCACGGACCCGCGGCGGCTGCGGCAGGTGGTGGACGGCTTGGCGGAGAACGCGCTGCGCGTGACGCCGTCGGGGTCGCCGATCGTGCTGGCGCTGCGGTACTTCCCGGGCGCGGCGGTGCTCGAGGTGCGCGACGGCGGGCCGGGCCTGTCGGCGGAGGACTACCGGACGGCGTTCGAGCGGGGCGTGCTGCACGCGCGGTACGAGGGCGTCCGGCCGGTGGGGACGGGGATCGGGCTGGCGTTGGTGCACGGTCTGGTCACGCGGATGGGCGGCCGGATCGAGGCGGGGCCGGCGGCGGAGGGCGGGGCACGGTTCACGGTGTCGCTGCCGCTGTCATCCGGCCCGGACGCGACGCAACCAATCCCACGCTGAGCCGCGCCGCTCGGGTCCGGTGCTGGTCGCGCCGGTTCCGGTACTGACCCGGCACACCGACCCGGCTCACGCGCCCGCGCACATGCGCACGCGCGCCCCGTGTACGTACGCCCCCGCCCTCTCCGGGGGCACCCCTCGAGGCCCATTCTATCGGTGGGGGGTGACTAAAAGGCTGGTTGCGGGCTTGCTGTGGACAACTCGGTGGGTTGTGGACAAGTCCTCACCCGGGGAGCGTGGTGGCGAGGACCTCGGCCAGGTGGACCGCGTGGCGGTCGCTGCCCTGCTCGACCTGGGTGCGGCAGCTGAAGCCGTCCGCCAGGACGAGGGTGTCCGGGGCCGCCTCGCGGACCGCGGGGAGCAGCGTCTGTTCCGCGAGTGCCTGGGACACCTCGTAGTGGTCGCGTTCGAAGCCGAAGTTGCCGGCCAGGCCGCAGCAACCGGCCGGCAGGCGCCTGGCGTCCACGCCCGCGCTGGCCAGCAGCGCCGCGTCGGCGTCGAAGCCGAGGGTCGCGTGCTGGTGGCAGTGCACCTGGGTGATCGCGGTCCTCGGCGTCGACGGCGGGGTCCACTCGGGAGCGTGCGTCGCGAGGAAGCCGGCCAGGGTGTGGCTCTGCGCGGCCAGCTTCGCCGCGCGCGGGTCGGCGGTCAGGTCCGGGACGTCGCCGCGCAGTGCGGACAGGCAGCTCGGTTCCAGCCCGACGACCGGGGTGCCCGCGTCGATCTCGGGCGCCAGCACGCGGAGGCTGCGCCGCATCACGCGCCGGGCCACGGTCAGCTGGCCGGTCGACACCCACGTCAGCCCGCAGCACACCGCGCCGCTCGGCAGGATCGGGTCGAAGCCGGCGGCGCGCAGCACGCGCACGGCCGCGACACCGATCTGTGGCGCGAAGAAGTTCGTGAACGTGTCCGGCAACAGCACGACGCGCCGCCCGCTGCCACGCTCCTGGTGGAGCCGGGTGAAGGGGCGGCGCGCGACCTTCGGCAGCGAGCGCTCCGGTGCGATGCCGCCCAGCCGCTTCAACGCCGTCGCCGTCGGCCGGGCCGTCATCATGGCGTTCGCCAGGCGTGGCAGGCGCGACGCCAGGCGGAGCCACAGCGGCAGCCAGCCCATGGAGTAGTGCGCCGCCGGGCGCAGCCGCCGCGCGTAGTGGTGGTGCAGGAACTCGGCCTTGTACGTGGCCATGTCCACATTGACCGGACAGTCGCTCGCGCATCCCTTGCAGGACAGGCACAGGTCGAGCGCGTCGCGCACCTCGGCAGAGCGCCAGCCGTCGGTGATCACGTCGCCGGCGAGCATCTCGTACAGCAGGCGCGCGCGGCCGCGGGTGGAGTGCTTCTCCTCGCCGGTGACGCGGAAGCTCGGGCACATCACCGCGGCGTCGCCGCTGTGGTTGCGGCACTTCGCCACGCCGATGCAGCGCCGCATCGCCTGGGCGAAGTCGCCGCCGTCGTGCGGGTAGCCGAACTCCGTCGCGATCGGCAGCGGCCGTACGGCGGCGAACCGCAGGTTCTCGTCGATCCGGAACGGGCTCACGATCATGCCCGGGTTCATCCGGCCCTCGGGGTCGAAGATCGCCTTGAACCGGGAGAACAACGCCATGGCGGCCGGCGAGTACATCCGCGGCAGCATCTCCGCGCGCACCTGGCCGTCGCCGTGCTCGCCGGACAACGTCCCGCCGTGCCGCGCGACGAGGTCCGCGCCCTCCTCGATGAACCGCCGGTACGCCGCCACGCCCTCGCGATGCGTGAGGTCCCAGTCGATCCGGATGTGGATGCAGCCCTCGCCGAAGTGCCCGTACGCCAGCCCGCGCAGCCCGTGCCGGTCCAGCAGCGCGCGGAACTCCCGCAGGTAGGCGCCGAGCCGCTCGACCGGGACGGCCGTGTCCTCCCAGCCCGGCCACGCCTCCGACCCGTCGGCCATCCGCGTCGAGATGCCCGAGCCCTCCTCGCGCAGCCGCCACAGCGCACGCTGCTCCGCCGGCTCGGTGTACAGGGCGTGCGGCACGGACAACCGGTCGGCGATCGCGGTGGCCGCGGCGGTCACCGACGCCGCGTCGCCGCCGACCTCGACGAACAGCCAGGAGCCGCCGCCGGGGAGGTCCGGGCGGGTGTCCGCGCTGCGGGCGTCGCGCAGCTCGAGGATCCGCTCGTCCATGCTCTCCACGGTCAGCGGGTGGTGCGGCAGGATCGCCGGCACCGCGTCGGCCGCGGTGACGTCGTCCGCGAAGCCGAGCACGAGCAGCACCCGGGTGCGTGGCACCGGCACGAGCCGGACCGTGGCGCCGAGCACGATCACGCACGTGCCCTCGGTGCCGACCAGCGCCTTCGCCACGTCGCGGCCGTGTTCGGGCAGCAGCTGGTGCAGCGGGTAGCCGGACACCTGCCGCCCCAGCCTGCCGAACTCCTTGCGCAGCAGCGCGAGGTTGTTGTCCGCCAGGTCGCGCAGCGCGGCGTGGATCTCGCCCGCCCGGCCCGGCGCGGCGAGATCGGCCGGGGCCGACCGGCCGACGGTGAGCCGGGTCCCGTCGTAGAGCAGGACGTCCAGCTCCTCGACGTTCTCCAGCGTCGTGCCCCACGCCACCGAGTGCGCGCCGCAGGAGTTGTTGCCGATCATGCCGCCGAGCGTGCAGCGGCTGTGCGTGGACGGGTCCGGGCCGAACGTCAGGCCGTGCCCGGCGGCCGCGGCACGCAGGTCGTCGAGGACGACCCCGGGCCCCACGCGTGCGGTCCTGGCCACCGGGTCGATCGAGTGGATCGTGTCGAGGCGCGACAGGTCCAGCACGAGCCCGCCGCCGGTCGCGTTGCCGGCGAGGCTGGTGCCGCCGCCGCGGGGGACGATCGAGACGCCGAACTCGCGGGCGGCGGCCACCGCGGCCACCACGTCGTCGGCGTCCGCCGCGACCACCACGGCGACCGGGACCTGGCGGTAGTTCGAAGCGTCCATTGTGTACAGAGCTCTGGTCCCGGCGTCGAAGCCGACCTGTCCGGAGACGGTTTCGGTCAGCCGCCTTTCCAGACCCACTGTGTCCACTGTGGACCCTCCATTCGATCGCCCTGGAGTCCACGGTAACCATCCGGCGGGCGTTCGGCCGATCACGGCCAGGAGCGGCCCCGGCCACCGGCCCGCACAAATGCACGCGGTGAGTCACGAGCCGGGCACGAGAGGCATATGCTATGCCGACATGAGCGGACGGACGACCGGCGAAGCGCGCGGCACGCGCGGCTGGTTGCTGGCCTTCTGCTCGGCCGCGCTGGCGATCGCCGCGCACGGCACCGCGGGTGGCGAACTGTCCGACGCCGCGCTGACGCTGCTGCTCACGGCCGTCCTGGCGTGGGGCGGCGCCGCGCTCGCCCGCCGCGGCGGGCTGCTCACCGTGACCGCCGCGCTCGGCACCACGCAGCTCGCCCAGCACGTGCTGCTCACCGAGGTCGCCGCGCACGGCCACGAGCGCATGCCGCCGCCGGTCAACGGCTGGGTCATGCTCGCCGCCCACGCGGTGGCCACGCTGCTCACCGCGCTCCTGCTGCTGCGTGCCGACGCCGCCATCGCCACCATCCGCGCGGCGGTCGCCTGGCTGGTCGGCCGGCTGCAGGCGCTGTGCCCGGCCCCGCCGGACGGCACCGCCACCCAGACCGCCCACACCAGCGTCCCGGCCCGGCCGGGTGTGCTCCTCGAGGTCCTGTTACGGCAGGTCAGCCCGCGCCGCGGGCCGCCCGTCCGCTCCTGACACCGACCTCATCCCCGCGACGTCCCCGTATACCGGGGCACGTCGTCATTCCCCAGAATCTTCAGGAGCATTCACGCATGTCCACCACAGGGTTCAAGCGCGCCGGCGCGGCCGCCGGCGTCGTCGTCGCCACCGGCGCGGCGTTGCTGCTCGGTAGCGGGGTCGCCTCGGCCCACGTCACCGCGCAGGTCATCGGCGAGGACGCCGCGCAGGACGGCTACGCCAAGATCACCTTCCGGGTGCCCAACGAGGACGAGAAGGCCGGCACGGTCAAGCTCGAGGTGTCCTTCCCCACCGACACCCCGCTCAGCGGCGCACGCACGAAGCCCATGCCCGGCTGGCAGTCCACGGTCACCATGACCAAGCTGGCCAAGCCCGTCGAGGTCAACAACGCCGACGTCACCGAGGCGGTCGGCAAGATCACCTGGACCGCCGACCCCGGCACCCGGATCGCCCCCGGGCAGTTCCAGGAGTTCGAGGTCTCCGCCGGCCCGCTGCCCGAGACCGACCAGCTCGTGATGCCGACCACCCAGACCTACGACGACAAGAAGGTTGTCGCCTGGGACACCCCGACGAAGGAAGGCGCGGAGGAGCCGGAGCACCCGGCGCCCGCCATCGCCCTCGCCCCGGCCGGGGAGGGCGGCGACCACCACGGCGGCACGGCCGCGGCCGGGCACGACGAGGCGGCCGCGGAGAGCCACGACGTGGACACCGCCGCGGCCGAGTCGTCGACCAGTGACGACACCGCTCGCTGGCTCGGCGGTGCCGGCCTGGTCGTCGGCGCGCTCGGGCTCGGCGTCGGGGTGGGCGCCACCATGCGGGCCCGCCGGACGGTGCGCAAGGCGGGTAGCGAGTCATGAGAAGGCTTGCCGTCGTCGTCGGGGTGGCCCTTCTCGCGCTACTGGGCCTGGCCACGCCGGCGTTCGCGCACAACACGCTGGTCAAGAGCAACCCCGGCGACCAGGCGACCGTGCAGAAGACCCCCTCGACGGTCGAGCTGATCTTCGACCAGCCGGTGCAGAAGGGCGACGGGCTGAACACGATCTCGGTCACCGGCCCGGAGAACACCGGCTGGCGCACCGGTCAGGTCGAGGTCGGCGGCAACGTGGTGAGCGCGCCCCTGGACGAGCTCGGCCCGGCGGGCAGCTACCAGATCTCGTACCGGATCGTCTCCGCGGACGGGCACCCGGTGTCCGGCGAGGTGACGTTCTCGCTGACCGAGGCGGGCAACGGGACGAGCATGGCCGCGGCGGAGCTCGACAGCGGCGGCGACGGTGGCGGGCTGCCGATCTGGGTGTGGATCGTCGGCGCGGCCGTCGTGCTCGGCGCCGGGCTCACCGTGGCCATGCGCATCGGCGGCAAGCAACAGCAATGACCCAGGCCCGGGCCACCGCGTCCGCTCGCTATCCCCTGGTACTCGCGCTGCTCGTGGCGGGACTGGCCGGCATGCTCGTCGGCCTCGCGCTCACCGCGGCGCAGCCGGTGCCGGGGGTGACCGAGCCGGGCGCGGTGGTCCGGTACGGGCTGCCGGTCGTGCGGGTCGTGTTCGACCTCGCGGCCGTGGCCACGGTCGGGCTCTGCCTGCTGCCGATCCTGGTCGGGTTCGACCGGCCGAAACATCTCGGGCCCGTACTCGACGCGAGCAGGCGCGCGGCCGCCGCGGCCGCGCTGGTCTGGGCGCTCGCCGCGCTGATGGCGCTCGTGCTGCAGACCGCGGAGGTCCGCAGGGGCAACGACGTGTCGCCGGCCGCCGTCGTCGAGTACGTGAGCGAGGTCGGCGCCGGGAAGGCGCTGGTGTTCGTCGCGTGCGTGGCGCTCGTGGTGTTCGTCCTCGGCATCGCGTCGGTGCGGGTCGGTGACTCGGTGCCGGCCGAGGTGGCGGCGGCGGTCGCGCTGTTCGGGCTGCTGCCGATGCCGGTCACCGGGCACGCCACGAACCTGCGGTGGCGCGACTTCACGATGGTCTCGCTCGAGCTCCACGTGCTTGCCGCGGTCGCGTGGACCGGCGGGCTGGGCGCGGTCGTGGTGCTGCTGGCGGCCAACCGCTCGCTGCTCGCGACCGCGCTGCCCCGGTTCTCCCGGCTCGCGGCCGTCTGCCTGGCGGTGGTGGCGGCGACCGGGCTGTTCAACGCGTTCATGGAGCTGACCGCCGACCACGACCTGTTCGACGCGCTCTTCGGCACCGGCTACGGCGTGCTGGTCCTGCTCAAGGTGAGCTGCGTGGTGGCGCTGGCCGCGCTCGGCGGGAACATCCGGTACCGGCTGCTGCCGGCGATCATGCGGCACCAGCGGACCGCACTCGTCGGCTGGGCGGCGCTGGAGCTGTCGGTGATGGGGCTGGCGTTCGGCTTCGCGGTCGTGCTCAGCCGCGCGCCGGTCGCCTGAGACGGGCACGAAAAGGTTGCACGTTCGGTCGGACCCAAACGGCGAACGGCCACAAGCGACCGCTCGTCGCGGCCGGGAATGGCTGCGCTGGGCCACATGGAGTCTTCGGATCCGCGAATCGGCCTAACTGCGAACGGTCAGTCCTGCTCGGTGAACTGCGCCGAGGAAAGGCTCGAACGGCGCCGGATGACGGCGATCCGGGACACGTGGCCCTCGCCGCGGCGGACGAGCTCGCGACGGGAGATCCAGCCGGCGGCGTGGTGGCGGTAGGCCTGGGACAACAGCACGAGCTCGGCCAGGAAGTCGGCGGCTCTGTGTCTGCTCGCGTCGGGGAGGCGGGCCATCAGGGGCAGGTGGTCCGCCACCATCTGGTCCAGCAACCGCGCAGAATCGAGCGCGCGTCGCGCCCGTCGACTCGGCCTGTTCTCCTGCGTACGCCTAGCCACCGGCATGAACCACCTCGATCGTGGACGGAAGAGGGGCTAGCTCGACCGAGCGTAGCGTGCCCATGACGATCGTCCACTCCGGCCTGTCAACTGTTCGAGTGAAATTGGCACTGACCTGGAGATACGACGTGGCGCGCACGTGGCACCCACCTGGTTTCTCGTATTTCAGCGACAGAGCGTTACTACCTGGCCGGTCACGACTGAGCCGAACGGGTCAGGTGTAGCGCGCCCACCTGGCGGAGTTGTCCCCGCGGCGCACGTCGGTGAGCCTGCGGAAGAACTCCGGCCGCACCTCCGGCCTGCTGGACAGGATCGGCAGCACGCTGGTGATCAGCTTGAGCTCGCGGACCTCGCGGAGTACCGGGAAGCCCTCCCAGCGAGTGACGTCGAACCCGTACGAGCGCACCAGCTCGCGGTAGCGGCCGGCCGGCTCGCCGAAGCGCACCACGCCGACCGCGAGCGGCGTGAGGTCCCACTCCGGCGGCCCCAGGCTCGCCGAGTCGAAGTCGCACAGCACCGGGCCGGCCGGGCTCGGGATCAGGTTGCCCAGGTGCGCGTCGCCGTGGAGCAGGCACGTGGGCAGCGCGAACTCGAGCGTGTCCAGCCGGTCGCTGACCTCGCCGCAGCGGTCCTGCAGGAACGCCAGGTCGGCGTCGGCCAGGCCGTCCGCCTCGCCGATCCGCCGCCGCACGTCATCCAGCGGGTCCCAGGCCGGCACCGCGAACGACGGCTCGGGCAGCTCGTGCAGCCTGCGCAGCAGCCGGGCCAGGTCACGGCCGCGGGGCCGCTTGCCGCCGCGCGGCACGGCCTCCCACACGGTCGCCAGGTACGGGCCCGCGGCCACCGGCTGGACGACGCCCGGCACGAGCCGGACGGCGGGCAGCTCGTGCTCGGTGAGCCAGGTGGCCACCCTGGCGACCTTGTCGACCCGGTGGCGCAACGCGTTCGACGCCACGATCCGCACCACCACGGGTGCGGTGGCCAGCTCGAACACCGCGTTGTTGGTGCACCGCAACAGCGTCGCCCCGGACGGGTCCAGGCCGGCCGCCACACACACCGCGGCGAGCGCCTCGGCGAGGTTGTCCGGTGAGAACTGGCCCTCGCCGTCCGCACGCCTCCCCGGAACCATGTCCGAGGTGGGCGTCGCGGTCATCGGGCTGCCTTGTCGGGTCAGGACACGTCGGCGTCGTAGAACCTGGCGATGGTGTCGGAGAGCTCGCGGGCGTCGCTGTAGTTGCGGCGCTTGTCCGCCTCCTCCTTGAGCGGCATCAGACGGTCCTTGACCCGGCGCGACTTCAGGTGCTGGGCCAGGTCGACGGCCTGGTGGCCGATCTTGGCGCCGTGGTCGATGTCCCCGTCGAGCAGGTGGTTCGTGGCGAGGAAGCTCAGGTTGAACGTCTTGCTCCGCGCCATGTCGTCGCCGTAGGAGCCGATCGCCCGCTGCAGGGCGGGGATCGCGTACTTCGTGTGCTTGGCATCCACCTGCTGGGCCAGCACGGTGTGCACCGTGCCGATCATGGCGTAGACGTCGTCCTCGTTGAAGAACTTGACCCAGTCCTCGGCGTCGCCGCCACCGGACCGCGCGAACTCGTCGCGGGTGCGGCCGATGAGCTTCATGGTCTGGTCCTCGTGGCCCATCATCGCGTAGGCCCACGCCTGGTTGGCGCAGATGACCGCGACGGCCAGCTCGGAGCCGGACTCCTGGGCGGCGATCTGGCCGAGCTGGAACATCTTCAGCGCGTCGTCGGGCGCCTCTTTGTGCAGGTAGACGCGGCCCATGCGGTACAGGATGTTCGCGACCAGCTGGTTGGAGTTGCCCGCCTTCGCCAGCTCCAGCGCCCGCCCGAAGTGGTTGCGCGCCGAGTCGATCAGGCCGATGTCGAACGAGGTCCAGCCGGCCAGGTTGTGCAGGTCCGCGAGTGCGACGTGCAATCGCTGTTTGACCACTTCCGACCCGGAGGCGGACAGCATCTGCTGTCCCCAGGACAACTGGGCGACGACGGCGTCCCGGCAGAATCCCCCGCCGTACTGGTAGTCCAGCGAGCGGAGCGCCCTGGTCGCTGCCTCTACCTGGCGGACATCGGTCATGCCGATCCGACCAGGAGCGGGCGTCAACACGGGGTTGGACACCCACGATCCTGAGTCCGCGCCGAGTACATGCGCACCCACCGCGACCGCGGCGGCATGCGCAAGGAACTTGCGACGCTTCACGTTCTCCGGCTCCTCAGCGTCCGGGGCTCCGCGCGTCTCGGCTACTACTCGTGCGGCCGTGACTTCGTCGTACGCGAGACCCATGTATCCCCTCGGGACACCCAGGCCGTCGGCGATACGCACAAGGACGTCGTAGGCCATGACCTGCCGACCCTTGAGGATCTCCGACACCTCGGACTGTGACTGACCGGTGTACGCCGCGATCTGGCGTTGTGACACGCCTTTGCGTCGCAGCAGCTTGTAGATCGTGCTGACCTCCCGCGCCGCGAGCGCGTTTCGCATCTCCTGGTCTTCCCACACCTCTGGCGTAACGGAAGAGCTTTGAGATCCGATGGAGTTCATTCCGCCCCCTCACAGTCCGCTGGGCGTCAGCAGCAATGTATGCGCACTTCACAAGCCACGAGAAGTCCGGATCGGTGAACCTGATCGGTCCGACCGAAGTCCGGCGACCGCTCACCGTGAAACGACCGCCGATCGGCGCTGTGACGCACCAATCTGTGTTCGCAGGCATCAATGTAGTTGCTTGTAAGCATACGAGCACGGAGGGAAGCCGCGACTGTGGAACTGGTGACGACCGCCGCGACCACACCGTCGGCGACCCCGAGGACGGTTCCCGGGCTACCCGCGGACGGCTCCGCGGACCATCGCGGTGACCTGCACGGGTCCGCTCTCGGCCGAAAGGTCTGGCGGATCAACTGCGGCGACGTGGTGAACCGGGAACGGTGCCTGACCGTGCTCGTCGAACGCAATCGGGTGGTCCTCGTGGGACCGCCGGGCGAAACCGCGGTACTGACGGCTGGCCAGCTCGGTCAGCTGCGAGCCGCGCTTCGTGAGGCCGCCGAGCAGGCGGAAAGGTGACGGTGAGTTCTACGGTGGACGAGATACTCGGGCAGGTGCTGCGCAACGCGGTTTGGGAGCGGCTCGACATGCTCTCCGAGCTGGCCAACCGCGCTGACGCGCCGTCCCTGCTGTCCGTGGCCCGTTCCGAACTTCCCAGGCTGACGGAGGGCTGGCGGGCCATGCTCTCCGCCCACGAGCCGGACGACCGGGGCAACTGCCCCGCTTGTTCGTCCCGCTGGCGGCAGCAGAAGGCGCCTTGCTCCGTGTGGCAGGCGGCCTACGAACACCTGGTGGCAGGTGGTCTCGCGCCCGACCAGAACCAGGCACGGCACGCGATCGTGGATCCGCGGCCCGGCAGGCTGGCGAGCACCAGGTGAAAAGCGGCGACCTCGGCCCCCGTGACCCCGCACGTTGTGTGGCCGGCAGGTCGCCTGATGGACCGGCGGTTCGAGTCTTCGTCAGCACCCCCGAGCTGGACGAATCGCGGGCCGCCGGTTCCTAAATCTCCACGGACCGGTGCTGCTGTACTCCCCTCCCCCGACCAGCATCGGTCCGTGGCTCCAACGTCGAAGCCCCCCGGCACACGCTGCCGGGGGGCTTCGCATGTGCTGTAGTGGATCTCCGAAGGGCGCGGAGTTTCGTATACAGAGTTCTGTGGAGGTCCGCACGACCTTGGGGGCAGGATGGTTGTCGAGGCCCCAGCGAGGAGTACATGTGGCGACGTCCGTGCCGTTGCGAAAGCAACCAGTTCAGCAGCGCAGCGCCAAGCGTGTGGAGCAGATGCTCGCCGCGTGCGCGTCGCTGATCGACGAGCTCGGCTACGACGGCGTGACCACCACGCTGATCGCCGAGCGCGCCGGGGTCGCGGTCGGTTCGCTGTACCAGTTCTTCCCCGACAAGCGGGCGGTCGTCCAGGAGCTGACCAAGCGCAACCTCGAGCACTTCGCGGCCGAGATCGACCGCAGGCTCGACTGGGACAACCTCGAGCACTGGTGGCACGGCGTCGACGAGATCATCGACATCTACGTCGAGATGTACCGCACCCGCCCCGGATTCGCCCGGGTCCGCTTCGGCGACGTGATCGACCTGCGGTTCATCGACGACCAGCGGGACAACAACACTGTCATCGCCGAGCAGATCGCCGGGCTCATCGCGCAGAAGGTCGCCGTGCCGGTGGCGAGCATCTACCGGCAGATCACGATCGCCAGCGACATCGGGGACGCGATCCTCGCGCTCGCCTTCCGCCGCAACCTGTTCGGCGAGCAGGACATGATCGACGAGGCCAAGCGCGTGGTGCGCGCCTACCTGGCCGGCTCGCTCTGATGTCCTTTCGCTAGCCGAAGCACTGGCCTTCGCCGCGGTAGGTCGGTTCGGTGCGGATCACCTCGGTGCCCGACAGGACGTGGTACTCGGTGAACCGCTCGGCCAGCTCGCCCGCCTTCGTGTGCCGCAGCCATACCCGGTCGCCGATCCGCAGGTCGTGCGCGGCCTTGCCGGTGACCGGCGTCTGCACCTCGCCCGCGCCCTCGACGCCCAGCAGCTTCAGCCCGGCCGGCAGGTACGGGGTCGGCAACCGGTCCTTGCCGGCCACGCCGGACGCGATGTAGCCGCCGCCGAACAGCGTCGCGATGCCGCGCTTCGGCTTGCGCACCACCGGCAGCGCGAACAGCACGGCCGGGCGCGGCGCGAACCGCCGGTAGTTGTCGAACAGGGTCGGGCCGATCAGCCCGGAGCCGGCGGCCACCTCGGTGACCGACTCGTCGAACCCGGTCGTCTCGATGCTCCCGGTGCCGCCGCCGTTGACGAACTCCAGCTCCGCGACCTGCGCAACCTCCGTCACCGCATTCGCCCGCCGAGTGGCGAGTTCCTGCGCCGAACGGCGTTGCATCCACTGCAGAACCGCGCCGGCCAGCGGTTTTCCGGCCGGGCGGTCGCCGAGGCCCGCTATCTGGCCCTCATAGCCCATCAGACCGACCAGACGGAACCCCGGCCGCCTCGCCACCGCCTTGGCCAGCGCGCCCGCCTGCGAGGCCGTGAACACCGGGGAACGGCGCGTCCCGACGTGCGCCACGTCCAGACCCCACAGCGGGCGCCAGGACACGTCCAGCTCGATGCAGACCCGGATGTCCGCGTGCCCGACGCCGAGCGACGCCTCGATCAGGTCCAGGTGGGCGACCGAGTCGACCATGACCGAGATGTGCTCGCGGGCGTGCGGGTCGTCGGCGAGCAGGCGCAGCGCCGCGTGGTCGGTGGTCGGGTAGGCCACGAGGATGTCGACGTTCGCCAGGTCGGTGTCGCGCCACAGCCGCGAGAGCCAGCGCGCCTCGGGCAGCGAGTAGGACATCACGCCGGTGAAGCCGCCCCGGCGCAGCACCCTTTCAAGGAGGAACCGGCAGCGGACCGACTTGCTGGCCACCCGGATGGGCCGGCCGGCGGCACGGCGCACCAGGTCGTCCGCGTTGTGGTCGAATGCCTCCAGATCGACGACGGCGACGGGTGGGTCAAGGTGCTTGGTCGCCGCGTCAAGCAGCATCCGGTGCGTTTCGTCGGGCACGATCACACCGTACGACCTGGGAGGACCCCGTGGCAGCTCCAACGACCGCCTGGCGGAACTGGGCAGGCAACGAGTCGGCCGTGGCGACCGACGTGGTGCGCCCGCGCGACCTCGAGGAGCTGGCGGGCGCGGTGTCGCGGGCCGCGCGGGACGGGAAGTCCGTGCGGGCACGCGGCAGCGGCCACTCGTTCACCGCGGTCGGCGCCGCCCACGACGTCGCGCTGGACCTCGGCGACTGGACGGGGATCACGGCCGCGGACCTCGACACCGGGCTCGTGACCGTCCGGGCCGGCACCACGCTGCGCGCGCTGAACGCCGAGCTGGACCGGCTGGGGCTCGCGATGACGAACCTCGGCGACATCGACGCGCAGACGATCTCCGGCGCGATCTCCACCGGCACGCACGGCACCGGCGCGCGGTTCGGCGGCATCGCCACCCAGGTCGCCGGGCTCGAGCTGGTGCTGGCGGACGGGTCGGTGGTCGGCTGCTCGGCGACCGAGCTGCCCGAGGTGTTCGCCGCGGGCCGGATCGCGCTCGGCGCGCTCGGCGTGATCTCGGCGGTGACCCTGCGGACCGAGCCGTCGTTCGTGCTCGCCGCCGAGGAGCGGCCGGAGCCGCTGGACGAGGTGCTCGAGGCGCTCGAGGAGAACTGCACAGGCAACGACCACTTCGAGTTCTACTGGTTCCCCTACGGCCCCAAGGCGCTGACGAAGCGGAACAACCGGCTGCCGGCCGGCACCGAGCCCGAGCCGCTGTCGAAGGCGCGGCAGTTCGTCGAGTACGAGCTGATGGAGAACCGGGTGTTCGGCGCGGTCTGCCGGCTCGGACGACGGGCGCCGAAGCTCGTGCGATCGTTGAACAAACTGTCCTCGAACGTCCTGTCCGAACGGTCCTATCGCGACGTGTCGCACCGGGTCTTCGTGACCAACCGGAGTGTGCGATTCGTGGAATCCGAGTACGCGGTACCGCGCGCGGCGCTCGGCGAGGTGCTGGCGGAGCTGCGCGCGCGAGTGCCGCGGCTGGCCGACCCGGTGATGTTCCCGGTGGAGATCCGCGTCGCGGCGGCCGACGACATCTGGCTTTCCACGGCGTACCAACGCGATTCGGCCTACATCGCCGTCCACCAATTCACCGGCATGCCGTACCGGGAGTACTTCGACCTGTTCGAGTCGATCGTCGCCGGCGTCGGCGGGCGGCCGCACTGGGGAAAGATGCACACCCTCGACGCGGCGGTGCTGCGCGAGCGCCACCCGCGCTTCGACGATTTCGTTGCCCTGCGGACAAAGCTCGACCCGACCGGGTTGTTCGCGAACCCCTACCTGGACCGGGTGCTCGGCAAGCTCGGTTAGCGCCTAGCCGGTCGCCGCGTCGATCGCTGCCTCGATCGCGGTGTCGCCACCGACCAGCTCGAGCACCTGGCCCGCGGTCGACGGGCGGTCGAGCAGCCCGGCGAGCACGGTCGCCACGTCGTCGCGGGTGACCGCGCCGGGCGGCACGCTCGCGGCGAGGGTGACGGTCCCGGTGCCGGGATCATCGGTGAGCCTGCCCGGCTTGAGGATCGTCCACTCGAGATCGCGGGACATCAGGTCGTCGTCCGCGGCGGCCTTGGCCCGCAGGTAGACGGCGAACACCTCGTCCATGTCGGGGTCGTCGGCGCGGTCCAGACCCATCGCGCTGACCTGGACGTAGCGCCGGACGCCCGCGGCCAGGGCGGCGTCGGCGAGCAGCACGGAGGCGGCCCGGTCGACGGTGTCCTTGCGCGCGGTGCCGCTGCCCGGCCCGGCGCCCGCGGCGAAGACAACGGCGTCGGCGCCGGTGATCGCGGCGGCCACCTCCCCGGCGGCGGCGTTCTCGAGATCGAGGACGACGGCGTCACCACCCGCGGCGTTCACGTCCGCGACGTGGTCGGGGTTGCGCACCAGACCGACGACCGTGTCGCCGCGGCCGGCGAGCAACCGGGTCAGCCGCAATGCGATCTGCCCGTGCCCGCCGGCGATCACCACCCGCATCAGGCGGTGGCGAGGATCTGCTCGTAGGCGAGCTCGTTGATCCAGCGGTGGGTGCCGTCGACGCCGGCCGGCGCCCGGTCACCGCGGACCGCGAGGTCGATCGTGACCTCCGGGCCGGGCTCGGCGCTCAGCACGCCGACGCCGTACGCCCGGGCGCGCGGCAGGCAGTTGATCAAGTAGTCGTTGGTGATGACGACCGACATCGGCAGCACCACCGCGGCGTCGCAGTACCGCAGGAACGGCACGGCGTTGACCAGCCCGGTGCGCCAATGCCGGGCGACCGCGACCGCGCCCACGATGCGCACCGCCGGCTCCGGGACGCGGCCGGTGAACTCCGGCCAGACCCAGGTGGACACGGTGGCCCGGTCGACCTCCGGTCCCTGTCCCAGGCAGATGCGCTCGGCGTGCGCGTCCGGCATCAGCTGAGCGACCAGATTGATCCGGCGGCCCAGCAGCTTCATCTCGGGGAGCACAACCCCCTGCCAACCGAGCTCCCGCGCGGCCGCGGGGGCCAGCTCGTCGACCTGTGCCGGCAGCTCGACGGAAGGGACAAGGGGAGACGGCACTGCCGTCAGGTTGTCCACTGCCGCCGTGCGCCCTGGTATGCCCGTCACGAACTCAGCCCTCTCCGCCACCGACGCGCCGTTCAAGCCATCCCCTGCCAGACGCGGCGTTTTTTGGTACATGTCTGGCGTACCAGGTGGGTGTGCGTCTGACGCAGACGAGAAGTGGCCCCCTGCGACCGGCGGCGCTGAGCGGTCGGTGACCGGTCGACGGGCGGTATTGAGACTTCTGCCCGGCTGTGCCGCCGTCTGGGTGAGTCGTCGGCTGGATGGTTGAACACTCGGTGGTACCGAAAGTTGCCGCCGTTAATCCACTGTCACCACGAGAAAGATCGACTCTCCCTGGCCGGACACTGTGGCCTTTTGGCATAACAGCCGATCGGCCAATCAAAGTCGTTGCGGCACAAGGCTTCTCGCCAAACGCGCGGTCCCGCCGGCGCCCACCGCGGGCCCGGGAATTCCGCCGCCTGATCTCCCGGGTTGAACCAGCAACGAATGCCGTCGACCGCCTGTCGTGCCACTCACCCGCCTGGCCCACGACGAACGGAGGTGATCGACCGGCGACCGGCCGAATTCCTGCCACCGACAGAGATGCCCTGGACGCATCCGGTGACGCGACCACGGAAAAAGTGAGCCAGCCCACTGCTTTTCCGCCCGGCACCCCGAAAAACCCAAGTCCAGTAACCAGGCGCCAAATGAGGAGTGCGCGAAAAGGCACCCCTCCAACAGATCATTCGAGGGTCGTCCGGCACGCGGCAAATGGAGTAGTGGCCACGGCCCCAGGTCTGCCGAGAGCCGACCGGAGCGGTTGCCTGAGAGAGAACGATCACAACCGGTCTAGACCACGAGGGCCCGCCGGCAAGATCGACGAGGACCCCGTGACGCTGAGATGGCGCTGAGATAGAGACCAGACCGACTCGGAAACGCAATCACGCCGCGTCGGCACATGCCGCACCGTGGGGTCTGAGGGGGTCGCCCCCAAGCCGAGATGGGAACGGGGGGAGTGTGCAAAACATCGAACAAGGTGGGCGAGGGGGGAGTTGAACCCCCACGTCCTTACGGACACACGGACCTGAACCGTGCGCGTCTGCCATTCCGCCACTCGCCCGAGTGGAACGGCGGGAAGCCTACACGCTCGCCGATCGGGTTTGCACATCGCACTGTCCTACTGGCCGGACACGGATACGATCGAACTAGGAGCACGAGCGTGGAAGGAGGTACCCGTGGGCATCGGACAGCGGTTGAACCGCAAGCTCGAGGATCTCGTGGGCAACTCTTTCGCGCGCGTGTTCGGTGGCAACGTCGTGCCCCAAGAGGTGGCACAGGCGCTGCTGCGTGAAGGTGAGGTCAACGTTCGCGAGCTGGCCGGGGGTCGACAGCTGGCGCCCAACCACTACATAGTGCTACTGGGTGCGGCCGACTTCGACAACTTCGCTGGCGATGAAGACCGCACAACAGCGCTGCTCGCGGACTGTGTGAAGGAGTATCTCTCCGAGCACCAGTGGGACACCTATGGTGACGTCGTAGTCTCCCTGGAGCGCTCCGACGCGCTGCACACCGGACAGTTTCGAATACGCTCGGCCGTCGACCCGGATGTGAAGGCTTCCGAGAAGCGGTCAGCACCACCCCGCAACGCAGGAGACCGATCCATGAGCCAGCCTCCCGGCTACGGCCAGCCGCCCGAGGGCGATCCGTACGGACAGCAGTACGGCTACGGCCAGCAGCAGCAGCAGCAAGGTTATGACCAGAGCTACGGCCAGCAGCAGGGGTACGACCAGAGTTACGGCCAGCAGCAACAGGGCTACGACCAGGGCTACGGCCAGCAGCAACAGGGCTACGGCCAGCAGGGGTACGACCAGGGCTACGGGCAGCAACAGGGCTACGGGCAGCAGGGCTACGACCAGGGTTATGGCCAGCAGCAACAGGGCTACGACCAGGGTTACGGGCAGCAGCAACAGGGCTACGGCCAGCAGCAACAGGGCTACGACCAGGGTTACGGGCAGCAGCAGCAGGGTTACGGCCAGCAGGGCGGCTACCAGCAGGGTGGTGACCCGTACGCCCAGCAGGGCTACGCGCCGCCCGCGGTGCAGACCGGCCCGCGGCAGCTGAACGCCAGCCTGCAGCTGGACGACGGCTCCAACCGGACGTACTCGCTCAAGCAGGGCGGCAACGTCGTGGGCCGCGGTCAGGACGCCGACTTCCGGCTACCCGACACGGGCGTCTCGCGCCGGCACCTGGAGATCACCTGGGACGGCCAGAGTGCCACCCTCGCGGACCTCGGTTCGACCAACGGCACCACGGTCAACGGCACCCCGGTGCAGACCTGGCAGCTGGCGGACGGCGACGTCATCCGCATCGGGCACTCTTCGTTGGTGTTCCGTACCCAGGGCTGACCGCAAGCCGCGCAGACCGACCCTCAATACTGAGCACAGGCACCCCGCGGGTGCCGGTGCAAGTACCCCCGTACCAACTGACCCCTACCGGCGGGAGCGTTCGCAGCAGGTGCCAGAGCTTGTTGTGCAGCTGACCAGAGCAGGGTTCCTCGCCCTGCTCTGGTTGTTCGTGCTCGCCGCGTTGCGGATCGTCCGGTCCGACCTCTACGCCGCGGCCGGCCTCAAGGTCGCGGTGCCGGGCTTTCGTCGCGGCACCGCCAAGAAGGCCCGGGGCGGCAAGGCGCCGCGGCAGATGGTCGTCACCCATGGCGCGCTGGCCGGGACCCGCATCTCGCTGGACGGCCGCCCGATCATGATCGGCCGCGCGGACGACTCCACGCTCGTCCTCGACGACGACTACGCCTCCACGCGGCACGCGCGGATCTCGTTGCGGGGAACTGACTGGTACGTGGAAGATCTGGGCTCGACGAACGGGACGTATCTCGACCGGGCTAAGGTCACGGCACCCCTCCGGGTGCCCCTTGGGGCCCCGATCCGAATCGGCAAGACGGTGATCGAGCTACGGTCATGACCCTCGTCCTTCGCTACGCAGCCCGCAGCGACCGGGGCCTGGTCCGTTCCAACAACCAGGACTCCGTGTACGCCGGTCCCCGCCTGCTCTCGCTCGCCGACGGCATGGGCGGGCACGCCGCCGGTGAGGTGGCCAGCAAGGTGGTCATCGCCGCGCTGGCGCCCCTTGACGACGACGAGCCGGGCGAGGATCTGCTGGCGCAGCTGCGCGAGGCGACCAACGCCGGCAACGGCGCGATCGCCGAGCTGGTGGCCGGCGACCCCGAGCTCGACGGCATGGGCACGACGCTCACCGCGATCCTGTTCGCCGGCACCCGCATCGGCCTGGTGCACATCGGCGACTCGCGGGCCTACCTGATGCGCAACGGCCAGTTCGCGCAGATCACCCACGACGACACGTTCGTCCAGTCGCTCATCGACGAGGGCCGGATCACCGAGGACGAGGCGGCCACCCACCCGCAGCGCTCCCTGTTGCTCAAGGCGCTGACCGGGCACGAGGTGGAGCCGAACCTGACGGTCCGGGAGGCCCGCGCGGGTGACCGGTACCTGCTGTGCTCGGACGGCCTGTCCGGCGTCGTCACGCACGAGACGCTGGACGACACGATCAAGATCGCGGACGCGCAGGCCTGCGCCGACCGCCTGATCGAGCTCGCGCTCAAGGGCGGCGGGCCGGACAACGTGACGGTCATCGTGGCCGACGTCGTCGACATCGACTTCGGCGAGGACGCCCCGATCGTGGGCGGCGCCGCCGGCAACGGGCAGGACGACCAGCCGCCGCCGGACTCGCCCGCCTCACGCGCGAGGGCGATCACGTCGCCGCGGGTCGAGCCGGTGCGTGCCGAGCCGATCGCGCCGCCGCCGGACCCGAAGGCGAAGCGCCGCAAGCGGATCCGCCTGTTCGTGCTGCTGGCGCTCGTGCTGCTGGTGCTCGCGGGCGGCGCGGTGGCCACGTGGATCGTGGTCAACAAGCAGTACTTCGTCGGCGAGGCCGACGACGGCGAGATCGCGATCTTCCAGGGCGTACGGGGCAACATCTTCGGCATCTCGCTGAACACCGAGGTGCAGGGCTCGTGCGACCCGCAGGTGCTGACCTGCGACCGGTTCTACGTCGACGACCTGCGCCAGCTCGGCCGGGACGCGGTGCGCTCGGGCACGGAGAGCTTCGACAACGTCCCTGACGCCCGCCAGTTCATCCAGGACCTTCGCACCAAGTACCCGCTGCCGACGTGCGAGTCACTGGTCAAGCAGCAGGAGCAGGTGGGTTCGCCCGCGCCACCGACGACGCCGAAGACGACGCCGAAGAAGCCGCCGGCCTCCGGGAAGCCCCCGGCCTCCAGTGCGTCGAGCCAGCCGTCGACGACCTCCTCGAAGCCGGTCGAGCCGGATCCGGGGGTCAACTGCAGGCAGCCACGTGAGGATGGCGGCGGCTGATGGCGCAGCCGGGGCCAGTGTTGGCAACACAGGGCAGCGAGACGCCAGGTAGATCGGCTCCGACCCGGCGCGGTACCGAGTTGGCGATGCTGGCGTTCGCGGCCGGCCTGGTCACCGGTGCTCTGATGCTCGTCGAGGCCAACCAGGAGCAGACCCTCACCATCCGGCTCGTCTGGTACGGGCTGGCCTACCTGGCGTTGTTCGGCATCGCGCACATGGCCGTGCGGAAGTGGGCCCCCTACGCGGACCCGCTGATCCTGCCGTGCGTCGCGTTGTTGAACGGTATCGGCCTGGTGATGATCTACCGGATCGATCTGGCGACGGCCGAGCGCGCGCTGCGCACGAACACGGAGTTCGAGAACACCGTCCCCAAGCAGATCCTGTGGACGACGATCGCGCTGGTGCTGTTCCTGGTCGTGCTGTACGTGATCAAGGACCACCGCACGCTGACCCGCTACGGCTACACGTTCGGCCTCGCCGGGCTGTTCCTGCTGGCACTGCCCGCGGTGCTGCCCGGCGTGATCGCGCCGACGATCAACGGCGCGAAGATCTGGCTGCGGCTCGGTCCGGTGTCGATCCAGCCCGGTGAGTTCGCCAAGATCCTGCTGCTGATCTTCTTCGCGGCGTTCCTGGTGTCCAAGCGCGACCTGTTCATGGCCGCGGGCCGCCGCGTGATGGGCATCGACCTGCCGCGGGCGCGCGACCTCGGGCCGATCCTGTTCTGCTGGGCGGTCTCGGTGGTCGTCCTGGTCGCGGAGAAGGACCTGGGCAGCTCGCTGCTGTTCTTCGGCACCGTGCTGGTGATGCTGTACGTGGCGACCGAGCGGGGCATCTGGGTCGGCGTGGGGCTGGCCCTGTTCGTCGGCGGCTGCTTCCTCGCCTACCAGCTGTTCGGCCACGTGCAGGTGCGCGTGGCGAACTGGCTGGACCCGTTCGCCGACTACGACTCCGGCGGCTACCAGATCGCGCAGTCGCTGTTCGGGCTCGGCACCGGCGGGGTCGGCGGCACCGGCCTCGGCGCCGGCCGGCCGGACATGGTGCCGCTCGCGAACAGCGACTTCATCACCGCGGCGATCGGCGAGGAGCTCGGGTTCATCGGGCTCGCCGCGCTGCTGCTGGTCTACATGATGCTGGCGATGCGCGGCCTGCGCTCCGCGGTCGCGGTGCGCGACACGTTCGGCAAGCTGCTCGGCGGCGGGCTGTCGTTCGCGCTGATCATGCAGGTGTTCGTGGTCGTCGGCGGGGTCACCAAGCTGATCCCGATGACCGGCATCACCGCGCCGTTCCTGTCGGCGGGCGGCTCGTCGCTGCTCGCCAACTACGTTCTCGTGGCGCTGCTGCTGCGGGTCTCCGACGCGGCGCGGCGGCCGCAGACGGGTGCGAAGCCCAAGCCCGTCACGCAGGTCCCGATCGCGGAAGCAGGCACGGTGATGGTGGAGCGTCCGTCATGAACACTCCCCTGCGCCGCGTCGGCCTCGCCATGCTGGCCATGATCGTCCTGCTGCTCGCGAACGCGACGTACATCCAGGTCGTGAAGGCCGACGACTACCGCAACGACCCGCGCAACCAGCGGGTGCTGCTCGAGGAGTACGCCCGCCAGCGCGGCCGCATCATCACCTCCGACGAGGTGATCATCGCCAACATCAAGGGCACCAACGACCGGCTGCGCTACCAGCGGACCTACTCGAACGGCCCGATGTACTCGCCGGTGACCGGCTTCTACTCGGTCCGCTACGGCGCCACGGGTCTGGAGCGCACCGAGGACGAGATCCTCAACGGCTCCGACGACCGGCTGTTCGTCCGCAGGCTGTCCGACCTGATCACCGGCCGGGACCCGCGCGGCGGCAACATCGTCACCACGGTCAACTCGAAGGTCCAGAAGACCGCGTACCAGGCCATGACGGCCAGCGGCTACAAGGGCGCGGTCGTGGCGATCAAGCCCGACGACGGCCAGATCCTCGCGATGGTCTCCACGCCGTCGTTCGACCCGAACGGCCTGGCCGTGCACGACGGCGACGACCAGGAGAAGGCGTACAAGCGCGCCGACGACAACAAGAACAAGCCGATGCTGAACCGGGCCATCCAGGACAACTACGCGCCCGGTTCCACGTTCAAGCTGGTCACGGCGTCGACGGCGCTGGAGGACGGCAAGGACAAGAACTACGAGCTCACCGCGGCGCCCGGGATCGACGTGATCACCGGCGACCCGTGCGACCCGTCCGACGGCAGCAGCCGCTGCCTGTCCAACTTCGCCGGCAGCTCGTGCGGCTCGGGCCAGAACGCGACGATGGCGACCGCCATCCAGCTGTCCTGCAACACCGCGTTCGCTCAGCTCGCCTCGCAGGAGGGCGCGGACAAGATGCGGGACCAGGCCGTGAAGTACGGCATCGGGCAGACCGACCTGACGATCCCGATGCCGGTGGTGGCCTCCTGCATCGGGCCGCAGGGCGACGGAAACTGCCTCAACATCACCGACAACGCGGCGGTGTACCAGAGCGGCATCGGTCAGCGCGACGTACGGCTGACGGTGCTCCAGAACGCGGTCGTCGCCGCCACCATCGCCAACGGCGGCGACCGGATGCGCCCGCAGCTGGTCCAGAAGGTGCTCGCGCCGGACCTGTCGGTCATCTCCGACTTCGAGGCGGAGGACGAGGGCGAGGCCATCTCCTCCGGCAACGCCGACCAGCTGCGCGACATGATGATCCTCTCCGAGGAGCACACCGGCGGCGACGGCAAGCGCGGCGACCTCACGGTCGCCTCGAAGACCGGTACCGCCGAGACCGGCGCCGACCCGAAGAACACCCCGCCCTTCGCGTGGTACGTGGCCTTCGCGCCCGCGGACGACCCCAAGGTCGCCGTCGCCGTCATGGTGGAGAGCACCGACGTCGCGGCGACCGGCGGCAAGCTGTCCGCCGCGATCGGTCGCGCGACCATCGATGCCGCGCTAGCCGGGGGGAACTGAGCCCATGCTGACGTCAGGCCAGCTCCTCGCCGAGCGGTACCGGCTGGCGCGCCGGATCGCCGTCGGCGGCATGGGCGAGGTCTGGGAGGCCGCGGACACCCGGCTGGACCGCCGGGTCGCCGTCAAGGTGCTCAAGCCGGAGCTGTGCGGGGACGCGGAGTTCCTGCACCGCTTCCGCACCGAGGCCCGCACGACCGCCTCGCTCAACCACCCGGGCATCGCCGCCGTGCACGACTACGGCGAGACGGCGTCGATCGTCGACGGGCCCAAGGACACCGCGTACCTGGTGATGGAGCTCGTCGAGGGCGACCCGCTCGCGGCGATCCTGGCCAAGGAGCGGCGGATCGGCGCGGACCGGACGCTGGACATCCTCGAGCAGGCGGGCACCGCGCTGCAGGCCGCGCACGAGCGCGGCTACGTGCACCGGGACGTCAAGCCCGGCAACATCATGGTGACGCCCGGCTCCGACGGCCGGGTCACGGTGAAGCTCACCGACTTCGGCATCGCCAAGGCCGCGGACGCCGCGCCGGTGACCCGCTCGGGCATGGTCATGGGCACCGCCCACTACATCGCCCCGGAGCAGGCGCTGGGGCACGAGGCCGAGCCGGCCAGCGACGTCTACTCCCTCGCGGTGGTCGGCTACGAGTGCCTCGCCGGCCACCGGCCGTTCCTGTCCGACAACGCCGTGACCGTCGCGATGATGCACATCCGCGACATCCCGCCGCCGCTGCCGCCGGACGTCCCGCCGAACGCGCGCGCGGTCGTCGAGGCGACGCTGGTGAAGGACCCGGCGCAGCGCTACGGCAGCGGCGGGGAGTTCGCCGCCGCGGTCGCCGCGGTCCGGGCCGGGCGCCCGCTGCCCGCGCCGTCCGGCCGGGCCCTGACCCCCCATCGCGGCCCGCCGAGTGCCAGCAACCCGGCGATGCTCGCGGCCGGCCCGCCGAGCGCGCCATTGCAGGCGGCGCTGCAGAACCAGAGCACGGGCTCGTTCGCGCTCGGCCCGCCGCCGCGGCCGCGGCGGAACCGCACCGCATTGTGGGTTCTCGTCGTTGTGTTCGGGGTGGTCCTGCTGGCGCTGGCGGCGTTCGGGCTGGCGATGCTGTTGGACGGGGACCGGGACACGGGCGGCCTCTCCAGACCGGAGTCGTCGAGCTCGGTGGAGGACGGGGACAATGACGCCGGCTCGGGCGCGGGTGCCCAGCCGGGCAACACGCCGGGACCGGGCCACGACCAGACGGAGCCGAGTGCACCAGGTGAGTTCGTCGAGGTTGACGACAGGAAGTTCATCGGCAGACCGGCGTCCTACGCCGCGGAGAGCCTGGAGCGTGACGGGCTTCGCCCGGTCGTCGTGGCTCAGGGGGGCCGGCCGCCGGACGACCCCGACAACTGCACCGTCGTCAAGATCGAGGCGGACAAGTCGGTGCTCGTCGGTACGAAGGTTCCGATCTACTGCAACGAGGAAGAGGGCCCGTCGCGATGAATCGCCGTAGCGGTGGGCAGAGGTCGGGCATTATTGGCGCACGCGCAGCACACCTGCAGACGAGGATCGAGACGACATACCGATGACCACTCCGAGACTGCTCTCCAATCGGTACGAGCTGGGCGAGGTGCTCGGCTACGGCGGCATGTCCGAGGTGCACAAGGGTCGCGACGTCCGCCTCGGGCGGGACGTCGCCGTGAAGGTGCTGCGTGCCGACCTCGCCCGCGACCCGCAGTTCCAGGAGCGGTTCCGGCGCGAGGCGCAGAACGCCGCGGCGCTGAACCACCCGGCGATCGTCGCCGTCTACGACACCGGCGAGACCAGAACCGAGCACGGCCCGCTGCCCTACATCGTCATGGAGTACGTGGACGGGCGGACGCTGCGCGACATCGTGAAGGGCGAGGGCCCGCTGCCCGGTCAGCGCGCGATGGAGATCATGGCCGACGTCAGCGCGGCGCTGGACTTCTCCCACCGGCACGGCATCGTGCACCGGGACGTCAAGCCCGCCAACGTGATGATCACCAAGACCGGCGCGGTCAAGGTGATGGACTTCGGCATCGCGCGCGCGGTCGCCGACGGCCAGGCCGCCGTCACCCAGACCGCCGCGGTGATAGGGACGGCCCAGTACCTGTCCCCCGAGCAGGCCCGCGGCGAGCCGGTCGACGCGCGCAGCGACGTCTACGCGGCCGGCTGCGTGCTGTTCGAGCTGCTCACCGGCGAGCCGCCGTTCACCGGTGACTCCCCGGTCGCGGTGGCCTACCAGCACGTCCGGGAGGACCCGAAGCCGCCGTCGGCGCTCAACGGGCGGGTCACGCCCGCGCTCGACGCGATCGTGCTCAAGGCCATGTCGAAGGGCGCACCCAACCGCTACCAGTCGGCCGCCGAGATGCGCACCGACCTGGTCCGCGTGCTGTCCAACCAGCGGCCACTCGCGCCGATGGTGATGACCGAGGACGACCGCACCACGATCATGTCGCAGGGCCGCGCGCCCGAGCCGGGTCGCGGCCGGCACCGGCCGGCGGCGCTCGCGAACGACTACGACGACTACGACCCGTACGAGGACGAGGAAGACGAGCGGCGGCGCAAGCGCAAGAAGAACTGGATCATCGCGCTGGTCGCCGTTCTCGCGCTCGCCCTGATCGGGTTCATCGCCTGGCTCGTGACCACCGTGTTCTCCAGCGAGCCGCCGTCCGACGAGGTCGTCGTGCCGAACGTGGTCGGCAGGCTCGCCGACGACGCGCAACGCGAGCTGACCGACCAGGGCTTCGAGGTCGACCAGGAGCTGGTGCCGTGCCAGGCCTCGCCGGACGGGCAGCCGGGCAAGTGCGGACCGGACAACATCGGAAAGGTCATCGACTCGAACCCCAAGGCGGGCGAGAAGATGAAGAAGGCCGACCGGCTCACGCTGCTGGTCGGCGCTCCCGCGCAGAAGGTCAACGTCCCCGACGTGACCGGCCGCTCGGTGGACGAGGCGACGAAGCTGCTGAAGGACGCCGGTCTCGCGGTCGCCCCGGAGAAGGGTGAGCGGGAGGTCGAGGAGGACGAGCAACCGGGCGACGTCGTGGAGACCGACCCGACCGCAGGCCAGCCGGTGTCGAAGGGCAGCCAGGTCAAGCTGATCGTCGGCAAGGAGCCCGACAAGGTCGACGTGCCGGACTTCACCGGCCAGAACGTCGACGCCGCCCGCGGCAACCTCGAGAACCTCGGCTTCAAGGTCGAGGTGAACGAGGTCGACTCCGACCAGGACAAGGGCACGGTCGTCGACCAGGACCCGAAGAACACCAAGGTGGCGCCGGGTTCGACGGTCCGCCTGGACGTGTCGAAGGGCCAGGACGACAACCAGTTCACGATGCCGAACATCATCGGGAAGACGCTGCAGGAGGCGGAGGGCCAACTGCGCGGGATGGGCTGGACCGGCAACTTCAACCCGCAGCAGGGCGAGACCAACGACCCGAACGAGATCGGCCGGATCGTGGACTCGGAGTTCGGTGAGGGCCAGCAGGTCAAGAAGGACCAGGACATCGGCGTCACGGTCGCGACCCAGCTCAATCCCGGTGGCGGGGGCGGCGGCTGACCGTGCGGATCGCGGTCGTCGGCGCCGGCGTGATCGGTCTGGCGACCGCGGACGCACTCGGCAGGCGCGGCGCCGAGGTGGTCTGCCTGGAGGCGGACGTGCCGATGGCCGCCCGGTCGACGGGTAGCTCGCGGATCTTCCGCCTGGCGCACGCCGATCCCGGACTGGTCGCGTACGCGGCACGGGCCCGCACGCTGTGGGCCGAGTGGTCCGACCGGGCGGGCACGCCGCTCGTCGGCACGGAGGGCGCGGTGCTCACCGGCCCGCCCGCGCGGGACTGGTCGGCCGCGATGGCCGCCGTCGACGCCGCGCACTCGCTGGTGGACGACGTGTCCACGCTCGGCCTGCCGGTCGCCTCGTTCCCGGGCCCGGCGCTGCTGGACCCGGCGGGCGGCGTGATCGACGTGCCGGCGACGGCGGCGTTCCTGCAGGCGGTGGCCGGTCCCGCGCTGCGGCCGGGGTACGTGCACCGGCTCGAGGTGGCCGGCTCCGGGGTGACGCTGCACAGCTCGGCCGGCACGGTGAGCGCGGACCGGGTGGTGATCGCGGCGGGCCGCGGCACGTGGCAGCTGGCGGCGCAGGTGGGCATGTACGTGCCGACCGCGCTGGCCCACCACGTGCGGTTCACGTTCCCGCTGCGGGACTCCGGCGCGCGGCCGCCGTGCTGGCTGGACCGTACGCAGACGTGGCGGCCGGGGTTCACGACGTACCAGCAGTGCCCCGGCCCGGGCCGCTGGTCGGTTGGCGCCGCGCTGCCCGCGGACGACCAGGCCTGGGAACGCGGCCGCGCGGCGGTCACGGCCCGCTCGCGCGACCTGGTGCGCGCGTACGTGCGCGAGGTCCTGGTGGGCGTCGACGACGAGATCGTCGAGGAGGTCTACTGCGACTTCCCGCCGGGCCTCGGCGACGGCATCCACGTGACGAGCGCCGGCCCGGTGACGGCCCTGTGGGGCGACAACCTCTTCAAGCACGCCCCGGCCATCGGTACCTCGCTGGCCACGGCCCTGGTCGAGGACGCCGTCCCGGACATTCCCCCGTCGTAGCCGTACACCTGGCTCGCGGTCAGCTCGTCGCGGCCGCTTCCGCCAGCGTGCGCATCTGGGTCGTCAGCTCGGCGACGCGGACCTCGGGGACCGGGTGACCGCAGGCCGCGAGCCAGTTGGCCAGCATGCGGTGGCCGCCGTCGGTGAGGACGGACTCGGGGTGGAACTGGACGCCCTCCACCGGAAGCTCGCGGTGGCGCATGGCCATCACGATGCCGTTGTCGGTCTCGCCGGTGATCTCGAAGTCCGCGGGGATCGTGTCGCGCAGAACGGTCAGCGAGTGGTAGCGGGTCGCGGTGAACGGGTCCGGCTGGCCGGCCAGCACGCCGGCGCCCTTGTGGTGCACCTGGCTCGTCTTGCCGTGCAACAGCTCCGGCGCGCGATCCACGACGGCGCCCCACGCCACGCCGATCGCCTGGTGGCCGAGGCACACGCCGAGCACCGGCACCGACGCGTCCGCGCACCGGCGGGCCACGTCCACGCTCGCGCCCGCGCGCTCGGGCGTGCTCGGGCCGGGGCTGATCAGCACCCCGTCGAACCCGGCGAGCGCGTCCGGCGCGGTGAGCTCCGCGTCGTCGTTGCGCCGCACGACGCACTCGGCGCCCAGCTGGGCGAGGTACTGCACGAGGTTGTAGACGAAGCTGTCGTAGTTGTCGACCACCAGCACCCGCATGACTGACAACATTAGCGGCGTGCAACTGGTGCGGCGCCTCGGTCCGGTGGATGCGACCGCCATCGGGCTGGGCTCGATGCTCGGCGCCGGGGTGTTCGCCGTGTTCGCGCCCGCCGCGGCGAGCGCGGGCGGCGCGCTGCCGGTCGCGTTGCTGCTGGCCGGGTTCGTCGCTTACTGCAACGCGGTCGCCTCGGCACAGCTGGCCGCCGCGTACCCGACCTCGGGCGGCACGTACTTCTACGGTCGCGAGCGGCTCGGCCCGTGGTGGGGCTTCACCGCGGGCTGGGGCTTCGTCGTCGGCAAGACCGCGAGCTGCGCGGCAATGGCGCTGACGTTCGCCTCCTACGCCGCGCCCGCGTTCCCGCGGCCGGTCGCGGTGGCGGCCGTGGTCGCGCTGACGGCGGTCGACTATCGCGGCGTCACGCGGACCGCACTCGTCACCCGAATCCTGCTCGCGGTCGTGCTCGCCGTGCTGTTACTGACGATCGCACTGTCCACACCGGACTTTTCCGAAGTGGACATCGTGGGTGGCACGCCGGGCGGTGTGCTGCAGGCGGCCGGGCTGCTGTTCTTCGCGTTCGCCGGCTACGCGCGGATCGCCACGCTGGGCGAGGAGGTCCGCGACCCGCGACGGACCATCCCACGGGCGATCCTCGGCGCACTGGCGATCGCGCTCGTCGTGTACCTCGCCGTCGGTCTCACGCTGCTCGCGGTCCTCGGGCCGCGCCGGCTCGCCGCGTCGACGGCGCCGCTCGCCGACGCGCTGCACGCCACGGGCCACCCGGTGTGGATCGTGACGGTCGGCGCGGCCGCGGCGAGCCTGGGCGCGCTGCTCGCACTCGTCGCGGGCGTGGGGCGCACGGCGCTCGCCATGGCCCGCAACCGCGACCTGCCGGCCTGGCTCGACCGCGTGCACCCACGCTTCGCGGTGCCACACCATGCGGAGCTCGCCGTCGCCGCGGTGGTGTGCGTGGTCGTGCTCGTGGCCGACCTGCGCGAGGTCATCGGCTTCTCGTCGTTCGGGGTACTCGTGTACTACGCGATCGCCAACCTGTCCGCGTTCACGCAGCCGCGTGCGGACCGGCGCGCGCCTCGCGCGCTGAACGTCGTCGGGCTGATCGGCTGCCTCGTGCTGGCCGTGACGCTGCCGGCGACGGCCGTGCTGATCGGGCTCGGCGTGTTCGCCGCCGGGCTCGCGGGCCGGGCAGTGGCTACTGGACGTCGACGTTGTTGAACGGCAGCAACGGATCCAGCCACGGGAAGACCACGAACATCAGCAGCGCCACGAAACCGAGCGCCAGCGCGACCGCGAGTGTCACGCGAACCGCGATCGGCCCCGGTAGGCGGCGCCAGATCCAGGCGTACATCAGACAGTTTCCTTGAGCTCCGGTGGCTGCTCGTTGGGCTTCTTCGGGTCCTTCGCCCACTGCTTGGTGAGCACCGCGTGGACGATCAGCCGCTGCTTGTCGGAGAAGCGCGGGTGGCAGGTGGTCAGCGTCATCAGCGACGCCATCTCACCCTTGCTGGGCGGCGTGCCGCCCTTGGGCGGGACCGGCGCGATGACGCCGCCGTTGGTCGGCAGCACGATCTGCTGGCCGTCCAGGCTGGCGTAGGGGCCGCCGAGCGGGGCGACGCCCTTGCACTTGGCTTCCTTGCCCTTGCCCTCCGCCCAGCCCTGCTTCTCCTCGGCCAGCGGCAGCATCCGGTAGACGAACCAGCTGTACTGCGTCTCGACGACGACCGCGTCGCACGACTGGATCAGGTTGATGTCGTTGAACGGCGCGCCCTTGCCGACCCGGTGGCCGGCGACGGAGAAGTTGCCGGGCTGCCCGGGGTAGGCCGTCTTGATGTAGTGGCCGGGGCCGATCTCGAGGCTCGCGTTGCTGACGCCCTGGACGATCGTGAAGTGGTAGTCGGCGCCGAACGCCGGGATGTACATCTTGGCGAAGCCCTCGCCCTCGCCCAGGCCCTGGAAGTGGTCCTGGCGCTTGGCGTCCGCCGCCCCGGTCTGGTCGTGCCAGCGAGTGTCGAGCGCACTGGTGGCGTCGCGCTGCTTGCCCGCGGAGACCAGGTCGGTCCAGTACACCTCGTAGACCACGAGCAGGAGCAGGACGACGCCGAGGGTGATCAGCGCCTCGCCCGCGTTGCGCACGAACTTCTGCACCGGGTCCGGCCGCCTGGCCCGGGCACGCGGGTACGGGGACGGCATGAGCGGGCCGAGGTCCCCCGAGATCCTTCCCGAGCCGGGACCCAGGTGCTGCACCGTGCCCACGCCCGCTCCTTCCGGTCCCGGAACCTGTCCGTTCGTCGCACTACTCAACTACGTTAACGTGTGAACTAGTGGACGTGTTCAACACGGATACGGTTGCTTTCAAGCTACACGTCAGGTGAGGACGACATGCCCAAGTCCAAGGTTCGCAAGAAGGCGGTCTACACGCCACCCGCCGATCGACGTACTCCCGTGAAGGTGAAGGCAGCGGGACCGTCTCACCCGGTCTACGTCGCGGTCATGCTCGGGGTGATGTTGCTCGGGCTCGCATGGCTCGTGGTCAACTACATCGCAGGTGACGCCGTTCCCCTCATGAAGGACCTCGGGAACTGGAACTTCGCCATCGGCTTCGCCCTGATGATCGGCGGCCTGCTGATGACCATGCGTTGGCGCTGAGAGTTCATCTCGGCGCAGTACGCGTTTCACTCGGATACACCCGTTCAGCTCAGTGTGACTGAACCACAAGGGTGTAAGTCATCCCCAGTGTGGATAACCGCTGTGGATAACTCGTTTTCTCGATCCGGAGCGTGACCCTGTTGGTCGTCCCGACCGCCCGGAGCTGGGCGCCGAAGGCCGAGCTGGCCGCGCTGGCCTGGGTGCTGGCCGCGGTCGCCGCCGCGTGGGCGTGGTTCGCCGATGACCCGCCCGGACGGGTGCTGCTGGGGACGGTCGCGCTGTTGCTCGCGCTCGCCGGGCTGTTCGGCGTCGTGGTCCGTCCGCGCCTCGCGGCCGACGCGGATGGCGTAACCGTACGGGGACTGACCAGCGCACGCCGGTACTCCTGGGCCGAGATCAATGTGCGGCTGGTACGCACCCGGCGGCTCGGCCGCGAGGTGTCCACCGTCGAGCTCGACGCCGAGCACGCCGAGACGCCGGATCTCGTCGTGCTCGGCAGGCTGGACCTCGGCGCCGACCCGGAGGACGTCGTCGACGCACTCCGGGAGCTGCGGACCTAGGAGCCGCAGAGGTAGTAGTCGCGGCCGTCGACCTGGCAGTCCATCGCCGCACCCTGCACGGCGATCGTCACCACCATGATCAGCAGCAGCGCCACGCACGCGCCGACCTGCACCTGCGTGCGCCGGGCCGGCGGGGCGTAGACCAGGGCGGCGGTGGTGAGCGCGCCGGCGATCAGCCCGCCGATGTGGCCCAGCAGCGAGATCCCCGGCAGCGCCACGCTCAGGAAGATGTTGATCCCCAGCAGCGCGAGCACCGGCGCCGGGTTCAGCTTGGCCTTGAACACGATCACCGCGATGCCGCCGAACAGGCCGTAGATTGCGCCGGATGCGCCGGCCACCCCGGCGCCGGGGTTGCCGAACAACATCACCGCGGTCGACCCGCCGAGCAGCGAGAGCAGGTAGACGGTCAGGAACCGGCCGCGGCCGAGCGCGACCTCGAGGTCCCGGCCGATCACCCACAGCGCGAACATGTTGAACAGCAGGTGCACCGGCCCGTAGCCGCCGTAGTTGCCGAAGTGCAGGAAGCCCGACGTGATCAGCCGCCACCACTGGCCGTCGGACACCCACGCCGGCAGCAGCGTGCCGTCGACGAACAGCGTCGAGCGGCTGTTGTCGACGAGGCTGTGCGCCTGGATCGCGGTCGCGGCGAACACGACGACGTTGACCGCGATCAGCGCCGGCACCACGACGAGCCGGGAGCCGCCGCGGGCCGCCCGGGCCCCGCCGACCGTGCGCGGTTCGCGCACGGTCGTCGAGCCCTCGCGCACGCAGTCGACGCACTGGTAGCCGACCGACGCCTCGCGCAGGCAGTCCGGGCAGGCCGGCCGTTCGCACCGCACGCAGCGCAGCCCGGTCGGCCGGTCCGGATGGCGCACGCAGGCGGGGAGGTCCTGCTGCCGGTTGACCGACACTCAGCCCTCGGCGCGCTGGACGGTCACGCGCTCCACGACGATGTCCTCGACCGGCTTGTCGCTCGGCGGCGCGGTCGGCGTGTTCGCGATCCCGTCCACGACGTTGCGCGACTCCTGGTCGGCGATCTCGCCGAAGATCGTGTGCTTGAAGTTGAGCCAGGTCGTCGGCGCCACCGTGATGAAGAACTGCGAGCCGTTGCTGTTCGCGATGCCCGGGTTGGCCATGCCGAGCAGGTAGGGCTTGTTGAACTGCAGCTCCGGGTGGAACTCGTCGTCGAACTGGTAGCCGGGACCACCGCGGCCGGTGCCGGTCGGGTCGCCGGTCTGGATCATGAAGCCGTCGATCACCCGGTGGAAGATCATGCCGTCGTAGAACGGCCCGGCGGTCTCCCCCTTTGCGTTGCGCTGCGAGTACTGCTTCGTACCGTCGGCCAGGCCGACGAAGTTGGACACGGTCTTCGGTGCGTGATCAGGGAAAAGGTTGACCCTGATGTCACCCCGCGAGGTGTGCAGGATGGCCGAGACCTTCACTCCGACGAGGGATCCATTGCTGTCTGCCACCCGGTCATCGTGCCATCCGCAGCGAGATCCGTCCGGAAGGGGCAGGATGGTAACTGTCCGATAAAGCCACCCTGGAGCACACTATGGACGATGTGAAGGCCATGACCCGGGCCGGAGAGACGGTCGGCAAGGCCGTCGGCTCCGGCTGGCTCGCGGTTCGTCAGAGCGCCAAAATCGCTGGTCAAGCGAGTGCGGACGCCACGACGAAGGCCGCACACGCCGCCGACCGGAAGCTGACGGAGCGCGGCGTCGCTCCCCAGCAGCTGGCCGTGGCGCTGGCCGAGGGCGCCGAGGTCGCGCGTCAGGAGGTTGTGAAGACAACCCGCCGGGCGCGCAAGAAGCTGGCGCGCACGGCGAAGCACACCCGCAAGGAGCTGGCGAAGGCCGCCAAGCACGCACGCAAGGAGGCCAAGAAGAGCAAGCCGGCTCGGCGGGCGACGAAGTCTGCGAAGCAGGCACGCAAGGACGCCAAGGAGTTGCAGGCGTCGTTCAAGGCCGAGATGGCCAGGTTGAAGAGCCAGGCCAAGGAGCAGGCGGTGGCCATGAAGCTCACCGACGCGCCCAAGAAGCGTCGCCGGTGGCCGAAGGTGCTGCTGCTCGTCGTGGTGGCGGGCGGGGTCGCGTACGTGGTGCGCACCCGGTCCGCGACGTCGGAGCCTGCCCCGGTTCCGGAGCCGCGCCACCGCGCGGACGAGACCGAGCCCGAGGGTTCCGCCTCGGGATCTCCGGCCGCCAACGGTCAGCGACCGGAGAAGTCGCCCACCAAGCAGCAAGGTTGATGTGACGAGCAATCGGCCCGCCAAGGCGACCCCTTGGCGGGCCGGTTGCCGTCAGAGACCGAGCGAGGTGATGGCCTGCTGCGCGACGAGCTTGGCCTTGATCGTCTGCTCCTGGTTCGTGGTGACCACCACGGCCGCGGCGTCCTTCGCGACCGCGTAGACCGCGCCGTCGTCGGTCGGCTGCGCGCCGCCGCTCCAGCCACCGGGCAGCTCCGCCGGGTTCGAGCTGTCGACCGGCGCCACCTGGTCGACGAGCGCCTTCGCCACGGCGGCGTCGCCCTTGTAGACCCGGACCATCATCTGCACGCCGCCGTCGGGCCGGTAGAAGAAGCACGCGGGCGGGTCGTCGGCGGAGGTCTTGGTGTCCCCGATGTGCTGCCCGTTGGTCTCCTCGACGAAAGCCTGGTCGAGGTAGGGACAGGGCCCGTCCGCGGCGGGCTCGGGCGCGGCCGGCGGCTTGGCGGCCGGCTGAGCGGCCGGAGTGCTGGCCGAAGTGTCGTCCGGGGTGATCACGGTCGGATCGTCCGCAGCGGGTTCGTTGTTGCACGCGGCGAGCACGATCAGCAAGGGACCGAGTAACAGGGCGCGTTTCATAGGGTCAGTAGTCAATCACACCCCGTTTGATCACGAGGTGGGTATCCACCAAGACGTGGAGACGAGGGGAATCGAACCCCTAACCCCTGCCTTGCAAAGGCAGTGCTCTGCCAATTGAGCTACGTCCCCCCGCCGGTGCGGGGTCGGGCCCCGCACCGGTGTGCTGGCTGAGCGTCTGGGGCGATCAGGCCTTCTTGGCGTTGTTGGCGCCGGCGGGAGCGGTCGCCTCGCGCCACAGGTCGTCCTGCGCCTTGGCCGACTTGTTGCGGCGCACCACGAACAGCACGCCACCGGCCACGGCCACCAGAGCGAGAAGCTTCTTCACGTCCACTGCCTCCTTAGGCAAAACACACGTATCGGGCTGCGGCGTCCCGCAGCAAGGCCACAAGTCTAGCCACAAGCGGCGAACCCCGGCGGGAGCCGGTCCACTCGCAGGTCAGGCCCCGTCCGCGTCCGCGAACAGGGCCTGATCTGGTGGGCCTAGGAGGACTTGAACCTCCGACTTCTTCGTTATCAGGGCATGTCCAGGTACCCGATCACTACCCTACTTAGACGCACTGACCTGCACAAACAGTGCGCCGACGTCCGTGGACGTACGCCATGGTGGGCTGGGATCGTCACTCAGTTAGTCACTCGGGTTGAGCACCCACCAAAGCCTGAAGGGTGCTCGCTCCGCTCGCCGTTCTAGCCTCCTTTCGGATGGCTTCGAGCATCACGGCAAGCCACTCGCCCGACCGCCGGCAACCGGTGCCCCCGCTCCCCCTCCAGAAGTCGGTTACATCGGTTACATCGGTTACATGCCTGGTCAGAGGGCATGTCCGTCGGTTACGGGCTCGGATACATCGGTTACATCGGTTACGCCCGTGCTGACCAGGGATAACACGCTGAAACAGCCGGGGGGTGATCAGCTCGCCCGGCTGTTACAGCGCTCTTTTCCCTGGTCAGTGCCGGTGTAACCGATGTAACCGCAGTAACTTGAGCCGTAACCGCTCCACACCCCGTCTGACCTGCGGTGTAACCGGTGTAACCGATGTAACCGACTTTGAGAGCGAGAGACAGAGGAAGGGCGCGCCCGCCGTCAAGAGCTGGTGCAGGACCGGATCGCTACCGCAACTTCGGAAGGCGGCATGACAGCCGTATTGAACGTCAGGTCAGCGCTAGCGAGCGGTGGTGTTGCGTCCCACATCCTGAGCCGTTCACCTAGGTCGTTCATGCGCCTTGCAATAAGACGCTCAGCGGCGATATCGCGCGGACACCAGAGGTAGACGCGGCACCACTGGACTTGTGGCAATGCCCCAGCGATGACGTCAACAGCTTCCCGTTGCCCGAGATGGATCACCGGAATGCAATCGGCAAGCATACTCATTAGCGAACTTCGCTCGACGACATAGATCGCTCCGTACCGACTGTTCTCCCACAGTATGAGGCGCGTTCTCCGCAGTTCCATTAGGCATGTGCCATCGACTATTCGATACCCATCTGTGCGACCGGGGCCGACTTTCAGTCGTTCGTAGAGAACAAACTGCCGATCGAGCAAGGTGAGCGCTGCGGTGACCGTATTCTTTCCGGCAGCTGGCGGGCCGTAGAGAAGCACACCGCGCACTAACTTGCCGCCTTGGCAATTATCTTCGCTATTAGTGCGCGCGCCTGCTTTTGCAGTGGTTCGCCTGATGCAGAGTTGTCTATCACGACGTGTTCAACCGGTGGCCTGAGGTCGATGTCGATCGACGCAAGGTATCCTGGCCAGTCGGCTAGCTTCGCCGCGTCTCGCGCTGCACCGCGGTGGCGAATATAAGTGTGCATTGTGTCTGCATCGCAGGCTATCCACACGACCGTAAGAGTTGCCCCCATGTCATTACACGTAGCCTCCATCCGGTTCAACCATGCCAAGTCGTTGAACTCGCGGATATGCGGCGCCGTGACGACGGCACTGTTGCCGCACTGAAGATTTTCGACCATTGCAGCCGCGAGGGCCTCATATTCTCGCGGCCGAATGATCGACACGTACGTATCCGATTCCCTGTCGTGTATCGAGTATCCGACAAGTTCAAGGGCGGCCTCGACGACTGGTCTCGTCAGCGTGTCCTTATCAAGCATGGGCCACCCAGTTTCACGAGCGACAATCCTACCAAGCTCAGTCTTCCCACTGCCTGCATATCCCCCAACAAGTACAACTTGTGGTGCGGTTTCCGGTAATTGTGGCCGGATTTCCTGATTTGGCGCATGGACGACCCTTCCGGCCCGCGGCTTGCTCACAATTACACCTTCGGCTGCAAGAATCTTCATTGCCTCGTTAATCGTGAACACGCTGACGTCCCATCGATCAGCGAGTTCACGCGTGCTGGGCATAGCTGTGCCGTCGCGGAGCACTCCTGCCGCAATGTCGTTTCGGATGTTGCGCGCAACCTGCTGATGAAGCGACTCCGGGCGCGCAAGGCGCTGGCCCTTGTCCGTCACATGGCCTCCTGCTCGCAGCGGTGGACCTGGGTTGCAAGCCTACCAGGCTCCTAACAGTTGTTTTGGATGACATTTCCGCAGGTCAACACGACCTAAATCGATTCGGCAACCCGAACCTATCAGTTGACCGATTACCTAACAGTTGTTAGCGTGCTGTCAGTCACAACACGAGGAGGAACTCGATGGACACGCACGGTGAGACAACAACGGGTCAGGAGGTCGCCCTGTCTGACCTGGAGCTTTTGGCGTCTGCGTTGCAGGACGCGATGGACGCGCACCGGCAGGGCGTGGTCGTTGGCCCAGCGGTGGACGAGGTGGCTTTGGCGCGTGCGGCGCGTCGGGCGCGTCGGCGTGACGCGGCGCGGATGCTGCGCACGGTTGTGGGCGGTGCGGCGTGAGGGGCGGCTGCCGTACGGAGGGTGCGGTCTCGCTGTGGGACCTGCTGAACCTGGGCTCACCGGACAACACGGACTGGATGCGGGACGGGCTGTGTGCGCAGACCGACCCGGAGGCGTTCTACCCGGCCGTGGGCGAGAACGCCACCGACGCCAGGGCAGTGTGCGCGGCCTGCCCGGTGCGCTCGCAGTGCCTGGCCTACGCCCTGGAGCACGACGAGCGGTTCGGCGTGTGGGGTGGCACGAGCGAGCGTGAGCGCCGCGCGCTGCGCCGCGACGCTGCCGCCGCCACGGATCGGCAGGTGGCGTGATGACCACTCCTTGCGTGTTCTGCGAGATCGTCGCCGGTCGTGCCCCGGCCGACGTGGTGGAGGAGTGGCCGGAGGCGGTGGCGTTCCGCCCGCTGAACCCGGTCACCGATGGACACATGCTCGTGGTGCCGCGTGTGCACGTCGCGGACGCCACGGTGCGACCGCTGGTGACCGGCCTGGTCATGACCCGCGCGTCGCAGGTCGCCGCCGCGCTGCGCCGCGCCGGGCTCGCGGACGGCGTCAACGTCATCACGAGTGCCGGATCGGCCGCCACGCAAACCGTGTTCCACCTGCACATCCACGTGGTGCCGCGCTTTGCGCGTGACGGGCTGTGCCTGCCGTGGACCGGGCAACAGGCGGGCGGTGAGACGCGATGAGCCAGAACCCCACCGCGATGCTCGTGCTGGTCGGTCTGGCCGCGCTCGGTGTCCTGTTCGGGCTCACCGCGTCCCGCAGGGCCGCGAAGAAGGCCGCGAAGGGTGTGCGCGAGGTCAACCGGCTGACCGCGATGGCCTTCCGCACCGTCCTGTTCGCCGGGGTGATCACCGGCGTGCAGTGGCTGGTCACGCACTACGCCAGCGACCCGCGCGTCATCGTCCCGACGCTGGCCATTCCGGCTCTCGTCGCCGCGTTCCAGCTCGCCCGCATGTTCGCCGTGACCGAGATCGTCTACTCGAGCCGCCGGGGAGGTAGTCACCGATGAACACCACCACCAGCAAGCCGCAGGACGCGCGGCACCAGCCGCTGTCCGAGGTGGACAAACTCCGCCAGGACGCCCGCGCCGCCGCCGAGAAGCGCGCCCTGCAGACACACCCGGACGTGGTGGCGCTGCGAGTCGAGCGCATCCGGTCGCAGGTGGACGGTCTGATGTGGGCCGGTCTGCTGCTCGGGCTGGCGTTCACCATGGTCAACGTGCAGACCTTCGCCGCCGCCGGAGCGTCGGTGGGCTCGCTGCCCTGGGTTGCCGCGTGGCTGCTCGACCCGATGGTGTCCCTCGTGCTCATCGCCGTGCTCCGCGCGGAGCAGGTCACCGCGCGGTGGCAGGTGGACATGCGCACCGCCGGTACCGGACCGTGGGTGAAGCGCACCAAGGTCTTCGCGTTCCTGGCCACGTACACGATGAACACCTGGCAGTCCTGGAGCGAGGGTCACGTGGCCGGGATCGTGCTGCACTCCGTGCCCCCGGCCATGGTCTACCTCGCCGCCGAGACCGGCCCGATCCTGCGTGATCGACTCACCGAAGCGGTGCTGTGTGCCGCGCGCATGTTGAACGGCGCCGACCACGCCACGGCGAACGGAGCGGCGAACGAGGCGGACACCGTGCCGGTGAACGCCATGCCGTCCACGCCGGACACGACCGCTCCGGCGACTGGCGAACGGCGGACCACCCGGCCGCGCAAGTCCTCGCCCCGGACCGGCGCGAAAACGGCCGGCAAGCCGCGCACTTCGCGTGAGGAGTACCTGAGCCGTGCGCGGGCCGTGTACCGGCCGGGCGTGGTCGTCACCCCGGCGTGGGTGCGCGAAGTCGCCCCGGAGATCGGGCGCGGCACCTCGAAGGTCGTCGCCGATCTGCTCAACGACGAACTGTCCCAGCACACCACTACGGCCACTACACCGGCCACGGTGCCCTACCCGGCACCGGCCGCTGACCAGCCCGCCGAAGGGAGGGCCGCCTGATGAGCACCACAACCGTGCACACCGCCCCGGACCCGGACGATAACCACAGGGAGAACCACACCGGCATGCCCGACGCCACGATCGTGCCGATGCCCCGCCGCGAGCCCGGCCACGAGTCGGAGCCACAGCCGAGTGTCGTGGACGGCGAGGTCACCGACACCACCGACGACAGCCACGACGACAGCGCGGACGCGAACGGCGAGAGTGACGGTGTTCGTGAACCGCTGCCGGTGGACCTCCCGGAGCGTTCGGTGCCGCGTTCGCTGGACGTTCGTGTCCGGGACGCGGTGAACGGACAGCGGCGTTCGGTGATCGCGCCGTGGCTGCGTTCGCGAACCGAGTTCGCCCAGACCGCGAAGTACGCGGCGAACCACGCGGCGCACGTGTCCGCCTTCCACACCCTGCGCCTGCCGCTGTACGCCTCCAAGCTCGCCATGCGGGCGCCGTGGGGTGCGTGCAAGGCCCTGGGCTACACGGGTGCATGGATGTTCGACCTGGAGGGGTCGCCGCTGCGCCGCGATGCCATTCAGCGCAACGACGGCGACCTGTACCTCAAGCTCGCCCGCGAACGCAACGAGCGGGTACGCGGCCGCATCGGGGTGGTGGTGTTCACGACCATCGCCACCGTCGCGGGGGTGCTCGTGCTGTGGGGGTTCGGCCCGGTGTGGGCACAGTGGCTCGCCGTGGCCGCGGTGTTCGGTGGGCTCGGGTGGCTCGGGACTCCCAGCGACAAGCGCGTCGCCGGGCGCGCCGTGGTGACCACGAAGGCGCAGAAGCTCACCTCCGATGTGGTCGTGCGCGCGCTCGCGTCGCTGGGCATCGCCCAGATCAACCAGGCGGTCGCCAAGGGCGGCACCGGGATCACCTTCCCCGCGCCGATCACCCGGGACGGTCCCGGCTGGCTGGCCACTGTGGACCTGCCGTACGGGGTGGTGGTCACCGACATCATGGAGCGCCGGGACAAGCTCGCGTCCGGTCTGCGCCGCCCGCTGGGGTGCGTGTGGCCGGAGCCGGAGTCCGAGGAGCACGCCGGGCGGCTGCGGTTGTGGGTCGGTGACCAGGACATGAGCCAGGCCAAGCCCGCGCCGTGGGTGCTGGCCAAGGCGGGGAAGGCGGACATCTTCGCGCCGGTGCCGTTCGGGGCTGACCAGCGGGGACGTGCGGTGTCGTTCCTGCTGATGTTCGCCAACCTGCTGATTGGTGCGATGCCGAGGCAGGGTAAGACGTTCGCGCTGCGCATCGTCCTGTTGGCTGCCGCGCTGGACCCGATCGTGCAGCTGCGGATTTTCGAGCTCAAGGGCACGGGTGACCTGTCCGGGCCGGGGGAGAAGTGCGCGCACCACTACGGCACCGGCGCGGATGACGCCACGCTGGAGGCGTGCCTGGAGTCGTTGCGGGAGGTCAAGCGCGAGCTGGACTCCCGCGCGAAGACCATCCGTGAGCTGCCCCGGGAGGTGTGCCCGGAGAACAAGGTCACCCCGGAGTTGGCGCGCCGCAAGGGCTTGGGCCTGCACCCGGTGGTGTTCGCGATCGACGAATGCCAGGAACTGTTCTCCCACCCCAAGCTGGGCCAGGAGGCCGCTGACCTGTGCGTGCCGATCATCAAGCGCGGCCCCGCGCTCGGAATCATGCTGGTACTGGCCACCCAGCGGCCGGACGCGAAGTCGCTGCCCCCGGCCGTGGCCGACAACATGGCGGTGCGGTTCTGCCTGCGCGTGATGGGGCAGGTCGCCAACGACATGGTGCTCGGGACCAGCGCCTACAAGAACGGTGTGCGGGCCACGATGTTCGGGCACAAGGACAAGGGCATTGGCCTGCTGGTCGGCGACGCCGACGACCCGCAGATCGTGCGGTCCGCGTACGTGGACGGTCCGGACGCGGAGAAGATCTCCGACCGGGCGCGGGCGATGCGCGCCGCCGCTGGGACGCTGACCGGCTACGCGGCCGGTGAACAGACGCTGACCAGCGGAAACGACGGGCCGAACCTGCTGGCCGACCTGTGCGAGGTGTTGCCGGCCGGTCAGGACAAGGTGTGGTCCGAGACCGTGGTGGACCGGCTCGCCGAGCTGCGGCCGGAGATCTACGGGCCGTGGGCCGCCCAGGACGGCAAGACCAAGGCCACCCAGCTCGCCGCCGCGCTCAAGCCCTACGGCATCACCACATCGCAGACGTGGGGCAGCGGCCCGGACGGCAAGTCCGGCAACCGCCGGGGCATCGCCCGCGCGGACGTGATCGAGGCGTACCGCGCCACCCAACGCACCGACAGCGCCACCGACACGGCCGCCGAAGTCAACGGAGAGTAATCGGAACGGAGGGCTAGCGCGGGTGCTGGCTCTAGCACCCAGACCCGCTAGACCTAGCGCCCCCGCTAGCGCCCTCCACCACCTCCCACCAGCCAACTAACACCTAGCGCCTGACCAGGCGAAACCCCGAAAACAACCGCAAACCCCACGACGAGACACCCCGCGCGGGACCTCGCCACGACCACGCACGCCCACATGTCGTCACACACAGTGACAGATCGGATTCGCACGATGCGTACCCAGATCACGACCACCTCAACGACCACCTCAACGACCATGACGGTGCTCGCTGCGCTCGCCGTCCTCACCACCAGCGGATGCGACCCGACCGCCGCCCTGCCCGCCCCGGCTGCCGGGGCGCAGTCGGCCCGGCCCGGCCTCGCCGCGTCGCTGTCCGTGCTGCCGGTCCGTCCGGAGGACGCCACCGCCCCGTACGACCGGGACGAGTGGGGCGACTGGGCCAGTCACGGCCACGGGTGCAACACCCGCGAGGTCGTGCTCACCGCGCAGGGCCACGGCACCCGGCCCGGCCCCGGCTGCCGCCCGGTGTGCCCGACCTCCGGCCCGGCGTGCTGGACGAGTCCCTACGACGGTGCCCGCCTCCGCGACGCGCGACGCGTGCAGATCGACCACCGCGTCCCGCTCGGTGAAGCCGCCCGCTCCGGCGCCGCCGGGTGGACCCGCGCGCAGCGCCAGCGGTTCTACAACGACCCGGCCAACCTCGTGGCCGCGTCCGTCCACTCCAACACCAGCAAGGGCGACGACGACCCCGCCCGCTGGCGGCCGACCAACCGCGCCGCCTGGTGTGACTACGCCACCGCCTACGTCGCCACCAAACACACCTACGGCCTGTCCGTGGACCGGGCGGAGCGGGACGCGCTCGCCGCGATGCTCGCCACCTGCCGCCGGTCCTGACCACGCGCGTCCACAGTGGAGGAAACGACGATGAGCAACCAAGCTCAAGTTGACGCGGCCGTGGCCGCGACCGAACGCGGCTGGTCGGTCTTCCCGCTCGCGGCCGGGCGCAAGCTGCCCGCGCTGCACGGCGCGAACCGCTGCCCCCGGACCGGGGATTGCCGCGACGGGCACCGCACACCGGAACAGCGCGCGGTGTCGCACCTGACCGACCGGGACCGGGCGCTGTGGGCCGCGCGCGGCTGGAACGTCGCCGTGGCAACGGGTCCGTCCGGTCTGCTCGTGGTGGACCTCGATGTCCCCAAGCCCGACGACGACCCCCGCCCGGAAGCGTGGGACCTGCCGGGGATCGGGGACGGGCTGGACGTGTTCGTCGCGGTGTGCGAGCGGGCCGGGCAGCCGGTGCCGTGGGACACCTTCACCGTCCGCACCCCGTCCGGCGGCACGCACTTCTACTTCCTCGCGCCGGACGGGGTCGAGCTGCGCAACACCGGAGGCGACCGAGGGCGCGGACTCGGCTGGAAGGTCGACACCCGCGCGTGGGGTGGGCATGTCGTCGCCGCCGGGTCCGTTGTGGACGAACGCGCCTACACCGTGGAGGACGACCGCGACCCCCGGCCGCTGCCTGAGTGGCTCTGTAAGCGTCTGTTGCCGCCGCCGCTACCTAACGTCCCGGCCGCGCCGGTTTCGCGGCTTCACGGTCGCCGTGGCGCGTTCCTCGACGCCGCTGTGCGCGGTGAGGTCGAGCGAGTCACCTCCGCGACCTCCGGACGCAACGACGCGCTGTATCACGCGTCAGTGGCGCTCGGGCAGCTCGTTGCCGGTGGCGCGCTCACCGAACAGGACGTCACCACTGCACTGCTGGACGCGGCCGCCGTGCACATCGCCGCACTCCCCCAATGGCACACCGAGCGCCAAGCCCGCCTGACCATCGCCTCCGGCCTGCGCGCCGGAGCCAAGCGTCCCCGGAGCGTCGCATGAGCACGATCCCGCCCGCCCTGAGTCCGTGCCGGCCGCACCCGTGCTCGCGCGAGCACGCCGACCTGGTGCTCACGTTCCGGTCGCTGGCCGAGACCTGGCGTCTGGCTGCCGAACAGGCCACCGGCGGCTACCCGACCGAACTCGCGCGCTACCGCGAGTCCCACCCAGCACCCAAGTTCCGCGACTTCCTCACCCACTCCCGAACCGACACCCGCGCCGACACCTGGAGGGCAGCATGAGCACCCCGCTTCGCCTCGTGGAAACCGAGCACCTGACCGGCGCAGCACTGCTGGACGCGATCACCGAGTTCGTCTCCCGGTTCATCGTGTTCCCGCACGAGCACTGCGCCCCGATGCTGGCGCTCTGGTACGCCCACACCCACGCCGCCGAACACTTCTACGTCACGCCACGCCTGGTCATCTCCAGCGCGGAACCGGGCAGCGGCAAGACCCGCGTGATCGAAGTCGGTCAGTACCTCGTGGCCAAGCCGGAAATGACCATGAACTCCACGACCCCGGCGGTGTTCCGCATGGTCGCCAACAACGGCCCGATCACGCTCCTGTGGGACGAGGTGGACGCCATCTTCACCGGCAACGGCGGTGGCGGCTACGAGGACCTGCGGGCGCTGCTCAACGCCGGGTACAAGCGCACCGCGAGCGTGGCACGATGCGTCGGCGACAGCCACACCGTCCAGCGGTTCCCGGTCTACTCGCCCGTCGCCCTGGTCGGTCTGGCCGGGGGCATGCCGCCCACCATCACCACCCGCGCCATCACGATCCACATGCGCCGCAAGAAGCGCGACGCGACGGTCCAAGAGTTCCGCGAGCGCGGCGTTCAGCGTGACGCCGAACCGCTCCGGGACGCACTCGCTGCCTGGATTGGCACCGTCGCAGAGTCGGTCGGTGAGGCAGAGCCGGACGTGCCGCCCGGCGTGGCCAACCGGTCGCGCGAGATCTGGGAACCGCTTCTGGCCATCGCGGACGCGGCCGGTGGGCACTGGCCACACACCGCCCGGCGGGCATGCGCGTACTTCGTCCGAGAGGCCGACGAGCAGCCCGTGACGACGGGCGTGCGGCTGCTCGCCGACCTGCACACCATGTTCTCCGACCGCAACACCGATCGACTCTCCACCACCGATATCATCGCCAATCTCATCGCGCTCGACGAATCGCCGTGGGGCGATATCAGCAATGGCCGACCGCTCGACGGACGCCGCCTCGCGAAAGAACTCGCGCAATACCGCGTTTCGCCAGTGCCAGTGCGCATCGGAAGTGAAATCACCAAGGGATACGTCACGTACGGCACGCCGAAACAACTCGGCCTCGCCGATGCGTGGAGCCGCTACCTGCCCACAGACGACGACTCGACCGACACCGAGGGGGAATCGTGGGAGCACTGAGCCGGGAGCTGTTCAAAATCAGCGAGGCGATGGAAATCTTGTCCATGAGTCGGACGGTCATTTATGAGCAGATGCGGACCGGTCGTCTCCGCTACGTGAAGCAGGGGCGGGCAACGCTTATCACAGCCAAGGCCATCCGGTCGTACGTTGAACTGCTCGAAAACGAGTCGGAGGTGCGCTATGACCAAACGGCGTAGTCGCGGCGACGGCGGGCTGTACTGGAGTGAGTCGCGCCAACGGTGGGTCGCCGAGGTGACTGTTGGCTACAAACCATCCGGCAAGCGGGACGTCCGGAAGGCAAGCGGTCGGACAAAGACCGAAGCGAAGGACCGGCTTAAGGACCTACTCCGGGACTTTGACGATGGCCTCACAACCATCGGGTCGACTGGCTACACCGTCGCCAACGCCGTGAATGACTTCCTCGAATACGGGTTGAGCGGTCGTGACTCGGCGACTGTGGCCAAACTCCGCAATCTGGCGGATAACCACGTAATTCCCCAAATTGGGGCGAGGAAGCTGCGGGAGCTGTCCGCGGAAGACGTGGACAAATGGCTTGCCGATAGAGCAAAAGAGTTGGCTACACGGAGCCTACAAGACTTGCATTCCATCCTTCGGCGTAGTGTGCGACGGGCACAAGCACGGGACAAGGTTAAGCGGAATGTCGTCCTACTCTGTGACTGTCCAACCGGGAAGGGTGGCCGCCCGTCGAAATCGCTCACGCTCGAACAGGCGGACCGACTTCTCGTTGCTGCCGAGAACGACAATTCGACGATGGGCGCGTACATCATCGTGTCACTGCTCAGCGGGTGCCGTACCGAGGAAGTGCGGCCGCTTCAATGGAGCCATGTGGTTCTGTTGACCGATGAAGAGGTGGAGGCGGTCCGCCGGGCCGGGCAGGACAAGCCGCACGGGCATATCCGAGTGTGGCGGTCGGTGCGCGCTACTGGTGACACCAAGACCAAGAAGTCGCGTCGCTCGCTCGGGATTCCGCAGCGGTGCATAGCCGCGCTGCGAGCGCAGCGGGAGCGGCAGGACGAGGCTCGCGTGGCCGCCGGGGCAAGGTGGCAGGAACACGGCCTGGTGTTCGCGTCGGAGGTCGGCACCGAGCTGCACGTGGCCAACGTCCGACGCGGGTTCCGCCGGATCGCCACGTCGGCTGGGTTGGCGGCCGAGCAGTGGACGCCACGTGAGCTACGCCACAGCTTCGTGTCGCTGCTCTCAGATGGCGGCCTGAGCATCGAGCAGATCTCGCGACTCGTGGGCCACCGGAACACCGTCGTCACGGAGACCATCTACCGGCACCAACTCAACCCGGTGGTGGAGGACGGAGCCACCGCCATGGACCACATCCTGCCGTCACCCGGCGCGGCATAGTCACTCACTTAGTCACTCCACCAACGTCAGAGGCCGCTCACTGCGACAGTGAGCGGCCTCTGACCTGCGTGGGCCTAGGAGGACTTGAACCTCCGACTTCTTCGTTATCAGCGAAGCGCTCTAACCGCCTGAGCTATAGGCCCCTACAGCGCGTTGAAGACTATCGCACGGTCTTCGGCGCGCCCAAACTGGTATCGCTGGCTACTCGCGCTCCGCGAGGGTGACCTCGAGGCCGCCGGCCAGGTCCGCGGAGACGTTGTAGATGAACGCGCCGACGGTGGACAGCGCGCTGAACAACACGATGTTCACCGCCCCGATGATCGCCGCGACGCCGAACACGCGGCCCGCGCTGATCAACGGCTCACCGCTGCCGCCGTCCGTCGGCTGGAGGATCTCGCTCGAGATGCCGTTCAGCTTGTCCCAGACGCCCATGCCGTCGAGGACGGCGTACAGCACGCCCACCGCGACCAGCCACACGAAGAACAGCGCCACGCCCAGCACCAGCGACAGCTTGAGCACCGACCACGGGTCGAACCGCTTGATCTGCAGGTTCGCCCGCCGCGGGCCGCGGCCGGGGCGGCGCAGTGCGCTCGGGGCGGCCGCGCCCACTCGGATCGGGCCGGCGGACGGACCTGCGGGGCCGGAGCCCTCCAGGTGCACAGTCGTGCGGGACGGGGCGGCACCAGCATGCGGCATGCCGGTGCCGGGGGCCGGCACGGTGGCCGCGGTCGGCAGGCCGTCCGCGAACAGCCGGGCGGCCGCCACGCCGGTGACCACCGGGCGCTCGATCGACACCGTCCGCTCGCCCACCGGCTCGCTCCGCTCGCCGAACAAGCCGGTCGAAGAGCCGGGCGGGACTGATGGCAAGCCGGGCGGCGGCGTGACAGGCGGCGGTGTCGTCGGCTGGGTGACGGGTGGCGGTTTCGTCGGCTCGGTGGTCGTCGGCTGGGTCTTCGCCGACGTCGGCTGCGTGGTCGCCGACGAGGCCGCGTTGTCGCCGGTCACCCGCTGCCAGGGAGGCGGCGTGCCGTGGCTCAGCGCCAGGTCGTCGGACGTGGCCACGCGGGCCGTCGAATCGTCGACCTGCGCCTTCCCGTTGCTCTGCGCACCATCGTGATTGTTGTCACCCTGCTCGACCGGCTTGGCCTGGCCGTCGGTGGCGAGGCCGGACGTGCGATCCGACTCACGCTCCGTGTTCTGACCGGTGCTTCCGGACTTGTCAGCTGGTGTCACGAGGGTCCCCTACGTGGTTCGCGTCTTTACTGCGTTGGTTCGGGCGGCTGCTGGCCGTTGCTGGACGTCTCGGTCGGCGCGGGGGTTGCGTCGACCGCGCCGTTGGCGTCCGACGGCTCCTCCGCACTTCGTGCGATGGCAACCAGGGTGGTCCCTTCGCCCAGGTTCATCAACCGCACCCCCTTCGTCTGCCGGCCCGCCTTGCGCACCTCGCGGGCGTTGGTCCTGATGACCCCGCCCGACGAGGTGATGGCGTACACCTCGTCGTCCACGTCGACGATGAGCGCACCTACCAGCCTGCCACGCCTCGTGTCGTGCTGGATGGTGAGCACGCCCTTCCCACCCCGGCCTTGCACCGGATAGTCCCCGATCGGGGTGCGCTTGGCGTAACCACCGTCCGTGGCCACCAGCAGGAACTGCGCCTCGCGCACGACACCGAGCGTGAGCAGCTCGTCACCGGAGTTGAACCGCATGCCGAGCACGCCCGACGTCGCCCGGCCCATCGGCCGCAGCGCGTCGTCGGTGGCCTGGAACCGGATCGACTGTCCGCCGGCGGACACCAGCAGCAGGTCCTCCTCGGCCGCGCACAGCACGGCGCCGACGAGCTCGTCCTCGTCTCGCAGGTTGACACCGATCAGGCCGCCCGCGCGGTTGCTGTCGAAGTCCGTCAGCCTGCTCTTCTTGACCAGTCCGCTCTTGGTCGCGAGCACCAGGTACGGCGCGACCCCATAGTCCTTGATCTCGATGACCTGCGCGATGTGCTCGTCCGGCTGGAACGCGAGCAGGTTCGCCACGTGCTGGCCGCGCGCGTTGCGGTTGGCCTCCGGCAGCTCGTAGGCCTTCGCCCGGTAGACCCGCCCCTTGTTCGTGAAGAACAGGATCCAGTCGTGGGTCGAGCACACGAAGAAGTGCGCGACGATGTCGTCCTGCTTGAGGCCTGCGCCCTGCACGCCCTTGCCGCCGCGGCGCTGCGCTCGGTACAGGTCGGTCTTGGTCCGCTTCGCATAGCCGGTGCGGGTGATCGTGACGACCACGTCCTCGACCGCGATCAGGTCCTCGATGGACACGTCGCCGTCATACGGGATGATCTTCGTGCGCCGGTCGTCGCCGTGCTTGTCGACGATCTCCATGAGCTCGTCGCGCACGATGCTCCGCTGCCGCTCCGGGTTCGCCAGGATGTCCTGCAGGTCGGCGATGATCTCCTCGATCTCGGCCAGCTCGTCGATGATCTTCTGGCGCTCCAGGGCGGCCAGCCGGCGCAGCTGCATCTCGAGGATCGCGTTCGCCTGGATCTCGTCGACGGCCAGCAGCGTGATCAGCCCGGTCCGCGCCTCGTCGACGGTCGGCGAGCGGCGGATCAGCGCGATGACCTCGTCGAGCGCGTCGAGGGCCTTGACCAGACCACGCAGGATGTGGGCCCGTTCCTCGGCCTTGCGCAGCCGGTAGCGGGTGCGCCGGACGATGACCTCGACCTGGTGCTTGACGTAGTGGCGGATCATCTGGTCCAGCCGCAGCGTGCGCGGCACGCCGTCGACCAGGGCCAGCATGTTGACGCCGAAGTTGTGCTGCAGCTGGGTGTGCTTGTAGAGGTTGTTCAGCACGACCTTCGCGACCGCGTCCCGCCGGAGCGTGATCACGATCCGCATGCCGGTGCGCTTGCTCGACTCGTCGTCGACGTTCGCGATGCCGCCGAGCTTGCCGTCGCGGACGAGCTGCGCGATGTTCTCGATCAGGTTGTCCGGGTTCACCTGGTACGGCAGCTCGGTGACGACGAGGATCGTGCGGCCCTTGTCGTCCTCGTCGACCTCGACCACCGCGCGCATGCGGATCGAACCGCGGCCGGTGCGGTAGGCGTCCTCGATGCCCTGGGTACCGAGGATCTGGCCGTGTGTCGGGAAGTCCGGGCCCTTGATCCGCAGCATCATCGCGGCGAGCGTCTCGTCGTCGGACGCTTCCCAGTTCTCCAGCGCCCACACGACGCCGGACGCGACCTCGCGCAGATTGTGCGGCGGGATGTTGGTCGCCATGCCGACCGCGATGCCGCCGCTGCCGTTGACGAGCAGGTTCGGGATCCGCGAGGGCAGGACGTCGGGTTCCTGCGTCTTGCCGTCGTAGTTGTCCGAGAAGTCGACGGTCTCCTCGTTGATGTCCTGCAGCATCGCCATGGCGAGCGGCGTCATGCGCGCCTCGGTGTACCGCATGGCGGCCTGCGGGTCGTTGCCCGGTGAGCCGAAGTTGCCCTGCCCGTCGATGAGCGGGTACCGCAGCGACCACGGCTGGGCGAGGCGCACGAGCGCGTCGTAGATCGCCGAGTCGCCGTGCGGGTGGTAGTTGCCCATGACGTCGCCGACGATGCGCGAGCACTTGACGTGGCTGCGCTCCGGGCGCAGGCCGGTGTCGTACATCGAGTAGAGGACGCGGCGGTGAACCGGTTTGAGGCCGTCGCGGACATCCGGCAGTGCCCGGCTCACGATCACGCTCATCGCGTAGTCGATGTAGGAGCGCTGCATCTCCTGCTGGATGTCGACCGGCTCTATCCGGTCGCCTTCCGGCGGCAAGGTTTCGGTCACTTACGAGGTTCCTTTGTCTGGCGGGCCGTCCTGCGACTACACGTCGAGGAAGCGGACGTCCTTGGCGTTGCGGGTGATGAAGGAGCGGCGTGCCTCGACGTCCTCGCCCATCAGGACGCTGAACAGCTCGTCCGCGGTCGCGGCGTCGTCGAGCGTCACCTGGAGCAGCAGGCGGTGGGCCGGGTCCATCGTGGTCTCCCACAGCTCGTCGGCATTCATCTCGCCCAGACCCTTGTACCGCTGGATGCCGTCATCGCGGTTGATCTTCCTACCGGACTCCAGGCCGGCCTTGATCAGCCCGTCGCGCTCGCGATCGGAGTAGGCGAACTCCGGCTCCGTGCGCTGCCACTTGATCTTGTAGAGCGGCGGCTGCGTCAGGAAGACGTGCCCGTGCTCGATCAGCGGGCGCATGAACCGGAACAGGAAGGTCAGCAGCAACGTGGTGATGTGCTGGCCGTCCACGTCGGCGTCGGCCATCAACATGATCTTGTGATAACGCAGCTTCGACAGGTCGAAGTCATCGTGGATGCCGGTGCCCAGCGCGGTGATCAGGCTCTGCACCTCGGTGTTCTTGAGCACGCGGTCGATGCGTGCCTTCTCCACGTTGATGATCTTGCCGCGGATCGGCAGGATCGCCTGGTACATGGACTCCCGGCCCTCCTTGGCCGAGCCACCGGCGGAGTCGCCCTCGACGATGTAGAGCTCGCAGTCCTCCGGGTTGGTCGACCGGCAGTCCTTGAGCTTGCCGGGCAGGCCGCCGAAGTCGAGCGCCCCCTTGCGGCGCACCAGCTCCTTGGCCTTGCGGGCCGCGATCCGCGCCTGCGCCGAGGAGACCGACTTCGTCACGATCGTCTTCGCCTCGGACGGGTTGCGCTCGAACCAGTCCGCGAGCCGCTCGTTGGCCGTGGTCTGGACGAACGTCTTCGCCTCGGTGTTGCCGAGCTTCTGCTTGGTCTGGCCCTCGAACTGCGGCTCGGCGAGCTTGATCGAGATGATCGCGGCGAGACCCTCGCGGACGTCGTCGCCGGTGAGGTTGGTGTCCTTCTCCTTGAGCAGCTTCTTCTCGCGCGCGTACACGTTGACGACCCGGGTCAGCGCCGCGCGGAAGCCTTCCTCGTGGGTGCCGCCCTCGGCGGTGTTGATCGTGTTGGCGAACGTGTAGACCGACTCGCTGTAGCCGGTGTTCCACTGCATCGCGACCTCGACCTCGAGGCCGTCGCCTTTGGCCTCGAAGGAGATCACGGTGTTGTGGATCGCCTCGCGGGCGTGGTTGATGTGCTTGACGAAGTCCTCGAGCCCGCCCGGGTAGCAGTAGGTCCGCTCCTTGACGCGGGCGGCCTTGCCCTCGGCGTCCGCCTCACTGTCCTCATCGGACACTCGCTCGTCGCGCAGCACGATCGTGAGGCCCTTGTTGAGGAAGGCCATCTCCTGCAGCCGCCGCGCCACGGTCTCCGCGTTGTAGGTGGTCGTCTCGAAGATGTCCCCGTCGGCCCAGAAGGTGACCGTCGTGCCGGTCTCCTCGGTCTCGCCGTGCTCGGTCAGCGGACCCGGCACGGAGTGCACGTAGTGCTGCCGCCAGATCTTGCCGTTCCGGCGCACCTCGATGTCGAGCTTGGTGGACAGCGCGTTCACCACGGAGACGCCCACGCCGTGGAGGCCGCCGGACACCGCGTAGGAGTCGCTGTCGAACTTGCCGCCCGCGTGCAGCTGGGTCAGCACGATCTCGAGGGTCGGCTTGTGGTGCACCGGGTGCATCTCGACCGGGATGCCGCGGCCGTCGTCGACGCAGCGGACGCCGCCGTCGGCCAGCAGCGTGACCACGATCTTCGTGGCGTAACCGGCCAGCGCCTCGTCGACCGAGTTGTCCACCACCTCGGTGAGCAGGTGGTGGAGACCGCGCTCGCCGGTGGAGCCGATGTACATGCCGGGCCGCTTTCTCACGGCCTCGAGGCCCTCCAGGACAGTGATGGAGGACGCGTTGTATTCATGATTGTTCGGTGCGGCCACGGGCGTGGTGTCTCCCTCTTCAGGAACGGGCGCGAAACTCCCTAGCTCAATTGTACCGGTGCAGTCGCGCAGGAGTGGGGCAAGGACACCCCCAGCATCGCCACAGAAGCTCTCGTGGAAATGGCCGTGAGAGAGGACGCCAGCGGGTATGCTCCACACCGGTTCTGACCGCTTTCCGGCCGTCGGTTCACCCGTAGGTGTCCCGGGGCCCCCGTCCGCGCACGTGCCGCGGCCCATAACGCCAGCTCGGCTTGGACGGACCGTGCACCTTGAGCCGCTTGACCACCCCGTCGCCCACGCCCACGGCGATCTTGGCCAGCAGCTGGCGCTGCAGCAGCCGCAGCTGGGTGGCCCAGGCGGTCGAGCCGGCCTGGATGGTCAGCTCGCCGTCCTTGAGCGACACCGGCTGGGCGTGCTCGGCGACCTCCTCGCCGACGATCGCGCCCCACCGGCCGAACAGCTGCCCGGTGGTGAGCCGGCCGGTCCACCCGCGGTCGGCCGCGAGCCGCGACGCGAGCCGGCCTAGGGGCTGCGGGTCGCGGTCGTCCGCGGTCGGTCCCGACCATCGCCGCCGGCGCCGCGACTGCCCGGTGAAGTTGCGCTTGACCTGCTTCTTCCTGGTCGCCGACGGGCCGCCGGACGCCTCTTTGGCGGCGGCTAACGCGGCCCGGGCCAGGTCGGGCCCGCGTAGCTGTGGATAGTCACTCTCAGTGGCCGATTTTCGGGCCTGATCATCTCCGGCACGCTTTCGGGTGTTCAGAGCGGGTGGATCCGCCTGATCGTGGGGCGCAAACCGGCGCGAAGTGACAGCGTTATCCACACTATCCACAGAGTTGTCCCCAGATGTGGTATGCCTCACATCACTACGGGTGACGGATTGATGATCTTCATCGGGCGACTGGTCAGGCACGGGACACCTCCCCGTTCGACACAACGTAGCGCGCGCCGGCGAGCTCGTCCGGGACATCCTCCTCCACCGCGGCGGTCACGAGGACCTGTTCCGCGTTCGCGGCCACGTCGGCGAGTCGCTCCCGCCGCCGCCGGTCCAGCTCCGCGAACACGTCGTCGAGCACGAGCACCGGCTCGCTGCCGTCCGCGCGCAGCAGCTCGTACGACGCCAGCCGCAGCGCCAGCGCGAACGACCACGACTCGCCGTGGCTCGCGTAGCCCTTCGCCACGAGGTCCGCGAGCGACAGCTCCAGCTCGTCGCGGTGCGGGCCGACCAGGCTCACCCCCCGCTCCAGCTCGTTGTCGCGCGCGGCCGACATCGCCGCCAGCAACGCGTCGACCAGCACCTCGATGTCCGCGCGCGACCCGGGCGTGCCGTACTCCCCGGGAATCGACTCGGCGATCCCCGACCGGTACCGGATCCGCGCCGGCCGCGACTCGGGAGCGACCCCGGCGTAGGCGGCGGTCACGTGGTCGGTCAGGTCGGCGACCAGGTCCAGCCGGGCGGCGAGCAGCTCGGCGCCGTGCCGGGCGAGGTGCCCGTCCCACACGTCGAGCGTGCCCAGCGCGTTGGATCCGTCGCCCTTCGAGCCGGCCCGGCGCGCATGCGCCGACGACTTCAGCAGTGCGTTGCGCTGGCGCAGCACCCGGTCGTAGTCGGCGCGCACCCCGGCGTAGCGGGGCGCGCGCAGTACCAACAGCTCGTCCAGGAAGCGCCGCCGCTCGCTCGGGTCGCCCCGCACGAGCGCGAGGTCCTCGGGCGCGAACATCACCGTGCGCAGGATCCCGAGCACGTCGCGCGTCCTCGGCACCGGTGCCCGGTTGACCCGCGCGCGGTTCGCCTTGCCGGCGGTGATCTCGAGCTCGATGGTCAGCTCCCGCCCGGCGTTGACGATCGAGGTGCGCACGATCGCGCGCGCACATCCGTGGCGGATCAACGGAAGATCCACCGCGACCCGGTGCGAGCCGAGCGTGGCCGCGTAGCCGATCGCCTCCACGAGGTTCGTCTTACCCTGCCCGTTCTGTCCAATGAGGACATTCGCGCCTGGCGTGAGGTCGAGGTCCGCGTGTTCCCACGAACGGAAGTCGGTGACCTGCAGATGCCGGACGTACAAGGTCAGCCTTGCGTGCTTCCCGCACCGGAGGTCGGACCGGCCTGGTGCACCGCATGCCCGCCGAACTGGTTGCGCAGCGAGGCGACCGCGCGCATCGCGGGCGAGTCGTCCTGGCGCGAGCGGAAGCGGGCGAACAACGCGGCCGCGATGACCGGTGCCGGTACCGCGAGGTTGATCGCCTCCTCGACGGTCCACCTGCCCTCGCCGGAGTCGTCGACGTAGCCACGAAGATCGTCGAGCTCGGGGTCCGAGTCGAGCGCGCGCACCAGGAGGTCGAGCAGCCACGACCGCACCACCGTGCCGCGCTGCCACGCCTTGATCACCGCGGGCACGTTCTCGATGAGGTCCGCGGCTTCGAGGAGCTCGAACCCCTCGGCGTAGGCCTGCATCAGGCCGTACTCGATGCCGTTGTGGATCATCTTCGCGTAGTGGCCAGCGCCGGCCGGGCCCGCGTGCGCGAACCCTTCCCCGCGCGGCCCCTCCGGGCGCAGCGCGTCGAAGATCGGCATCGCGCGCTCGACGTGCTCGGCGCGGCCGCCGACCATCAGGCCGTAGCCGATGTCCTTGCCCCAGACGCCACCGGACACACCGCAGTCGAGGTAGGCGATCCCCTTCTCGTCCAGCAGTTCGGAGTTCTGCTGGTCCTCGGTGTAGCGGGAGTTGCCGCCGTCGATCACGAGGTCGCCAGCCGAGAGCAGGCCGGCGAGCTCGGTGATCGTCTGCCGCGTCGGGTCACCGGCCGGGACCATGACCCACACGATCCGCGGCGCGGCGAGCCGGTCCACCAGGTCCGCGAGCGAGCCGGCGTCGGTGACGTCGGGGTTGTGGTCGAACCCGACGACCTCGTGACCGGCCGCGCGGATCCGGTCCCGCATGTTGAAGCCCATCTTGCCGAGACCGATGAGCCCGAGCTGGATGTTGGTTGCCACTGAACCGTCCTTTGCTCAGCCGGGAAGGCGTACCGGCATCAACAGGTGCAGGTACCCCGGCACCACGGTTCCATCCTCACCCACCGGCTTGATCAGCGCGGGCCTGCTCGGTGTGGTGAAGGTCAACTCCGCCCGGTCGGAGTGCAGGGCGCCGAGCCCCTCCTGGAGGAAGGACGGGTTGAACGCGATAGTGACCGGGTCGCCGTTGTACTCGACCGCGATCTCCTCCTCGGCGCTGCCCTCGTCGTCGCCGCCGGCGGACAGCCGCAGGCCGGACTCGCCGAACTCCAGCCGGACCTGGGTGCCGCGCTCGGCGACCAGCGACACGCGCTTGATCGCCTCGACGAGCGGGGGCACCTCGATGATCGCGGTCGCGGTCTGCTCGGACGGCAGCAGCTGGCGGTAGCGGGGGAACTCCGTGTCGAGCAGCCGGCTCGTGGTGCGCCTGCCGGAACCGGACAGGCCGATCAGCCCGTCGCCCGGGGCGAGCGCCAGCTCCACGGTCGCGCCGGCGGTGCCGAGCGACTTGGCCGCGTCGGCCAGCGTGCGGGCCGGCACCAGGACGGCGACCTCGCCCGCGTTCGCCATGCCCTCGTCCGGCGTCCAGGTGAACTCCCGCATCGCGAGCCGGAACCGGTCGGTCGCCACGAGGGTCAGCTTGTCCCCGTTGATCTCGACCCGCACGCCCGTCAGCATCGGCAGCGTGTCGTCCTTGCCGGCCGCGACGGCGACCTGGCTCACCGCGAGGCCGAACACCTCACCCGTGAGCTCGCCCGCGTGCGGCGGCATCGCCGGCAGCTGCGGGTAGTCCTCGACCGGCATGGTCGGCAGGCTGAACTTCGCGCTGCCGCACGTGATCGAGACCCGCGCGCCGTCGACCATGATCTCGACCGGCTGCGCGGGCAGGGAGCGGGTGATGTCGGCGAGCAGCCGGCCGGACACCAGAATGCGCCCGCCGTCCGCGATCGTCGCCGCGACGCCGACCGTCGCCGAGACCTCGTAGTCGAAGCCGGAGATCGTCAGTGCCTCCGAACCGGCCTCGGAGTCGCCGGCATCCAACAGGATCCCGCCGAGTACCGGCACCGGCGGACGGGACGGCAGGCTGCGCGCGACCCAGGCGACGGCGTCGGCGAGACCGTCGCGCTCGACGCGGATCTTCATGACTGTCCTTTCCAGACACGAGAACGAGCTGCGGGCACGTGGGATCCGGCCCGGGAGAGCTCACGACGTTGCTCGCAACCGTACGGCGTGCCGACCGAGTGCGGTACTCGGGGCTCGGTGGTTTCGGCGCTCCGTGGTCGCTTCGTCGCTCGCTGACTCGCCGCCCTGTCTTTTCGTTTGTTCTTGAAGGGAAGAGAGAAGAACAGCAGTAGTAATAGGGCCTGTGGGTTGTGTGGACAACGCCCGTCCGCGCACGTCGCCAGGCGCGTCCGGTTGTGGATGAACCTGGTGTGCGATCGGTGGACAACTCGGCGGACCGGTGGATGGATCGCGGACGCGTCAGAGTTGTCCACACAGAGCCCGTAGTTGTGCACAGCGCGCTCCCCAGACTTTGCCGGTTAGTACCCAAGTCGTGCACAGGGTTGGGGACAGTCATGTATCCCCTTTCCGGGTGATGCCAGGGGGACAAGCCAGAACCATTGCCACACAAGCAAGTTCGTGGTCAGCCGCGTGCGCGTTGCTTGATACGACTGGTGAGTTCCTGCACCTGGTCGTAGATCCGGCGCCGTTCCGCCATCTCCTTGCGGATCTTCTTCTCCGCGTGCATGACCGTCGTGTGGTCGCGGCCGCCGAACGTCTGCCCGATCTTCGGC
>DASYKY010000029.1:0-11530 GCA_035995025.1 Actinophytocola sp.
CAACAAGGGCCCAGCGTTCTCCGCTGTGGCACTGGCTGGATCGCTGATCGTGCGAAGGGGAGTGTCGGCTGGCCTTAGGCCATGAGTGCCCTCCTGCGCCTGGCGGAGTCAGGTTGGGGCGGTGAAGCGGTAGCCGGCGCCGCGCACCGTTTGCAGGCCTCCGGCATTGTCACCGAGTTTGCGGCGGAGGGCGCTGATCACGACCTCGACGACGTTGCTGCCGCCGCTCCAGTCGTAGCCCCATACGTCGCGCAGCAGCGCCGCCCGGCCGACGACCCGGCCTTCGCGCTCGTACAGGTACTGAAGGACGTCGAATTCCAGCTTGGTGAGATCGGTGCGGGTGCCGTCGAGAGTGAGCTGGCGGCGGTCGGGATCGAGCAGAGCGTGGTCGTCGATGAGCATTTCCCGCGCGGCGAGGTCGGTCAGCCAGCCGTCGATGGAGGACGGTCCGAAGTCGTTGTAGAGGGCGTGGTACGTGGTCCCCCCGATCTCGGCGGCACCTCCCGGGAGACGGGCGAAGCCGAGCGGCGCGAACTGGGACAGCGCCGCGGCGGGATCCGCGGCCACCGAGTAGATGCGCCGGAGCCTGGGCCGCATCTCCAGGTAGCGCCGCTTGAGGTCGAGGATCAGGGCGGCGTGGGCGGACGTCGTGGCTTCGCCGCCGTCGGCGGCCAGCATGTGGCGGAGAAAGAGCACCTGCTGGCCGCGCGGCACCGGGTTGGCGCGCAGGTGCTCGCGCCACGTGGCGGCCACCGGGTCCGCGGCGAGGAGCCAGGCCGGCACGGAGGTCGCCTCGCACAGGCACTGGAACCCGGCGGCGAACCCGGCGGAGTCCCGCGCGACGCGGAACGCGGACGGCATCGCGTCCCACCAGGACCGCATCACGGTGACCGCCCCGGCTGGCTGGTGCGCGCGGGCGATGGCGGTGATCGCGGCTTCGTCGGCCGGCCGCGCCGGTTCGACCGCGTACGGCTGGCTGGCGGTGGGGAAGAACGCCTCCCGCACGGCCGGGTTCTCGATGAGGTAGAGCAGGTCGGCGGTGTAGCGCCACAGGTCCGCCGGCGGGGCGGTGCGCAGCTCCCGCCGCAGCTGCCGCCAGGCCGCGACCTTGTGGGCGCGGTAAGCCGGCGGATCGTTGACCCGCAGCAGCGCCGCGACGACTTCGCGCACGGTCTCGTGCAGGACGAGACCGTCCGGCCCGAACTCCACGAACGGCAGCGGGCGCAGCATGTCGTAGGCGTCGTGCGGGGGTACGTCCGGCAGCAGGGCGCCGAGGAGCGACAGGGTCGGCCGGCGCAGCGTGCACACGGCGTCGAGCACGGCCCGGGTCGGCTGATCGAGGCCGGAGAGGTAGACCCGGGCGAGCTCGGTGACCACGGTGGCGATCGCGGCATCGGGGACCGTGAGCTCCGGGCGGGCGCCCCGAGTGGAGGCGGCGAGCCGCAGTGCCAGCGGGTGGCCGTGGGTGAAGCGGGTGACGCGGGCGGCGTCGGCACCGCTGAGGCCTTCGCGGCGCAGCAGCGCGCCGGCGTCTGCGACTGCCAGGTTCGCCAGCGGCACGGTGGCCAGCAGGTCCCCGAAGTCACTGATCCAGGCTGCGCCTGGCGGCTCGCGTCCCGCCAGCGCCAGCCTGGTGTTGTCCCGCAGGCCGGGCACGAGTTCCTGCCGCAGCCAGGTGTCCAGCAACCGGAGCTGTTCGTAGTTGTCGAGAACCAGCATCACCCGGTCACCGCGGCCGCTGAGCGCGGCGGCGGCCTCGGCGACCGAGGCCGTCGGCCGGATCCCGACAGGTGGTTCAGCCGGCGGCGCCCCGATCGCGCGGTCGAGCGCGGCGAGGAACCCGCGCTCGGTCGGCTCGATGCCGCCGCAGTCCAGGCTGACGACGGCGGCGCCGTGCGCTCGCGCGTCCTCGGCGAACGCGGCGAGCAGCGCGGACTTTCCGATCCCTGCGATGCCGTGCACGGCCACGACCAGCGGGCGGTCACGCTCGACCAGTTCGAGCAGCACCGCCCGCTCCGACTGCCGGCCGACCACAGCCGCCGCGCGGGCACCCAGGAGCGTTCGCAGGGTCCCGCTCAACGCTCGTCCGGTCGTACTTCGGTCATCTGTCAGTACCCGCCTCGGGTCACCTTCGTGGGCCCGGCCAGGACCGAGAAGTCCCTGACGGACACATCGGTCAAGTGCGGGTTCGCCTGCAACCCCTGGAAGATCTTCCCGCCCTCATATGCCCTCATCGCGGCGATGTCGTCCCACGTATAAATTCCACCGTAGGTATTGGTCTGCTGGTTGGCCAGCCAAATCTTCGCGCGCAGACCCGGCAGCGCGGCGAACACGGGTGCGTTCTGCTCGGCGTGCGCCTGGTAGGCCGCATCGTCGATGCCGTCCAGCGTGAACGTGATGACCTGCATGGGCATGTCGGGCTCCTTCGGTACGTGGTGACGGGCGCGGTGCGCTCCCGTCAGTGGCGACGGGGTCACCGTAGGAACGGCGGGGCCGCGCCGGTGAGCCCTGGCTGAGGCGAAGCTGAGCCGGCAGCTCAGCTTCGCCTCATGTTCGGCTCAGCCCGGCCGGCCGCCTGCGACCTAGCGTCTGCGGCAGGCCCAATCCATCCATGTTCCGGAGGCTTCCGATGAACCCTGAACTGATCGAGCAGAACGTGCACCGGCTGCTCGGCGCGATGACCGGCGCGGCCACCACCGCCATGGTGGCGGTCGGCGACCACCTCGGGCTGTACCGAGCACTCGTCGACGGCGGGCCGGCCACCCAGGACGAACTGGCCGCCCGCACCGGCATGGCGGTCCGCTACCTGCGGGAGTGGCTGTCCCAGCAGGCCGCCGCCGGATTCCTCGCGTACGGGGACGGCGACGGGCGGTACACGCTGCCGGCCGAGGCCGCCGCGGTGCTCGCCCATGAGGCATCGCCGGCCTTCCTGGCCGGCGGCGCCACCATCACCCGCGGCTGGTACGCGGGCATCGACCGCCTCGCCGAGGCGTTCCGCACCGGCGGCGGCATCCCCTGGCAGGAGCAGGACCCGGCTGTCTTCGAGGGCACCGAGCGGTTCTTCCGCCCCGGCTACACCGCCAGCCTCACCACCGAGTGGGTCCCGGCCCTGCCCGGGGTGGCCGACCGGCTCGCCGCCGGAGGCCGGGTCGCCGATGTCGGCTGCGGACACGGCGTGGCCGCCATCCTGTTGGCCCGTGCCTACCCGCAGGCGAGCGTCCACGGCTACGACTTCCACGACCGCTCCATCGAGGTCGCCCGGCAGCAGGCCGCCCGGGTCGGCCTCGGCGACCGCATCCGGTTCGAAGCGCTCGACGCGACCAGCTACCCGGCCGACGGCTTCGACCTGATCTGCCTGCTGGACACCCTTCACGACCTCGGCGACCCGGCCGCCGCGCTGGCACACGCCCGGAAGGCGCTCGCCCCCGACGGCGCCGTCCTGGTCGTGGAACCGAACGCGGACGACGACTACGCAGCGAACCTGACCCGCCCGCTGGCCGCGCTCAACTACGCGGCGTCCACGTTCCAGTGCACGCCGGCCGCCCTCGCCCAGCCCGGCGGGGTCGCGCTCGGCGCCCAAGCCGGCCCCGCAGCGGTACGGCACCTGGCCGACGACGCCGGCTTCAGCCGGTTCCGACAGGTCACCCAGACCCCCGTCAACGTCGTCCTCGAACTCCGGCCATGACCGTGGGGACCGAGTCGCCAGGCTCGCCGCGCAGCTGGCCCCGTCCGGATCAACAGGGCCTGGTGATGCTCGCTTTGGTCACCACCGCCACCCCGCCGTACGTCGCCTGACCGCTGTCCCGGACCCCGAGCCGCTTCCCCATCAACAGTGTCGTCCAGCAGGGCTACTTCGACAGCGCGACCGCAACCTGGAACTTCACCGGCAACATGGGCAAGGCGACTGGGTGCAGTGGGGCAACAACCGAGGAGATCAACCCGAGCCTGGTGGGCGCGCCGACGGGCCCTTGACCGGCGAGAACTGCAAGCGCGTCGTGGACGGCTCGAACGTCTGCGCCAACATCAACGACAACGGGACCATCGTGACGGTATGCAACCTCACCTCGGGCCATTCCGGCGACGGCAGCCGACTCGTCCAGCACGACGACAGCGGCGGCCCGGTGTACGTGAAGGTCACCGGCGGCGTCGGTCGCAGCGGGATCATCAGCGCCGGCACCGTCGATTCCGGCCAGCCGGGGAACCACCTACTGTTCCCCGACCTCCAAGTCGTGTGCAGGACGTTGACACAGTGCTGACAAGGCGGGTGCGGTGGCCGCGCTGGTCGCGGTCACCGCACCGGTCCGTCTCCCGGACGCTCGCGCTGTCCGCCGTCGGGACCGTGCTGGTCGCCGGGTGTGCCGGCTCGGACGCCTCCACCCCCGTCGGGCGGAGCCTGTTCGGGACGCTCGCGGGCGACCCCGAGACCGGGTGCGTGTGGATCGTGCCGGGCGACCCCGGCAATACCAGTGCGCCGGTCGAGATCCGGCTTCCGAGCACGGTCACCGTACGGTTCTCCCCCGCTGTGACGGTGTCCGCCGACGGCCGGACGCTCCGGGCCGGCGACGCCGTGGTCGTCGAGGAACTCGGCCCGGGCGACGGCCGGCCCGGGTGTCCGCTCCCGGCGCAGCACACCACGATCGTCGCCGGGACGCCGCAGCCCTGGGGCGGCATCATCAAGCTGAGCACGCCGCCGCCGGCGCCGAAGTCGTCCTGACGAAGCTTCCCGCCGGAGCCGGAACGCGGGCTTGACGCTCCTGGAACACGGGGGCGGGAGGGTGCTTGCATGAACGACGTGTATGCGGATGCGGCGGTCACTCCGGCACGCGGCGGTGGCAGGGCCGCGCCGGGCCGTACAGGAGCGCGGCGCCCGCCCGGTACATCGCCGCGTACCCGGCGTCCCGGTGGTTGTTGCCCAGGCTGTTGTTGCGCGGCGCGGGCGGGTCGGTCGCTGTCACTGCTTCGGAACGATCTACGGCCGTGAATGTTCTCAAAACTGAGCCGTTCTGCTAGATGTGGCTCACCGACGCCGAGCTGACCGACTACCTCCGCGAGCTCGCGGCGATCAGCCGGCCCCGGCTCGCGAACCCCCCGGGCCCCGGCCGCCGGCGACGGATGCTCTACACCGTCCTGCTGCCCGCGCCGGAGGCCCAGGGCGATGACGCCGGCCAGCCGCCACCGGATCGGACCCGGACGACCGGCAAGGAGCGCTCATGACCCTCACCGGACCGCGATCCATGGCACTCGCGGTCCTCGACCTGGCCCGAGCCGGGCGGTTCGCCGAGATCCGGGAGCGCTTCACACCCGGCCTGCGACCGATGGTCACCGCCGAAGCCCTCAAGGCCGCATGGGATGCCGAGGCAGCGCGGCTGGGCCCGGTCGCCTCGGTCGGAGATCCCTCCAGCGAACCGACGGACGGACAGGTCAGGGTCCCGGTGCGCTTCGAGCGCGGCGAGCTGACGCTGCTGGTGTCGGTGACCGCCACCGGCGAGCTGGCCGGGCTCCAGCTCGTGCCGGCCGGCGCCGCCGAACCGGCGCCGTGGCAGCCGCCGCCCTACGCGGACGGTGATCGCTTCGACGAGCGGGAGGTCAGCCTCGGCGAGGGGCCGCTGTCCGTACCCGGAACGCTGTGCCTGCCCCGGACCGCCGGGCCCTTCCCCGGGCTTCTGATCGTCGGTGGCTCCGGACCGGTGGACCGCGAGGGCACCATCGCCCGGAGCAAGCCGTCTCGTGAAGACGGCGTTGATGCAGGTCTGCAAGTCGTGGATCGCCCCTCGGCGAAGGCGGAGAGCGCGGCGCGCAGCCACGGCCGTGGCGTGGCGTCAGGCGTCAGGCGGGATCGCAAGAAATGTGGCGCGCAGAGTCGCGGTGAGCCAGATCTCATATGCGCTGGGCGTCCAGCGTCGTTCGATGGTGAGGATGCGGTGAACCTCGGGCGACACGAGCGTGTAAAAGATGTCGGCGCCTTGGGCGACCGTGAGTCCCTCGCGGAGCGCGCGACGGTCAGCCAGTGCCTGTATGACCCGGGATTGGCCGAGCAATCGTTGGCTCCTGGCGGTGGCGAGTAGGTCGGCGGCTTCCGGGTCGACCGTTGCGGCGCTGACCAGGACGTGCTGGATGGAAGCGGAGCGGTCCAGCAGTTCGCGGGCGAGGTGGGAGAACGCGTCGAGGAGCCGCCCAGGATCGGGGTCGGCGAGCGCCGCTCTGACGGCGGGTCGCTCGTGGAAGGCAATGGGTTGGTCGTCACCTCCGAACGCGACGTCGAGCACGGCGGACAGGATGCCTCGCTTGGACCCGAACAGCCGGTAGACGGTGGCCACGGGAACCGACGCGGCCTCGGCGATGGCGTCGATCGTGGCGGCCGGATATCCCCGCTGTACGAACAGGTCCTGTGCTGCGGTGATGACCGCGGCTTTCGTGGCGCGGGTCTGCGCCTGGCGGCGGGTGTTGTCGTAGCGGCGCCCCTTGACACCCTCACCCATATTGGTGAGAGTAGCACTCTCGTATGAGAGTGCCACTCTCACGAATTATGGCCGAGGTGATGCCCGATGGGTGCGAATGAGAACAAGCAGGTCGTCGAACGCTTCGACGCGCTGCTCAACACGCAGGAGTTAGGGCTGCTCGACGTGCTGTGTACGTCGGACATGGTCAACCACACGTTGCTCCCGGGCCGGCCGGCCGGGCTGGAGGGCACCCGAGAGTTCCTCCGCACAGCCGGTAGCCGGCAGTGGGGTGCTGACCGGTGGCGCGACAGCACCGTGGTGGCAGAAGGCGACTTCGTCGTCCAGTTCGGTGTTCGCGAAGGCCATTGGCCGGGCGGCCCGTTCCGGGGCGTCGAGGTCCCGGCCGGCGACTACACGCGTGAGTTCAGTGTCATGTACCGACTGTCGGCCGGTCGCATCGCCGAACGGTGGGCGGTGCGTGACGACCTGGGCATGATGCTCCAGTTGGGGGCGATCGAAGCGCAGTGAGCCACGGGATCGGAGCCGGTCCTCGTGGGCGGGGCTGCCGCCGAGCGCGATCTGCAGCAGACGCGGCCGCGACTGTGGTGGACCGGCGAAAATCGAGTCCCTCTGCCAAGGACGCCGGGCCCGATCTGCGTTCGTCACCTTCGGCGAACGATTCCCCGGCCAACGGAACCGCGACGGCGAGGCAACCTGAGAGCCGTCGCGGGTCCGTGGCTGTCACGACTGCGCGGCGCGGCGTGTCCCGCGGCGGGCCAGCCGGAAGCCCAGCAGAAGCGTGCCCGCGGCGACGAGTGCGAGAGCGGGGGGGAGCCACAGGCCGTCGCTGTAGTTGCCGCCGTGGTCGGGGGCGGTGATGGTCAGCACGGTGAGGGCGATGGCGTAGAAGACGACCTGCACCAGGATGGCGACCTTGCGGGGGGCGAGCCAGCCGAGCAGCAGCCCGCCGATGAGTGGCAGTAGCGCGAACATCTGAACCTCCGAGAAGGGTGGCTGAACGGGACGTGTTCAGCCTGGGCTCACGACTGGGGTGGGGGCCTCGTGGTAGACCCGTTTCCGGCTCCGGGCTGACCCGCGACCATCGCGCGGCCGGCTCCGGGCTGGCACGGAGCCGTCGACCGGTCAGTCGGTGAGACGATCCCGGGCATGGACGTGACGGCCCAGCTCGCCGCACGGCCGGCCGGGGTCCGTCTCGTTGTGGTGCTGGGTTGGTCGGCGTGCGCCGTGTCGGTGCTGCTGCTGGCGCTCGGGGTGACGTTGACGGTCCTCGACCACCGGTCGGTGGTGGACAACCAGGTGGCGCTGGGCTGCGTGGTCGGGTTCGGTAATGCGGTGCTCGGCGGGTTCGTGCTGACCCGGCATCCGGGTAACCCGATCGGCTTCCTGTTCGCCTTCGGCGGACTGAGCCGGGCGGTCTCGCTCGCCGCCGGGGCCTGGAGCACGCGAGCGCTGGAGACCGAGCCCGGTTCGCTGCCCGGGGGGTCGCTGGCCAGCTGGCTGCAGGCGTGGACGTTCCTGCCCGGTATCGCTGTCCTGCCGATGTTTGTGGTGTTGTTTCCCGACGGCCGGCTGCCAGGGCGTCGGTGGCGGGTGGTGCCGGCGCTCAGCGGTGTGGCGCTGGTACTGCTGGCGGTGATCGTCCCGATCGGCCTGTGGCGGTATCGAGGTGAGCCTCTGCTGCCGGACTCCCCGATCCCGGCCGAGACGCAGGCCCATGTCGTCGTCGCGGCGATGGTGGTCGGCATCGTGGTGGCCGTCGTCGGCATCGTGCTGGGATTGGCGGCGCTGGCTGGTCGTGCGCGGCGAAGCGCCGGTGAGGTGCGTCAGCAGGTCAAGTGGTTCGCCTACGGGGCAGGGTGCGGGCTGGTGCTGAACTTCGCCGGCGACCTGACCGGCGTCGTCTGGATATCGTTGCTGGGCGCGACGGCGGTGCTGACCGGGATCGGGTTGGGGATCTTCCGCTACCGGCTCTACGACATCGATCGGCTGATCAACCGCACCGCGGTGTACGGGGCGGTCAGCGTGGCATTGGTCGCCGGATTCGCCGCGCTGGACGTCACCCTCGCTGCGATCGTGGGACGGGATTCCGTGGCGATCGCGGCGGTGTCGGCGTTCGTGGTGGCGTTGCTGCTGCGTCCGGGCCGGGACCGGGCGCAGCACCTGGTGGATCGGATCTTCGACCGGCGTAGCCACGACGCGGTGAGCATCATGCGTGCCCTTGGCCAACGAGTCGGACAGGAACCGGTAGGGCCCGACGCGGTCCGGGCCGCGCTGCGGCGGTCGCTGCGCGATCCGAGCCTGTGCCTGTATCTCTACCTCCGCGAGGCGGACGTGCTCGTCGACGGTGATGGTCGGCGGGTCGGCGATCTTCCGGTCGCGGCGGGTCAGGTGGTGGACCCGGTGACTCAGGACGGTCAGAACATCGCTCTGCTCGTCCACGCGCCGACCGAGCCGGCGTTGCTGCGCGCCGTGGTACGCGCCGGCGCAGTCGTGCTGGAACACGCCCGGCTACAGGCGGAGCTGCTCGTCCAGCTGGCCGAGGTCCGGGCCTCTCGGGCCCGGCTGGCCGCAGCGGGCGACATCGAACGACGCCGCATCGAACGTGACCTGCACGACGGAGCCCAGCAGCGACTGGTCGGGCTGGCCCTGCACCTGCAATCGGCCAAGCGCCGCTCGTCCTATCCCGCCGAGTTCACCGATCTGCTGACCTTCGCCACCGAGCAGCTGCACGCCGGAGTCGAGGACATCCGCGCGCTCGTGCACGGCATCCTCCCGCCCGCGCTGGCGGCCAGTGGACTGGCCGCCGCACTCGCCGAGCTGGCCCGGCCGGGCGAGGTTGCCGTGTCGTGCGGCATCCCCGCCCGGCTGGAGCCAGGCGTCGAAGCCACCGCCTGGTTCGTGGCCTGCGAGGGCGTGGCCAACGCCGTCAAACACGCATCAGGCCACCTGGTCCGCGTTGACGTCTCGGTCGCGACCGACCGATTGCTGGTCGAGGTCAGCGACGACGGCCCGGGCGGCGCCGATGCCGACGGTGACGGCTTGCGCAACCTCGCCGACCGGGTCGAAGCACATGGCGGGTCGCTGCGTGTCGAAAGCCCCCGCGGGGCTGGTACTCGGCTTCACGCAGAGCTGCCATGCGCGTCGTAGTCGCCGACGACGCGGTCCTGCTCCGCGAAGGCCTGGTCCGCATCCTCACCGAGGACGGCTACGACGTCGTCATGGCCGTGGGCACCGGACCCGATCTCGTCCACGCCGTCCGAGCACACTCGCCCGAGCTGGTGATCGCCGACGTCCGGATGCCTCCCACCCACACCGACGACGGAATCGTCGCCGCCCGCCAGATCCGCCGTGACCTTCCGCAGACCGCCATCGTGCTGTTGTCCCAGTACGTCGAGGCCACCGCCGCGATGGACCTGTTCCAGGACAGCCCGGCCGGGCTGGGTTACCTGCTCAAGGACCGGGTTCTGCAGATCGATGACTTCCTCGACGCGGTACGCCGCGTCGTCGCCGGTGGGACCGCGATGGACCCCGCGATCGTCGCTCAACTGCTCGGACGCAGCGCCGGCAAACAAGATCCGCTGACCGTGCTCACCGAACGCGAACGCGCCGTACTGGCCCTGATGGCCGAAGGCCGCTCCAACACCGGCATCGCCACTCGCTTGCACGTCGGGGTGCGCACCGTCGAGACCTACATCAACGCCGTCTTCACCAAACTCGCCCTGCACGCCGACACCGACGAACACCGCCGCGTCAAAGCAGTCCTCACCTACCTCAACGCCAGCAATCCCCACGACGACCACCCACGCCAGTGACTCCCACCCGGCCCGGCAGGTCCGGCCGCGATGCGGGCCGAGATCGATCGGGTCATCGCCCTGCGGGAGTCCATCGGCCTGGACGTGCTCGTCCACGGCGAGCCCGAGCGCAACGACATGGTCCAGTACTTCGCCGAGCGAGCACCTCGGGACGGCGGCGAGGGCGTCCGGTCCCGAGCGGTGCTCGGTGGCCGGGTCTGGCTCTGTGAGGTCCAGTGGCTTGCCGCAGCACCGCTAGATGACGCCGACCGTGCGAGCAGCTGACATAGTGAGGTCATGGCGTTACGCGGTGACGAAGTCCCGTCCCGCGGCATCCAGTCCCATTCGGGTGGCAACCCGTTCTCAGATGTCGCGAACCCGGCGTTGGAACACGAGATCAGTCCACCACTTCGCGCACTGGGCAAGGATCCTGTCCCGGCCGAGGTTGCCTACCAGTTGGTGCACGACGAGTTGCTGCTCGATGGCAGCGCCCGGCTGAACCTGGCCACGTTCGTCACGACGTGGATGGAGCCCCAGGCCAATCAGCTGATGGCTGAGTCGGTCGACAAGAACATGATCGACAAGGACGAGTACCCGCAGACCGCCGCGATCGAGAACCGCTGCGTCGCGATCCTGGCCGACCTGTGGCACGCGCCCGAGGCCGACGTGGCCACCGGCTGCTCGACGACCGGGTCCAGTGAGGCCTGCATGCTCGCGGGCATGGCGCTCAAACGCCGCTGGGCTGCGCGCACCGGCCACGACGTCACCCGAAAGCCCAACCTGGTCATGGGCGCCAACGTCCAGGTCTGCTGGGAGAAGTTCTGCCGCTACTGGGACGTCGAGCCGCGGATGGTGCCGGTCGGCGGCGGCGCGACCCACCTGACGCCCGAGGGCGCGGCGGCGATGTCCGCGATCGGCTCGTAGGCGCCGTCGAACGTCGAGCCGAGGATCGCCACCACGCCGATCGTGTTCTCGTCGCACGCCGCCGCGGCGCGCTCGGGCGTGAGGTGCGTCGCCCCGTCGCCGACCGGCACCATCCGCGGCTCGACGTCCCAGTAGCGGCAGAACTTCTCCCAGCACACCTGGACGTTGGCGCCCATCACCAGGTTGGGCGTCCCGGCGCCGCCGCGCGCGCGCCCGCGCCGCAGCAGCGCGAGCCCGCCGAGCATGCACGCCTCGCTGGACCCGGTGGTCGAGCAGCCGACCGCCTCGGGCGCGTGCCAGAGGTCGGCGAGGATGCTCACGCAGCGCCGCTCGAGCTCCGCCGTGCGCGGATAC